>NZ_JBIVFF010000003.1:333513-640646 GCF_044748025.1 Streptomyces sp. NPDC090032 | reverse complement strand
TCTTGGCGGGCCGCGGGCTCGTGCAACTCGGGGGGGGGCGGGGGCGCCACCCGGGTTTGCTGCTTTCTGGCTTAGGCTTGGTTGTGGGGGGGGGGGGGCCCGGGCCCCCCCGCCCCTCAGCCGTTGCGTGTTTCCGGAGTGCTCAGTGCGCGCCGCCCATCACGGCGGCGAACGACGTCGGGTCGCTGTCGAAGCCCTGGAGCACCTCACGGAAGGCCCACTCTCCGGAGTCGTCCCTCGCGAACTCGGCGATCACGGCCGCCGTGGAATCGGCCACTTGGGAGAAGTCGTTCTGCGCGAGGTCGGTGTACCCCTCGCGGATGCGGACCGCCGTGTTCGCCACAGTGCCGAACACCGTTGCCCGCTCGCCCTGTTGTATGGCGATACCGACGACCACGCGCGCGTAGGAGGGCGAAAGGCGCTCCAGCTCCAGTGTCATGACTTCGTCGAACCCGAAGCCCTGGCCGGTGGTGCTGTCCCGGTTGAGAGTGATGGTCCCGTCCGGGGAGCGGCTGTCGAAGTGCACGACGTAGGCCGGCGCCCCGCCCGGATCGTCGGACGTGTAGGTCGCCGCGATGATGTCGAGATCATGGGGCGGCGTGCCGATCGGGCTCGGGTCCCATTTCAGCGCGACCTCGACCTTCTTGAGCCCTTTCTTGAAGCTGCTCACCGAACTCCCCCTCCTCGGCTGCCGGTTACGGCTGTTCATGACTGACTGCCCATGACGGTTCATGACTACTACGGACACGCTACGTCCTACGATTGTGACCATGAACTGAAACGGGGAAGACCTGGATCTCGACGCCTACTTGGCGCGAATCGGCTTCACAGGAGACGCGAAACCGGACCTGGAGACCCTGCGCGCGCTGCACAGGGCGCACCTCGCGTCGATCCCGTTCGAGAACCTGGAGATCATGCTCGGGCGGCTGGTGTACCTGGATCCCGCTGCCCTCCAGGCGAAGCTCGTGCAGCAGCGCCGCGGTGGTTACTGCTACGAGCAGAACCTGCTCTTCGCGGCGGCCCTGGAGCGAATCGGCTACCCCGTGAAGGGACTTGGGGCCCGCGTCCGGATGGGGGCGACGGAGCTTCGCGCCATCACCCACATGCTGACCCGAGTCACCGTGGAGGACGGCCAGGAGTGGCTGTGCGACGTGGGCTTCGGCGCCCAGGGCCTACGCGAACCGATCCCTCTGCGGGACGGGATCGAGGTGCGTCAGGGGCCGTGGACCTTCGGTCTCGTGTCGGAGGCCGGAGGCGTTCTGGTCCTGCGGAGCCAGCGCCCCGGCGGCTGGGAGGAGATCTACGCCTTCACCCTGGAGGAGCGCCATCCCGTCGACTACGTGGTGATGAACCACTACACGTCGACGCATCCGCGGTCCGCGTTCGTCCATCGGCCCGTCGTCCAGCGTGCTGCCGTCGACACCCAGCGTTCGCTGATCGGCATGCGGCTGTCGATCGAGCATCCTGACGGCACCCGGGACGAACGAGACGTACAGGAAGGCGAGTTGATCGACCTTCTCGCCCGTGAGTTCGGGATCGAACTGAGGGCCGAGGACGCGGCGCGACTGATCAGGATGTGCGGCGCCGGAGCGTGACCGAACCCACGTCGTGGGCCGTACGATGGCGCGGTGCTGGTCAAGTGGATTCGTTGCACCGTGACCGACCGACGCGGGTTCGAGCGGGGGCAGCGAAAGTGGGCGGGGCTTCTGGGGGAGCCGGGGTTCCGGGGGCAGGGCGGCGGCTGGAGCAGAAATCGGCCAGGGGTGGCGCATGTCCTCGGCTTCTGGGAGAGCCGTGCCTTCTACGACTCCTTCATGGCGCGCTCGCACGACCGGCTCGCGGCCGCCCAGTCGGGCACGTACAAAGACATCCAGGTGAAGCTCTTCGACCACCGGTTCGACGTGAAGACAGGGTTCGAGCCGCGCTTCACGGAGGCGGACACGGTGCGTCTCGCGCACTGCCGGGTGCACGCGGACCGCGAGGAACACTTCGCGCTCATGCAGGAGAAGGTCTGGAACCCCGCCATGGCCGGCTCCCCGGGGATGGTGCGCGGGCTGTTCGGTGAAGCACCGGGCAACGAGTTCCTGATCCTGTCGATGTGGCACTCCGTGGCCGAGCACGGCAAGTACCAGGTCGAACGCGTGGAGCGACTCTCGACCCGCGCCCAGACGGAGACCGACATCGCCGGGATCACGGGAGACATCGTCCAGCTCGAACCCTCCTGGACGGTGTGATCCGGACCGGCCGCGAAGAGGGCCGTGCCATGTTCCGCGCCATGTGACATACGTCGGATGGAGCCCGTACGGGTGCTCGAATCGGGCCCTTCCGATCTAGGGTTTCCGCATGGCACGACCTCGGCGCATTGTCCTTGTCCGGCACGGCGAGTCGGCGGGCAACGTCGACGACACCGTCTACGAACGCGAGCCCGACCACGCCCTGGCCCTCACCGAGACCGGGCACCGGCAGGCGGAGGAGACGGGGAGGTACCTGCGGGAGCTGTTCGGCCGTGAGCGGGTGAGCGTGTACGTGTCGCCCTACCGCCGCACGCACCAGACGCTCCACGCCTTCCGTCTCGACCCTGAACGCGTCCGCGTGCGCGAGGAGCCGCGGCTGCGGGAGCAGGACTGGGGAAACTGGCAGGAGCGGGGCGACGTACGCCTCCAGAAGGAGTACCGCGACGCCTACGGCCACTTCTTCTATCGCTTCGCCCAAGGAGAGTCCGGGGCTGACGTGTACGACCGTGTGGATGCTTTTCTGGAGAGTCTCCACCGAAGCTTCGAGGCGCACGACCACCCGTCGAACGTCCTGCTCGTCACTCATGGGCTCACCATGCGGCTGTTCTGCATGCGCTGGTTCCACTGGACCGTCGCCGACTTCGAATGCCTGTCGAATCCCGGGAACGGTGAGACGCGGGCACTCGTTCTCGGGGAGGACGGCAAATACACCTTGGACCGGCCGTTCGAACGATGGCGTGACCCGGAGCCGTACGGAGTCACCGGTTAGAGTGGCAGGGCGATGACCGCTGATTCCTCTCCTCATGTGCGGCTGGACCGCGCGCTGTCCAGCCTGCGCGGCCTGGCGGTGGGGGACGCGCTGGGCTCCCAGTTCTTCGTGCCCGCCAACTATCCGCTGCTCAAGCGCCGCGAGCTGCCCGACGGTGTCTGGCAGTGGACCGACGACACAGAAATGGCGTGCTCCGTAGTGGCGGTCCTGGCCGCCGAGAACCGGATCGAGCAGGACGCGCTCGCCCGGTCCTTCGCGGAGCACCACGACTTCGACCGGGGCTACGGCCCCGCGGTGAACCGGCTGCTCCGGCAGATCCGCGAGGGCGGCGACTGGCGCTCTCTGTCCTCCGCGCTCTTCAAGGGCCAGGGCTCGTGGGGCAACGGGGCGGCGATGCGGATCGCGCCACTCGGCGCCTGGTACGCGGACGATCCCGAGCAGGCCACACATCAGGCCGAGATCTCGGCCTATCCGACGCATCAGCACCGGGAGGCCGTGGTCGGGGCCATGGCCGTGGCCGCAGCCGCCGCGATCGTGGCCGATCCGGCAGGCCCGCCGACTCCGCAGGCGCTGCTCGACGGCGTGATCGCGCTCGTGCCGCGCAGTGCGGTGGGTGCGGGGCTCCGGCGGGCCAGGGACATGCTCGACTACGGCGATGCGGGGACAGTTGCCGCGGTCCTGGGCTGCGGCCGGCGCACCACGGCGCACGACACCGTGCCCTTCGCCCTGTGGTCGGCGGCGCGAGGGCTCGGCGACTTCGAGCGCGCGTTCTGGGACACGTCCCAGGTCGGCGGCGACATGGACACGACGTGCGCGATCGTGGGCGGAGTGGTCGCTTCAGGCCCGGGTGGCACTCCGGCCGACCACTGGTTGCAGCGGACCGAGCCGTTGCCGGAGTGGGCGCCCGGTCTGCCGGTCTGACCTGTGGGTCGCTCACCGCCCGCTTGGTGGATGGAGGCACCCTCAGGGGTCCGGCGGATGCGTCGGCTTCGGTGTGGTTGATGCGTCGGCTCTGGTGTGGTGGGTGCCCGGCTGCCCTTGTCGACTCGGACGGCCTGGCACCCACCACAGCGGTGGGCGGATCCCCCCGTCAGCCGCCCGCCGGCCCGGCCGCACCCGCGGTACCCGCGAGCGCTTCCAGGTCGCTCTTGCGCACCCTGATCACCACCGTGGCGACGATCAGGGCGAGCAGTGCCATCGCCGCGGCCGGAATGAACGCGGTCGAGATGCCCTCGGCAAGGACCTGGTGACCCCAGGGAGCCGGGAGCTGCTGGGTCTGGGCGAACTCCGCCTTCTGCTCCGGCGTGGCCTGTGCCATGAACGAGGGGATCTGGTCCTTGGCCTCGTTCCTGCTGGCCGTACCGAAGACCGTGGTCAGGATGGAGAGGCCGAGTGAACCGCCCACCTGCTGCGTCGCGTTGAGCAGCCCGGATGCCGCGCCCGCCTCGTGCTGGGCGACTCCGGAGACCGCGGTCAGGGTGAGCGTCACGAAGTTGAGCCCCATCCCGACGCCGAACAGCAGCATCGGGCCGAGCACCCCGCCCACGTACGAGCTGTCGGGAGAGATGAACGTCTGCCAGCCGAGGCCGAGCAGGACGAGTGTCGCGCCGGTCATCATGAACGGCTTGGGGCCGAGTACCGGAAGCAGTCGCTGGGACAGGCCCGCGCCGACGATGATCGCGGCCGTCACGGGGAGGAAGGCGAGGCCCGCCTCGATGGGCGTGTAGTTCAGGACGTTCTGAGCGAACAGGACGATGAAGAAGAACATGCCGAACATCGCCGCGGCCAGGCTCAGCATGATCACGTATGTGCCCGAGCGGTTGCGGTCGGCGAACATCCGCAGCGGAGTGATCGGTTCCTTCGCCCGGCTCTCGATGAAGGCGAAGGCGAGCAGAAGCACCACGGCGGCGACGAAGGAGCCCACGCTGACGCTGTCCCGCCAGCCCTCCTCCGACGCCCGGATGAAGCCGTACACGAGCGAGGCCATGCCCGCCGTGGAGGTGAGCGCGCCCGCGATGTCGAAGCGCCCGGGGTGGCGTTCGGACTCGTTGATGTACATCGGCGCGAGTACGGCGATGAGGATGCCGATGGGTACGTTCACGAACAGCACCCAGCGCCAGTCCAGCCACTCCGTGAGCATGCCGCCGGCGAGGAGGCCGACGGCGCCGCCGCCCGCGGAGACGGCCGCGAAGACGCCGAACGCGCGGTTCCGTTCAGGTCCTTCCGGGAACGTCGTGGTGATGAGGGCGAGCGAGGTGGGCGACGCTATCGCGCCACCGACGCCCTGCAGTGCCCGGGCCGCCAGCAACTGCCAGGGTTCCTGGGCGAGTCCGCCGAGGAGGGAGGCGAGTGTGAAGAGCAGGATGCCGGACATGAAGACCCGGCGGCGACCGAGGATGTCACCCGCGCGGCCGCCGAGAAGCAGCAGACCGCCGAAGGTGAGCGTGTACGCGCTGACGACCCAAGTGAGGTCGGTCGTGGAGAACTTGAGCGCGTCCTGAATGTGCGGGAGCGCGATGTTCACAATCGTCGCGTCCAGTACCACCATGAGTTGGCAGGCCGCGATGACGGTGAGGGCTATGCCGGGGTGCCCCGCCCGTCGTGCCGTCCCCGACTTCCCCGACTTCCCTGGCTTGTCCGGCTTCTGATCTTGAGTTAACTGAGAGGTTGACACTATGGATCCCCCACAAGTGCGTTAGTGAACGCAACCGTTCACTGTTGTGCCAAACGGTAGTGACTCCCCATCAGTGAACGCAACCGTTCACTGAAGAAGCTGCCTTGAACACCCGGATCCCCGACGGAGAGAAGACGATGGATACTTCGCGCTGGACGGCCGCCCCCGCTCGGACGGCCACCCTGCGCCGGCGTGGCCCCGTGCTGGAGCGGGCCATCCTGGAAGCCGCGCTGGAGCAGCTCAGTACGGTCGGCTGGAACGCCCTCACGATGGAAGGCGTCGCCGCCGGGGCGCAGACGGGCAAGGCCGCCGTCTACCGCCGCTGGCCCTCCAAGGAGGATCTCGTCGTGGACGCCCTCCAGGCGGCGCTGCCCAAGCTCGACGGAGCGCCGGACTGCGGCAGCGTCCGGGAGGACTTGATCGAGCTGTGCCGCCTGATGCGTGAGGCGATGTACTCGCGCCCCGGATTCGCTCTGCGGTCGGTTCTTCACGAATGCGACTCGGCGACGGCCCAGCGCTTCCACGAGGTGATCTTCGAAGGGGTCGTCCAGCCGAGCGTCGAGCTGATCAAGGAGGTCGTGCACCGTGGCATTCAGCGTGGAGAGGTGCGCCCTGACGCCACGGACGCGTACGTCTGCGATGTCATTCCGGCGATGATGATGTACCGCTCCAAGGTGTGCGCGAGCGAATGGGGAGAGCGTGATCTCACGGAAATGATCGATCAGGTGATGGTGCCGCTGCTGCGGCCGCTGGGGACGTGACGCGGGGCGGCGTCGGCGCCTCACGGGCTGTGGATGGGGGCTAGGAGCCCAGGTGGTGCGGGGGGCCGCGCCTGAGTCGGGCCGGCCGTGAACCGGAGGTTCCACCCCCGCCGACGTCACCCGCCGAGAACGGGCTGGTCGTACCGGGTGTCGCCGAGGGGTCAAGGCGGCGTACGCTATCTGGCGCCATGCCGTACGAACCACCCACTCACAGCGTCGAGCGCTCACTGCGCGCCACCACCGGAGCCAAGATCGTCGCCGGTGTGGACGAGGTCGGTCGCGGTGCGTGGGCGGGGCCGGTCACCGTGTGCGCCGCCGTCACCGGGCTGCGCCGACCGCCCGAAGGACTCACCGATTCCAAGCTGATCAGCCCGAAGCGACGCGAAGTGCTCGCCGAGACGCTGGAGAGCTGGGTGACGGCGCACGCTCTCGGGCACGCCTCCCACGAAGAGATCGACGAGCTGGGGATGACGGCCGCCCTGCGGCTCGCCGCGGTGCGCGCCCTCGAGGCCCTTCCGGTCCGTCCGGACGCGGTCATCCTCGACGGGAAGCACAACTACCTCGGCGCTCCCTGGCAGGTCCGTACGGTGATCAAGGGCGACCGGTCCTGTGTGGCCGTCGCCGCGGCATCGGTGATCGCCAAGGTTCGGCGCGACAAAATGATGGCCGAACTGGGCATCGAACATGCAGACTTCGGTTTTGCGGCCAACGCCGGTTATCCGTCGCCGGTCCACAAAGCCGCGCTGGAGGAGCGGGGGCCCACCCCGTACCACCGGCTCACGTGGGCGTATCTTGATGGGCTGCCCCAGTGGCGGCACCTCAAGAAGGCCCGCAGCTGGGCGGACGGAAACGTTCCGGAGATCGAAGGCCAGCTCGGCTTCGACTTCTGATCTTCCGTTCGCACTCATGTGCCACCCGCCGGAGCTACTCGCACCGGTGTTTGATAGACATCAGCTCATGCCTCTCCTTCCCGAGGAGCCTCAGATTCACGAGAGTGCCCAGGGTCCCCGCGCCACTTCGGCCCCCAGTGGCCGCAGTGCGCCGACCCCCCGCCCCGTACCCGGCCCGCGTCCCGCGGCGCCGCCGCGACCCGGACGCCCGGGTCCCGCACGGCCGAAGCCGCCCGCGCAGCGCACGTCGCGCGAGTCGGCGCCCGCCGTCCAGCCGGAGCCTTCGGCTCCGACCGCTCCCGCCGCCGTTCCGACCGCGCCCGCCGCGGCCGTGCAGCCGCAGATCCAGCTGATCCCGGCTTCGGTCGAGGGCGCCCTGGACGCTGCGGAGGAAGCCGTCGACCTGCTCCTCGACTCGGGCCGCGCGCCCGGCGAGGTGCTGGTGATCACCATCGGTGACCCGCACCCGTGGGCCACGCACGAGCTGTCCTTCGGCGACGCCGCCTACTGGGCGCAGCACGACGCGGGTGACGACGTCTTCTACGCCGACGCCGGTGCCGCCGAGCGCGCCGCGAAGCGGCCTGTGGTCGTCGTCGCACTGAACGGCGGTGACGACGAGGCGGCCGCCACCGCTCTGCCTCTCGCCCTCGGCCGGGCGGGCGCCCTGCTGGTGGTGTGCGGAGACCCGCAGCGGATCAACTCCCTGCTGGGCGCCGGAGTCTGACACGCCGCACGCCGGCTGCCCGGCCCGCTCGACGGTCTTGGGGCGGCCGGCGGCGCCGTGTGTCTGCGGGGCCGTATCGGCAGGGGCTCGTTTCCACGGCAGCCCTCAGCGGGCGGCCGCGCGGCGCAGTACCTCCGACGCGGCTCCTCCGGCGCGTGGCAGCGGCGGCTCGGTGGCGCCCTCGAACGCTTCGGGCGTCGACCCCAGGCTGGGACGCCGGCCGCCACGCCCCTCGCCGAGTACCTGCCAGCCGTCCCGCGTCATGGTGATGTACGCCCCGCAGCGCAGCCCATGAAGGGTGCAGGCGTCCCGCAGCCCCCACATCCACGCACCGTCCTCCTCGGTCCAACGCGCGTCGCCCTCACGGCAGTAGAGCAGTACGGCCGTGCGAACCGGAGTGCGACGCCGGAGATCGTGCGGGATGACCCGGCGCAGGTGCGTGAGCAGCGCATTGCGGAACACCCAGCCGTCCGCCGTGCTCGCGCGCCGCGCGAACGACGCGCTGGCGCTGAGCCGCTCCTCCGTGTCGAGAACGGCCACGACGGCCGTCTGCGGCTTGGGGCGGTGCCTGGCGTGCAGGCCGCTGACGACCTCGCGCGGATTGCGCAGCAGCGGGATCCCCGCCGCGGCCCATTCCGCGGGTTCGAGCATCCTGGCGAGTTGGTTGGTGGAGTCGGCGGACAAGTCGGCACGCGTCGATGACGTCGACAACGATGCCGCCGAGGACGGAGCGAATCCGAAGGTCACGGTCCTCCCTTCGGCTACGCGCCCACACTGCGGGCGAGGTCGGACTGCGGGAGCGCACCGCGGCACAGCCCTACCGGACCACGATCGAGCCGCGCGGGAGCGATTCCAATTCTTCCCTTCGTACTGGCTTGCGGCAACGAGCAATTGGGGCCGGGGACCGGTATCTGGGGAAGCGTCGGCTATATCCCTGCCCAGCGCTGCCGCCTGCGACGCCAGGTTCAGGTCTTTACGGCCAGGACCAGCGGCGACATCCCCCGACGTCGGTGATCGAGACGCCCGAGGAACGCGATCAGGAGGGCCTCGGCACCTGGTGGGACACCCTCCAGGCAGCTGACCGGATGAGGTCCGGCTGTGATCATCACAGCGGGAGATTGGGCCGTTGTCAGTGGTGTGGGGTTGCATGGGGGCATGAGTAACCAGGAGCTGCGTGCCGAAGCCGACGCCATCCTTGCTGAGCTGGTCGGCGATCCGGGGGGTTCGGCGCGCCTTCGGGAGGATCAGTGGCAGGCCGTGGCGGCCCTGGTCGAGGAACGTCGGCGTGCTCTTGTCGTGCAGCGCACCGGCTGGGGCAAGTCGGCGGTGTACTTCGTGGCCACGGCCTTGCTGCGGCGGCGTGGCTCCGGCCCCACGGTGATCATCTCGCCGTTGCTGGCGCTGATGCGGAACCAGGTCGAGTCGGCGGCGCGGGCCGGTATCCAGGCGCGCACGATCAACTCTGCCAACCCCGAGGAGTGGGACACCATCTATGAGGAGGTCGAGCGCGGCGAGACCGACGTGCTCCTCGTGAGTCCGGAACGCCTCAATTCCGTGGATTTCCGCGATCAGGTGCTGCCCAAGCTCGCCGCCACGACCGGCCTGCTGGTGGTCGACGAGGCGCACTGCATCTCCGACTGGGGCCATGACTTCCGGCCGGACTACCGCCGGCTGCGCGCGATGCTGGCCGAGCTTCCCGCCGGTGTGCCGGTACTGGCCACCACCGCGACGGCGAACGCGCGGGTGACCGCGGACGTGGCCGATCAGCTGGGTACTGGTGCCGGCGAGGCGCTGGTGCTACGAGGCCCGCTGGACCGGGAAAGTCTGCGCCTGGGTGTGGTCCGGCTGCCGGACGCTGCGCACCGCCTGGGCTGGCTCGCCGAGCACCTGGACGAGCTCCAGGGCTCCGGCATCATCTACACGCTGACGGTCGCCGCGGCCGAGGAGGCCACCGCTTTCCTGCGTCAGCGCGGCTTCAACGTGGCCTCGTACACGGGTAAGACGGAGAACGCCGACCGGCTTCAGGCCGAGATCGACCTTCAGGAGAACCGGGTGAAGGCGCTGGTCGCGACCTCCGCGCTGGGGATGGGCTTCGACAAGCCGGACCTCGGGTTCGTGATCCATCTCGGCTCGCCGTCCTCACCGATCGCCTATTACCAGCAGGTGGGGCGTGCGGGGCGCGGTGTGGCCCACGCCGATGTCCTGCTGCTGCCGGGCAAGGAGGACGAGGCCATCTGGCGCTACTTCGCCGATACGGCCTTCCCGCCCGAGACGCAGGTCCGGCAGACCCTCTCGGCACTCGAGGGTGCGGGACGGCCGCTGTCCGTGCCCGCCCTGGAGGCGGCGGTCGATCTTCGGCGCAGTCGCCTCGAGTCGATGTTGAAGGTGCTGGACGTCGACGGTGCGGTCAAGCGCGTGAAGGGCGGCTGGACGGCCACGGGAGCCGACTGGGTGTACGACTCAGAGCGCTACGCGTGGGTGGCCAAGCAGCGGGCGGCCGAGCAGCAAGCCATGCGCGATTACGCGAGCACGTCCCAGTGCCGGATGGAGTTCCTGCGCCGGCAGTTGGACGACGAGGGGGCGGCGCCGTGCGGGCGTTGCGACAACTGCGCGGGGGCCTGGGCCGATTCCTCGGTTTCGGCGGAGATGCTGACCGGGGCCGCCAGGGAGCTGGATCGCCCGGGGGTGGAGGTCGAGCCGCGCCGCATGTGGCCGACGGGGATGCCCGCGCTGGGCATCGACCTCAAGGGACGCATCCCGGCCAAGGAGCAGTGCTCCACCGGCCGTGCCCTGGGACGCCTCTCGGACATCGGCTGGGGCAACCGACTGCGCCCGCTACTGGCCGAGAACGCGCCCGACGGTCCCGTCCCCGACGACGTCCTCAAGGCAGCGGTGGCGGTCATCGCCGACTGGGCGCGCTCGCCCGGGGGCTGGGCGCCCAATGTTGCGGATGCCTCTGCACGGCCGGTGGGAGTCGTCGCCGTGCCGTCCCTGACCCGCCCGCAGCTGGTCGGTTCTCTCGCGCAGGGCATCGCGACCATCGGCCACCTCCCCTTCCTGGGCGCACTGACGTACACCGGGTCGGGTGACGTACACGCGCCACGCCGCAGTAACTCCGCTCAGCGCCTCAGGGCGCTATCCGGCACCTTCGCCGTTCCTGACGACCTGGCCGCCGCCCTGGCCGGCACACCCGGTCCGGTCCTGCTCGTGGACGACTACACGGACTCCGGCTGGACCCTCGCGGTCGCCGCACGACTGCTCCGGCAGGCGGGGAGCGAGCAGGTCCTTCCGCTGGTGCTCGCTGCGGCGGGCTGATGGCGGTCGTGGCCCATGCCGCAGAAGTATCCGGAGCCTGCTCTGGGCTGCCTTGCCCTGCGCGTGGACGTACTGCAGTACGTCCACGCAGCCACCCTCACGCTTGCGCATACGTTCCTGGAGGCGCTTCCTAGGAGCCATGCATTGCAGCGTGGGAGTCGCGTCTGAGCAGAGCCATGCACTGCAGCGTGAGAGCCGCGCCTGAGCGCAACGATCGTCTCGCACGCGAAGTCCCGGGCTGCGTACGGTCGCTGAGTCGGCGTCAGCATGTGAGCGCATTGCCGGGACAAGCATGGCCCGACGGGTCGGCTTCGCGCGAATACCCCTTCCGGCCTGTGGACAACTCCTGTCGTGTCCCTGACCCGGGTTGTCCACAGGTCAAAACGGAATCTTGAGATTCGCGGCATGGTCGTCACATGACGAATCACAGCGAAGCAGCAGGCGCACCCGGCACAGCCCAGGTCACCCTGCGCAACCCGTCCGAACTGGCCGAGGCTCTCCCGTACTTGCTCGGGTTCAGGCCCGAGGACAGCATCGTGCTCGTCGCCCTGCACCGCGGACGCTTCGGCGGCCGTGTGCGTCTCGGGATCCCTGAGCGCCCCGGCGATTGGCCGTCCGTCGCACACGAGATGGCCAAGTGCCTGATCAGCGGAAGCGAGAAGAAGGACGGAACGCCGGACGGCATCGTCGCGTTCCTGTGCCAGGACCCGAAGACCACCGAGACCGGGCGGCAGGTCATGGAGCGCCTGCGGCCGCTGGCACAGATGCTGCGCTTGGCGTGCGGTCGCCTCGACGTGCCCGTGGTCGAGACCCTCTGCATCGCCGACGATCACTTCTGGTCGTACAGCTGCCCTGTCGCGGAGTGCTGCCCGCCCGACGGCACACCGCTGGCCGCACCCGGCACGTCTGTCACGGCGGCCGCGATGACGTACGCGGGCATCCAAGTGCGGCGTCCACCACGGGAGATGAGGGCCAGGCTCGCGCCGTGGCAGACCGCAGCCGTCGCAGCGCAGGAGCGGGCGTTGGACGCCGCGGCCATGGCCCTTGTTCCCAGGATTCTCGCCGGTGTCCCGCGCGCCGAGGTCGCGGACGAGACGCTCGATCTCGCACGGCGGGTCTGGAGCCGTTTCGAGCACATTCCGAACGGCGGCGACATGCTGGAAGCCGATCTCAAGGACGACGCACAACTCGCACACGACGAGGCGGCGAGGCTGATCCTCGGCCTCCAGGACCGGCTGACCCGGGATCACGCGGCCGAGTGGATGGAGGGTGAGGAGGCACCGCTTGTCCTGCGCCTGTGGCGAGCCCTGGCCCGCCGCTGCGTGGGGCCGTACGGCGAGCACGCAGCTGCTCCGCTGACGCTCGCCGGCTGGGTCGCGTGGTCTCTGGGTGACCGAGTGGAGGCCGGCGAGGCTTTGGACATGGCGCTCGCCGCGGATCCGCGGTACGTCTTCGCCCGGCTTCTCATGGAGGCGTGCAGCGCGGACCTGGATCCGGAGCCGGTGCGGCGCAGCCTGCGCAAGACACGGGACGAGCGGAGCGTGACACTGCCCGGGGTGGATTCGGGGGCGGACTTTGACGGTGCCGGGGCTGGAGCATCGGTGGGTGCGGGGCCCGGCACCGGCGTCAACGCCGAAGGCTCCGCTGGTCGTACGGGCCAAGGAACCCCCGGCCGGCGAAGTGCAGAGGACTCGAGGGAGCCCGCCGAGGATCGGGTGACGCGGGCCCTGGAGGCGGCCTTGCGCCGGCGCGGATCGCGACGTGCAGGCGCAGGTAAGGGGCCCGCCCAGGCTGGGGCGCATGCGCCGAGGCGCCCGCAGGGGCGTCGGCGAGTGGGACGGCAGGGCACGAGGCGGGACGGATGAGTGCCGACGCGTGGCGCAAGTCCCGCGTGCCGGGGTCTTTGACCGCGCAGACACCGACCGGTGCGGGGGAGTCGGGGACGGGCGTGGGGCGTCGTCTCCTCGGCTTCCTTTGCCCCGGGCGTGACTTGGGGTGGGGCAGGCCCGTTCTCCTCTGTGGCACAGCCCGTGACCGGGCCACGCCGCCGTCTCCCCGCCGACCCTTCGGAGCGCCATCGGCGCCTCGCGCGCGCCCAGCGCGGAAGGAGCCATCCCATGCCGCCCACCCTGGAGAAGGACGCCACACCAGGTGCCGTCGGACCACCCTGCGCGTGCGGTACCCCCGGCCGTCAGGGGGGCGAGGCGGCGGTGATGCCTTCAGCTGCACGCGCGCCGGAACCCGAGGAGTCGTTCGTCGGCCGGGCAGGCGGAGCAGCGGGCCAGGCCCCTGGAATCGTCGCCGGCATCTCGCCGCCCCCACCAGCTGAGGTATGGACCGCGCCCGCGGGCGCGCCGTCCGCGGCCTTGGGAGTGCCGTCCGACACCGCAGAGCCGTCAGCCGCCATCACGGGCGCGCCGTCCGCTCAAGCACCGACGTCGGCAATCTCCCCAGCGACCTCGCCCACCCGCCGCAAGGCTCCGGCTTCACCCGCTGCCCGCAACGCTTCACCTCCACTCGCGCCCCCCGGTCGTGTGAATGCGTCCGCTCCCCGGCGCTCCACGGAGCTGCCGCCGGCGCATACGGCGCTGATCTGCGTGGCGCTGCCCTCGCTCGCGATCTCTTCGGAGCAAGGGCAATTGACGGGCAATGGACTGGAGGGGTTCTACCGCGCGGGGCGCCGGCTGCTGTCGCGCTGCCTGCTCCGGGTGGCGGGGCGCGAGCCGGTCGCGGTGCAGGCCCGCATGGTCACCGCCGACCGGGCCCGATTCGTGGCGACGCTGCGGCCTGTGGTGGACGGCGGGCCCGACCCGGACATCATGGTCGAACGGATACGGCATGCCGACGGCACGGAGCAGATCACGCTGCGCAGTTCCGCCACGCGCCCGCTGCGGCTTCCGGTCGAGGTCGGCCTCGGTACGGATCTGGCCGAGCTGGGGGCGGTGGCGGCCGGGCGGCCGGGGCGTGAACTGTCCGCCACCGTCCACGACTCCGGCCTGCGATGGTCGTCGCCAACAGGTCACGCTGTGGTCACCGCCGACCCGCCGCCCCGCGATGCGCTCGCCTCCGCCGGGCTGCTGCGCTGGGAGTTCGACCTGCCTCCGGGCGGCACGTGGAGTGTCGAACTACGGGTACGAGGCGATGGCGGGGGTACGGGCAGGCCGGTCGGGCATGGCACCGTTCGTCCGCTCGCCGGGGCGGAAGCGGCAGGGGACGACGCACGGGTGGGCCCGCTGCTGAGAACGTGCGCAGAGGACCTGCACGCGTTGCTGCTGCGCGACCCTGCCCACCCCTCGGACCTCTACCTCGCCGCCGGCGCGCCCTGGCGCTGCGGCCTGGCTCCGGCCGAGGCGTTGGCGGCGGCGCGGATGGCACTGCCTCTGGGGACGCGGTTGGCCGCGGGCACACTCAGAGCCCTGGCCCGCACCCAACTCCCGGGAACGGGACGGGAGTCGGGGATGATCCCCGGCCCGCTGAGAGACGCAGGCCCGCATCTGCCGCCAGGCTGCACCGGAACCGAAGCGACGCTCCTGTTTCCCGCGCTCCTCGCGGAGGCGAGACGCTGGGGCCTTCCCGAGCAGGAGGTGGCCGAGCTGCTGCCGACGGCGGAGCGCTGCCTCCACTGGCTGCGGACCGCCGTCGGTGACGGGACGTACCTGGCGGACCCCGGTCCCGGGGGACCGTTGCGCGGCGAGACCCAGGCGCACGCCCACCGGGCCGCCCTGCTTGGCGCTGATCTCCTCGAAGCCCACGGCCGACCCGGCGCCGTAGAACTGCGCCAGTGGACCGAAGTGCTGCGGACGCGGTTCAGAGAGGACTTCTGGGCCGAGGACCGTGGAGGAGGCAGGCCCGCCGCCGCCCGCACGCCGGACGGACGTCTCCTGCCCCACCTGGGCGGCGCCGCGGTCCATCTCCTCGACACAGGGTTGCTCGGCGGTGGCCTGACGGCGCCGGGCCTCCTGGACAAGGTGCAGACCGAACAGCTCGCGCGACTCCTCGGCGGTCCGGCGCTCGACTCGGGATGGGGGCTGCGCAGCCTGGGCGTACGGGAGGCGTCGTACAACCCGTTCGGGCATCGTGGCGGAGCCGTGCGCGTCCAGGAGACGGTGCTGGCTGTGGGCGGTCTGGCTGCTGCCGGCTATGAGAAGGAGTCGAGCTCGTTGCTGCGGGGCGTCCTGGCCGCGGCCGAGGCCTTCGGGTTCCGGCTGCCGGAGATGTACGCGGGGGAGCAGCGTGCCGAAGGGGGCGCCCCGCTTCCGCATCCGGCCGCCTGCAGACCCGCGGCCACCGCCGCGGCGGCAGGGGTGCAGCTGCTCGCCTCCCTCGCCGGGATCCGGCCGGACGCGCCTGCCGGGACGGTGACTCTGAGGCCGATGCGCAGCGCACCCCTGGGGGAGATCGGACTGTCCGGGCTGCGGGTGGCGGGCGCTCCGTTCTCGGTGAGGGTCAGCAGGCTCGGTCTCGCCATGGTCGAGGAGGCGGCCGACGGGCTGCAGTTGGGGGTGTGACCGGGGCGGACGTGAGTTCGGAAGATCGGCGGGTCCCACCTGGCGAACTTCGAAGAGGCCTCGATCGACGATCGCGAAGGGAGTGTTTATCGTCAGGAAGACGACTATGATCGCGGCATGTCGCCCTACGACCCGTCGGCCTTCCCGCCCTTCGCAGTCACCGTCGACCTGGTCGTGCTGACCGTGCGCCGTCACGCGCTCTGTGCGCTCGCGGTGCGGCGTGGTGAACCGCCGTTCCAGGGGCGTTGGGCACTCCCCGGCGGCTTCGTGCGCGACGACGAGGACCTTTCGTCGGCAGCGGCGCGCGAACTGATCGAGGAGACCGGGCTCTGCGCCCATGATCCCGCGGACCCGGACCAGGTCAACGGCGCGCACCTGGAGCAGCTGGCCACCTACGGCGACCCCAAGCGTGACCCTCGTATGCGCGTGGTCAGCGTCGCCCATCTGGCCCTGGCGCCGGATCTGCCCGCACCGCGTGCGGGCGGGGACGCGCACAGCGCGCGCTGGGCACCCGTGGAAGCCCTGCTGGACCAGAGTGGCTATGGGCGCGAGGGTGAGCAGGCGGCGCCCCTGGCCTTCGACCATGCGCAGATCCTCGCGGACGGAGTGGAGCGCGCCCGCTCGAAGATCGAGTATTCGTCGCTCGCCACGGCCTTCTGCCCGCCCGAGTTCACGGTCGGTGAGCTGCGGCGCGTGTACGAGGCGGTGTGGGCCGTCGCGCTCGATCCGCGCAACTTCCACCGCAAGGTGACGGGCACCCCGGGCTTCCTCGTGCCCACCGGCGGTACCACCACCCGCCAGGGCGGCAGGCCGGCCCAGCTCTTCCGTGCCGGGGGCGCGACACTGCTCAACCCGCCGATGCTGCGCCCCGAGGTGTGACCCGGAGCTGACCTGGTCCGGCCTCCGGACTCTGCCTACCCGCGCCGCGCAGGGACACCCGGGGCCCACTACCTGCCCGAAAAGACGGAAATGTCGCGTTATCTTTCTGGAGTACCCACGGGGTTCGTCCGTCCCCGATCGGCGGACGGGTCCCGACCGCCGAGCGGTCGCACATCCTGCGAGAGAAGCGATGATCCAGGCCTTCGGACTGACCAGCAATCCCCGCCAGGAGCTCCCGCCCGCTGTC
Organism: Streptomyces sp. NPDC090032; assembly: GCF_044748025.1. Classification (NCBI taxonomy): domain Bacteria; kingdom Bacillati; phylum Actinomycetota; class Actinomycetes; order Kitasatosporales; family Streptomycetaceae; genus Streptomyces; species Streptomyces sp. NPDC090032. Next base: position 623,645 of record NZ_JBIVFF010000003.1, on the reverse strand, counting down.
GACGACGTGTCCTTCGAGGCACCGACGGGTCGCGTCACTGCGCTTCTCGGCGCTCACGCGTCCGGCAAGACGACGGCGGTTCGGCTGATGCTCGAACTCCAACAAGGCCGTGGAATCACGCATTTCAGAGGCCGCCCCCTGCATCGGATCCCCCATCCCTCCCGTGAAGTCGGGGTGTTGCTCGGCGAGGTCCAGGGGCATCCGTCCCGAACGGTGCGCGGACAGCTGCGCATGTTGTGCGCGGCTGTAGGTGTGCCGGTGCAGCGTGCCGACGAGGTGCTCGAAGTCGTCGGCATCGTCAGCCTGCGTGAACAGCGACTCGGCACGCTCTCGCGTGGCATGGACCGGCGCCTCGGCCTCGCCTGCGCGCTTCTCGCGGACCCGCACACGCTCGTCCTCGACGCGCCCGCCGACGGGCTCTCGGCGCGCGAGAGCAAGTGGCTGCACGGCATCCTGCGGGCACACGCGTCGCTCGGCGGCACCGTGCTCTTCACCACCGACGACGCCAAGGAGGCGGCGCGGACCGCCGACCGCGTCGTCTCCCTGGAATCGGGACGCGTCATCGCGGACCAGGGCGTCGCCGACTTCTCCCGTACGAGGCTGCGTCCCCGCGTCGCCGTCCGCAGCCCACATGCCGCCCGCCTCGGTGTCCTGCTGGCCAAGGAGGCGCGCGCGACGCAGCGTTCCGTCGAGGTCGTGAACGAGGACGGCAACCGTCTCTCCGTATACGGCAGCAACTGCGCGGACGTCGGCGAAACCGCGTTCCGCCACAGCATCCTGGTCCACCAACTCGCCGACGAGGTCGGGGATGCGGGGCCTGCGGTGAGAGTTCCGGTGCGGGTGCGTGATGAAGAAGTCCGTGGCCCGGAGCCGACGGCGCCCCAGGCGACCGGGGCGGAAGCGTCGCCTCTGGCCGCAGAGCCGTCGGAACCCGCAGAGCCGTCGGAACCCGCAGAGCCGTCGGAACCCGCCGCACCGTCAGTGCAGGCGCAGGCGCCTGCATGCACTTCGCCTGCCCGGGATTCCTCGCACTCCACAAGCACGTTCGTCCCGCTCCCCACCGACGCGGACCTTGACGGCGTCGCCTCCCGTGCCGCGACACTGCCGGCCGACGACCCGGACTCCGAGACGTCCGGAACCCCCTCGGCTCCCGCCCTCCCCCCCGCCCCCCTGTCCCCCCTCCCACCCCCCATCACGATCCATCCCGCTCGTAGCCCGCTCCGTCCGCTGCGTTACGAGGTCCGCCGGGCGACCGGCATCGCCACCGGTTACCTCACCGCGGCTGCCGTCCTCGTCGCTTCCGCGATCGTCGCCGTACTGCTGGGGCGGACCGGTCACACCCCGCAGTCACGCCTGCTGGCCGCCTGGCCCCAGGAACTGCCGCTCCCGCCGGCCGCCCTCGGCGCGGGACTGCTCGGGGCCTTCGCGTTCGGCGATGAATTCCGTCACCCCGCGCTCGCCGCCGACCGCGGCACCGTCCCCCGTCGCCTGGGACTCCTGTGCGCGAAACTCGCCGTCGCAGCGGCCATCGCCGTCCTGCTGGCCTTCCTCGTCGTCGCCTCCGACGTGTTGCTGCTCCACCTTGTATACGGCGAAGAGCTCACAGAGGTTCCCGCCGACTGGCTTTCGACGAGCGCGAGTTGGCTTGCGCTCGTCGTGGGCTGCGCCTGGGCCGGGGTTCTCGCCGCCGGTGTCTTCCGGTCGACGACGGCAGGGCTGGCCGCCGTACTCGCCGTTCCGGTCCTCGTAGTACCCGTCGTACAGAAGGCGTTGGAGGGACCATCTGTGCGAACGGCGGCGGGACTTCCGTCGAGGCTTCGTGATCTGGCGCTCGTGCACTGGCCGTTCGGCGCGGAGCGTTTTCTGGCCGCGGTGCTGCGCATGATCGCCCAACCTGTGGGCGGCGCGCTGATGTTGTCGCTGACCGCTCTGCTCTGCGCTTATCTGCTCACGGTGCTGCGCCCCAGGGCTCGATGACGACTGTCCGGCGCCTTCTGGCGCAGCGTCGCGCACAACTCCCCGACGATCGCTCGTTTCCGTCCGATAAGGCGTCAATTGCGACGGGGTAAGCGATCACCCTTTCGTGTGCTTTTCACCAAAGACCTCAAGGGACTTGGGGGCGGCGCCGACAACAGATCCGTGAGTACCCTTGCGCACACCATGATGACCGCCGCCCGCTCCGCCGACTCCGGCCTGGCCGGCCCGGGCGAACTCGACCGTTACCCCTATGGGGAGGCCAACGGTGCCGACCGTGTCGGCGCCCCTGTTTGGGATGTCGCGGATCAGGATCTCGGCCGGATGGGGCGGCGGGCCGCCGGCAGCCGTGGCCGCGGCCTGCACGGCCAACTCGTCCAGCAGCTGGGCCAGATGATTGTTTCCGGGGACCTCGGCGCGGACCGCCCGCTCGTGCCCGAGGAGATCGGTCAGCGATTCGAGGTGTCCCGCACCGTCGTCCGCGAGTCGCTTCGCGTCCTCGAAGCCAAGGGCCTGGTCAGCGCCCGCCCCAATGTCGGCACCCGCGTCCGCCCCGTCAGCGACTGGAACCTGCTCGACCCGGACATCATCGAATGGCGTGCCTTCGGGCCGCAGCGCGACGACCAGCGCCGCGAGCTGAACGAGCTGCGGTGGACGATCGAGCCCCTCGCCGCGCGGCTCGCGGCCGGACACGGCCGGGAGGACGTCCAGCAGCGGCTCACCGACATGGTCGAGATCATGGGGCACGCCCTGGGGCAGGGTGACCCGATCACCTTCGCCCGCGCCGACGCCGAGTTCCATGCCCTGCTCATCCAGCTCGCGGGCAATCGCATGCTCGAGCACCTGTCCGGCATCGTCTCCGCGGCCCTCCAGGTCTCCGGGGGGCCCGTCACCGGCTGTGACCGTCCGAACGAGGTGGCCGTCGCGCACCACGGCCGGATCGCCGACGCCCTCGCCGCGGGCGACGGTACGGGCGCGGAGGCGGCGATGCGCCAGCTGCTCACCGTCCACCCCGATGTCGAACGCGTGGTCCCCGCGCCCCGCGAGCACTGACCCGCTTCCTTGGCGATTCGGTGGTCCGGCGCCTCGGTGCACCCCCGGCGTTCGGCACATCGCGCGGTCCGGACATCGCACGGTCCGGATGCGCCCACCAGCTGTTCCCGCGTGTCGCCGGACCGCGCCTGTTCCCCCGGGATCTGGCGCGATCCGGCGACACGTGCGTGGACCATGGGTTCCATCGGCTCGAGCTGGGTACCTCAAAAGTGGCCGTGTTTGACCGTATCCATTAGTTTTTGACCGCTTACGGGGTGTGACTCGGGCCACGCAGATTGGGCGTAACGATCCTCGGAACAGCGCGATGACCTAAGAGGTGACAGCCGAGGAGGGAATACAGCAGCCACGTATGGCGCTGTCCATCTCCCCGGCCCCCGCCCGCGCCGCCGGCCCATCCCCAGTCGGCGGTCGTCGGCTCCGGTCCTCACAGGACGGGGCCGGAAGCCGTTTTCCAACGTTCCGAGAGGTTGTTCGTGTCGGCCAGCACATCCCGTACGCTCCCGCCGGAGATCGCCGAGTCCGTCTCTGTCATGGCGCTCATTGAGCGGGGAAAGGCTGATGGCCAGATCGCCGGCGACGACGTGCGCCGTGCCTTCGAGGCCGACCAGATTCCGGCCACTCAGTGGAAGAACGTTCTGCGCAGCCTCAACCAGATCCTCGAGGAAGAGGGTGTGACGCTGATGGTCAGTGCCGCGGAGCCGAAGCGCCCCCGCAAGAGCGTCGCAGCTAAGAGCCCGGTCAAGCGCACCGCCACCAAGACCGTCGCTGCCAAGACGGTCACGGCGAAGAAGGTCGCTGCCACGGCCACCCCCGAGTCCCCGGCCGACGAGGTCGAGGCTGAGGACGCCGAACCCAAGAAGGTCGCAGCCAAGAAGACGACGGCCAAGAAGGCCGCCGCGAAGAAGACCGTCGCCAAGAAGGCGACGGCGAAGAAGACGTCCGGCAAGAAGGACGACGAGGTCGACGACGAGGCCACCGAGGAGACCCCCGGTGCGGCCAAGGCCGAAGGCGAGCCCGGCGAGGAGGGCGCGCAGGGCTTCGTGCTGTCCGACGAGGACGAGGACGACGCGCCCGCGCAGCAGGTCGCCGCGGCCGGCGCCACCGCCGACCCCGTCAAGGACTACCTGAAGCAGATCGGTAAGGTCCCGCTGCTCAACGCCGAGCAGGAGGTCGAGCTCGCCAAGCGCATCGAGGCCGGCCTGTTCGCCGAGGACAAGCTCGCCAACGCCGACAAGCTCGCCCCGAAGCTCAAGCGCGAGCTGGAGATCATCGCCGAGGACGGCCGCCGCGCCAAGAATCACCTCCTGGAGGCGAACCTCCGTCTGGTGGTCTCCCTGGCCAAGCGTTACACCGGCCGCGGCATGCTCTTCCTGGACCTGATCCAGGAGGGCAACCTCGGCCTGATCCGCGCGGTCGAGAAGTTCGACTACACCAAGGGCTACAAGTTCTCCACGTACGCGACGTGGTGGATCCGCCAGGCGATCACCCGCGCCATGGCAGACCAGGCCCGCACCATCCGTATCCCGGTGCACATGGTCGAGGTCATCAACAAGCTCGCGCGCGTGCAGCGCCAGATGCTCCAGGACCTGGGCCGCGAGCCCACCCCGGAGGAGCTGGCCAAGGAACTCGACATGACCCCCGAGAAGGTCATCGAGGTCCAGAAGTACGGCCGCGAGCCGATCTCCCTCCACACCCCCCTGGGCGAGGACGGCGACAGCGAGTTCGGTGACCTCATCGAGGACTCCGAGGCGGTCGTGCCGGCCGACGCGGTCAGCTTCACGCTCCTCCAGGAGCAGCTGCACTCCGTTCTCGACACCCTTTCGGAGCGCGAGGCGGGCGTCGTCTCGATGCGTTTCGGTCTCACCGACGGCCAGCCGAAGACCCTCGACGAGATCGGCAAGGTCTACGGCGTCACGCGTGAGCGGATCCGTCAGATCGAGTCCAAGACGATGTCGAAGCTGCGCCACCCGTCGCGTTCGCAGGTTCTGCGCGACTACCTGGACTAGAAGCGCGACCGCCCGGACCGGCTCCGTGCGGTGCGTGCCTCATCGAAGGGCCCGGCTCCCCTGTGGGGGTCGGGCCCTTCGGCGTGCTCGTGTGCATGACGCATGAAGTTCACTCACGCTGGGTGTGTCGATACAACTCAGAGTGAGGACACCGAATGCGTCGTCCCTTCGCCCGAACGCTGTTCCGGGCGCCTGCCCTGCTGGCGGCGGCGGCCTTGCTGCCCCTGGCTTTCCCTGCTTCGTCGGCGGCGGACAGTGTGGTCATCGGGGGCCGGTCGGTCCGGGTGGCCGACAGTCCGTGGATGGTGGCGCTCTCCAGCCGTGACCGGTTCGGGGGTACCCGGTCCGGTCAGTTCTGCGGGGGTGTCGTGGTCGGGCGGTCGACCGTCATGACCGCCGCCCACTGCCTGAGCCCCGAGGTCCTGGGCACCGCGCTGCGCGCCGTGAGTGACCTCAAGGTCATCGCGGGGCGTGATGACCTGCGGACCCGGTCGGGCGCGGAGATCCCGGTGCGTCGCACCTGGGTCAACCCCGAATACGACCCCGAGACCAACTCCGGGGATGTGGCGCTCATCACGTTGGACGCGCCGCTGCCCCAGGGATACGTGATCCCCATGGCGGGGCCCGGGGACCCTGCGTACGCGACGAGTACCAGCGCCGCGGTCTACGGCTGGGGCGACACCACGGGAGTCGGTGACTACGCGAACACTCTGCGGGCCGCACGCGTGCAGGTGCTGGGTGACTCCGTGTGCAAGGCGGCCTATCCGAGGAGCTCCGAGGGGGCGTTCCTCGCTCGCACGATGCTGTGTGCAGGGAAGCTGCAGGGCGGGCGGGATGCCTGCCAGGGGGACAGCGGTGGCCCTCTGGTGGCGCGCGGGCGCCTGATCGGGCTCGTGTCGTGGGGGAGTGGCTGTGGGCACCCTGGGAGCCCCGGCGTCTACACCCGGGTGTCGGAGGCCATGCGCGTCATGCCGGAGCCTGCCTGACGCGCTCAGGGCGCCTCACGGGCATGTGCCGGGCTGATGCGAGGACGGGCGGCCACCCCTGTGGTGCAGGGATGGCCGCCCGATCACCGGCCTGGGCCGGAGCTGGCTCGTCGTTGTGCGAGGCGTCAGCGTTCCTCGGTTTCGGCGCTTACCGGAACGGCGGTCAGGCGCTCCGTCTCGTCCTGTATCTCAGCGGCGATCTTCTTGAGTTCCGGCTCGAACTTGCGGCCATGGTGGGCGCAGAAGAGCAGTTCACCACCGCTGATGAGCACGACGCGCAGGTATGCCTGGGCGCCGCAACGGTCACAGCGGTCAGCCGCCGTCAGCGGGCTCGCGGGGGTCAGAACAGTAGTCACGTCGCCTCTTCTCTAGCTCGACGAGCTGTCGTACCAGGGTCAACATCCAACCAGGCCGAAAACGTTCCCGCTCGTGGCTTTTCCTCGAAAAATCTTTCCGAGGGGCTGTCTGTTGCCGGTTGGCGGCGAATGTGCCGTATTGCGTCTCTTACGTGTCTTACGGGTTCGCGCGTTCCGTCAGGTCGGTCCTCGCCGACTGGCTTGTCGGTTGTGAATGAGGACGTGCCCGGAGCCTAAATGGTTCATGCCTCGAAGGGAACGTGATGTGCGCTTCACCCCATCGAGGGATCGAACATGCATGCGATGCTGCACTAGTCTTGGCGGAGGCGAGGGTTGCGTTACAACGGCTCTACCAGGCCTCGGTACCCTCTGAGCGGCGACCGAAGCCGACCCCTTACCCAAAAGGGTTCCAAGTGAAATTCAGCGAGGAGCGAACTGCGTGACCGCCGAAACGTCCGTGCCGTCCACAGCGCTGCTGACCGGAGCAGGCGGCATCGTGGACAAGGACAGTTCCAACTACACCGCGCGGCACCTGCTCGTCCTCGAGGGACTCGAGGCCGTACGCAAGCGCCCAGGCATGTACATCGGGTCGACGGACAGCCGTGGCCTGATGCACTGCCTCTGGGAAATCATCGACAACTCCGTCGATGAGGCCCTCGGCGGCTATTGCGACCACATCGAGGTCATCCTTCATGACGACGCCTCCGTAGAGGTGCGGGACAACGGCCGCGGCATCCCCGTGGACGTCGAGCCCAAGACCGGGCTCTCCGGGGTCGAGGTCGTCATGACCAAGCTGCACGCGGGCGGCAAGTTCGGCGGAGGGTCCTATGCGGCCTCCGGCGGCCTGCACGGCGTGGGCGCCTCCGTGGTGAACGCGCTCTCCGCGCGGCTCGACGTCGAGGTCGACCGCGGCGGGAACACGCACGCCATCAGCTTCCGCCGCGGTGTCCCCGGCGCCTTCGCCAAGCCGGGACCCGACGCGGCGTTCGACTCGTCCGCGCGGCTCAGCAAGGTCAAGCGGGTCCCGAAGAACCGCACCGGCACGCGCGTGCGCTACTGGGCCGACCGCCAGATCTTCCTCAAGGACGCCAAGCTCTCCCTGGAGAACCTGCACCAGCGCGCCCGCCAGACCGCGTTCCTCGTGCCCGGCCTGACCATCGTCGTGCGCGACGAGTACGGGCTCGGTGACGGCGGCAGCAAGGGCGAGGAGTCCTTCCGCTTCGACGGAGGCATCAGCGAGTTCTGCGAGTACCTCGCCACCGACAAGCCGGTGTGCGACGTCCTGCGTTTCTCCGGACAGGGCACGTTCAAGGAGACCGTCCCCGTCCTCGACGACCACGGTCAGATGACGCCGACCGAGGTCACCCGCGAGCTCGGCGTGGACATCGCGCTGCGCTGGGGCACCGGCTACGACACGGCACTCAGGTCGTTCGTCAACATCATCGCCACGCCCAAGGGCGGCACCCACGTGAGCGGCTTCGAGCGCTCGCTCACCAAGACGATGAACGAGGTCCTGCGCTCCCAGAAGCTGCTGCGCGTCGCCGAGGACGACGTCGTCAAGGACGACGCCCTGGAGGGCCTGACGGCCGTCGTCACGGTGCGTCTCGCCGAGCCGCAGTTCGAGGGCCAGACCAAGGAGGTGCTCGGCACCTCGGCGGCCAACAGGATCGTCGCGAACGTCCTGGCCAAGGAACTCAAGGCGTTCCTGACCTCCACCAAGCGCGACGCGAAGGCCCAGGCCCGCGCCGTCATGGAGAAGGCCGTCGCCGCTGCCCGTACGCGGATCGCGGCCCGCCAGCACAAGGACGCGCAGCGCAGGAAGACGGCCCTCGAGTCCTCGTCACTGCCGGCCAAGCTCGCCGACTGCCGCAGCGACGACGTGGGCCGCAGCGAGCTCTTCATCGTCGAGGGGGACTCCGCGCTCGGCACCGCCAAGCTGGCCCGGAACTCCGAGTTCCAGGCGCTCCTGCCGATCCGCGGCAAGATCCTCAACGTTCAGAAGTCGTCCGTGTCGGACATGCTGAAGAACGCCGAGTGCGGCGCGATCATCCAGGTCATAGGAGCCGGGTCCGGGCGGACCTTCGACATCGACGCCGCTCGCTACGGGAAGATCATCCTGCTCGTCGACGCCGACGTCGACGGCGCGCACATCCGTACCCTGCTCCTGACCCTCTTCCAGCGCTACATGCGGCCGATGATCGAGGCCGGCCGCGTGTTCGCCGCGGTGCCGCCACTGCACCGCATCGAGCTCGTCCAGCCGAAGAAGGGCCAGGACAAGTACGTCTACACGTACTCGGACCGCGAGCTGCGCGAGACGCTCCTCGAGTACCAGCGCAAGGGCGTGCGCTACAAGGACTCGATCCAGCGTTACAAGGGCCTCGGTGAGATGGACGCCGATCAGCTGGCGGAGACCACCATGGACCCCCGCCACCGCACGCTGCGCCGGATCAACATCGGCGAGCTGGACGCCGCGGAGCAGGTCTTCGATCTGCTCATGGGCACGGACGTGGCGCCGCGCAAGGAGTTCATCAGCAGCTCGGCCGCGACGCTCGACCGCTCGCGCATCGACGCCTAGGGGCGACCCGGACGCCGGCTCCACCCGTGGGTGGAGCCGGCTGATCCACCCATGATCCACCCCAGCTCCGATCCCGTGAACCGGCCTTTTCCGTAACTTCGAAGACGTTGCTCGACGCCGCTGCCCGGCGTCGTCCGGCGAAGTTCTCGAACTGCTCGAAATCCTCGAAGTCACGGAAAATCGGAGGCCGCCATGTCCGGGCTCACCAATGTCCTGGTGATCATCGCCGTCGTCGTGCTGGTGGTCGTCCGTCAGTTCAAGGCGCAGCAGATCACCACGGACAAGCGCTTCTGGGTCGTGCCCGCCGTGCTCGTCTTCATGGCCTTGCGCAAGCCGGACCTCCTCGACTCCCACCACCAGACCCTCTCGGCCTCGCTCATAGGCGTTGAGCTGCTCGTCGGTCTCGCCCTCGGCGCCGGCTGGGCCTGGACCACCAGGATCTGGACCGCGCAGGACGGCACCGTGTGGAGCAAGAGCACCAAGGCCAGCGGCGCCGTCTGGGTCGTCGGGATCGCCGTACGGGCCGGTCTCTACGCCGCCGGCGCGGCCTTCGGTATCAAGCAGGGCAGCGCCGCGCTCATGCTCGCCCTCGCGGCCACACTGCTCGTCCGCTCCGGAGTCCTGATCTGGCGTGCGCAGTCCCTGCGGCCTGCACCCCAGGGGGCCGGGGCGTACGGTGACGGCGTGCCCGTGCCGTCGTGGAAGGACCGTGTGTGACGCCCGGAGCCTGGACCAGCTGGCCCTCGAGGGAGGCGCTCTCCCGCGAAGGGCTCACACGGGCGCGGCGGGTCCTGGCCCGCGTCGTGCGAGGGGTCACGCTCACGGCTCTCGTGTGGACCGCGGCAGCGGAGCGTGGCGTGCACGGCTGGGCCGTCGCCCTGGCGCCGGTCGTGCTCATCGCCTGCGGCGCCGCGGCCTGGGGGTTCTTCCGGACCACGCTGGAACACCTGCTGTGGCCCTCCGTGGGATTGCTGGCCCTCCTGCTGGGCGCCGCATTCGGGGCGGAGCAGGCGGGATTCAGAGGGCCGGCGCTCGTCCTCTGGTGCGGCTGCGCAATCACCGCCCTTGAGCGGCTGCCTCTGGTCGCGGCCATTCCTCTCACGGCCGGTGCGCTCACGGGGTTCGCGATCCTGAACCACGACGCATGGTTCACCACGGCGGTCACCACCATCGGGCTCTGCCTTGCGGGATACGTCCTGCGTCTCGACGCGGAGGCAAGAGGAAGCGCCCACCGGCTGCTCCGCCAGGAGCGGGCCGCGCGGGCCGCGGAGGCGGAATCCGCCGCACTGGCCGAGCGGGCCCGGATCGCGCGGGAGATCCATGACGTCCTGGCGCACAGCCTCTCCGCCCAGCTCGTCCACCTCGAAGCGGCCCGCCTGCTCATCGAGCGGGGCGCGGACCTCGACCAGATCCACGAGCGGGTGGTAGCCGCCAGGGCCATGGCACGCGACGGGCTCACCGAGACGCGCCAGGCACTCTCGGCGCTGCGCGGCGAGATGACGCCGCTGGAGGACTTCCTGCGCGAACTCGTCGCCACGGACGGCGCGACGGTCTCGGTGGAGGGTGTGCGGCGCCCGCTGTCCGTCGAGGCGTCACAGACCGTACGCAGGGTCGCCCAGGAGGCCCTGACGAACGTCCGCAAGCACGCGCCCGGCGCGAAGGCCCAGGTGAGACTGGAGTACGGCAGCGCCGAAGTGACCCTCGAGGTAAGGGATTCGGGCTCGTCCGCGCCGTCCGGGGAGCTCACTGTCAGTGGCTCCGGCTACGGTCTGTTGGGGATGAGAGAGCGTGCGGAGCTGCTCGGCGGCACGCTCGTGGCAGGGCCGTGCGAGGAGGGTTTCACAGTGAAGCTGAAGGTACCCACATGAGCGGGACGGACCCGGGGGCGGGCGGGGCGGATCGCGTTGCGGACGCGGCAGGTTCGCAGGCAGGCGCGGCGGATGCGGCGGGTTCGCAGAGAGGTGGTGCGGAGCGCAGGGACGCCCGAGTGGTGGTTGCCGATGACCAGACGGTCGTGCGTGAGGGCATCGTGATGCTGCTCGGGCTGCTGCCCGGCATCGAAGTCGTCGGAGCGGCCGGTGACGGCGACGAGGCCGTCGCGCTCGTCGCCCAACTCGCCCCGGACGTCGTCCTCATGGACTTGCGCATGCCGCGCTGTGACGGGGTGGAGGCGACGCGGCGCATCCGGTCGGAGTATCCCGGGACCCAGGTCGTCATCCTCACCACGTACGCGGACGACGAGTCGCTGTTCCCCGCTCTCAAGGCCGGAGCCCGCGGCTATCTGACCAAGGACGCGGGCGGCGACGAGATCGTGCGGGCCGTGGAGGACGTGCTCTCCGGTGACGCGGGGCTGTCACCGAAGATCCAGCGCCGGCTCCTGGAGCGTCTTTCGGAGCCCGCACCGGCCCCCGCGCCCGTGGAGCCGCCCGACGGAATCACCGCGCGTGAGGCCGAAGTTCTGAGGCTCATCGCCGAGGGGCTGACCAATCAGGAGATCGCCCGCGCCCTGCATGTCTCCACGGCGACAGTGAAGACACACATCAACAATCTCTTCGCCAAGACCGGCCTCAAGGACCGGGCCCAGGCGGTGCGGTATGCCTATCGGCACGGCCTGGTTCAGCCACCGGGGCCGGCCATCACCTAATGGGGTGAAGGGGGATGTGAGAAGAGTCCGGGATCTTCCCGATCTGCCCATCCTTGGGTTCGCGGCCTAAGTGGCCTGCGGACAAGGAGAGTTCGGTGGAGAAGCACGACGGGCGCGAGGTGGCGCAGACCCGGGCCGGTGATCGCGGTGTTCTCGGCGATCCCTGGTACGACGCGCTGGCCTCCGGGTGGGGCGAGTTGGACGGCACGGGGGCACCGGCCCCGGCCGTACCTCCCCAGGCCGCGCCCCCGGAGCGGAGCGCGGCAGCGATCTATCTGGAGGTGCAGCGCAGCGCCGCCTTCCAGGAAGTGCGCAGCCGTTACCGGAGGTTCGTCATTCCGGCCGCCGCCGCCTTCTTCGCCTGGTACCTGGCGTACATCCTGGCGGCGACGACGGCCCCCGGTCTGATGGGCAGGCCTGTCGCCGGAGCGGTGAACGTGGCAATGCTGGCGGGCCTCGGACAGTTCCTCAGCACCTTCCTCCTGACGTGGCTGTACTCGCGCCACGCGCGGCTGCGAAGGGACCGCGCGGCGCTAGAACTGCGCTGGGACACCCAGGAGATGACCCGAGTGATCGAGGGTGGCCAGCGGTGACCGGGAACCATCAGACGCTGGCGCTGTTGCTGTTCAGCGTGTTCGTCGCCGTCACACTGGCGATCACCACATGGGTGAGCCGTAACAGGCACGGATCGGCGGAGGAGTTCTACGCGGGCGGGCGGCTCTTCTCGCCCATGGAGAACGGTTTCGCCATCGCGGGCGACTACATGTCGGCCGCCTCCTTCCTCGGCATCTCGGGCCTGATCGCGCTCTTCGGCTACGACGGCCTGCTCTACTCGGTCGGGTTCCTCGTGGCCTGGCTCGTCGTGCTGCTGCTGGTCGCCGAACTCGTGCGCAACTGCGGGCGGTTCACGCTCGCCGACGTCATCGCCGCCAGGATGCGGGAGCGTCCCGTGCGGATCGCGGCGGGAACTTCTTCGGTCACGGTGTCCGTTCTCTACCTGGTGGCGCAGATGGTGGGCGCGGGCAGCCTGGTCGCGCTGCTGCTCGGCAGCAGCGGCGGAGCCGTACAGGCGTGGACCGTCGTCGGCGTCGGCGGGCTCATGGTCATCTATGTGTCGCTGGGAGGAATGCGGGCCACCACCTGGATCCAGATCGTCAAGGCGGTCCTGCTCATGGGCGGGGCGATCACCCTTACCGTGCTCGTCCTGGTGCGTTTCCACGGGGACTTCGACCAACTGCTGCGTACGGCGGCGCAGCGCAGCGGGCACGGAGCCGCCTTCCTGGCGCCCGGACTGAAGTACGGCGGCGACTGGACCGCGCGGCTCGACTTCATCAGCCTGGGTCTGGCACTCGTGCTCGGCACCGCCGGACTGCCGCACATCCTGTCGCGCTTCTACACAGTTCCGACCGCACGGGCCGCGCGCCGCTCGGTCATCTGGTCCATCGGACTCATCGGCAGCTTCTACCTGATGACCATCGTGCTCGGCTTCGGCGCGGCGGCGATCGTGGGCTCCGACGCCGTGCGCGGTTCGAACGCGGCGGGGAACACGGCGGTTCCGCTGCTCGCGCTCGATCTGGGCGGAGGCCCGGACTCCACGGGCGGAACGGTTCTGTTCGCGGTGGTCGCGGCCGTCGCCTTCGCCACGATCCTCGCCGTCGTCGCCGGGATCACGCTCGCATCCTCGGCGTCCGTGGCCCACGATCTGTACGCGTCCCTGCGCCGTCCCCGTGCCAAGCCGCGCAGTGAGGTCGCCGTGGCCCGCGTCGCCGCCGCCGGTATCGGCGTGGTGGCGATCGCCCTGGGGCTGCTTGCCCGTGACCTCAATGTGGCGTTCCTCGTGGGACTCGCCTTCGCCGTGGCGGCATCCGCGAACCTGCCCGTACTGCTCTACTCCCTGTTCTGGCGGAACTTCACCACCCGCGGCGCCGTGTGGTCCGTCTACGGGGGGCTCGTGCCCGCCCTCATCCTGGTGGTCCTCTCACCGGTGGTGTCCGGTAGCGAGACCTCGTTGTTCCCCGGCGTGGACTTCCAGTTCTTCCCGCTGGAGAACCCCGGCCTCGTCTCGATCCCCCTCGGATTCCTGGCGGGCTGGCTCGGCACGGTCACCTCGGCCGAACCACCGGACGAGGCCAAGCACGCGGAGACCGAGGTGCGTGCGCTGACCGGAGCGGGAGCGGTCTGAGGACCGAGCCCCATGTGTGGCTGCCCCACATGGGGCCGTGCCCATGTGGGGCCGTGCCCCCCTGCGAGGCGCCCCGGAGCGCTCAGGTCACCTCACGGAACCTCAGGGCGCCACCCACACGTAACGGTGCTCCGGACGCCCCGTGTCCCCGTACTTGAGCGAGAGGTGGAGTCGGCCCGACTGTTCCATGTGGCGCAGATACCGCTGCGCCGTGGAGCGGCTCAGGCCGGTCTCCGCCGCCACCTCGTGGGCGGACAGCGGATGGTCGGCGCGGTGCAGCACGTCGCAGATCAGGTCCGTGGTCGGCTCCGACTGCCCGCTCGGGAGGCCGGGCGACGCGGGCAGGGGCAGCGCCCGTAGCGCACCGAAGATCCGGTCGACCTGCTCCTGGCCCGCCGCGCCACGGCCGCTGACACGGTCCACGGTGCGGCGCAGCGCCGCGTAGGAGTCGAGCCGCGAACGCAGCGCGGCGAAGGTGAACGGCTTGACGAGGTAGTGCAGGGCTCCCTGGCGCATCGCAGCCTGCACCGTCAGGACGTCGCTCGCCGCCGTGATCATGATGACGTCGGTGTTGTGGCCGTTCTCCCGCATCCGGTGGGCGAGTTCGAGGCCCGTCATGTCCGGCAGGTAGTGGTCGAGCAGCACGAGGTCGATGCGCTGGCGCTGCACGGCCGCCAGGGCCTGCGCGGCGTTGTGGGCGCGGGCCGCCACCCGGAAGCCGGGAACCTTTCCCACGTACTTCGCGTTGATCTCGGCGACACGGAAGTCGTCATCCACGACCAGGACGTCAATCATCGGGCCTCTCTCCCTCAAGCCCAGGCGAGCTGTTAAGCCCGTGTTTCGGCTCAGCAGTTGTAGCGCGAGCAAAATGAGCACAACAGCCTCTTGCAAGCAGAAGTCCGCCTTGCGCCCAGAAGACTGATGCGGTGTCCCAGGTCACATCTACCTTCCGGCCATGAGCACAGACACCGGCCCCGCCATCGAACTGCGGGGCGCGAGCAAAACCTTCAGGACGCCGTCGGGCGGCCTGCACACGGCAGTCCGGGAGCTCGATCTGACCGTCGGCCGCGGCGAGTTCGTGGCCGTCGTCGGCCCCACGGGCTGCGGCAAGTCGACCACCCTCACGCTCGTCAGCGGCCTGGAGGAACCCACCGACGGCGAGGTGCTGGTGGCCGGCGAACCCGTCGAGGGAGTCGGCGACAAGGTCGGATTCGTGTTCCAGCAGGACGCGACGTTCCCCTGGCGAACGGTGCTGTCCAACGTCATGGCCGGCCCCCGCTTCCGCGGCGTACCGAAGGCCGAGGCCAAGGCCAAGGCTCGCGAGTGGCTCGCCCGCGTCGGCCTCTCGTCCTTCGAGGACCGCTACCCGCACCAGCTCTCCGGAGGCCAGCGCAAGCGCGTCGCGCTCGCCGCCACGTTCGTCAACGACCCCGAGATCCTGCTCATGGACGAGCCGTTCTCGGCGCTTGACGTGCAGACCAGGGCGCTGATGTCGGACGAGCTCCTGGAGCTGTGGGAGGGCACGGGCGCCTCGGTCGTGTTCGTCACCCACGACCTCGAGGAGTCCATCGCGCTGGCCGACAAGGTCGTCGTCATGACCGCGGGCCCGGCCACCGTGAAGCAGGTCTTCGACATCGGCCTGCCGCGCCCCCGCAAGGTCGAATCGGTGCGCCTGCTGCCCGAGTTCATCGACATCTACCGCGAGATCTGGGAGTCCCTGGGCGAAGAGGTCCGCATCACGCGCGAGAGAGGTGCCGCCGATGTCGCCTGATGCCGCCACCGCCCTGCCCGTCACCGATGCCGCCAAGCCGGGACGCGCCGTCACCAAGGCCCGCGCCGCCCGCCGGCGCAAGGTCCTGATCGGCGGTGCCCGGGTCCTGCTTCTGGTCGCCGTCCTCGGCCTCTGGGAGGTGCTCTCGCGCGCCGCGGTCATCGACCCGTTCAACTTCTCCATGCCGTCGAAGATCTGGGACCAGATCTGGACGTGGACCACCCATGGCACAGCGCTCGGCTCCCTGGGCGAACAGGTCTGGTTCACGCTCTACGAGGCGCTGGTCGGCTGGATCATCGGCGTGATCGCCGGTGTCGTCTTCGGTATCGCGCTCGGGCGCATCACCTTCCTCGCCGACATCCTCGGCCCGTACATCAAGGTCCTCAACTCGATCCCGAGGATCGTGCTCGCCCCGATCTTCGTGATCTGGTTCGGCCTCGGCCCGGCCTCCAAGGTCGCCTCCGCCGTGGTCCTCGTGTTCTTCCCGGTGTTCTTCAACGCCTTCCAGGGAGCCCGCGAGGTCGACCGGAACCTGGTCGCCAACGCCCGCATCCTCGGGGCCAGTGACCGCCGCGTGACGCTTCAGGTCGTCATCCCGTCCGCCACGTCATGGATCTTCACCAGCCTCCATGTGAGCTTCGGCTTCGCGCTGATCGGCGCCATCGTCGGCGAGTACATCGGTGCGACCAAGGGCGTCGGTCTGCTCGTCGCGCAGTCGCAGGGCACGTTCAACGCGGCGGGTGTGTACGCGGCGATGGTCATCCTCGCCGTCGTGGCCCTGCTGGCCGAGGGGCTGCTCACCTTCGCCGAGCGTCGCATCTTCCGCTGGAAGCCCGCGGATTCGGACAGCTGACAGCCGTCCCCGACGCGACGGCGCCCCCGCCATGCACTGCCAACGCTTTCCCACCGCTTTCTCAGCTCTCTTCACAAGGACGTGAACCACCATGCGCAATTCCGCTCGGCTCTGTGCCCTCGCAGCGACCGGCCTGCTCGCCCTCTCCACGCTCACGGCATGCGCCAACGACGCCGCGAGCACCAGCACCGGCTCCGGCAAGAAGGCGGACGGCAAGGGCGAGCACGTCAAGATCATGGTCGGCGGCCTGGACAAGGTCATCTACATGCCGGCGATGCTCACGGACCGGCTCGGCTACTTCCAGGACGAGGGTTTGAATGTCCAACTCCTGAGTGAACCCGCGGGTGTTCAGGCCGAGACAGCGCTCGTCTCCGGCCAGGTCCAGGGCGCCGTCGGCTTCTACGACCACACGCTCGACCTACAGGTCAAGGGCAAGGCCGTCGAGTCCGTGGTGCAGTTCTCGCGGGCCCCTGGAGAGGTGGAGCTCGTCTCCAACAAGGCGTCCGGGGCCATCTCCTCGCCCAAGGACTTCAAGGGCAAGAAGCTCGGCATCACGGGCCTCGGCTCCTCGACGGACTTCCTCACGAAGTACCTGGCGGTCAAGAACGGTGTCCAGCCGAGCCAGTTCTCGCCGGTGGCCGTCGGCGCCGGCCCGACGTTCGTCTCCGCGCTCCAGAAGGGCGCCATCGACGGTGGCATGACGACGGACCCCACCGTCGCCACGATCCTCGACAAGAAGCTCGGCAAGGTCCTCATCGACATGCGGACCCCGGAGGGCTCCCAGGAAGCGCTCGGCGGCCCGTACCCGTCGTCGAGCCTCTACATGCAGACCGACTGGGTCAACAGCCACAAGCCGACGGTCCAGAAGCTCGCCAACGCCTTCGTGAAGACGCTCAAGTGGATGTCCACGCACAGCGCCGACGAGATCGCGGCCAAGATGCCGGCCGACTACTCGCAGGGTGACAAGAAGCTGTACGCCGAGGCGATCAAGGCCACGCTGCCGATGTTCACGACGGACGGCGTGATGCCCAAGAACGGCCCCGAGACTGTTGAGCGTGTACTCAAGGCGTTCAACCCGAACATCAAGAACGCCAAGGTCGACCTGAGCAAGACGTTCACCACCGAGTTCGTGGACAAGGCCGCCGGCTGACCACGTCAACTCGATGCACGTGGCTCAGGTGCGGGTCGCCCAGACATAACGGTGTTCCGGGCGGCCCGCATCGCCGTACTTGAGAGTCAGGCCGGCCCGGCCGGTGCGTTCCAGGAGCTTCAGATACCGCTGGGCCGTCTGCCGGCTCAGCCCCGTACGGTCCGCGACCTCCTGTGCCGAGAGAGGGCCCTCCGCGTCCACGAGCGCCCTGCGGACGAGCTCCGCCGTGCTGAGGGAGTGCCCCTTGGGGAGGTCCGGCTCGGTGTCGGCCGAGAGGGCGCCGAAGATCCGGTCGACCTGGGCCTGTTCGGCCTCGCCGCCGCCGTCCAGGGTGCGGCGCAGCCCCGCGTACGCCTCCAGCTTGGCGCGCAGCCCCGCGAACGCGAAGGGCTTGACCAGGTACTGCAGCGCCCCGAGCCGCATGGCGGCCTGCACGGTGGACACGTCACGGGCCGCCGTCACCATGATCACGTCGGTCTGGTGGCCACGGCGCCTGATCTCCTGAACGGTCGCCAGACCCGTCTCGTCCGGCAGGTAGTGGTCCATGAGGATCAGGTCGATCTGCGGCCGGGCCTCCACCTCGCGCAGGGCGTCGGCCGCGCTGTGCGCCTCGGCCACCACGCGGAAGCCCGCCACCTTCTGCACGTAGGCCGCGTTCACGCGCGCGACGCGGATGTCGTCGTCCACGACCAGCACTTCGATCATCGCGGGTCCTCCTTCGTGGGGGTGGTGGTCATGACCGATGGGGCGGTCGCGGCCGCTTCGCTGGCGTCCTGCGCCAGGCCAGGGTCCGTGAGCGCCTCGGGCAGGACGACGGTGAACTCGGCGCCTCCGCCGTCCGGTTCGCCGACCTGGACGCTGCCGCCCTGCCGTTCCGCGAGCCGGCGCACGAGGGGCAGACCGATGCCGCGCTTCCCGTGGGAGGGCAGCTTCTTGGTGGACCACCCTTCCGTGAAGATCAACTCCCGTCGGGCGGCGGGGATGCCGGGACCCGTGTCGCGTACCCGCAACTCCACTGTGTGGTCGTCGGCCGCCCGTACATCGACCTCCACGCGCGCGTGGGGAGTGCCCGCGACCGCGTCCACGGCGTTGTCGACCAGATTCCCGACGATCGTGACGAGCCCCCTCGGGTCGATCAACCGGTCGGGCAGAAGCGTCCTGTCGGAGATCCACAGGGCGACCCCACGCTCCGCCGCCACCGTCGCCTTGCCGACCAGGAGAGCCGCGAGCAGGGGATCGTGCACCTTCTCGGTCACCTGCTCCGCTGTCGCCCGGTGGTCGCCGACCACCTCTCCGACGAACTCCACGGCGTCGTCGAACATCTCCAGTTCGAGCAGGCCGAGCAGTGTGTGCATGCGGTTGGCGTGTTCGTGGTCCTGGGCGCGCAGGGCGTCGATGAGGCCGCGCGTCGAGTCGAGTTCCCGGCCCAGCTGTTCCAGCTCGGTGCGGTCCCGCAGTGTCGCGACGGCGCCGCCGTCGTCCGTGGGCATGCGGTTGGCGATGAGGACGCGCTGGCCGCGCACGGTCAGGAGGTCAGTGCCGGTGGCCCGGCCCGACAGCACATCGGTCGTACGGCCCGGGCCGAGCGCGTCGTCGAGCGACTGCCCGATCACCTCGTCGCCGATGCCGAGGAGCCGGTGGGCCTCGTCGTTGAGCAGCCGGATCCGGCCGCTCCGGTCGAGCGCGACGACCCCTTCGCGAATGCCGTGCAGCATGGCCTCACGCTCCGAGAGCAGCGCCGAGATATCGGAGAAGGCCAGGTCGCGGGTCTGTCGCTGCACCCGGCGCGAGATCAGGTAGGCGGCCAGCGCGCCGACCGCGAGGGCACCGCCCGCGTAGGCGAACAGGCCCGGAATGGCGTGGATGAGCCGCGCCCTGACGCTGTCGTACTCGATCCCCACGGAGACGGCCCCCACGATGTCGCCCTGCGCGTCGCGCAGAGGCACCTTCCCGCGTGCCGAGCGGCCCAGGGTGCCGCTGTCGATCTCCATGACCTCGTGGCCCGCGAGCGCCTCACTGGGGTCCGTGGAGACGGTCCTGCCGACCTCGCCGGGGTCCGTGTGGGACCAGCGGACGCCTTCCTTGTTCATGATCACTACGTACTCGGCGCCACTGGCCCGGCGGATCCGCTCGGCCTCCCGCTGGACGGGGCCGGCGACCGTGGGACGTGAACGCCGCAGGTCCTCGGCGATGCTCGGCTGGGCCGCGGTGGTCTGTGCGATCGCGAGCGCGCGGCGCATCGCCTGGTCGTCGAGCTGTTCGCTGAGCGGTGCGAGGAAGAGCCCCGTCGCGAGCACGGCCACCCCGGCGGCGATCGCGATCTGCATGAGCAGTACCTGCGCGAAGACGCGTCGCGGCAGACCGAAGCGCAGTCGGCGCGTGGGGGGAGTGGGGCTCATACGAAGAACGGTACGGGGGCGAGCGGGGTACCCCGTAGCGGATGTGGTGGGGATCTCGCGGGCCCGAGCGCGCGTCGTAGCCGATGGCGGGGGCGTGTACGCCGTTGTGGGGGACGGCGCGAGCCCGTCGGGTCAGGCGCTCGTGCCGAGTGCCCCTGTGACGGCGGGTGCGATCTCGTCCACCGCGAGTACGTCCATGCGCGCGGGACAGCCCAGCGCGGCACCGCAGCTCTCGGGGCGGGGCGGCTGCGCAGCGCTCTGCGCGACCGCTACGCGCCAGCGGCGGCCGTCCGTGTGGACGACAGTCACCTCCCAGAGCGGAGCCACAAGCCCCGGAGCCGTGCCCTTGGTGCCGACCACGCTCAGCACCCCGGCGTCATCGATCCCGGCCGACGTGCGCACGGCCAGTTCGGCGGCCTGGCCGGGCCGCTCCCACGCGGAGTTCCCACGGCACCCCTCGGTGGTGATCCGGCCGGCCCGGACCGCGTCGAGGGTGTCCTTGACGTGGGAGACGTCGGCACGGCCGTACGCGTACCCGTAGGGCAGGACGAGCAGCGTGGGGGAGAAGCGGTGGCCGCCGAGGTGGGTGACCTCCCAGATACCGTCCTGCCCGGACGCGGCGAGGTCGGCGGCGAGCGGCCGGCCCAGGAGTGCGCAGCAGCGGTCGCGCTTGCCGTTGGTGCAGACGAGCGCGAGGGGCGCGCCTTCGTGCGGGGTGCCGAAACCGCCGTGATCACCCGCTCCCAGGGCGGCGAAGTCGAGGGCGAGCAGATCCTTCGGGGACTCGGTCATGGTGCTGCGCAGCCACGTGTTTCCCGGGACGGTGTGGGCCACATACACATGGCGCCGGGTGGCGGCGTGGAAGTCGGCGTGCCGGCCCGGGCGCCTGATGAGGGCGACGCGCACGCCGGTCCCCTCGGCGGCCGCCTCCAGGGCCCTGCCGAGCTCCGGGTCCAGATGGCTGGACACCAGCGCCTTCGCGCCCCAGGGGCCCGGCTGCTCGATCAGCAGCCAGGTACTCGCGGTGGCGGCGGTTCCCGCGAGAGGCTCGTTCAGATCCTGCGAGGCGGACGTACACGTACTCACATAGGGGAGCCTAACCTCACTTGGTCGACAGTGGGGCGTCGGGCACGGGCAACGGCTGCGGCGGGCGCAGTCCCACGTACTGGCCGCTCGGCCGCATCCGCAGCGGGCGCTCGCCGTACTCCTCCAGGGCATGCGCGATCCAGCCCGCCGTCCGGGCCACCGCGAAGACGGTCTCGCCGGCCTCCGCGGGCATCCCGCACGACACGGTGAAGACCGCGAGGGCGAGGTCCACATTGGCGTGCAGGTCTGTGTGGCGGGCGGTCGTCGTCACGACGTCGTGGGCCGCGGCGAGCGCCGAGTGGGCCTGCGGGATCTCTTCGAGGAGGGCGAACAGGGCCTGGGCCCGCGGGTCCTCGCCCCGGTAGAGGCGGTGACCGAGGCCCGGGACACGCCGCCCGGCGCGCAGTTCGTCCGCCACCACGGGGGTCGCGCTGCCGCGGTCGAGGACTTCGAGGAGCATGCGGTGCGCGAGACCGCTGGCGGCGCCGTGGAGCGGTCCCTCCAGCACGCCGAGGCCCGCGGACACGGCCGCGTACGCGTGCGCGCGCGCCGAAGCGGCGACCCTGACGGCGAGCGTCGAGGCGGCGAGGTCGTGGTCGACCAGGAGCGCAAGTGCCGTGTCCAGGAGGCGCAGTGACGGCTCGTCGGGTTCGCGTCCGGTGAGTCGTCCCCAGAGGCGCTGGGCGAGCGGCCCGCCGTCGCGGTGAGTGTGCCGCGCCGGTGGCAGGGCGGCCACGAGGGTGGGGATGAGGGTGCGGGCCGTACCGAGAACGGCCTCTTCGGAGAGGTCGAAGCGCAGTGGGTCGGCGACCGCGGCGGCGACCGCAGCGACCCGCAGACGGTCGATCGGGCCGCTGTGCTCCGGCAGGGCCCCCACGGCGCGCCGTGCCGCGGTGAGGGACTGCCGGGGCGCCGTGAAGTGGATGCCCGGCCGCAGCTCCCCGGTCCACAGCCACTCGGCGACTTCTTCGTAGGTGTGGTGCGCGGCGAGCTCGGCCGCGTCGACCCCGCGGAAGTAGTAGCGATCCTTGTCGATCAACGTAAGCCGGGTGCGCACCGACAACTCGCCCGGCGCCGAACCGGCCGCGGGCTCCCGCTTGTTGCGCTGAGCGAGCGCCGCCACCTCGGCCGCGTCGAACGTGCTGCCGCGCGAACCGGGCGCCGCCCGACGGCTGCTGAGCTGACCGCGACTCACGTACGCGTACACGGTCTCGGGCTTCACGCCCAGAAGTTCGGCCGCCTCTTTGGTACTGAGCCGCCGGGCCTCTCGTGCGGGTGCGGGTTCGTGATCCGTCATGCGCGCCACCGTATCCACATCGCTTGTATTGATTCAATCAATATTGACACGCATTGAGTCAAGCATGGACAGTCGAATCAAGTCCAGGGAGGAAACATGCCGATCAACGGGACCACGGCCGCCTCTGTTGACGTACCGCGGGGACTCGCGGGCGTCGTCGTCACCGACACCGAATTGGGTGATGTCAGAGGGCGTGAGGGCTTTTACCACTACCGCCAGTATTCGGCCGTCGAGCTCGCGCAGACCCGCAGCTTCGAGGACGTATGGCACCTGATGATCCACGGCGAGCTGCCCGACGCAGCCGGGTCCGCGGCCTTCGCCGCGCGTACGGCCGCCCTGCGCCGGCTGCCCGACGGCGTGCGGGCCGCCCTGCCCGGGATCGCCCGCGCCGGATCCCTGTCCGGCCCGCTCGCCGGCCTGCGCAGCGCCCTGTCGCTCTTCGGTGCCTCACAGGGCTTCCGCCCCGTGTACGACATCGACGACGAGCGGCGGCGCGACGACACCCTGGCCGCCGCGGCGGTCGTGCCGACGCTGCTCACGGCGCTGCACCGGCTCGGCGACGGCCTCGAACCGGTCGAGCCCCGCGACGACCTGTCGTACGCGGCCAACTACCTCTACATGCTGACGGGTTCGGAGCCGGAGCCCGCTCACGCCCGCGCCATCGAGCAGTACCTGATCTCAACCATTGACCACGGATTCAATGCATCAACATTCACGGCGAGAGTCATCACATCGACGGGCGCAGACGTCGCGGCCTGTCTCGTCGGCGCCGTCGGGGCGCTCTCCGGGCCGCTGCACGGCGGCGCCCCGAGCCGCGCACTCGACACCCTCGACGCGATCGGCACACCGGACCGGATCGACGGATGGATTCGCGAGCGGGTCCTCGCGGGCGACCGGATCATGGGCTTCGGTCATCCCGTCTACCGCACGGAGGACCCGCGCTCGCGGATGCTGCGGGGCATAGCCGAGAGGTTCGGCGGGCCGACGGTGGAGTTCGCGGTCGAGGTCGAGCGCCACGTGGAGGCGATCCTCGCCGAGCTGAAGCCGGGACGGGAACTTCACACGAACGTGGAGTTCTACGCGGGCGTGGTCATGGAGCTGTGCGGGCTGCCGCGCGCGATGTTCACCCCCACGTTCGCCGCTGCGCGGGTGGTGGGGTGGAGCGCCAACGTCCTTGAGCAGGCGCGGGATTCGAAGATCATCCGCCCGGCGGCGCGATATGTGGGACCCGCGGCGCCGGCGCCGGTGCCGGTCATGTCCTGAACGGGCCGGAGCCCGGCCCTTCGTGGGGGCCGGGCTCCGGTGACGAGAGGGCTACGCGTCCGGGATGTCGGCCTTGGCGCGCACCAGCGTCTCGCGGCTGACGATCACGATGCGCTCGTAGTCGGCTCGTGAGGCGTCGGCAGGGAGCTCGTTGTCGAGTTCCGCGGTGGCCTCTTTGCCGATGACGGCGAAGTTGCCGTCGCTCAGCTCGAATACATCTGGGCAGTTCGCGCCCGAGGTACTGCCACGGGCGTGCGGGGGCACACCGATGCGGCGCACGATCTTCAAGGGGTACCGGTCCTTAGGGGAGGCTTGCTTCCAGCAGGATGCCGACAGGCTAATGCGGCCCTCGAGGCCCGTGTGTCACGACGCCTGGGTTTCTTGGGGGAGCTGGAAGATGGCTCGCCCGTGTGAAAGGCGTCGCCGTGTTGACGGCCGCAAGATCAGGATGTCGACGGATCGCCGACCACCCACCACTCGTCGGTGTCCGCTTCCTCGAGCTCTTCGAGGAGACGGTCCGCGAGATGGCCGAGCCGAACTTCGTCGGACGAGTCGGCCAGGGTGGCGCGGTTGGGCCCGCTGGCCCGCCAGTATTCGCGAAAGACCGGACTCTGGAACAGATCGCGGAGGGGGCCGTGCACCTGTTCCTGGTCGATGAGGCCGGACTGCTCCAGGTGGAACAGGTTGACGTACCAGGCATTCGCATAGAAATACTGGCGCAGCTTGTCGAGCGGGACATCCGCGCCGTACGTGTTGATCACGGCCGCGAGGGACGGGTCGTCGATGGCCTTGACCAGAAGTGCCCAGTGCATGCGTTGTTGATGGGCCCGGGCGCGGCGACGCTGGGCCACCTCGTCCCGCTCCAGCTGCTCGGCACGCAGTCGCGCCTCCTCGCGGCGCTGCTGCTGCCTGGTGAGGGCCGAAGTGGCCCCGCCGAGAGCGAACCCCGCCAGCGCGGCGGCACTCAACGCCCATATCCCATTAGTCTGTGTGGCCATGTCAACCCCCGGTTCAGGCGACCGTGCGCCGGTCGTCGGGTGCGGGGCGACGGGAAAGGACCGGCGAGCGGTGGGCGGCGCGCTTGCCGCCCCCCAGGGTGCCGAGCGGCGCTGGTCGGCGGGGAGGCGGAGAGGAGGCGTACGGAAGTGAGCAGGGGTCGCTCGACCGGGCGCCATGCCTGTCGTGTGCCCAGCCCGCGACGCTAACAATCGTTCACTTCGCGGTGTTTCTACGCGCTCGTATCCTGGGGCGGCATTCATTCGTCGTAAGAACACCGGTATGCACGTCGGTACGAGACCGGCGTGCGCGTCGGTGTGAGAGAGGTCGCGCGTTGAGTCAGCCGAGGCAGGAGCTTCTGCAGCAGATCCCGGTCGTCGTCCTCGCCGGGTTCCTGGGCTCCGGCAAGACGACCCTGCTGAACCATCTGCTGCACCACGGCGGCGGCACGCGGATCGGTGCCATCGTCAATGACTTCGGTTCCATCGAGATCGACGCCATGGCCGTCGCCGGACAGCTCGGCGACTCCACCGTCTCCCTCGGTAACGGGTGCCTGTGCTGCGCCGTCGACGCGAGCGAGCTCGACGAGTACCTGGACCGCCTCACCCGGCCGTCGTCCCGCAACGGCATCGATGTGATCGTGATCGAGGCGAGCGGGCTCGCCGAGCCGCAGGAACTCGTACGCATGGTGCTGGCCAGCGAGAATCCGCGGATCGTGTACGGCGGTCTGGTGGAGGTCGTCGACGCCGTCGAGTTCGACGCGACGAGGGAACAGCACCCGGAGCTCGACCGTCACGTGGCCATCGCCGACCTCGTGGTGGTCAACAAGGCGGACCGGATCCCGGACGGTGACCTGGAGCGCGTCCTGGGGCGCGTACGCGGACTGTCGGGGCAAGCGGCGGTCGTTCCCGCGACGTACGCGCGCGTGGACCCCGAGTTCCTCTTCGACTGCCGGCCGACGCGCGAGCGGATCGGCCAGTTGTCCTTCGACGACCTGCCCCGGCACGACGGCGACAGTGCAGACGGAGACGAGCACGACGTGCACGACGGGCATCTGCACTCCGCATACGACAGTGTCTCCGTCGAGTCCGAAGTGCCCCTCGATCCGCGCCGGTTGATGGCTTTCCTCGACAGCAGGCCCGAAGGGCTCTACCGCATCAAGGGATACGTCGACTTCGGCGCGGCCGACGCGCGCAACAAGTACACCGTGCACGCCGTCGGGCGGTTCCTGAGGTTCTCGCCGGAGCCCTGGGCTCCAGGGGAGCCGCGCCTCAGCCGGCTCGTCCTCATCGGCGCCGGGATCGACGCCCCACGGCTGAGCAAGGAACTGACCGCCTGCGCCCAGGACGCCCCGCACACCTATGCCGACGAGCACGGCATGTGGGGCGTCCTGAGATACGTACAGGAGCCGAGCGACGTGGAAGGCGACGCGGGCTAGACCGGCCCCGCCACCACCGAGACCGTCTTCGCGAGGGAGACACCCGAGCCGTCGCGGCGCGGGTCGACCTCGGGCAGCTCGACCGGGGTGCCGTTCTTCTGTGCCGCGCGGGCCGGTGTCGGGCCCGCCCAGCCCAGGCTCAGGCAGTCCTCGCCCTTCAGGAAACGCTGGCAGCGCACGCCGCCCGTGGCCCGCCCCTTGCGCGGGTACTGGTCGAACGGGGTGAGCTTCGCGGTCGTCTGGACGGAGTCGTCGAGCGTGCCGCGCGACCCGGCCACCGTGAAGACGATCGCGTCGACAGCCGGATCGACGGCGGTGAACGAGATCACCTTGGCGCCGTCGGCCAGCTTGATGCCCGCCATACCGCCCGCGGCCCGGCCCTGCGGACGTACCTGCGACGCCTGGTAGCGCAGGAGCTGGGCGTCGTCCGTGATGAAGACGAGGTCCTCCTCGCCGGTGCGCAGCTCCACGGCGCCGACGATGCGGTCACCGTCCTTGAGGCCGATGACCTCCAACTCGTCCTTGTTGGTCGGGTAGTCGGGCACGACGCGCTTGACCACGCCCTGCTCGGTGCCGATCGCCAGGCCGGGCGACGACTCGTCGAGGGTGGTCAGACAGACCACCTTCTCGTCCGCCTCCAGGGACGACAGGAACTCCGTGACGGGCGCGCCCCCGGAGAGGTTCGGCGCCGAGGCCGTCTCCGGGAGCCGCGGCAGATCGATGACATTGAGCCGGAGCAGGCGCCCCGTGGACGTGATCGCACCGATCTCGCCGCGCGCCGTCGCCGGGACCGCGGAGACGATGACGTCGTGCTTGGTGCGGCGGGCGTCCTCGTCGTCCCCGAACGGGTCGGCGTTCGCCGTGCGCGCCAGGAGGCCCGTCGACGACAGGAGCACGCGGCACGGGTCGTCGGCGACCTGGAGGGGCACAGCGGCGACGGTCGTGCCCGCCGACTCCAGGAGCACCGTGCGGCGCTCGGTGCCGAACTTCTTCGCCACCGTGGCCAGTTCGGCGGAGACGAGCTTGCGCAGCTCGGCGTCGGAGTCGAGGATCCCGGTCAGCTCGTCGATCTCGCCGTTGAGCCGGTCGCGCTCCGTCTCCAGCTCGATGCGGTCGAACTTGGTGAGGCGGCGCAGCGGGGTGTCCAGGATGTACTGCGTCTGGATCTCGCTCAGCGAGAAGCGCTCCATCAGGCGCTCCTTCGCCTGTGCGGAGTTGTCGCTGGAGCGGATGAGGCGGATGACCTCGTCGATGTCCACCAGCGCGACGAGGAGGCCCTCGACCAGGTGCAGGCGATCCCGCTTCTTCGTACGGCGGAACTCGCTGCGGCGGCGTACGACCTCGAAGCGGTGGTCGAGATAGACCTCCAGGAGCTCCTTGAGGCCGAGCGTCAGGGGCTGGCCGTCGACCAGCGCCACGTTGTTGATGCCGAAGGACTCCTCCATCGGCGTCAGCTTGTAGAGCTGCTCCAGGACGGCCTCCGGTACGAAGCCGTTCTTGATCTCGATGACCAGGCGCAGGCCGTGCTGGCGGTCGGTGAGGTCCTTGACGTCCGCGATGCCCTGGAGCTTCTTCGAGCCGACCAGGTCCTTGATCTTCGAGATGACCTTCTCGGGGCCGACCGCGAAGGGCAGTTCGGTGACGACGATGCCCTTGCGGCGCGCCGTCACGTCCTCCACGGAGACCGTGGCGCGGATCTTGAAGGTGCCGCGGCCCGACTCGTAGGCGTCCTTGATGCCGGACAGGCCGACGATCCGGCCGCCGGTCGGCAGGTCGGGGCCCGGGACGAACTTCATCAGCGTCTCGAGGTCGGCACCCGGGTGCCTGATCAGGTGGCGGGCGGCCGCGATGACCTCGCCGAGATTGTGCGGCGGCATGTTCGTCGCCATGCCGACGGCGATGCCGGACGCGCCGTTGACCAGGAGGTTCGGGTAGGCAGCCGGCAGGACGGCGGGCTCCTGCTCCTGGCCGTCGTAGTTCGGTCCGAAGTCGACGGTGTTCTCGTCGATCGACTCCGTCATCAGTGATGTCGCGGGGGCCATCCGGCACTCGGTGTACCGCATGGCGGCCGGCGGGTCGTCGTTCCCCAGGGAGCCGAAGTTCCCGTGGCCGTCGACCAGCGGGAGGCGCATGGAGAAGGGCTGGGCGAGCCGCACCAGGGCGTCGTAGATCGACGAGTCTCCGTGCGGGTGCAACTTACCCATGACTTCGCCGACGACGCGGGCGCACTTCACGTACCCGCGGTCGGGGCGCAGGCCCATCTCGTTCATCTGGTAGACGATGCGCCGGTGTACGGGCTTCATGCCGTCACGGGCGTCCGGCAGGGCCCGGGAGTAGATCACCGAGTAGGCGTACTCGAGGAAGGAGCCCTGCATTTCGTCGACAACGTCAATGTCGAGGATCCGCTCCTCGAAGTCGTCGGGAGGCGGGGTCTTCGTGCTGCGGCGGGCCATCGCTGCTGCGGCTCCTTCACAGATGCTGCCGGGGCATGTACGAGAATCTGACGCGCACCATTGTGGACCGCCCCACTGACAACGCCGACCGCGACCCGTCCGTAGGGCGTTCGGTGCTCGCTCTCGGCGTACCCGGTGCGGGAACTTCGCCAGGCGTCAGAACGCTTGCATACAGTGGCAGAACTGGCAGCACATCTGCAGTTTCCGCAGTTTCCGCGATAGTTCCGCGATCGAAGGGACGTACATGCCCATGGGTCACACGGCCACCGCCGAGGCCGGCTCCGGCGGCCTGACAGCGACCGAGCACCGCCTCGCCAACGGCCTGCGCGTGGTGCTCTCCGAGGACCACCTCACCCCGGTCGCAGCCGTCTGCCTCTGGTACGACGTCGGCTCGCGGCACGAGGTCAAGGGCCGCACGGGCCTGGCTCACCTCTTCGAGCACCTGATGTTCCAGGGCTCGAAGCAGGTCCACGGGAACGGGCACTTCGAGCTGGTGCAGGGCGCCGGCGGCTCGCTGAACGGGACGACGAGCTTCGAGCGCACCAACTACTTCGAGACCATGCCCACGCACCAGCTGGAGCTCGCGCTCTGGCTGGAGGCGGACCGGATGGGATCCCTCCTCGCCGCGCTCGACGAGGAGTCGATGGAGAACCAGCGCGACGTCGTCAAGAACGAGCGCCGCCAGCGCTACGACAACGTTCCGTACGGGACCGCGTTCGAGAAGCTCACCGCCCTCGTGTACCCGGAGGGCCACCCGTACCACCACACGCCGATCGGCTCCATGGCCGACCTGGACGCGGCCACCCTGGAGGACGCGCGGACCTTCTTCCGCACGTACTACGCGCCGAACAACGCCGTGCTTTCGGTCGTCGGGGACATCGACCCCGAGCAGACGCTGGCCTGGGTCGAGAAGTATTTCGGCTCGATCCCGCGCCACGACGGCAAGCAGCCCCCGCGCGACGGCGCCCTGCCCGACCGGATCGGTGAGGGAGTGCGCGAGGTCGTCGAGGAGGAGGTCCCGGCCCGCGCGCTGATGGCCGCCTACCGTCTGCCGCAGGACGGCACGCGTGCGTGCGACGCGGCCGACCTGGCCCTGACGGTCCTCGGCGGCGGCGAGTCGTCCCGGATCTACAACCGCCTCGTCCGCCGTGACCGGACCGCCGTCGCCGCCGGGTTCGGACTCCTGCGGCTCGCGGGGGCGCCCTCCGTGGGGTGGCTGGACGTGAAGACGTCCGGCGACGTCGAGGTCCCTGTCATCGAGAAGGCCGTCGACGAGGAGCTCGCACGGTTCGCCGCCGACGGGCCCACTCCGGAGGAAATGGAGCGCGCCCAGGCCCAGTTGGAGCGCGAGTGGCTCGACCGGCTCGGCACGGTCGCGGGCCGCGCCGACGAACTGTGCAGGTTCGCCGTCCTGTTCGGCGACCCGCAGCTCGCTCTGACCGCCGTCCAGCGCGTCCTCGACGTCACCGCCGAGGAGGTCCAGGAGGTGGCCAAGGCCCATCTGCGCCCCGACAACCGCGCGGTGCTCGTCTACGAGCCGACGGACTCCGAAGAGGGCGACGAGACGGCCGGTGAAACGGCCGCCGAGACGACGAGCGAGACCGTCAACGAGACCGCAGACAAGGAGGCCGGCAAGTGACCGAGCTCGCGACCATGGACTTCCACCCGCAGCCCCAGGCCGGCACGGCCCGGCCGTGGGCCTTCCCCGCGCCCCAGCGAAGCACCCTCGACAACGGCCTGACGGTGCTGCGCTGCCACCGCCCGGGCCAGCAGGTCGTCGCGGTCGAGATCAACCTCGAAGCGCCCCTGGAGGCCGAGCCGGCCGGGCTCGACGGCGTCGCCACCATCATGGCGAGGGCCTTCTCCGAAGGCACCGACAAGCTCGCCGCCGAGGAGTTCGCCGCCGAGCTGGAGCGCTGCGGCGCGACGTTCGACGCGCACGCCGACCACCCCGGAGTACGGGTCTCCCTGGAGGTGCCCGTCTCCCGCCTGCCGAAGGCGCTCGGCCTGCTCGCCGACGCCCTCAGGTCGCCCGCGTTCGCGGACAGTGAGATCGAACGCCTCGTGCGCAACCGCCTCGACGAGATCCCGCACGAGACGGCGAACCCGGGCCGCCGCGCCGCCAAGGAGCTGTCGAAGCAGCTCTTCCCGGCCACCGCGCGCATGTCCCGCCCGCGCCAGGGCACCGAGGAGACGGTCGCGGCCATCGACACGGCGGCCGTACGCGCCTTCTACGACCGGCACGTGCGTCCCGCCACGGCCACCGCGGTCGTCGTGGGCGACCTCACGGGCCTCGACCTCGACGCGCTCCTGGCGGACACGCTGGGCGCCTGGACGGGGAACACGGCGGAGCCGCGCCCCGTGCCGCCCGTGACGGCCGACGACACCGGCCGGGTCGTCATCGTCGACCGGCCGGGCGCGGTGCAGACGCAGATCCTGATCGGCCGCGTCGGCGCGGACAAGCACGACCGGGTGTGGCCCGCGCAGGTGCTCGGCACGTACTGCCTGGGCGGCACTCTCACCTCCCGCCTGGACCGCGTCCTGCGCGAGGAGAAGGGATACACCTACGGCGTGCGGGCGTTCGCCCAGGTGCTGCGGTCGGCGCCGGACGGCACGGGCGTCGCGATGCTCGCCATCAGCGGCTCCGTGGACACCCCGAACACGGGTCCGGCGCTCGACGACCTCTGGAAGGTGCTGCGCACCCTCGCCGCCGAGGGCCTCACCGACGCCGAACGGGACGTGGCCGTACAGAACTTGGTGGGCGTCGCCCCGCTCAAGTTCGAGACCGCCGCGGCCGTCGCGGGGACGCTGGCCGACCAGGTCGAGCAGCACCTGCCGGACGACTTCCAGGCGGAGGTGTACCGGCGGCTCGCCGCGACGGGCACCGTGGAGGCCACCGCGGCCGTCGTGAACGCCTTCCCGACGGACCGTCTGGTGACGGTGCTCGTCGGTGACGCCGCGCAGATCGAGGAGCCCGTCAGGGCCCTCGGCATCGGCGAGGTGACCGTCGTCACGGGCTGACCGTGACCGGTGTGCAACGAGGGGCCCCGGTGGGCGAGATGACCACCGGGGCCCCTGTATGTCTGATTTGAACCGGTGGTTGCCTGTCTGCCCTGTGGCATGCGCTACAAAAGCCCGGTTCCGTTTGTTGATTGAAAGTTGCCCCGCTTAGCGTCGGTCCGGCTGTCCGCCAGATGTACGCCGCGCCCGTGGCACCGGACAGTCATCGCCGAGTCCCCCAAGGCGCGAGCCGGGGGAGCCGGGGACCCACCGTCCCTGGGGTGAATCGGACGCCCTTCCCTGAAGGGGGTCCGTAGGAGACCTTCCTGCTCCGAACCCGTCAGCTAACCCGGTAGGCGAGAAGGAAGGAAAGGATCAGCCACCCCATGGCGTTCACCCGTGCCACCGGGAAGCACCGTCGCCCTAGCCGTCTCACGCGCACCACGGCGCAGGTCGCCGGCGTCGCCGCGCTCACCACGACCGGTGTCCTCGGAGGCCTCGCCGCCCCCGCCCTCGCCGCCGACGACGCGGCTCTGGAGCAGACCGGCCTGACCAAGGCCATCTCCATCGGTGACTCCCTCGCGGAGCAGATCGACGCGCAGGCCGCCGCCCAGCAGCAGGCCGCCGACGAGGCCGCCGCGAAGAGGAAGGCCGAGGCCGCGGCCAAGAAGAAGGCCGAGGAGGAGCGGCGCAAGGCCGTCGCCAAGGCCAAGGCCGAGCGCGAGGCCAAGGAGCGTGCCGCCCGTGCGGCCGAGCGCAAGCGCCTGAACGCCTTCGTCCTGCCGGTCACCGGCTCGTACGTGTCCACCGCGTACAAGGCCAGCAGCGGCCTGTGGTCCTCCGGCAGCCACACCGGCATCGACTTCCACGCCGCCAGCGGCACCTCGGTCCACGCCGTGGGCGCGGGCACGGTCGTGGAGGCCGGCTGGGGCGGCGCCTACGGCAACAACATCGTCATCAAGATGAACGACGGCACGTACACGCAGTACGGCCACCTGTCGTCCATCGGTGTCTCCGTCGGCCAGACGGTCACTCCGGGCCGGCAGATAGGCCTCTCGGGAGCGACCGGCAACGTCACGGGCCCGCACCTCCACTTCGAGGCGCGCACCAGCCCCGAGTACGGCTCGGACATCGACCCCGTCGCGTACCTGCGCTCGCACGGCGTGAACGTCTGACCTTCGCCGCGTACCTCGCGAAAACGCACCGAAAGCCCCGGCTCAGTGAGCCGGGGCTTTCGTCGTTCGCGGCCCGCTCGTTCCCCGTGGCGCTGTCCAAAAAATATCCATGGATTGCGGCCTGACGTCGGAAATTCACGTCCCCTGGAATAGAGTCGCTGAACAAGCGAGCTGAACAGACGTCAATCGTGCTGTACGAGCGACTATCGACCGCGTTTCGCGGGGATTAAGGCGGAGGTCGGGTCATGCGTATTCCGGCGCACTCGGTATGCACGGCGATCCGCGACGACATCGTCTCCGGTGTCTACGAGCGCGGCGGCAGACTCACCGAGGAGGTGCTCGCCCGCCGCTACGGCGTCTCGCGCGTCCCCGTGCGCGAGGCGCTGCGGACCCTGGAGGCCGAGGGCTTCGTCGTCACCCGCAGGCACGCGGGCGCGTGCGTCGCCGAACCCACCACGCAGGAGGCGGCGGACCAGCTGGAGATCCGGATGCTCCTCGAACCGCTCGCCGCGGCGCGTGCCGCGCAGCGCCGCACCGAGGCGCATCTGAAGGTCCTGCGGGGCCTGGTCAGGCTGGGCCAGGAGCGCTCCCGGCAGGGCCGGAGCGAGGATCTGCGCTCGCTGGGCAGCTGGTTCCACGAGACGCTGGCACAGGCGTCCGGCAGTCCGGGGCTGACGGCGATGCTCACCCAGCTCCGCCACAAGATCGCGTGGATGTACACCGTCGAGCAGCCCGCGCAGCCGGCCGAGTCCTGGGCCGAACACGGAGCGATCGTCGACGCCGTGGCGCGCGGTGACGTGGAGCGCGCGCGGTCGCTCACGGCGCAGCACACGGAGCGCGCCGCGGCCGCTCACCGCCTGCGCGCCCCCCGCCCGGGTGACCGTGTGAGGACTTCGCAACATCCCGTCAACACAGTGGGGCTTCAGCATTAACAGGGGCGCCGTATACAAAGAGGACGGCCAATTTCGAGGGGTCCTATTTCCGCTGCCCCGGAATTCTGAGAACAGAACCTCGGAAAGCAAAAGGGTCTGCTCGGAAAATCCGAACAGACCCTTTATGTGGCGCCGTCTTCTGTGGGCAGGAGGCGGCCCGGAAGAATCGAGAGACCCGGTGCAGGGACCCTGACTAGACGGTCTCGGGAAGCTCCTCGAGCCCTTCCGAGACCAGCTTGGCCAGGCGGTCGAGCGCGGCGTCCGCACCCTCGGTGTCGGAGGCCAGGACGATCTCCTCGCCGCCGCCGGCGCCCAGGCCGAGCACCGCGAGCATGGAGGCGGCGTTGACCGGGTTGCCGTCGGCCTTGGCGATCGTCACGGGGACGCCGGTCGCCGTGGCCGCGCGGACGAAGATGGAAGCGGGGCGGGCGTGAAGGCCCTCGGCCCAGCCGACGTTGACGCGGCGCTCAGCCATGTGATGCTGCCCTTCAGGATTCTCAAGGTTGTCTAGACCAGTCTCCCACACCGGTGGACGTGCCCGATGTGAGCCCTGCATACCGCTGACATGAGCCCTGCGTACCGCTCATGTGGGCCCTGCCTGCCGCCCGCGCACGCCCGTCGGCCCTCATAGCCTGCCTTCGGCCCGCTCGCGCCGCGACCCGTACGACTGTCGTCGGCGCGCCGTACGCTGGGCCCATGCAGACCCCGTCGGACCGGCACGCATACCCCGCCCACTGGGAAGCAGACGTGGTGCTGCGCGACGGCGGCACCGCCCGCGTCAGGCCCATCACCGTCGACGACGCCGAGCGGCTCACGAGCTACTACGAGCAGGTCTCCGACGAGTCGAAGTACTACCGCTTCTTCGCGCCCTACCCGCGCCTGTCCGCCAAGGACGTCCACCGCTTCACCCATCACGACTACGTGGACCGGGTGGGCCTCGCCGCCACCGTGGGCGGTGAGTTCATCGCGACCGTCCGCTACGACCGCATCAACGCCCAGGGCATGCCCGCCTCAGCTCCCGCCGACGAGGCCGAGGTCGCCTTCCTCGTGCAGGACGCCCATCAGGGCCGGGGCGTCGCGTCCGCGCTCCTGGAGCACATCGCCGCCGTGGCCCGCGAGCGCGGGATCCGGCGCTTCGCCGCCGAGGTGCTGCCCGCCAACACCAAGATGATCAAGGTGTTCACGGACGCCGGATACACCCAGAAGCGTCACTTCGAGGACGGCGTCGTCCGCCTGGAGTTCGACCTCGAACCCACCGAGGCCTCGCTCGCCGTGCAGCGCGCCCGTGAGCAGCGCGCCGAGTCCCGCTCGGTGCACCGCCTCCTCGCCCCCGGATCCGTCGCCGTCATCGGCGCGGGCCGCACGCCCGGCGGAGTCGGCCGCAGCGTCCTCGACAACCTCCGCGACGCGGGCTTCACCGGGCGCCTCCACGCCGTGAACAAGGCGTTCCCCGATGGCATGCGGGACCTGGACGGCGTCCCCGCGTACCGCTCCGTCCACGACATCGACGCCGCCGAGGCCGTCGACCTCGCCGTCGTCGCCGTCCCCGCGCGGCACGTCCCCGAAGTCGTCGCCGAATGCGGCGAGCGGGGTGTCCAGGGGATCGTCGTCGTCTCCGCCGGATACGCCGAGTCCGGCAGCGAGGGCCGCGCCCGCCAGCGCGAACTGGTGCGCCAGGCCCGCTCGTACGGCATGCGCCTCATCGGGCCGAACGCCTTCGGCGTCATCAACACCTCGCCCGAGGTGCGGCTCAACGCGTCGCTCGCGCCCGAGATGCCGCGCGCGGGCCGCATCGGCCTGTTCGCCCAGTCCGGAGCCATCGGCATCGCCCTGCTCGCCCGCCTCCAGCGGCGCGGCGGCGGCGTGACGGGAGTGACAGGTGTGTCGACGTTCGTCTCCGCCGGCAACCGCGCGGACGTGTCCGGGAACGACGTACTCCAGTACTGGTACGACGACCCGGACACCGACGTCGCCCTGATGTACCTCGAATCCATCGGCAACCCGCGCAAGTTCACCCGCCTCGCCCGCCGCACGGCCGCCGCGAAGCCCCTCGTCGTGGTGCAGGGCGCCCGGCACAGCGGGATCGCCCCCCTCGGTCACGCCGTCCGCGCCACGCGCCTGCCGTACGCCACCGTCTCCGCACTGCTGCGCCAGGCGGGTGTCATCCGCGTCGACACCATCACCGAACTCGTCGACACCGGCCTGCTGCTGGCCCGCCAGCCCCTCCCGCGGGGCCCCCGCGTGGCGATCCTCGGGAACTCGGAGTCCCTCGGCCTCCTCACGTACGACGTCTGCCTGGCCGAGGGCCTGCGGCCGAAGCCGCCGCGGGACCTGACGACCGCGGCGTCCGCCGAGGACTTCCACGCGGCACTCACCGAGGCGCTCGCGGACGACAAGTGCGACGCCGTCGTCGTCACGGCGATGCCGGCGCTGGGGGAGTCGTCCGCCGAGGACGCGGCGCTCGCCGAGGCGCTCAGCTCGGCCGCCGCCGGCACCCCCACCAAGCCCGTCCTGGTGGTGCACGTGGAGCTCGGCGGCCTCGCGGAGGCGCTCTCCGCGGCCACCAGCACCGGCCCGCGCGCGCCCGCCAAGACCACGGGCGGCTCCCCGGCCGGACGCCCGCCCACGGACGAGCCCGCCCCCACGCCCGCGCTCATCCCCGCCTACCCCGCGGCCGAGCGCGCCGTCCGCGCCCTCGCCGAAGCCGTCAAGTACGCCCAGTGGCGGCGCGACGCGGCGGAGCCCGGCAAGGTCCCCGAGTACGACGGCATCGACGAGACGGGCGCCGCCGAGCTCATCGCGGCGTTCCTCGCGAAGGAAGACGACCCGCGCGGCGCCGAGCTCGCCCCCGAGGACGCCCGCGCCCTCCTCGCCCGCTACGGCGTCGACGTACGGCAGACCCTGCCCGCCCCCGGAAGCGACGAGGCCGCCGCCGCCGCCCGCACCCTCGGCTACCCGGTCGCCCTCAAGACGACCGCCCCGCACCTGCGCCACCGCGCCGACCTCGGGGGAGTGCGCCTCGACCTGGCGAACGAGGAGGAGCTGCGCCGCGCCTACGAAGAGCTGTCCGAGACGCTGGGCAAGCCCGAGGAGCTGCGGCCCGTCGTCCAGTCCATGGCACCCCGCGGCGTCGACACCGTCGTCCGCGCGGTCATCGACCCGGCCGCCGGCGCGGTGCTCTCCTTCGGGCTCGCGGGTGCCGCCTCCGAGCTGCTCGGCGACACCGCGCACCGGCTGATTCCGGTCACCGACCGGGACGCCCAGTCGATCGTCAGGGGCATCAAGACCGCGCCCCTGCTCTTCGGCTGGCGCGGCTCCGCGCCCGTCGACACGGCCGCGCTCGAAGAGGTGCTGCAGCGGGTCTCACGGCTCGTGGACGACCATCCCGAGGTCGTCGCCGTCGCCCTGGAGCCCGTCGTCGTCGCCCAGAACGGCCTGTCGGTCCTCGGCGCCTCGATACGGCTCGCCCCGCCGCCCGCCCGCGACGACCTCGGCCCCCGCACCCTGCCCGCGTACTGAGCGGGCCGGGTGAGACGAGCCCCACATACGGGTGATTTCCGCACCCGTCCACAGGCGCACCGCGAGCCCCCCGCCGGGCTTTAGGATGGGTCTCATGGCCAAGACCAGTACGACGACCCAAGGGCTCCGCGCGGCGATCGAGCGCAGCGGCTACTACCCGGCCCTCGTGGCCGAGGCGGTGGAGGCCGCGGTCGGCGGCGAACCCATCGGGTCGTACCTGGTCCACCAGGAGACCACCTTCGACTCGAACGAGGTGCGCAGGCACGTCACCGTGCTCGTCCTCACCGACACCCGCTTCATCGTCAGCCACACCGACGAGCAGGCCGCCGACACGACGTCGCCGACGCCGTACGCCACGACGTCCACCGAGTCCGTGAAGCTCGACCGGATCTCGTCGGTCGTGCTCAGCCGCGTCGTCGCCAACCCGGAGAAGTACGTCCCGGGCACCCTGCCGCGCGAGGTGGTCCTGACCATCGGCTGGGGCGCCGTCGCCCGCATCGACCTGGAGCCCGCGGCCTGCGGCGACCCCAACTGCGAGGCGGACCACGGGTACACGGGCAGCTCGACCGCCGACGACCTGAGCCTGCGCGTCAGCGAGACCGGGGACGGCCCCGACACCGTCCGCGAGACGCTCGCCTTCGCCCAGTCCCTGTCCGAGGCCACCGCGGCGACAGCGCGCTGATGGCCGTGCCTGCCTGGGAAGACTGGCAAGAAGTAGAGCCTCTCGCCGTCCGGTCCGCCCCCGTGCCCGAGTACGGCGCCGGCTCCCTCGCCGATCTGCTGCCCACCCTCGGCTCCCACCTGGGCGTCCCCGACTGCGCTCCGGCGATCCCCGAGCTCGCGCCCGCCGACCGCGCGTGCGTGTTCCTGATCGACGGGCTCGGCTGGCAGCAGCTCCAGGCCCACCCCGACGAGGCGCCGTTCCTGACCTCGCTGCTCGCGTCCTCGCGCGGCGGCACGGGCCGCCCGATCACCGCGGGTTACCCGGCGACCACCGCGACCTCCCTCGCCTCCGTCGGTACGGGCCTGCCGCCCGGCGCGCACGGCCTGCCCGGCTACACGGTCCGCAATCCGGACACCGGCCTGCTGATGAACCAGCTCCGCTGGATCCCCTGGACCCAGCCGCACGTCTGGCAGCCGTACCCGACGATCTTCCAGCGCGCCCACGAGGCCGGTGTGCACACCGCGCAGGTCTCCGCCCCCGCGTTCGAGTCGACGCCTCTCACGAAGGTGGCCCTCAGCGGCGGCACCTTCCGCGGGCGCCTCTCCGGCGAGGACCGCATGGACCTGGCCGCCGAGCAACTGGCGGCGGGCGACCGGTCGTTGGTGTACACGTACTACAGCGAGGTCGACGGCAAGGGCCACCGGTTCGGCGTCGACTCCGACCCGTGGCGCGGCCAGCTCATGTACGTCGACCGGCTCGCACAGCGCCTCGCCGAGCAGCTCCCGCCGCGCAGCGCGCTGTACATCACGGCCGACCACGGCATGATCGACATCCCGTTCGACGAGCAGTCCCGCATCGACTTCGACGAGGACTGGGAGCTGCGCGCCGGCGTCGCCCTCCTCGGCGGCGAGGGCCGCGCCCGCCACGTCTACGCGGTGCCGGGCGCCGAGTCCGACGTCCTGACCGTCTGGCGCGAGGTGCTCGGCGAGCAGTTCTGGATCGCGAGCCGGGACGAGGCGATCGAGGCGGGCTGGTTCGGCCCGCACATCGACGAGCGGGTCTACGCGCGCCTGGGTGACGTCATCGCGGCCGCCCACGACGACGTGGTGATCATCGCCTCCGAGCGGGAGCCCAAGGAGTCGGCCATGGTCGGCAACCACGGCTCGATGACCCCCGCCGAGCAGCTCGTACCGCTGCTCGAAGTACGCTCCTGATCGTCCCCCACCACCGCGGAAAGGCCCTCAACTCCCCATGCCCGAGCTCGTGTTCTTCTCCGGAACGATGGACTGCGGAAAGAGCACCCTGGCTCTCCAAATCGCGCACAACCGGTCGGCGAGGGGGCTGCAGGGTCTGAACTTCAGCCGGGACGACCGGGCGGGGGAGGGGAAGCTCTCCTCACGGCTGGGACTGGTGACGGAGGCGGTCGAGGCGGTGGAGGGCATGAATCTGTACGGCTATGTCATCGACCGGGTGTCGCAGGGCGGCAGGGTCGACTACGTGATTGTCGACGAGGCGCAGTTCCTCGCCCCCGCGCAGATCGACCAACTCGCCCGCGTCGTCGACGACCTGAACATGGACGTCTTCGCCTTCGGTATCACCACCGACTTCCGCACGAAGCTCTTCCCCGGCTCGCAGCGGCTGATCGAGCTGGCGGACCGCCTTGAGACGCTGCAGGTGGAGGCGATGTGCTGGTGCGGGGCGCGTGCCACGCACAATGCCCGCACGGTGGGTGGCGAGATGGTGGTGGAAGGTGAGCAGGTCGTCGTCGGTGACGTGAGCAGCCCCGCCGCGGAGGTCGGCTACGAGGTGTTGTGCCGGCGCCATCACCGTCGCCGTATGACGAGCGGTGCCGTCCGCGCCGGGGTGCTCTCGCCGGACGTTCTGCCCGTGGCCTCCGACTGACGATCGTCGGCCGGACAGGCCCTGGGCTCCGGCTTCGCGAGAGCGTGTCGACTCGCTCGAAGGCCGGCATGACTTCCTTGACGAACATCTCCCGCGACCTGCGCTTCTCCTCGCGGCGGCGGCGGGCGTCCTGACCTCGGTGCCGTTATGGCAGTCCTCGCTGTACGCCGGGCCGCCGGCGGACGACTTCGGCGGTGCCGACTGGAGCATGCTCGTCAGCTTCGGGGTGGCGGCGGTGGGCTGCTCCGCCACGTACCGGCTTCCCCCGCTGTGGTGGACCGGCCGCCGAGTGACGGTGGTGGCCGATGCCTGCGCGGGCGCGACAGCGGCCCTCCACGAGCAGGCGCTGGAGCTGCTCGGTCAACTGGCGCCCCTCGTCACGGTGGTCACCTCCGACCAGCTGCTGTGACGAGCCGCGGCCGTGTCCGGGCGGATGCGGGGATGACGGCGTGCGCACGGCTGAAGCGCAACGCCTTTGCCATGGCGTCGAGTTGGCGCAGCTTCCGGCTGGAGGCATCTGCCGCCAGGGGTGTGAGCCGCGTTTCGAGACACTGCGCAGGATCCTGATCCGCCGGTGAATCGAAGGGTGTGGGATGCCTTGTGTTCACCGGGGCGACATGGTGGTCCCCCGTAATACTGAAGTTGTCTGGACAACAATTGTTCATACATCTTGGCCCCGCTCCCCTTTTCCCATGGAGTACGCGTGACCACCCCTGCCCGCGCCCTCACCCTGCTCGGCGCCCTCGGACTGACCGCCCTGACGCTCACCGCCTGCGGCGCCGCCCCCACCCAGAGCGCCGCCACCGACGGGAAGAACATCGCCGCCGCGGCCTCCGCCGCCGACGCCGGCGGAATGGACGCCCTGGTCGCCGCCGCGAAGAAGGAGGGCACGCTCAACGCGATCGCCCTCCCGCGCGACTGGGCGAACTACGGCGCGATCATCGACGGCTTCACCGCGAAGTACGGCATCAAGGTGAACGACGAGAACCCCGACGCCGCCAGCCAGGACGAGATCAACGCGGTCAAGTCCCGCAAGGGCCAGGACCGTGCTCCCGACGTGCTCGACCTCGGCGCCTCCTTCGCGCAGGCCGCGGCCGAGCAGGGGCTGACCGCGCCGTACAAGGTCGTCGCCTTCGACAAGATCCCCCAGACGCAGCGTGACGCGAAGGGCCGCTGGTTCAACGACTACGGCGGTTACGTCTCCATCGGCTGTGACGCCAAGCGCGTCAAGGTCTGCCCGAAGACCTTCGCCGATCTGCTGAAGCCCGAGTACAAGGGCAAGGTCGCCCTCAACGGCAACCCGACCAAGTCCGGCTCCGCCTTCGGCGGCGTCTACGCGGCGGCGCTCGCGAACGGCGGCTCGTTCGACGACATCAAGCCGGGCATCGACTTCTTCGGCAAGCTGAAGAAGAACGGCAACTTCAACCCGGTCGAGTCGACGCCCGCCACGATCGAGAAGGGCGAGACGCCCATCTCCATCGACTGGGACTACCTGAACTCGGGCTACGCCGATCAGTTCGCGTCCAAGGGCATCGACTGGAAGGTCGCCGTGCCCAGCGACGGCGTCTACGCCCAGTTCTACTCGCAGGCGATCAACAAGGACGCCCCGCACCCGGCTGCCGCCCGGCTGTGGCAGGAGTACCTGTACAGCGCCGAGGGCCAGAACCTGTGGCTCAAGGGTCACGCCCGGCCCGTGCTGATGCCGGCCATGGAGGCCGCCGGCACCCTCGACAAGGCGGCCGCCGCGCTGCCCAAGGTCGACGGCACGCCGACGTTCCCGACCGAGCCCCAGACGTCCAAGGCCAAGGAGTCCCTGGCGCAGGGCTGGGCCGCGGCCGTCTCCGGGTGACACCTGCCATGACCCCACATTCCGTCACCGCCCCGGCTCGTCCGGCGCGCGCGGCCCGGCGTCCGCGCCGCGCGCGCCGGGTGGGCTGGCTCGCCGCCCTGCCGCTCTTCCTCGTGGTCGCGCTCGCCTTCGGGCTGCCCGCACTCGCCATGGCCGACGGCGCCCTCACGGTCGCCGGCGGCGGCTACGGCCTCGACAACCTGACCCGGTCCGTCGACGGCGCGTACCGCACCGCCCTGCTCGGCAGCGTGAAGCTCGCCGCGCTCACGGCCGCCGCGGGCACGCTCTTCGGGCTGCTCCTCGCCCACGCCGTCATCACCTCGCGGAGCCGGGCGCTGCGCGAGGCGGTGCTCACCGCTTCCGGGGTGCTCGCCAACTTCGGCGGCGTCCCGCTCGCCTTCGCCTTCGTCGCCACCCTCGGCAACGCGGGCGTGCTGACCACCCGCCTCGGTCTCGCCGACCACGGCTGGTCGCTGTACGGCTTCTGGGGCCTCGCCCTGACCTACGTCTACTTCCTGGTGCCGCTGATGGTGCTGACCGTGGCGCCCGCGCTCGACGGGCTGCGCGTCCAGTGGCGCGAGGCCGCCCACGACAACGGCGCGACGACCTGGCAGTACTGGCGCCATGTCGGCATTCCGGTGCTGCTGCCTTCCCTGCTCGGCGGCTTCGTGCTGCTCTTCGGCAGCGCGTTCGCCGCGTACGCGACGGCGGCGGCGATGGTCGGCAGCTCCGTCCCGCTCGTCACTCTCCAGATCGCCGACGCGCTGTCCGGGAACGTGCTGGTCGGCCAGGAGAACGTGGCGCTCGCGCTCAGCCTCGACATGGTCGTCGTCGCGGCTCTGGTGATGGCCGTCCATCTTCCCCTCCAGCGAAGGAGCACGCGATGGCTCGCCTGAACCGGAGCCTGGTCCTGCTGGTGGCCGGGGTCTACTTCCTCGTGCCGCTGCTGGCCTCCGCCGTCTTCACCGTGGACATCCCGGGGGAGGGGCTGACCCTCTCCTCGTACACGCGGATCTTCGCCGCGCCCGGCTTCACCGGCAGCCTGCTGCTCTCGCTCGGGCTCGCCGTGGCC
Source organism: Streptomyces sp. NPDC090032 (assembly GCF_044748025.1). Classification (NCBI taxonomy): domain Bacteria; kingdom Bacillati; phylum Actinomycetota; class Actinomycetes; order Kitasatosporales; family Streptomycetaceae; genus Streptomyces; species Streptomyces sp. NPDC090032. Next base: position 581,050 of record NZ_JBIVFF010000003.1, on the reverse strand, counting down.
GCGGTCGCGCTCGTGCTGCTGATCACCATCCCGGCGGCGGTCGCCGCCCGGCTCGGGGCTCCGCGGCTGCGGCCCGTCCTGGAGGTGGTGTGCACGCTGCCTCTGGTCGTGCCGCCGGTGGCGCTGACCGCGGGGATCGGGACCGTACTGCGCTGGGGCCCCGAGAAGCTGTCCACGACCCCGCTGTTCCAGACGTTCGTGGCCGTGCAGAACCCCGAATTCCCCTTCGTCCTCGTCCTCGCGTACGCCGTGATGGCGCTGCCCCTGGTGTACCGGGCGCTGGACGCGGGCCTGCGCTCCGTCGACGTCCGCACGCTGATGGAGGCCGCCCGCGACTGCGGCGCGTCCTGGCCGCGGGCGCTCGTCTCGGCCGTGCTGCCCAACCTGCGGGGCGCGCTGCTGAACGCCTCGTTCCTGACGCTTGCTCTGGTGCTCGGCGAGTTCACGGTCGCCTCGCTGCTGGGCTTCCAGCCGTTCGCGGTGTGGATCGTGCAGGCGTCCGGTGCGGACGCCCGGCTGTCCGTGGCCGTGTCGCTGCTGAGCCTGCTGCTGACCTGGGTGCTGCTGCTCGCGCTGACCACGCTGGGCAACCGCCGCCGCACACCTCGTACTTCACAAGGAAAGACGTCCCGATGACCCTGACCGACGCTCCGGCCCGTACCGGGGCCGCGCTCCGCCTGCGCGGACTGCGCCGTGCCTTCGGCTCCGCCGTCGCGCTCGACGGCCTCGACCTGGAGGTCGCCCCGGGCGAACTCCTCAGCCTGCTCGGCCCGTCCGGCTGCGGCAAGACCACCGCGCTGCGGGTCCTGGCCGGTTTCGATCAGCCGGACGAGGGCCAGGTGCTGCTCGACGGCGAGGACATCGTGCCGGTGCCGGCCAACCGCCGCGACACGGCGATGGTGTTCCAGTCGTACAGCCTCTTCCCGCACCTCACCGCCGCCGACAACGTGGCCTTCGGGCTGCGCATGCGGAAGGTGGGCGGCGCCGAGCGGCGGGCGCGCGCCGCCGAACTGCTCGACCTGATCGGGCTGGCCGGCCACGGCGACCGCTTCCCGCACCAGCTCTCCGGGGGCCAGCAGCAGCGCGTCGCGCTGGCCCGCGCGCTGGCGCTTCGGCCCCGCCTGCTGCTGCTCGACGAGCCGCTGTCGGCGCTCGACGCGCAGGTGCGGGTGACGCTGCGGGAGGAGATCCGCCGGCTCCAGCTGGAGCTGGGCATCACCACGGTGTTCGTCACGCACGACCAGGAGGAGGCGCTGTCGATGGCCGACCGGGTCGCGGTGATGAACAAGGGGCGGCTCGAACAGTGCGCCACCCCCACCGAGTTGTACGCGCGGCCCACGACCGATTTCGTCGCGGAGTTCATCGGTGTCATGAACCGGCTTCAGGGGCACGCCGGCGGCGACGGCACGGTGGAGGTGCTCGGGGTGCGGCTGCCGGTCGACGGCCCCGACGCCCGGGGCGAGGTACGGGCCCTGGTCCGGCCGGAGGCCCTGGAGGTGGAGCCGGGCGGCTCCGCGCAGGTCACCGGTACGGCCTTCCACGGCCCCACCATCCGCCTCCGGATCGCCCTGCACGACGGCACGGAGGTCAAGGTGGACCTGCCCACGCACGCCGCCACAGCCCTGACGCCGGGCACGGCCGTCACCGTTCGGCCCCAGCGGCGCCCGGTCCTGCTCGCCGGCGCGCGGGGCGGTGCGGCATGAGCGGCATGCAAGCAGTCCTCTTCGACATGGACGGGACCCTCGTCGACAGCGAGGGCGTCTGGCTGGACGTGGTGGAGGCGGCGGCCGTCCGGCGTGGCCGCACCCTGGACCCGGAGCGCCGCCGCGCCGTGACGGGCCGCTCGGTGGAGGACACCGCGGCCCTGGTGCACGAATATCTGGACGTCCCGGAGGCGGAGCTCGCCGCCGAGCTGGGCGACGACTTCGCCGCCCGGCTCTCCGCGGCCGTCGTCCCCCGGCCGGGAGCGCTGCGGCTGCTCGCCGCGCTGCGGGCCCGGAAGGTGCCCACGGCGCTGGTGTCGGCCTCGCCGCGGGCGGTCGTGGAGCAGGTCGCGGCCACGCTCGACGGGCACCTCTTCGACACGCTGTTCGGCGCGGAGGACACCCGGCGGACGAAGCCGGAGCCCGATCCGTATCTGGCGGCGGCCGTGGCGCTGGGCGCCGAGCCGGCGCGGTGCGTCGCGGTCGAGGACAGCCCGGCGGGGGTCACCTCCGCGCTCGCCGCGGGCTGCCAGGTGCTAGCCGTGCCGTCGACCGAGCCTCTGGTCCGCTTCGCACAGACCGAGGCGGTCACCCTGGCCGGCTCGCTGACCGAGGTGGATCCCGAACTGCTGGCCTCCTTGGTCCGCTGAACCGGGGACGTGACAGGGTGGGCGTGTGAGTGAGGGCCAGGGCAGGACGCCGCTGTATCTGAAGGTCGCCGCCGATCTGCGGACCGCCATCACGGCGGGCGAGTACGGCTCCGGGGCGAAACTGCCCACGGAGGATGAACTGGCCCGCCGTTACGGCGTGTCCAGGGGGACGGTCCGCCAGGCCCTGGCGGCGCTGCGCGCCGATGGGCTGATCACCTCGCGGCGCGGCACGCGCCGGGTGGTGCTCGGCGGGCCCCGCCTGCACGGCTTCGGCGAACTGCGCTCGTTCACGCGCTGGGCGCGCTCGCTGGGCGAGGCGCCGGGCGGCCGGATCGTGGCGGTGGACCGGGTGCGGGCGAACGAGGAGGAGGCGGAGCAACTTCGGCTCGCCGAGGGCGCGTTCGTGTACCGGGTGCGGCGGCTGCGGACGCTGTCCGGGGTCCCCGTGATGGTGGAGCGCACGACGTATCCGGAGCGCATCGGGGAGCTGGTGGCGGCTATGCCGCTGGACACGGTCTCGCACTCCGAGGAACTGGAGCTGCACGGAGTCCTGTTCGCCGATGCCCGGCACACCATCGACCTCGTGCCGGCCGACGCGGACGACGCGGAACTGCTCGGCTGCCGGGCCGGGGAGTCGCTGCTGCGGGAGCGCCGGCACTCCACCGACCCGACGGGGGCCCCGGTGGAGTGGTCGCAGGACCGCTATCTGCCGGGGACGGTGGCGTTCACGATGCAGAGTTCGACGGCGACGAGCGCGCTGGGACGCCGCCTCGGATCGTGAGCCGGGACGCGTTGAACCCGGGGTCCTCGACCCCGGGTTCAACGCGTCCCCGTCGTTGTGCCATCAGGCGCCTTGCCCGGCCTCGGGGCGGAGCAGCCCCTCCAGCAGCGGACGGAAGTGCCCGAAGCCGGGGGTGTCCATGTCCGGGTCCTTCGCCTGCTCGTCCCAGCGGCGTACCGCGACGGCGTCGGCGGCCCCCGGGTGCGCCTCGAAGGCGCGTACCTGCTCCTCGGTCATCGGCCCGCCCTGCACGCCGAGCGTGTGCACGGAGGCTTCGGAGAGCAGGTCGAAGTAGCCGGGCTCGACCGCGCAGAGGTACCGCTTGGCGGCGACGTGCAGCCGTACGGGCTCGGTGACTTCGAGGCCGAAGCACTGGCCGAGCCAGTCGGCTCCGGTGTGGCTGTGCCGGTTGTCGGTGCTGTGCTCCATCAGGTCGCGGCCGCTCACCGCGCCCTGGAAGTGACCGACGTCGTGCAGCAGCGCGGCGGCGACGAGGTGCGGCGGTGCGCCCGCGGCCTCGGCGAGGGCGCCGGCCTGGAGCATGTGCTCGGCCTGGGTGACCGCCTCGCCCAAGTATTCGGCGCTGCCCTCGCCTTCGAAGAGCGCGGCGAGCGTGTCGAGCGTGTCGCGCGGCTTCACATCGTCTCCCGGCGCAGGACGGCGAGGGTGGAGGCCAGCCCGTCGATGTCGGCGTAGGCGCCCTGGAGGTGGCGGGCGCCGGACTCGGCGAAGGCGGTCCGGGCGTGCAGCAGCCGCGTGTTGTCGAAGATCAGGCAGTCGCCGGGCATGAGCCGGAAGTCCAGCTGGAGCTCCGGTCGCAGCAGCAGTTCGCCGAAGCGCCGGTAGGCGGCGTAGAAGGCGTCGAGGAGGTCGACGGGCAGGCGCACGGCGCCGATGGAGCGGTTGTTGAAGCGGATCTCGCGGATCCGGCCGTCGCGGTCGGCCCCGATCAGCGGCCGGTGGGCGCGCAGTTCGGTGTGCTCGTCGGCGAAGGCGAACGGGACGGGGACGCGGGTGAGGATCTCGTACGCCTCCGGGGCCTCGGCGCGCAGCAGCGCGGCGGCGTGGAACCCGTCGACGAGACCGGAATCGCCGCCCTGTGCCGCATTGGTGAGGCAGTGCAGCAGCTGGAGGGTGGGGACCGGGTCGCGGTAGGGATTGTCGGTGTGCGGGGTGATCCGGGCGCGGGTGAACGCGAGGTTGTTGGGGTCGGCCTCGACGCGGACCTCGAAGAGCTCGCCGTAGTTGGTCTCGCGGACGTAGCCGAAGGTGCGGGCCACGTCGAGGACCTGGCGGTCGCGCACGGGGACATTGCGCAGCAGGACGAAGCCGAGGCGCAGGACGGATTCGAGCGCGGTGGCGCGGACGGCCGGGTCGGTGAGGTACGCGTCCCAGTCGGCCTCGGGAAGTCGGCCGGCGAGGCCGGGGGCGTCCCACAACTCCTTGTCGTCCTCGGTGCGGCCGTCGCCGGATGCGGCGGTCGTGCCGAGGAGGTGGTCCTGCAGCCAGGTCTCGGCGTAGACGGAGCGGTGTCCGTCCGGGGCCCAGACGACCTCGAGAGCGGCGGCGCCGTCGGGGGTGTGGGCATCGTGGACGCTGTCGACGGTGAGCGCGGCGGGAAGCTCCGTGATCTGGAACAGCTTCTGCCCGTTGCGCGGGTCGCGGCAGGCGGGGCAAGGGCAGTTGTCGCGCAGCCAGAACGGCGGTGCGGAGGCGAGAGACTCCATGAACAAAACTCCAAGTTGTACAAACAACTTATGACGACCGGAGCGTGGCAGGCGCGAGTGACCCCCCGGTTACGGGCGGGTGGACAGGCGTCACGATTCGGACAGTGGCCCGCGGTGGCGACGCAGGCGGGCGCCGCCCCCCGCGCACGCCGACCTGCCCGGCCCGCGGTGACCCGTACGGTGAGCGGCTCGGCGCCTAGTCCTCCCCGCGCGGCGCCGACCGTACGAGCGTGAACACCGCGCCCTCCAAGTCGGCGACGGTCGCGAGACGGCCCTGGGAGCTGTCCCGCGCGGGCTTCAGGACATGCCCGCCGAGCTCCTCGACGAGGGCCACGGACTCGTCGACGTCCGCCACCTCGAAGTGCGTCATCCAGTGCGCGCCCCGGTCGCGCGGGAGCGCCTGGCCCACGCCGTGCACCGCGGCCACCGGGACGCCGTTCAGGTGCAGCGTCAGATAGTCGAAGTCGGCGGAGACGACGGCCACTTCCTCGTAGCCGAACGTCGCCTCGTAGAACTTGGCGACGCTCGCCGTCTCCTGGGTCACCAGCTCGTTCCACGCGGGCGCGCCCGGCACCCCGGTGAGCGCCATCCCCAGATGCTCGGCCGCCTGCCAGATCCCGAACACGGCGCCCGCCGGGTCCGACGCGATGGCCATCCGGCCCGCCTCCCCGGCGTCGAGCGGGCCGACGCCGACGGTGCCGCCGCAACTGCGCACGCTCTCGGCCGTGGCGTCCACGTCGTCCGAGGCGAGGTACGGGGTCCAGGCGACGGGGAGGTGGCGGTCGGGCGGCATCTGTCCGATCCCGGCCACCTCATGACCGTCGAGCAGCGCCCGCACATAGGGGCCGAGTTGTTGTGGTCCGGGCCGGAACTCCCAGCCGAACAACGCCGCGTAGAACTCCTGGGTCGCCGCCATGCCGTGCACCATGAGACTCACCCAGCAGGGGGTGCCCGGCGCGCGCCTGGCTGCTGCCTCGGTCATCGTCACTCTCTCCTCGGAACAAAATCACGTGTCGCAACGCGCCCGAGCTGATGGTGGCACTCCGTGCAGCGCGACGCTCATCGGCCGCGCCGCCACGACAGGACTCCTCGCACGAGGATGTCCGGTGAGATGTCCGCACCCATTGCCGCGCCATGACCTCGCGATGTCCGGTCGGTCAACGCTCGGTAGTCGATCGTGCACGCTAGCCGACCAAGGGCGCTCGGGCCAGAGCATGAGCAAGGATGGCCCTCATGAATGCCATCATCTCCGCAACCGAACTCGCGAGCGAGTCGGCGGGCGGGACCCCGCCCGTCCTCCTCGACGTCCGCTGGCAGCTGAGCGTGGCCAAGGCGGCGGGCGCCGCGGCCTTCGACGGACGGGCCGAATACGAGGCCGGACACATCCCCGGCGCGGTCTTCGTCGACCTCGACGCCGACCTCGCGGGACCGGCAGGCGCCGCCGGCCGGCACCCCCTGCCGGACGTCGACTCCTTCGGCGCAGTGATGCGGCAGGCCGGTGTGTCGGCCGACCGTGACGTGGTCGTGTACGACGGCGGGCAGGGCTGGGCGGCCGCGCGCACCTGGTGGATGCTGCGCTGGACGGGTCACCCGTCCGTGCGCGTGCTCGACGGCGGCCTCGGCGCTTGGGAGGGCCCGCTGGAGACCGCGGTGCCGTCGCCCGAGCCGGGCACCTTCGAGCCCGCGCCGGGTGCCGTGGGGCTCCTGGACGCCGACGGGGCGGCCGCGCTGGCCCGCTCGGGGATCCTCCTCGACGCCCGCGCCGCCGAGCGCTACCGGGGCGACGTGGAGCCGATCGACCGCGTCGGCGGCCACATCCCTGGCGCGGTGTCGGCGCCGACGACTGAGAACGTGGCGCAGGACGGCCGTTTCCTGCCCGCCGACGCGCTCGCCTCCCGCTTCAAGTCCCTTGGCGCGTCCGGGGGTTCGGCCGAGGTCGGTGTGTACTGCGGCTCCGGCGTCTCCGGCGCCCACGAGGTCCTCGCCCTCGCGGTGGCGGGGATCGACGCGGCCCTGTACGTCGGTTCGTGGTCCGCGTGGTCCTCGGACGAGTCACGCCCCGTGGCGACCGGCCCCGATCCTCAGTAGGGCCTAGGGCCTGTCCGGCGGATCTTGTCGCCGTCGCGGGGTCTGGCACGCCCATCTGCGGCGTTGTCCTCCATCACCATCGCTCCGCGACGCCTCAATCGACCGCCTCGCAGCTGCACGCGCCAGACCCGCTCACCAGCACAGAACGGCGCGCGCCAACCAGACGCGACCTGATCCGCCGGACAGGCCCTAGGCAGCCGAGCACGCGAGAAGCCCGCGCCGATATGGCGCGGGCCTCTCGTGCGTACGACTCGTGGCTGGTCCGGCTAGTCCTGCTTCTTGCGGCGGGTGCCGAACACGATCTCGTCCCAACTGGGCACGGCGGCGCGCCGTCCCGGACGGACCCCGTCGGCCTCGGCCTGGCGGTCGGTGGTGCCGGTGAGGCGGTCCCTGTGTCCCGCGACGCTGCGCGGCATCAGGACGTCCGCGTAGGCGGAACCCGCTCCCGCGGACGCGGCGGGCGCCGGGGGCTCCTCCGCCTCGGCGGACTCCGGCTGCTCGGTGACGGGCTCGGGCGCGGGCACCGCGGGGCGCTCGGGGACCACGATGTCGCCGCGGTAGCTGGGTACGGCCTCCAGGAGGCTGGTCAGCGAGTCGCGCTCGGCGGCGGAGACCGCCGTCGGGCTCTCCTCGCTGATCTCCGGTGCGGGGGCCGGCGGCGCGGGGCGCTCCAGCTGCCGGTCGAGTGCCCGGTCGAGCGGGCGGTCGCGGGGCAGCCTCGCGATGCGCGGCACGAACGGAAAGCTGGGTTCCGGGGCGGCGATGTCGTCGGTCTCGCCGATGAGCGAGCGCGCCTCGTCGTCGACGGCCTGGACGAGCCGCCGGGGCGGGTCGTACGTCCAGCTCGCCGAGTGCGGTTCGCCCGCGACCAGGTAGACGAGCAGAACCTCCCAGGTGCCGTCGTCACGGCGCCAGGAGTCCCACTGGACGGTCTCCTTGTCGGCGCCGCGCAGCAGCAGGCGCTCCTGCACCGCCTCGCCGAGCTGGGGGCCCGCGTTCTCGCCGGGGCGGCGTACGGGGGTCTTCCTGGCCCGCTCGGCCATGAAGGCGCGCTCCGCGAGGACAGGGCCCTCGAAGCGGCGGACGCGGTCGACGGGGATGCCGGCGAGCTGGGCCACCTCCTCGGCGGAGGCACCGGCACGTATACGCGCCTGGATGTCGCGGGGGCGGAGATGGCTCTCCACCTCGATCTCGATCTGGCCGAGGCGCGGACGGTCGCCGCGCACGGCGGCCCGGAGGCGCTCATCGATCGGAAGCGTGTACTCCGTGCTGTCCGCAGCCTTCAGCACCAGCCGTGTGCCGTCGTTAGAGACGGCCACGACACGCAGTTCGGGCATGGGGACCTCCCGGGTGGTGCCTGCCGACGTCACGTGCGTCGCTGCTTCCGCTAGTCGAGTGTGGCCTGCCCGGGTGCAGCCTGCCACAACCTTGCCGAGTTGCCCGGCGTGTCGGGCATGGGCCCTGGATCGCCGTTATGGCACGGTTACCTGTTCGCAACGCTAAGTGACCGAGCCCGTCACCCTGTGCAACGAACCCCCTCCCGGCGGTCCTGGAAGGCCCCGGGCACCCTGACGGGAGACCGGACCCAGGGCTCGCAACGGTACTCCATTCGGGCCACTCGGGTGGACCGGCACGCCATCGAAGTTCTCATGGGGGACGGGAGTTGGGTATGGGGCGTCCCCCGTTCGGGGTCCGTGGACGTGGCGTGCTTCACGGAATCCCTAGAAACGGAACTAATCACTTCGTCCATCCGTCCCCCTCTAGTGAAGTAAGTCGAGAAAGGCAGGCAAGGTTCGGAGATGGGCGAGAAGCCGGAAACCTCCCAAGACACACAGGAAAAGCCCAAGAAGAAGCGGGTCGACCTGAATGTGCCGCAGGTGGCGGGCAGCGCCGTGGCCGCTGTGGTGGCGGCCAAGCTGGCCTCCGGGCTCGGTGTGTACGGGACGATCGTGGGCGCGGGTGTGGTGAGCGCGCTGGCCACCTGTGGCGGCTCGCTCTTCCAGCACTTCTTCCGGCGCACCGGCGAGCAGATACGTGACGTCGCGGGCCAGGCGATCCCCAAGGGCAGGCAGGTCCCCGTGACCGACGACGGGCGGCCGGTGCCGGACACCTTCCGGTCCGACGTGAGCGCCGCCTCGGTGACGCCGCCCGCGGCCGCGACGGTGATGCGGACGAAGGACGTCGTGCCGAGGACGACGACCTGGGGGATGGGCGCGCCGGCGCAGGGTGCCGACCGGACGACGGTCCTCCCGGCGCTGGGCGCCGAGCGGACGCAGCTCCTCAAGGTGGACGCCGGGGATCAGGGGCGGACACAGCTTCTGACGTCCGGCGGCGTCGATCCGGACAGGACCCAGTTGCTCAGGACTGATGCCGGAGCCGGAGCAGGTGCCGGGTCCGGTGTCGTGGATGACGCCACGCGCGCGCTGCACGCCGCGTCGCCGGCGGGCGGGGTCGGCGCCGGTGGGCCGGAACTGCCGCCTCCGCCTGGCGACTTGGGCGACGGATTCCCCGACGGGTCCGGGTTCGGGTTCGTGCCCGAGTCCGGGTCCGAGTTCAGCGGCGAGTTCACCGAAGGGACCACGCATCGCGCGCGTGTGCGGAGCTGGAAGCGGCCTCTCGTCGCCGCTGCCCTGGTCTTCGGAGTGACCATGGGCGGCATCACGACCTACGAACTCGCCTCGGGGCAGAGTTTCAGCGGTGACGGTGAGCGGACGACGCTCCGCGAGGCGTTCACCGGCGGAGGCGTCCACTCGCCCCGTAACGACCGCACCCCTGTGCCGAGCACCTCGCAGGAGCCGTCGGACAGCGGCAGTTCCGGGACGCGGAGCGGCACCCCGCAGGACGGGGGCGGGAGGCAGAACGGCGGCACAGAGGAGCCCACGCCCACGCCCAGCGCGAGCGAGGACTCCCACACCGGTAAGGCCCCCGGGTCCGGCAGTGGTTCCGGCAGTGGTTCCGGGACCGGCGGGGACAAGTCCACGCCCACGCCGACCCCGACGCCCACTCCGAGCGCCTCGGAGAGCGGCGACGGAACCGACGCGCCGCAGCAGCAGGGCGAGACGCCCGCCGGGTGAGCGCGGTCAGTCGCCGATGACCCGGCGCAGATAGTCGTTGGCGAAGAGGCGGTCCGGGTCGAGGCGGTCGCGCAGGTCCGTGAACTCGCCGAAGCGCGGATAGACCGTCGAGAAGTAGTCCGCGTCGCGCGTGTGCACCTTGCCCCAGTGCGGCCGGCCCTCGTGCGCGGTGAAGATGCGCTCGGCCGCCGTGAAGTAGGCCTGGTACGGGGTTCCCTTGTACATGTGGACGGCGATGTACGCGCTGTCCCGGCCGGACGCCGTGGAGAGCGCGATGTCGTCCGCGGGGGCCGTGCGGACCTCGATCGGGAAGCTGATGCGCAGGTTCGAGCGCTCGACCATGGTCTTCAGCTCGCGCAGCGTCTCGACGAGGGCCGCGCGCGGAACGGCGAACTCCATCTCCACGAAGCGCACGCGGCGCGGGGACGTGAAGACCTTGTAAGGGATGTCCGTGTAGGTGCGGGCGGAGAGCGCGCGGCTGGAGATCTTCGCGATCGACGGGATCGTCGCGGGGACCGCGCGGCCGAGTGAATTGACCGCCTGGAAAAGGCCGTTCGACAGGAGCTCGTCCTCGAGGAAGCTGCTGAACCTGCCGACAGGGGCCTCCGGGCCGGCGCTTCGGTTGTTGCGCTTGGTGTTGCAGTTGCCCGTGTGCGGGAACCAGTAGAACTCGAAGTGCTCGTTCTCCGCGTACAGGGCGTCGAAGTCGCTGACGACCCTGTCGAAGGTCATCGGCTCCTCGCGGGCGGTGAGCAGGAAGATCGGTTCCACGGCGAACGTGATCGCCGTGATGATGCCGAGGGCGCCGAGGCCGATCCGCGCCGCCGCGAAGACCTCGGGATTCTGCTTTTCGGAGCAGGTGAGGACCGAGCCGTCGGCGGTGACCAGTTCGAGGCCCTTGATCTGCGCGGATATCGACGCCGATTCGCGGCCCGTGCCGTGCGTGCCGGTGCTGGTGGCCCCCGACACCGTCTGCTCCATGATGTCGCCCATGTTCGTGAGCGACAGGCCCTCACGGGCCAGGGCGAGATTGAGTCGCTTGAGCGGGGTACCGGCCTCGACCGTGACGGTGCCGGCCTCCCGGTCAATATTGCGGATACCGGTCAACAGTTGAGGGCGTATCGAGACGCCGTCGGTGGCCGCCACCGCGGTGAACGAGTGCCCCGTGCCGACGGCCTTCACCTTGAGGCCGTCGTCGGCGGCCGCGCGGACGGCCGCCGAGAGCTCCTCCACCGACGCGGGCGTCACCTCGCGGACCGGCCGTGCGGTGACGTTCCCGGCCCAGTTACGCCACGGTTCGTTCCGTGTCCTGGCCTGCCGGGCTTTCGTCGTGTCGCTGCCCGCGTTCCCCGTGCTCATTGGTTCCTCCCCGCTGCGGCACCGGCTGCTTCAGCCGGCGGTACCCCAGGAACCCGACCGCCACCGCGACGGCGCCGGCCACGGCCGGAACCCCGTACCCGGCCTTCGCTCCGGCGGCGTCGATCACCCAGCCGGCCGCGGAGGAGCCGAGCGCGACACCGACCGCGAGTCCGGTGCTCACCCAGGTCATGCCCTCGGTCAGTTTCGCGCGTGGTACGTGCTGCTCGACGAGAGCCATCGTCGTGATCATCGTCGGTGCGATGGACAGGCCCGCGACAAAGAGCGCCACGGCCAGAAACGGAAGGTTCCCGACCAGTAGGAGGGGGATCATACTCACGGCCGTCGTGCAGACACCGACCAGCCACCGGCGCGCGGGCGCCCCCTTGAAGTGCAGCAGGCCGAAGACCGCTCCGGCCACGCAGGAACCCGCCGCGTACACCGCGAGCACGAGACTGGCCGCCGCCTTGTGGCCCTCCTCCTCGGCGAACGCGACGGTCACCACGTCCACCGCGCCGAAGATCGTGCCCGTCGCGACGAACGTGGCCACCAGGACCTGAAGGCCCCGCGCCCGCAGGGCGGATCCCCCGGAGTGCTGCCCGCGCGGATGCGGCACCGGCTCCGTCGCGCGCTGCGCGGTCAGCCAGAAGACACCGGCCGCGAGGAAACAGCCCGCGAGAAGAGGCCCTGCCTCCGGGAACCAGGCCGTCGACAGACCGATCGAGATGATCGGCCCGAAGATGAAGCACACCTCGTCGATGACGGACTCGAAGGAGTACGCGGTGTGCAGCTGAGGCGTGTCCCTGTAGAGAGCCGCCCAGCGTGCCCGGACCATCGAGCCGACGCTCGGCACACAGCCGATCAGGGCGCTGAAGGTGAACAGCGTCCAGTCCGGTGCCTCGAACTTCGCGCACAGCAGCAGACCGGCCACCGCGACGAGCGAGACCAGGGCGGCGGGCCGCAGCACACGGCGCTGTCCGTGCCGGTCCACGAGGCGGGAGATCTGCGGGCCGATGGCCGCCGCCGAGAGCGCCACGGTGGCGGACAGGCCACCCGCGAGCCCGTATCGGCCGGTCAGCTGGGAGACCATCGTGACGATCCCGATGCCCATCATCGACAGGGGCATCCGGCCCAGGAACCCGGCGACCGAGAAGCTCTTGGTGCCGGGCAGGGCGAATATGGCGCGGTAGGGGCTGGGCAAGTCGACTCCGGTAAGGCGCGTAGGTGGCCAAGACAGCTTACGGGTCCCGGGGCTTGCGGGCATGCCCGTTTTCCGCCTGTCAGTGACGGATGGCAGGATCAAAGGCATGTCCGATGCGCTCGATCCCACGCCCTTCGACGGCTACGACGCCCTGCTGCTGCTCTCGTTCGGAGGCCCCGAAGGCCCGGACGACGTGGTCCCGTTCCTGGAGAACGTGACGCGCGGCCGGGGAATCCCCAAGGAGCGGCTCAAGGAGGTGGGGCAGCACTACTTCCTGTTCGGCGGGGTCAGCCCCATCAACGAGCAGAACCGCGCGCTGCTGGACGCCCTCCGCAAGGACTTCGCCGACCACGGCCTCGACCTGCCCGTCCACTGGGGCAACCGGAACTGGGCGCCATATCTGACGGACACCCTCCGAGAGATGGTCACCGACGGCCACCGGCGCATCGCCGTCCTCGCGACCAGCGCGTACGCGTCGTACTCGGGCTGCCGCCAGTACCGCGAAAATCTCGCGGACTCCCTCGCCGCCCTCGAAGCGGAGGGGCTCGAAGTGCCGCGCGTCGACAAGCTGCGGCACTACTTCAACCACCCCGGCTTCGTGCGCCCCATGATCGACGGTGTCCTGAAGTCGCTCGCCGACCTCCCCGACGACGTACGGGACGGTGCCCACATCGCCTTCACGACGCACTCCATCCCGACCGCGGCCGCCGACGTCTCCGGGCCCGTCGACGACCACGGCGACGGCGGTGCCTACGTGAAGGAGCACCTGGACGTCGCGCGCGTGATCGCCGACGCGGTCCGCGAGGAGACCGGGATCGACCACCCCTGGCAGCTCGTCTACCAGTCGCGTTCCGGCGCCCCGCACATCCCGTGGCTCGAGCCCGACATCTGCGACCACCTCGAGGAGCGGCAGGGCGCCGGTGCGCCGGCCGTCGTGATGGCGCCCATCGGGTTCGTCTCCGACCACATGGAGGTCCTCTACGACCTCGACACGGAGGCCACGGCCAAGGCCGCCGAGCTGGGCCTCCCGGTGCGCCGCTCCGCCACGGTCGGCGCGGACCCCCGCTTCGCCGCCGCCGTCCGCGACCTCGTCCTCGAGCGGTCCGCCGCGGAGAGCGGCCGCGCGGTCACGCCGTGCGCTCTGGGTGCCCTCGGCGCGAGCCACAACCTGTGCCCGGTGGGCTGCTGCCCCTCCCGTGCGCCCAAGCCCGCGGCCGCGGGCGCCGACAGCCCGTACGCGTAAGGACTCGACGTGACAGACCTGAAGGCCGAACTCCTCGAGGTCGCCCTGGAGGCCGCCGCCCGCGCGGGAAGCTTCCTGCGCGACAGCCGCCCCGCCGACCTCGGCGTCGCCGCCACCAAGACCAGCGCCGTGGACGTCGTCACGGAGATGGACATCGCCTCCGAGAAGCTGATCACCGACTTCTTCGCCGAGCGCCGGCCGGACGACGGCGTCCTGGGCGAGGAGGGCGCGAGCACCGAGGGAAGCAGCGGGATCACCTGGGTGATCGACCCCATCGACGGAACGGTCAACTACCTGTACGGACGCCCCGATTGGTCGGTCTCGATCGCCGCCCGTCAGGGCGAGGAGACCCTCGTCGGGGTCGTCGCGGCGCCCGTGCGCGGCGAGACCTACCGCGCGGTCCTCGGCCAGGGCGCGTACGTGAACGACCGCCCGGCACGCGCGCGCGTGGCGCCCCCCTTCGAGCAGGCGCTGGTCGGCACGGGGTTCGGTTACCTCGCCGCCCGCCGGGCCCACCAGGCCGATGTCGTACGGGAGTTGGTGCCCCACGTGCGTGACATCCGGCGCGGCGGTTCGGCCGCCATCGACCTCTGCGACGTCGCCGTCGGGCGCCTCGACGCGTACTACGAACGCGGCCTGAACCCCTGGGACCTGGCGGCCGGCGACCTCATCGCCCGGGAGGCGGGCGCGCTCACCGGCGGCCGTCCGGGCGAGGTGCCGTCCGGCGAGCTGACGATCGCGGCGCCGCCCGGCCTCTTCGAGCAGCTCCAGAACCGCCTGGAGGAGCTCGGGGCCTGGCACGACTGACGGACGCCGCACGCCCGAGCGCGAGAAGCACGGGAACGGCACGAGAAAGGGCCCCGGCGCCTGCCTGGATCACCAGGCGCCGGGGCCCTTCCGTACTGCGTCAGACGTGCGAGACGCCGAGCTCCACGCCGTGTTCGGCGGCGAGCCGATGCAGGTCGTGCAGCTCGTCCTGCTCGATCTCGACGAGGAATTCGTCGCCCGTCTCGCGAGCCCGGCTCAGGTCGGACTCGGTCGCCTTGATGCGCTGCAGAAGTCCTGCGGTGAATGCGTCCATGGTTGCGCCCCCTCGTCCTGGGTCATGGGTCGGTGGCACGGGGGTGTGCCCTCGGAAGGGGCGATCACGTCTCGAACCGCCCTGCGGCAAGCGGGTCGTGGCACGCCACATACAAAGCGTGATCGCGGGTGTAAATCCGTCCTCCCCGCGCTCACTTCCGCAGAAACCTCGACCGGCGAGAAAATCCCGCGTTCCCGGGGCGCCCCACCGCCTTACAGCCGGTTTATGGCCGAAAGGGGCAGGATGGAGGCCACACTCCACGACCCGGACCTGCTCACAGGTGCTCAGAACCTGTGAGCAGGTCACACAGGAAGGACAGCGACGTGCGCGTACTCGTCGTCGAGGACGAGCAGCTGCTCGCCGATGCGGTGGCCACCGGACTGCGCCGGGAGGCCATGGCCGTCGACGTCGTGTACGACGGCGCGGCCGCCCTCGAGCGCATCGGCGTGAACGACTACGACGTGGTCGTCCTCGACCGGGACCTCCCGCTCGTGCACGGCGACGACGTCTGCCGCAAGATCGTCGAACTCGGCATGCCGACCCGCGTGCTGATGCTGACCGCCTCCGGCGACGTCAGCGACCGCGTCGAGGGCCTCGAGATCGGTGCCGACGACTACCTGCCCAAGCCGTTCGCGTTCAGCGAGCTGACAGCCCGCGTGCGGGCGCTCGGACGCCGTACGAGCTTGCCGCTGCCGCCCGTACTCGAGCGCGCGGGCATCAAGCTCGACCCGAACCGCCGCGAGGTGTTCCGCGACGGCAAGGAGATCCAGCTCGCGCCCAAGGAGTTCGCCGTCCTCGAGGTGCTCCTGCGCAGCGAGGGCGCCGTCGTCTCGGCCGAGCAGCTCCTGGAGAAGGCCTGGGACGAGAACACGGACCCCTTCACGAACGTCGTACGGGTCACCGTCATGACCCTGCGCCGTAAGCTCGGAGAGCCCGCCGTCATCGTGACGGTGCCCGGCTCCGGATACCGGATCTGATCCCCTGTGGCCTCGTCACCGGCGCCACCGGCCGCGCCTCCGAAACCCACGTGGGACCCCAGGAAAGCCGAACCGCCCTATCCGTGGCTGCGCCCCACCATCCGTATACGCCTCACCCTGCTGTACGGCGGCATGTTCCTGATCGCCGGCATCCTGCTGCTGTCGATCATCTATCTGCTGGCCGCGCAGGCGCTGAACGTCGGCAGTGACCTGCCGTTCACCGTCACGAACGGTTCGGTGAGCAGCGGGACCTGCCGCAACTTCTCGGGTCTTCCCGAGCACCCGACGACGGGCCAGCTCAACTCCGCGCTGAACGAGTGCGTCAACGAGATGCGTCAGCACGCACTCGACAATCTCCTCAGCCGCTCGCTCCTCGCCCTGCTCGGTCTCGCCGTGATCGCGTTCGCCTTCGGGTACGCGATGGCGGGCCGCGTCCTGTCCCCGCTGGGCCGCATCACGCGCACCGCGCGCCGGGTGGCCGGCACGGACCTGTCGCGGCGCATCGAGCTGGACGGCCCGGACGACGAGCTCAAGGAGCTGTCCGACACCTTCGACGACATGCTCGACCGGCTGGAGAGAGCCTTCACCGCGCAGCAGCGGTTCGTCGGCAACGCGTCGCACGAGCTGCGCACGCCGCTCGCGATCAACCGCACGCTCCTTGAGGTCCACCTCTCCGACCCCGGGGCGCCGGTGGAGCTCCAGCAGCTCGGCAAGACGCTGCTGGCGACGAACGAGCGCAGCGAGCAGCTCGTCGAGGGCCTGCTCCTGCTCGCCCGCAGCGACAACCAGATCGTGGAGCGCAAACCGGTCGACCTCGCCGAGGTCGCCTCGCAGGCCATCGACCAGGCCCGCTCGGAGGCCGACGCGAAGGGCGTCGAGATCCGCGGCGAGCGCAAGGAGGCCGTCGTCCAGGGCAACGGCGTGCTCCTGGAGCGCATCGCCCTGAACCTCGTCCAGAACGCCGTCCGGTACAACGTCCCGGAGGGCGGCTGGGTCGAGGTGACCACCGAGGCCCAGCACGGCCAGGCCGTCCTCGTGGTGTCCAACACGGGGCCCGTGGTGCCCGCGTACGAGATCGACAACCTCTTCGAACCGTTCCGGCGGCTGCGCACCGAGCGCACGGGGAGTGACAAGGGAGTGGGGCTCGGTCTGTCGATCGCCCGGTCGGTGGCGCGGGCTCATGGGGGCCGTATCATCGCGGAGCCGCGTGAGGGGGGTGGGCTCGTCATGAGGGTCACCCTGCCGATCTGAGACCTCCGAGACGCGGGTCACCTGCCGATCCGGGCCTTTCGAGATGCGGGTCGGCGACCGATCTGAGATGCTTCCGCCGACGTGCCGGAGGAGTTCGCTTTTAGCGGAATTTTCGGGACCTGATCCCGCGAAGGCCGTGTGTGATCGATCACAAGGGCGAATTTCCGGCCATCTACTCTCCGTGATCGCAAAAGCCCCCGGAAAGCCTGGAAAATCCGGGTTTTCAGGGGTCCTGATCACGGGAAGTACACGGGGTGGCGCCCGTGGAGCGCGACCTGCGGACCGTGTACGGTCCCGATCGCCATCCAACCCGATCACTCATGGGGGATCCGGTTGGGTGTCGATTGAGTAACAGACCTTGATGTGAGGCAAAATCTCCGCCTCAGGTCGGGCACAAAGTCCGGCCTCCCGCGCGTTGTGCGCTGGAGACACCGCATACACCCAGAGGGGGAGAGCGACACATGGCAACGGATTACGACACCCCACGCAAGACCGACGATGACGTCAATGAGGACAGCATCGAGGAGCTCAAGGCTCGTCGGAACGACAAGTCGACCTCGTCGGTCGACGTCGACGAGTTCGAGGCCGCAGAAGGCCTGGAGCTTCCCGGCGCCGACCTCTCGAACGAGGAGCTGGCCGTCCGGGTCCTGCCCAAGCAGCAGGACGAGTTCACCTGCATGAGCTGCTTCCTGGTGCACCACAGGAGCCAGCTGGCCCGCGAGAAGAACGGCCAGCCGATCTGCCGCGACTGCGACTGAGGCAGGGTCGGCCGTGACTGGCTCGACCCCGCCCTGGAAGCGCCGCTTCCGGAAGGACCGGGAAGCGGACGGTGGCCCGTCCGACGACGGCGTGCGTGACGACGAGCGAGGCTCTTCCCCCACTGGAGCAGCCTCGCTCGAGGACGCGGACGACCAAGAGGTGGCGGGCGACCTCGCGGCGGCGGGATACAGCGATCTTCCCGTGGTGCCCACCACGGGTGACCAAGCGCCGATCGGCGGCCGTGTACAGGTCGCCAGGCGCGGTGTGGCCGCCGTCAGGGACGGCGTCCGTAAAAGCGGCACCGCCGCGAAAACAGGACTCGGCTACCTCGCCGACCGGATCATCGAGAACGCACCGCGTGTGCCGGTGCGCGATCTGGCGACCCTGCGCAAACAATTCCCCGGCCTGAGCGCCGAACAGCTCGCGGACAAACTCATCGCGGGCGCGGCCAACGCCACCTCCACCGTGGGTGCGGGGATCGGCGCCGCCGCGATGATGCCCGTACCTCCCGCGATGCCCGCCGAACTCGCGGCCGAGATCACCGGCGTCGCGGCCATCGAGATGAAGCTCGTCGCCGAGCTGCACGAGGTCTACGGCGTGCGTCCGCCCGGCTCCCTCAAGGACCGCACCGCCGCCTATCTGGCCTCGTGGACCGAGGAGCGCGGCATCGACGTGACGAAGCCCTTGACGATCAACGCGGCGCTCGGCGGCCAGATGAAGCGCGAGCTGCGCCAGCAGATCATGAAGCGCATGGTCCGCAATCTGCCGAACCTGATGCCGTTCATGGTCGGCGCCGCGGTCGGAGCGGTCATGAACCGCCGCGACACCAAGAAGCTCGCGGAGCGGATCCGCAAGGACCTGCGCAAGATCCAGGTCCCCTGGGACGCCCTGCCGGAGCTGCCGCCCCTGGAGCGCCCCGACGACCCGCACCCGGCGATTCCGGGTGACGCGCACCCGCCCAGGGAGCTCGGGGACTGACCGGCGCTACTTGCCCAGCGCCTTCGCCAGCGCCTTCGGGTCGCGCGTCGACAGATACACGTACGGGGTCGGGTCCTGCGGGTCGACGACCTCCACGCGCAGCGCCGTCGGTACATAGCTGCGCAGCAGCATGAAGGCGCGCGGGTCGGCCTTGTGCATGCGCCAGGCGCGCGCCTGCTCGGCGTCCAGGATCTCCGCGTCGCCCAGCGCCGACAGCGGGATCTTCGCGTCCCCGGCGACCAGCGAGTCCGCCACGACGCGGATGCGCACGGAGCCGTACGAACTCGTCACGACCGCTGCCGCCGCCGTCCCGCCGACGAGCCCCCCGAGCAGCGGCAGCGTGCCGAACGGCAGCAGGATCAGCGCGCAGGCGACGCCGAGCAGAAGTGAGACGAGCCACCACGAGCGGGGGGCGGTGAGGCGTTCTTCGAACGGTGTGGTGGAGAGCTCCATGCAGCCAAGCTTGGCACGGTGCGCTTTCTCCCAGGACGCGCGGGTAAGGTCTGCGCCTGTGAGTGGTACTTCTGCAGCTCTGACGCCCCCCGCCGACGCCATAGCGCCCGTCCGGCACCCCGACGCCCCCGCACCCGGCGAGCTTCTCGGCGCGCACTACGGACACTGTTTCGGCTGCGGCGACGAGCAGCCGCACGGCCTGCATCTCGCGGCGCGTGCGCAGGACGGCGTCCGCGTCACCGCCGAGTTCATGGTGCGCCCCGCCCACCAGGGTGCCCCCGGACTCGCGCACGGCGGAATCCTGGCCACCGCCCTCGACGAGACGCTCGGTTCGCTGAACTGGCTGCTGCGCGTCATCGCGGTGACCGGCCGGCTCGAGACGGACTTCGTGCGCCCCGTGCCCGTGGACACCGTCCTGTACCTCGACGCCGAGGTCACCGCCGTCGCGGGCCGCAAGATCTACTCGACCGCCACCGGCCGGATCGGCGGCCCCGACGGGCCCGTCGCGGTCCGCGCCGACGCCCTCTTCATCGAGGTGAAGGTCGACCACTTCATCGACAACGGCCGCCCGGAGGAGATCCAGGCGGCGATGAGCGACCCGGACCAGATCCGGCGCACCCGCGCCTTCGAGGTGAACCCGTGACCCGAGCCCCACTCGACGTGCTGATCAGGCGCGTCGACCCCGACGTGCCGCTGCCGTCGTACGAGCACCCCGGTGACGCGGGCGCGGATCTGCGGACCACCGAGGCGTGCGAGCTCGCGCCCGGCGAGCGGGTCGTACTTCCCACGGGGGTGTCGATCGCGCTGCCCGAGGGGTACGCGGCCTTCGTGCACCCGCGATCCGGCCTCGCCGCCCGCTGCGGTGTCGCCCTGGTGAATGCCCCAGGGACGGTGGATGCCGGGTACCGTGGAGAGATCAAGGTGATCGTGGTGAATCTCGACCCGCGCGACAGCGTGCGGTTCGAGCGCTTCGACCGGATTGCCCAACTGGTCGTCCAGCAGGTCGAGAAGGTGCGCTTCCAGGAGGTGGCGGAGCTTCCCGACTCGGCGCGGGCCGAGGGGGGCTTCGGGTCCACCGGTGGTCATGCCGCCGTGGGGCCGGGCCCGGGTGGGCATCAGGGCGGGAATCGATACGCATCGGTCGTATCCGACCGGGAAGGACAGTGACGTGTTCGGACGTCGCAAGAAGAACGGCGCCGCCGATGACGCGGCGGGCGAGGCCGAGCAGGTCGTCGACGGCGTAGCCGGCGACAGCGACGCGGACGAGGACGAGCCGCAGCGCGCGCGGCTCGAGCCCGAGCCGCGTCCCGACGGCCCCTGGGACTCCTCCGAGGTCCGTGAGCCCGGCGAGGGCCGCGTGGACCTGGGCGGACTCTTCGTGCCCGGAGTCGAGGGCATGGAGCTGCGGGTCGAGGTCGCGGGCGACGCGATCGTCGCCGCCACCGTCGTCCTCCAGGACAGTGCCGTGCAGCTCCAGGGCTTCGCCGCCCCCAAGAAGGAGGGCATCTGGGGCGAGGTCCGTGAGGAGATCGCCTCGGGCATCACTCAGCAGGGTGGCGTGATCGACGAGGTCGAGGGTCCGCTCGGCTGGGAGCTGCGGGCCCAGGTGCCGGTGCAGCTGCCGGACGGCACGGGCGGCTTCCAGGTCGTCCGGTTCATCGGCGTCGACGGCCCCCGCTGGTTCCTGCGCGGAGTGATCTCCGGGCAGGGCGCGGTGCAGCCGCAGGCCGCCGGGCTTCTCGAGCAGATCTTCCGGGACACCGTCGTGGTCCGTGGTGACGGCCCGATGGCTCCGCGCGACCCGATCGTCCTGAAGCTGCCGGACGACGCGCAGATGGTCGCCGAGGGCGTCCAGCAGGAGCAGCAGGAAGGCTCGCGGTTCGCGGGCGGCATGGGGCAGCTGGCGCGCGGCCCCGAGATCACCGAGGTGCGCTGAGCCGCACCAGTAGTACGGCCATCGATGGGCCGCGCACTCCATGGGAGTGTGCGGCCCATCGGCGTTGTATGGCCGGCGGTGAACCGTTGTGCAGCTTGGCAGTTGAAGGTTGTCCAGACCATTGCGAGGCCTTCGCGGAACCCCCTAATGTGCCGCGCATACGGGGGGAGACCGGTTCGTGGACGTACGGCGGGTGCCTGCCGTGGTGCGGGGGAGCGGGCACCACCGGCTGGTTCTGGTTGCCGCCGGGCTCGCGGTCCTGCTCGCCGCCACGGTGCTCGCCGCGCTCGCCGCCCTCACCGAGAAGGCCGTCGAGGGCGGGGTTCAGCGTCGGCCGGCCGCCGATCCGGCGGCCGTCGTCGAGGTGTCAGGGGGCTACCGTGCCGCCGGCGGACGGGAGTTGGACCGCGATGTGCGGGCCGCGCTCGACCGCACGTACGCAGGCGTGGCGCACCACACCTGGTCCGCGCTGCGGGCGCCGTCCGCCCGCTCCACCGAACTGCCCGTCGTGGAGGCCGCCGGGCGCCCGCGCTCCGACGCGACCGTCGCCGTCGGCGCCCTCGAAGGGGCCGGACAGCACGCCGAACTCGTGTCCGGGCGCTGGCCGCATGGCGGGGATGACCCCGAGACCGCCCTGAACGAGGTGCTCGCCTCCGGACTGGGCGTCCGCGCCGGTGACAGTCTCACCGTGCGTACCGCCGACAAGAAGCGGCTCCGGCTGCGGGTCTGTGGGCTGTACCGCACCGGAGACCGCAGCCCCGCCCTGTGGGCGAGCGTCGCCTCCGCCTTCGGCACGCCCGACACGATCGCCCTCGTGCCGCGCCGAGTGATCACGGACAGCGCCGGGCTCTCCCGGGACGCGAGCGAGCTGTGGCTCGGGGTGCCGGACGCGGGGCGGCTGCGGATCGACGACATCGGGCCGCTCGCCCGGCGCGCCGAGCGGTTCAGCGGCAGTGACGTCTCGCTGTCCGTGTACCGCGGCCGTACGCCCACCACCCGGCTCGGCGTCGTGCCCGGCCTGGAGAACGCGCTCGACGAGCTCGGCACCTCCGTCGCGGTGGCCCGCGCCGGCCTGTACGTGCCCGCGACCCTGCTGGCCGCCCTCGCCGCCACCGCGCTCGTCCTCACCGCCCGTCAACTCGCCGAACACCGCCGCCCCGAGCTGGCGGTGCACGCCGCGCGCGGCGCCGGCACGCCCCGTATCGCGGCCGCCACCGCAGCGCTGTGGGCGAGCGTCGCGCTGCCCGCCGGGCTCGCCGCGCCGTTCCTCGCGGGGCCCCGATGCGGCTCCTCGGCCGGGCCGGACTCGTCCCCGGAGGCGTACCCGAGCCGACCGCGGCCGCCACGGGCTGGGCCGCGGTCGCGCACTGCCGCGACCGGCGCCCCGCCGAGCTGTCCGGTGGTGAGCAGCAGCGCGTCGCGGTCGCGGTGGCGACGGCGAACGCGCCGCGTGTCCTGCTGGCCGACGAGCCCAGCCAGCGGGGAAAACGTGTTCGCGGCTCTGCGCCGGGCCAACGAGGAGCTGGGCGCGACCGTGCTCGTCGTCACCCACGACCCGCTCGTCTCCGGCCAGGTGCGCCGCACGGTCCGCATCCGCGACGGCCGCACCTCGACGGAGACGCTGCGCGAACGCGGGGAAGAGGGCGAGGAGTTCACGGTTCTGGACCGGGCGGGCCAGCTCCAGCTGCCGCGCGACCACGTGGAGCGGTACGGGCTCCGCGGCCGCGTCCGGCTCACCGGGGAGGCGGGCCACGTGGGCGTATGGCCGGATCGTGACGACCGCTCCGACGGCTGAACTGCGGCTCTTTCTTCACCTCTTGACGGAAGGCTGGTACGTACCTAGGGTCTCCGGCCAACAGCCGCGTTCATAAAGGCACTTCACGTTCACATAGAAGAACGGATGGCCCCCCACATGCCGAACACAACGGCCCCCGCGCGCCACCGGCGCAGACGACGTACCGCCCTCCTCGCCACCCTCGCGACGACGGTCACCGCACTCGTCGCGACCCTCCTCGCCTGGCCCGGCGCCGACCGCGCCGACGCCGCACCCGCCGCCTTCGCCCACCCCGGCGTCACCGTCTCCAAGGGCCAGCTGGACTTCGCCCGCGACAAGGTCAACGCAGGCGCCCAGCCCTGGAAGGGCGCGTACGACCAGATGCTGGCGAGCAAGTACGCCTCCCTCACGCGCACCGCCAAGCCCCGCGCCACCGTCGAGTGCGGCTCCTACTCGGACCCCAACTACGGCTGTACCGACGAGCGCGAGGACGCGATAGCCGCGTACACCGACGCGCTGGCCTGGTACATCACGCGCGACGACCGCTACGCGAAGAAGTCCATCGAGCTGATGGACGCCTGGTCGGCCACCATCAAGGAGCACACCAACAGCAACGCGCCGCTCCAGACCGGCTGGGCCGGCTCCTCCTGGCCCAAGGCCGCCGAGATCATCAAGTACACGTACACCGGCGGCTGGGCGAACGAGGGCCGTTTCCGGACGATGCTGCGCGACGTCTACCTCCCCAAGATCATCAATGGCTCGAATTCCAACGGGAACTGGGAGCTGTCGATGATGGAGGCCGCCGTCGGCATCTCCGTCTTCCTGGAGGACAAGACGTCGTACGACAAGGCCATGGCCATATTCCGTACGCGCACGGCCGCCTACGTCTACCTCGCCTCCGACGGTGATCTGCCGAAGACCGTGCCGAGCCAGCACCTCGACACCAAGGCCAAGATCGTCAGCTACTGGCAGGGGCAGTCCACCTTCGTCACCGGCCTCACCCAGGAGACCTGCCGCGACTTCACGCACACCGGATACGGCATCTCCGCCATCTCCCACATCGCCGAGACCAGCCGCATCCAGGGCCAGGACCTGTACGGCACCGACGTCGGGCAGCGCCTCCAGCAGGCCCTCGGCTTCCAGGCCAAGTACGAGCTGGGCGAGGCGCCGCCGAGCTGGCTGTGCGGCGGATCCGTCAAGCGCGGGCTCGGCCCCGTCACCGAGGTCGGCTACAACGCGATGCACACCCGCCTCGGCAACGCCATGACGAACACCCAGAAGCTCACCGAGCAGAACCGCCCGGCGGGCTCCAACAACCTGTTCGTCGCCTGGGAGACCCTGACCCACGCCGAGAACCCCAACTGATCCCGGCCATTGCCCGGCCGGGCGCCGCGTGACCATACTGGCGCCCGGCCGGGGAACGCACGGGGGAGCGCACATGAGTCAGAGCACGGAAGCGGGGACCGCCGTCGTCGACCGGGACGGCGCCGGCCCCATGGTCGTCATCGAGGACCTGCACCGGTCCTACGGCACCGGGGCCGCGGCCGTGCACGCCCTGCGCGGAGTCTCCTTCGAGGTGCCGCGCGGCGAACTCGTGGCCCTCAAAGGCCGCTCGGGATCCGGCAAGACGACGCTGCTGAACCTCGTCGGAGGGCTCGACGAACCCGACGGCGGCCGCATCACCGTCGACGGCCAGGACCTCTCCGGACTCGGCGAGAACGGGCTCCTGGAACTGCGCAGGGACCGCATCGGCTTCATCTTCCAGTCCTTCGGCCTGATCCCGATCCTGTCCGCCGCCGAGAACGTCGGGGTGCCGATGCGGCTGCGCAAGGCCGACCCACGCGAACGCGAGGAGCGCGTCGAGCTGCTCCTCGCTCTCGTCGGCCTCGCCGACCACGCCAAGCAGCGTCCCGGCGAGCTGTCCGGCGGCCAGCAGCAGCGCGTCGCCATAGCCCGCGCGCTCGCCAACCGGCCCGCCCTCCTCATCGCCGACGAACCCACGGGCCAGCTCGACGCCGAGACCGGCCTCGCCGTCATGGAACTGCTGCGCGCCGTCGTGCGCAGCGAACACGTCACCGCGCTCGTCGCCACGCACGACGCGGCGCTGCTCGACCTCGCCGACCGGGTCCTCGAACTGCGCGACGGCGAGATCACGGAGATCACCGCAGGTAAGGGGCGCTGACCGAAACGCCGCCGGTGCGGCGCGGCCCGCATCAGAGTTGCGTCAAAGACGCACGTCCGCCGCCCCCTCGCCCCATTTGCCGCAATTGGTGGCCGTAGGGTCGACGCTGCGTACAACACGTGAAGCGGGAAGACAATGGGGCCATGGGACGCGGCAAGCTTCGGATCTACCTCGGTGCGGCACCGGGCGTCGGCAAGACGTACGCGATGCTCTCCGAGGGCCACCGCCGAATCGAGCGGGGCACGGACTGCGCCGTCGGCTTCGTCGAGCACCACGGCAGGCCCCGTACGGAGGTGATGCTCCACGGCCTCGAACAGATCGCCCGCAAGGAGCTCACCCACCGCGGCGCCGTCTTCACCGAGATGGACGTCGACGCCGTACTGGCCCGGCACCCCGACGTCGCCCTGGTGGACGAACTCGCCCACACGAACGTGCCCGGCTCCCGCAACGCCAAGCGCTGGCAGGACGTCGAGGAACTCCTCGCGGCCGGCATCGACGTCGTGTCCACCGTCAACATCCAGCACCTGGAGTCACTCGGCGACGTCGTCGAGTCGATCACCGGCGTGCGCCAGCGCGAGACCGTCCCCGACGAGGTCGTGCGCCGCGCCGATCAGATCGAACTGGTCGACATGTCGCCGCAGGCGCTGCGGCGCCGCATGGCGCACGGCAACATCTACAAACCCGACCGGATCGACGCCTCCCTCTCCAACTACTTCCGCCCCGGCAACCTCACCGCCCTGCGCGAACTGGCCCTCCTGTGGGTGGCCGACCGCGTCGACGAATACCTCCAGCAGTACCGCGGCGAACACAACATCCGCACCACCTGGCAGGCCCGCGAGCGCATCGTCGTCGGCCTCACCGGCGGACCCGAGGGCCGCACCCTCGTCAGGCGCGCGGCGCGGATGGCCGCCAAGGGCTCGGGCAGCGAGATCCTCGCCGTCTACATCGCCCGCAGCGACGGCCTCACCGCCGCCTCCCCCAAGGAACTCGCGCTCCAGCGCACCCTCGTCGAGGACCTGGGCGGCACCTTCCACCACGTCATAGGGGACGACATACCGGCCGCGCTCCTCGAATTCGCGCGCGGCGTCAACGCGACCCAGATCGTCCTCGGCTCCTCGCGCCGCAAGACATGGCAGTACATCTTCGGACCCGGCGTCGGCATGACCGTCGCCCGCGAGTCGGGCCCCGACCTCGACGTGCACATCGTCACGCACGAGGAAGTGGCCAAGGGCCGCGGCCTGCCCGTCACGCGCGGTGCGCGCCTCGGCCGCTCCCGGATCATCTGGGGCTGGCTCGTCGGCGTCGCAGGACCCGCCCTGCTGGCCCTCGCGCTCATCCACGGCGAGGCCGATCTCGGCCTCGCCAACGACATGCTCCTCTTCCTGTCCGTGACGGTCGCCGCGGCCCTCGTCGGCGGCCTCCTCCCGGCACTCGCCTCGGCAGCCTTCGGCTCACTCCTCCTGAACTACTACTTCACGCCGCCCCTGCACCTGTTCACCGTCGCCGACCCCAAGAACATCGTCGCGATCGTGATCTTCGTAGGGGTCGCGGTGTCGGTCGCGTCCGTCGTCGACCTGGCGGCACGGCGCACCCATCAGGCCGCCAGGCTGCGGGCCGAGTCCGAGATCCTCTCCTTCCTCGCCGGCAGCGTCCTGCGCGGTGAGGACAGCCTCGACGCACTGCTCGACCGGGTCCGCGAGACCTTCGCCATGGACTCCGTGGCACTCCTGGAACGCGCCAGCGACGTCGAACCGTGGACCTGCGCCGCCGGCGTCGGGCCGCACCCGCTGGAACGGCCGGAGGACGCGGACGTCGACGTGCCCGTCGGCGACCACATGGCGCTCGCCCTGTCCGGCCGGGTGCTGCCCGCCGAGGACCGCCGCGTCCTGGCCGCCTTCGCGGCCCAGGCCGCCGTCGTCCTCGACCGCCAGCGCCTCCAGTCCGAGGCGGACCAGGCCCGCACCCTCGCCGAGGGCAACCGCATCCGCACCGCCCTGCTCGCCGCCGTCAGCCACGACCTGCGGACCCCGCTCGCCGGCATCAAGGCGGCCGTCTCCTCGCTGCGCTCCGACGACGTCGCCTGGTCCGAGGAGGACCAGGCGGAACTCCTCGCCGGTATCGAGGAGGGCGCCGACCGCCTCGACCACCTCGTCGGCAACCTCCTCGACATGTCCCGCCTCCAGACCGGCACCGTCACCCCGCTGATGCGCGAGATCGATCTCGATGAGGTGGTCCCGATGGCGCTGGTGGGCGTCCCGGACGGCAGCGTCGACCTCGACATCCCGGAGAGCCTGCCCATGGTCACCGTGGACAAGGGGCTCCTGGAGCGCGCCGTCGCCAATATCGTCGAGAACGCCGTCAAGTACAGCCCCGAGGACGAGACGGACGGCGTCGTGCTGGTCTCCGCCAGCACACTCGGCGACCGCGTCGAGGTCCGCGTCGTGGACCGCGGGCCCGGAGTCCCCGACAGCGCGAAGGACCGCATCTTCGCCCCGTTCCAGCGCTACGGTGACGCACCGCGCGGCGCCGGAGTGGGCCTCGGCCTCGCCGTCGCGCGCGGCTTCGTCGAGGCGATGAACGGCACGCTCACCGCGGAGGACACCCCCGGCGGAGGCCTGACCATGGTCCTCACGCTCACCGCCGCGCCCGGCCACCCGCCGGCCGCCCCCACCAGCTCAGCCATTGCTCAGAGAGGCAGGTACGCATGACCCGGGTGCTCGTGGTCGACGACGAGCCGCAGATCGTGCGCGCCCTCGTCATCAACCTGAAGGCGCGCAAGTACGAGGTGGAGGCCGCCGCCGACGGCGCGGGCGCGCTGCAGCTCGCCGCCGCGTTCCACCCTGACGTCGTCGTGCTCGACCTGGGCCTGCCCGACATGGACGGCGTCGAGGTGATCAGGGGCCTGCGCGGCTGGACCCGCGTACCGATCCTGGTGCTGTCCGCCCGGCACTCCTCCGACGAGAAGGTCGAGGCGCTCGACGCGGGCGCCGACGACTACGTCACCAAGCCGTTCGGCATGGACGAGCTCCTGGCCCGCCTGCGCGCCGCGGTCCGCCGGGCCGAGCCCACCGGCGGCGGCGAGGACGAGGGCATCGTCGAGACCGACGACTTCACCGTCGACCTGGCCGCGAAGAAGGTCAACCGCGACGGCCGCGACGTGCGCCTGACCCCCACCGAGTGGCACCTCCTGGAGGTCCTGGTCCGCAACACGGGCCGCCTGGTCAGCCAGAAGCAGCTCCTCCAGGAGGTCTGGGGCCCCTCCTACGGCACCGAGACGAACTATCTGCGCGTCTACATGGCCCAGCTCCGCCGCAAACTGGAGTCGGACCCCTCCCACCCGCGCCACTTCATCACGGAGCCCGGCATGGGCTATCGCTTCGAGCGCTGACCCGCTCATCCGTTGTCCCCGACCCCCGGTACGCTTCATATATGAGTGCTGTCCCTCGTTCCGATACGCCGTCCGAGAAGCCGGCAGGCCGCTTCCGGCGCATGCTCGACCGGCTGTCCTCCTCCCAGGAGGACCTGGAGTCGGAGGAGCTGCGCGAGGACTCGCAGACCACGGGCTGTACCCGCATCGGCGACTGCCAGGACCGGCAGATAGTCACCGTTACTGGTACCTTGCGCACGGTCACCCTCCGACCACGCGCCGGAGTCCCGGCCCTGGAGGCGGAGCTGTTCGACGGCTCCGCGGCTCTGGACGTCGTATGGCTCGGCCGCCGGTCGATCGTCGGCATCGAGCCGGGCCGCAAGCTGATCGCTTCCGGACGGGTCTCGATGAGCCGGGGCCGTAGGGTGCTCTTCAACCCGAAGTACGAACTCAGACCGCTCGGACGGGAGTAGCCGGTGACGTCCCTCGACAAGCCGACCGCGGATCAGGAATCCGACTCGAAGGCGGTGACCGAGGCCGCCCTCTTCGAGGCCTTCGGCGGCGTGCGGGGCTTGGTGGAGACCGTCGTTCCCGGTCTCCTCTTCGTGACCATCTTCACGATCAACAAGGACCTGCACATGTCGGCCATCGCGGCCCTCGCGGTGTCCCTGGTCCTGGTCGTGGTCCGCCTGGTCATGAAGGACACCGTCAAGCACGCCTTCAGCGGCGTCTTCGGCGTGGCCTTCGGCGTCGTCTTCGCGATGATGACGGGCAATGCCAAGGACTTCTACCTGCCCGGCATGCTCTACACGCTGGGCCTGGCCGTCGCCTACATCGTGACCACGCTGTGCGGGGTGCCCCTGATCGGCCTGATCCTGGGACCGGTCTTCAAGGAGAACCTCTCCTGGCGCACGCGCAACCCCGGCCGCAAGAAGGCCTACGCCAAGGCCAGTTGGGCCTGGGGCCTGATCCTGCTCGCCAAGTGCGCGATCCTCTTCCCGATGTACTGGTGGGCCGACACCACGAAGTTCGGCTGGGTCCTGATCGCCCTGAAGATCCCGCCGTTCCTCCTCGCCGTCTGGCTGACCTGGGTCTTCCTCGCGAAGGCGCCCGCGCCCATCGACGTGTTCGCGGAGATGGAGGCGGAGGAGAAGGCCGAGAAGGCCGAGAAGGAAGCCAAGGCCGCGGGCAAGGAGGCGGGCGCGCGTCATCGCCGGGAGGTGTGACCGCGCCGACGGCGGACGTCACGTGAAGCGGGGCCCCGGAGTTCGCACTCCGGGGCCCCGCTTCGTACCTACGGGAGAACCCTCAGCCCGCGACGTCCTCGCGGCGGACCGACAGCAGGTCCTCGAGCTGTTCCTCGCGGGCCTGGGCGGCCACGAACAGCAGCTCGTCGCCCGCCTCCAGGGAGTCGTCCTGGGACGGGGCGAGGACCCGGGTCCCGCGGATGATCGTCACCAGGGACGTGTCCTCGGGCCACTGGACGTCGCCCACGCGCGTGCCGGCCAGCGCCGACTCGGGCGGCAGCGTCAGCTCCACCAGGTTCGCGTCGCCGTGGCTGAAGCGCAGCAGGCGGACCAGATCGCCCACGCTCACCGCCTCCTCGACGAGCGCGGACATCAGGCGCGGCGTGGAGACCGCGACGTCGACGCCCCACGACTCGTTGAAGAGCCACTCGTTCTTGGGGTTGTTCACGCGGGCGACGACCCGCGGGACCCCGTACTCGGTCTTCGCGAGCAGGGAGACGACGAGGTTGACCTTGTCGTCGCCGGTGGCCGCGATGACCACGTTGCAGCGCTGGAGCGCCGCCTCGTCCAGGGACGTGATCTCGCAGGCGTCGGCGAGCAGCCACTCCGCCTGCGGGACGCGCTCGACCGAGATGGCGGTCGGCGCCTTGTCGATGAGAAGGACCTCGTGTCCGTTCTCCAGGAGCTCACCGGCGATGGAACGGCCCACCGCACCCGCTCCGGCAATGGCGACCCTCATCAGTGACCGCCCTCCTCTTCAGGACCCTCGGCGAACGCCGCTTCGACCTTCTCGACGTCGTCGGTGCGCATCATCACGTGCACCAGGTCGCCTTCCTGCAGCACCGTCTGCGACGTGGGCAGGATCGCCTCGCCGAGCCGGGTGACGAACGCGACCCGGACGCCGGTCTCCTCCTGGAGCCGGCTGATCTTGTGACCCACCCACGCCACCGAGGCGTGCACCTCGGCGAGTTGGACGCCCCCGGTGGGGTCGCGCCACAGCGGCTCGGCGCCGGACGGCAGGAGCCTGCGCAGCATCTGGTCCGCGGTCCACCGCACGGTCGCGACGGTCGGGATGCCCAGGCGCTGGTAGACCTCGGCGCGACGCGGGTCGTAGATACGGGCCGCGACGTTCTCGATGCCGAACATCTCGCGGGCCACGCGGGCGGCGATGATGTTCGAGTTGTCACCGCTGGAGACGGCCGCGAACGCGCCGGCCTCCTCGATGCCCGCCTCGCGCAGGGTGTCCTGGTCGAAGCCGACCCCGGTGACGCGGCGGCCGCCGAAGCCGGAACCAAGGCGCCGGAAGGCCGTGGGGTCCTGGTCGATGACCGCGACCGTGTGCCCCTGTTGCTCAAGGGTCTGTGCGAGGGCGGAACCCACCCGGCCGCACCCCATGATGACGATGTGCACCGGCCGCTACCCCGCACTCCTGGTCGCCCCGATGACCTGCGAAAACATCTCGCTCACTCTTCTCTCTCAGTCTGCCGGGCAACTAGAGGCAATCGCGTGCCGCGTTGCCAGGAGACGAGCTTAAGCCGCATGGCCTCCGTTGCCAGCATCCGCGTAGCCGGAAGCTTGATCAGCTTCGCGGCCCGCCGCCCCTGCCCGCAATCCCGGCCACGTCCCGCCTGAACGCCCACTTCAGGTCCGGCTCCATCGCGAAGCGGAAGAGGCGCTGTACGGGCGGCGTGCACAGGCTGGTGATGAGGGCGGCGGCGGCCAGCGTGACGGTGATCTCGCCGAGCGGGGTGTGCAGCCACTGAAGGTCGTACCAGTCCCAGAAGCGGGAGCCCTTGGCGACGAAGCCGTGCAGCAGATAGCCGTAGAGGGTGCCTGCGCCGAGCGCCGTGAACCACATCTTGCGGCGCGGGACCCACGCGAAGAAGCACGCGACGAGCACGACGGAGCAGCCGAACATGGCGAGCGTCATGACGGCGCCCGACCAGCCGGGGGCGGCGAGTTCCTGGGCGCTGTCACGGCGGTAGAACCAGGCCGCGTTCATCCGCGGGGCCGCCCAGTACGCGAACAGCAGCGCGGCCGCGAACACCGGTACGGCCAGGATCCGCGCCTCGCGACGCCGTACGAGCTGGAAGTGCTCCGGCTTGAGGACCAGCCCGAGCACGAAGAAGGGGAGGAACTGCAGGACGCGCTGGAGGTCGAGGTCGTCGCCGATGTCGGGGGAGACGGACGCGAGCACCGCGACGGCCAGCGCGAGCGGCACCGGCCAGTGGACGATCTTCCACAGCGGGGTGGTGAGCCGCCACACGAACAGCGCGACCAGGAACCAGGTGAGGTACCAGGGATCGAGCAGGCTGATCGGGTACGTCGGGTCGTCGTCCGCCCAGCGCTTGAAGAAGGTGTACGCGACCTCGAAGATCACGTACGGCACCGCCACCCCGGTCACCAGGCGCTTGAGGCGTGCCGGGCTCGCGTCGAAGCTGCGCGAGAAGTAGCCGGAGATGACGATGAACGCCGGCATGTGGAACGTGTAGACGGTGATGTAGAGCGCGGCCGCCGTCCGGCTGTCGCCGCGCAGGGGTTCCCAGGCGTGCCCCATCGCGACCAGGACGACGGCGAGGTACTTGGCGTTGTCGAAGAACGCGTCCCGCGGCTTGGCCGACTGTTTGGCCTGCTGCTTGGCAGGCCTCTCCGCGAGCGCCCGCGGCTCGTCCGCTCTCTCCGCTCCCTCCCCGTCCTGCCCGTGCGTCGTCGGCGGCTTCTCCAGCGGGAGCGTGGCGGGCACGGACGCGTATGCGGGCAACGGCGCGGCATGGTCACCCCGAGGCGTGACCGGCCGTTGCCCGGGAAGGTGGCTGCGGGACATCTCCCGCACCGTAACCACCCCTCCTCTCCCGCGTAAACCCGGGCCACAGCGGCGTTACCGGCGTCACAGGGCCCACCTAGACTGAGGTCCTCCTCGGCCCGGTGAGCCGAAGCGGATGTGGAAGAGGACGACGACGGTGGTGACGCGCGTACGCGAATTCGGTGACCGGCCCGCCTTCGACGACCCGCCCGCCGAGGTCATCGCCGAGGCGGCCGGCGCCTTCGGACTGCTCGCCTCCTCGGCCCGGCTGCACATCGTGTGGGCCCTTGCACAGGGTGAGAGCGATGTCACAGGGCTCGCCGAACGCGTCGGCGGCGCGCTGCCCGCCGTGAGCCAGCACCTCACCAAGCTGAAGCTCGCCGGGCTCGTGCGGTCGCGGCGCGAGGGGCGCCGCCAGGTCTACTTCGTGGACGACCCGGACATCGTGGCCGTGGTGCGGCTGCTCGTGGGCCGCCTCGCCGAACGCGCCGACGGGACCCCGGCCGCCCGGCTCCGCGGGGCCGGGGCCTAAGGGGACACTGCCCTAGGTCACGGCTGCGTTCGAACTAGGACAAGGTGGGGCGATCCGCCTCCCGTTCCGGCGGCGACCGGGGCCATGAGCCCTCGCCAGGACCGCCCGGCCAGGGGCCCGGTGTGAGGTTCCGGTGCACTTGGGGGGTGGTGGGTGGGCGGCCCCCCGTTCGAACGCTTACGATCCTCTGCGTGTCCAAACTGACCGACGTGCCCAAACGGATCTTGATCGGGCGCGCTCTGCGCAGCGACCGGCTCGGAGAAACGCTCCTGCCGAAGCGCATCGCCCTCCCCGTTTTCGCCTCCGACCCGCTGTCCTCCGTGGCCTATGCGCCGGGAGAGGTGCTGCTGGTCCTGTCTATCGCGGGCGTGTCGGCGTACCACTTCAGCCCCTGGATCGCCGTCGCGGTCGTGGTGCTGATGTTCACCGTGGTCGCTTCCTACCGCCAGAACGTCCACGCGTACCCGAGCGGCGGCGGCGACTACGAGGTCGCGACGACGAACCTCGGCCCCAAGGCCGGCCTCACCGTCGCGAGCGCCCTCCTCGTCGACTACGTCCTCACCGTCGCCGTGTCGATCGCCTCCGGCATCGAGAACCTCGGCTCGGCGATCCCGTTCGTCGTGGAGCACAAGGTCCTGTGCGCGGTCCTGGTCATCGTCCTGCTCACGCTGATGAACCTGCGTGGCGTGAAGGAGTCCGGGAAGCTCTTCGCCATCCCGACCTACGTCTTCGTGGCCGGCGTGTTCATCATGATCGCGTGGGGCGCGTTCCGCGGGCTCGTCCTCGACGACACCATGAAGGCGCCCACCGCCGACTTCCACATCAAGGCCGAGCACCAGGGCCTCGCGGGCTTCGCCCTCGTCTTCCTGCTGCTGCGCGCGTTCTCCTCCGGCTGTGCGGCGCTCACCGGGGTCGAGGCGATCAGCAACGGCGTACCGGCGTTCCGCAAGCCGAAGTCGAAGAACGCGGCGACCACGCTCGCGGCGATGGGCCTGCTGGCCGTCACCATGTTCTGCGGCATCATCGCCCTGGCCATGACGACCAAGGTCCGCATGGCCGAGAACCCGGCGACCGACCTGATCCACAACGGCGTCGCCGTCGGCGGGAGCTACGTCCAGAACCCGGTGATCTCCCAGGTCGCCGAGGCCGTCTTCGGCAAGGGCAGCTTCCTCTTCATCATCCTCGCGGCAGCCACGGCCCTGGTCCTCTTCCTGGCCGCCAACACCGCGTACAACGGCTTCCCGCTGCTCGGCTCGATCCTCGCGCAGGACCGCTACCTGCCGCGCCAGCTGCACACCCGCGGCGACCGCCTCGCGTTCTCGAACGGCATCGTGCTCCTCGCGGGTGCGGCGGCGCTCCTCGTCGTGATCTACGGCGCCGACTCGACGCGCCTGATCCAGCTGTACATCGTCGGCGTGTTCGTCTCGTTCACGCTGAGCCAGACCGGCATGGTCCGGCACTGGAACCGCCACCTGCGCACCGAGAAGGACCCGGCCAAGCGCCGCCACATGGTCCGCTCGCGCGCCATCAACACCTTCGGCGCGTTCTTCACCGGTCTCGTGCTCGTCGTGGTCCTCGTCACGAAGTTCACGCACGGCGCATGGGTCGCCCTCCTCGGCATGTGCATCTTCTACGCGACGATGACCGCGATCCGTAAGCACTACGACCGCGTGGCCGAGGAGATCCAGGCCCCCGAGACGCCGTCGGACGACAGCGTCCGGCCGTCCCGCGTCCACTCGATCGTGCTCGTCTCCAAGATCCACCGCCCGACGCTGCGGGCCCTGGCCTACGCCA
Organism: Streptomyces sp. NPDC090032; assembly: GCF_044748025.1. Classification (NCBI taxonomy): domain Bacteria; kingdom Bacillati; phylum Actinomycetota; class Actinomycetes; order Kitasatosporales; family Streptomycetaceae; genus Streptomyces; species Streptomyces sp. NPDC090032. The sequence continues at coordinate 546,093 of NZ_JBIVFF010000003.1, read as the reverse complement.
AGCTGATGCGCTCGGACACCCTCGAGGCGCTCAGCGTAAACGTCGACCCGGCCGAGACGAAGGCGCTGCGCGAGGAGTGGGAGCGGCGCGGCATCGACGTACCGCTCAAGGTCCTCGACTCGCCCTACCGCGAGATCACCCGGCCGATCATCGAGTACGTCAAGGGCCTGCGCCGCGAATCGCCCCGCGACGCGGTCAGCGTGATCATCCCCGAGTACGTGGTCGGCCACTGGTACGAGCACCTGCTCCACAACCAGTCCGCCCTGCGCCTCAAGGGCCGCCTCCTGTTCACCCCCGGCATCATGGTCACCTCGGTGCCCTACCAGCTGGAGTCCTCCGAGGCAGCCAAGAAGCGGGCCCGCAGGCGCCAGGACTGGAACGCGCCGGGCGCCGTGCGCCGCGGCCCCGTCGAGAAGCGCCCGAAGGAGCCCTCGAACAAGGGCTGACCCCGTCGGCTGTCGTGTGGTGAGCGGCCGGACAACACCCACGTAGACTGGTGGGCTGTTGTCCGGCCGTTCGCCGTGTCCCTTGCTTTCTTACGTTGTGGAGTCCCCCGCCATGCAGGCAGAACCGAAGAAGTCGCTGGTCGGGGAGGAGTACGAGGTCGAGATCGGCCCCGTGGCCCATGGTGGCCACTGCATCGCCCGCACGAACGAGGGCCAGGTCCTGTTCGTCCGGCACGCGCTCCCCGGCGAGAAGGTCGTGGCTCGCGTCACGGACGGCGAGGAAGGCGCCCGCTTCCTGCGCGCCGACGCGGTCACGGTCATCGAGGCGTCCAAGGACCGCGTCGAGGCGCCCTGCCCGTACGCCGGCCCCGGCCGCTGCGGCGGCTGCGACTGGCAGCACGCCAAGCCGGGCGCCCAGCGCCGCCTCAAGGGCGAGGTCATCGCCGAGCAGCTCCAGCGCCTCGCGGGCCTCACGCCCGAGGAGGCCGGCTGGGACGGCACGGTCATGCCGGCCGAGGGCGACAAGCTCCCGGCGGGCGAGGTCCCGCAGTGGCGCACGCGCGTGCAGTACGCGGTCGACCCCGACACCGGGAAGGCGGGCCTGCGCCGCCACCGCTCGCACGAGGTCGAGCCCATCGAGCACTGCATGATCGCGGCGCCCGGCGTCTCCGAGCTCGGCATCGAGCAGCGCGACTGGACGGGCATGGAGTCCGTCGAGGCCATCGCGGCGACGGGCTCCCAGGACCGCCAGGTCATCCTGACCCCGCGCCCCGGCGCGCGCCTGCCCCTGGTCGAACTGGACAAGCCGGTCTCCGTCCTGCGCGTCGACGAGAAGGACGGCGGCATCCACCGGGTCCACGGCCGCGGGTTCGTCCGCGAGCGCGCCGACGGCCGCACGCACCGTGTCGGCAGCGGCGGCTTCTGGCAGGTGCATCCGCAGGCGGCGGACACGCTGGTCAAGGCGGTCATGCAGGGCCTGCTGCCCCGCAAGGGCGAGATGGCGCTGGACCTGTACTGCGGCGTCGGCCTCTTCGCCGGCGCGATCGCGGACCGCATCGGCGACCAGGGCGCGGTGCTCGGCATCGAGTCGGGCAAGCGCGCGGTCGAGGACGCCCGCCACAACCTGGCCGCGTTCGACCGCGTCCGCATCGAACAGGGCAAGGTCGAATCGGTCCTCCCGCGCACGGGCATCACCGAGGTCGACCTGATCGTCCTGGACCCGCCCCGCGCGGGCGCGGGCAAGAAGACGGTGGAACACCTGACATCCCTGGGCGCCCGCCGCATCGCCTACGTGGCCTGCGACCCGGCAGCCCTGGCCCGCGACCTGGCGTACTTCCGGGACGGCGGCTACAAGGTCCGGATGCTGCGCGCGTTCGATCTGTTCCCGATGACCCATCACGTGGAGTGCGTGGCGATCCTTGAGCCGGTCACGAAGGGCGCCTGACCTGCGGGTGTGACAGTGCATGTGAGGTGAGGAGCCCGGCCTTTCCCTCCCCGGCCAACTGTCTGCCGGCAGTTCACAGGCCGGCTCCGCCGCCGAGGGCTTCGACGATGGCTACCGCGGCGGTCACCGCCCGCGCGGAGACCTCCTCGCGGGACAGGTCTACGTTGCCTTCGAGCCGACTCTCCACCCGGGCGAGTATCGCGCCGACGACCCTGCGGGCGGCAATGGCGGCAATGGCGGCAATGGCGGCGTCGGTGGGATCGAGCGGGCGAGGGCCGTCGCGGGTGACGAAGAGAGCCCGGCCGACCAGGGCCGCCAGGTCGTCCAGGGCCGCTTCCCGGTGCGGAGCGACAGCGCCGGCTGCACGCTGGGCGGCGACGAGGAACCGGCCCTTGACCGGCCCGACGAGGACGGCCGGCGTGGCGGTACCGGCACGGCTCAGGCTCGTCCGGGGGCCGGGGGCCGGACCGTCGGCCCCCTCGTCGACCGACGCCTTGATCACGGTGCTGATCTCCTGCGTGATCGACACGAAGATCGCGGCGATCAGAGCGTGCCAGACTTTTGAAGCTCTCGTAGAAGCAGCGGCGGGTCAGGCCCAGCCCCACCCTTGTCCACCTGCCGACCCGAGGTCCTGAGCGGAATCCGTCCGAGTTTCTCGATGCCTACTGGAAGGCCATCGAAGACCCGCGACGTTCCAGCAGCGGCGCCGTAGGGTCCGGAGGCGGTTCGGCTTCACCATCCTGCCGCCCGACGAGGTGGTCGAGGAGTACGCCCGTGGGCTCGACGACTCGGCCCCGACTGTCGCTTGGCAACCAACCATCACTTGACAGTGTCGGTCGACAATGTCAAGTGATGGCGTTGCGTGACACGGTGGAGCCCGATCGTTTCTCGACGGAACGAAGTCAACCTCTTGACCCTTGTGGCTCAACCCACTAGTTTGCGGTCAGAGTCGATCCATGAACTACCGGAAGGAGGCGGCCAGCAGATGTACACCAGCTCTGATCTCGGTCGCCTCGCCCAGTGCACCGCCTGGGTTCCCGGTCGGATCGCGCACGGCTGCTGACTCGCGCCGTTCTGATGTGCCCGTTCGTGGCACGTCCTGATGTGCCCCTTCGCGGCACGTTCCAGGTTTCCCGTTCCCTGTTTAGGCACGTCGCTGTCGCGTGCCTTTCTGCGCCCACTGTTCTCACGTGGCGCGTCTGAACACAGAAAGCTGCCTGAAATTGGCGAACATGATGAATCGATCGATCGCTTACCGAAACGAAGGCCTGTCATGGTAGCGGCGCGGATCACGGTCAACGGGAAAGAAGCACCGATCTCACCGGCTGCACCCCACACCACGGCGCTGGATTTCCTGCGCGAGCGTGGCCTCACCGGCACCAAGGAGGGCTGCGCCGAGGGTGAGTGCGGCGCCTGTTCGGTCCTGGTGGCCCGCCCCGGAGTGAACAAGCCCACCGACTGGGTGGCGGTCAACGCCTGCCTGGTCCCCGCCGCGGCGCTCGACGGTCAGGAGATCATCACCTCCGAAGGCCTCGCCACCGTCGGCGAACCCGGCACACCGGCCACCCTGCACCCCGTGCAGGAGGAGATGGCGGTCCGCGGTGGCTCCCAGTGCGGCTACTGCACCCCCGGCTTCATCTGCAGCATGGCCTCCGAGTTCTACCGGCCGGACCGCTGCGCGCACGGCACGGACGGCGATGACGCAGCCGCCGAAGCCGATGCCGATGCCGAGCACGGTCCGAACGGCTTCGATCTGCACGCGCTGAGCGGAAACCTGTGCCGCTGCACCGGCTACCGCCCGATTCGCGATGCCGCGTTCGCCGTCGGTGAGCCCTCCGACGAGGACCCGCTCGCGCAGCGTCGCGACGAGGAGCCGCCGGCACCCGTCGCCACCGATTACACCCAGGACGGCAAGACGTTCCTGCGGAAGAACACCCTCGCCGAGACTCTGCAGTTGCTGAGCGAGCGGCCCGACGCCGTGGTGGTGGCCGGTTCCACCGACTTCGGCGTCGAGGTCAACATCCGTTCCCGCAGGGCGGATTGCGTCGTGGCGATCGACCGGCTGCCCGAACTGCGGGAGCTGCGCGTCGAATCCGACCACATCGAGATCGGGGCGGCGCTGACGCTCACCGAGATCGAACGCCGCCTCGACGGCGAAGTCCCGCTCCTCGCCGAACTGTTCCCGCAGTTCGCGTCCCGGCTCATCCGCAACGGTGCGACCCTCGGCGGCAACCTGGGGACCGGGTCCCCCATCGGTGACAGCCCGCCGGTGCTGCTCGCGCTGGAGGCGTCGCTGGTGCTCGCCGACGCCGACGGTGAACGCGTGGTCCCGCTGGCGGACTACTTCACCGGCTACCGGCAGAGCGTGCGCCGTCCCGGCGAGCTGATCCGCGCGGTGCGCATCCCCCGGCCCCTGTCGCCGGTCACGGCCTTCCACAAGATCGCCAAGCGGCGCTTCGACGACATCTCCAGCGTCGCGGTCGCTTTCGCGCTCGACATCCAGGACGGGATCGTCCGCAAGGCGCGCATCGGCCTGGGCGGCGTGGCCGCCACCCCGATCCGCTCCCTAGCCGCCGAGGCGGCCCTGGAGGGCAAGCCGTGGACGGCCGAGACCGTCCAGGAGGCGGCCCGGGAGTTGCGGGGCGAGGGCACGCCGATGAGCGACCACCGAGCCAGCTCCCTCTACCGATCCGCGATGCTCGGCCAGAGCCTGCTGAAGCTGCACGCACAGACCACCGAGGCGGTGTCGTCATGAGTCACTTGTCCGAGATACCCGAGAAGCCGGTAGTCGGCGTCTCGATGCCGCACGAGAGCGCCTACCTGCACGTCACCGGTACCGCGCTCTACACCGACGACCTGGTGCAGCGCACCAAGGACGTGCTGCACGCGTACCCCGTGCAGGTCATGAAGGCCCGCGGCCGGATCACCGCGCTGCGCACCGAGCCCGCGCTCGCCGTGCCCGGCGTGGTCCGCGTGCTGACCGGTGCCGACGTGCCCGGCGTCAACGACGCCGGCATGAAGCACGACGAGCCGCTCTTCCCCGACGAGGTCATGTTCCACGGCCACGCGGTCGCCTGGGTGCTCGGCGAGACCCTGGAGGCGGCCCGGCTCGGTGCGGCGGCCGTCGAGGTGGACCTCGAGGAACTGCCCTCGCTGATCACGCTCCAGGACGCGATGGAGGCGGGCAGCTACCACGGTGCCCAGCCCCTGATGGTGCACGGCGACATCGACGCCGGCTTCGCCGAGTCCGCGCACGTGATCAGCGGCGAGTTCCAGTTCGCCGGCCAGGAGCACTTCTACCTGGAGACGCACGCGGCGCTCGCCCTGGTCGACGAGAACGGGCAGGTGTTCATCCAGAGCAGCACCCAGCACCCGTCGGAGACCCAGGAAATCGTCTCCCACGTGCTCGGTGTGCCCTCCCACGAGATCACCGTGCAGTGCCTGCGGATGGGCGGCGGCTTCGGCGGCAAGGAGATGCAGCCGCACGGGTTCGCGGCCGTCGCCGCGCTCGGCGCGAAGCTCACCGGCCGTCCGGTCCGGTTCCGGCTCAACCGGACCCAGGACCTCACCATGTCCGGCAAGCGCCACGGCTTCCACGCCAAGTGGAAGATCGGCTTCGACGCAGAGGGCCGTATCCAGGCCCTCGACGCCGCCCTGGTGGCGGACGGCGGCTGGAGCCTCGACCTGTCCGAGCCGGTCCTCGCCCGTGCGCTGTGCCACATCGACAACACGTACTGGATCCCCAACGCGCGTGTCGCCGGTCGCATCGCCAAGACCAACACGGTCTCCAACACCGCGTTCCGCGGCTTCGGCGGACCGCAGGGCATGATCGTGATCGAGGACATCCTGGGCCGCTGCGCACCGCAGCTGGGCCTGGACCCGATGGAGCTGCGCGAGCGCAACTTCTACCAGCCGGGCCAGGGCCAGACGACGCCGTACGGTCAGCCGGTCACGCAGGCCGACCGGATCTCCGCAGTCTGGGAGCAGGTCAAGGAGGACGGCGGCGTAGCCGACCGCAAGCGCGAGATCGCGGCCTTCAACGCCGCGCACCCGAACACCAAGCGGGCGCTCGCGATCACGGGCATCAAGTTCGGCATCTCGTTCAACCTCACCGCCTTCAACCAGGGCGGCGCGCTGGTGCTGATCTACAAGGACGGCTCCGTCCTGATCAACCACGGCGGCACCGAGATGGGCCAGGGCCTGCACACCAAGATGATGCAGGTGGCCGCGACCACGCTGGGTATCCCGCTGCACAAGGTCCGCCTCGCCCCGACGCGTACGGACAAGGTGCCGAACACCTCCGCCACCGCCGCCAGCTCCGGCGCGGACCTCAACGGCGGGGCGATCAAGAACGCCTGTGAGCAGCTGCGCGAGCGGCTGCTGCAGGTGGCCGGCTCCCAGCTGGGCGCGAACGCTTCGGACGTACGCATCGTCGAGGGCGTCGCGCGCGCCCTGGGCAGCGACAAGGAGCTGGCCTGGGACGACCTGGTGCACACCGCGTACTTCCAGCGGGTCCAGCTGTCGGCGTCCGGCTTCTACCGGACCGAGGGGCTGCACTGGGACGCGAAGTCGTTCCGGGGCTCGCCGTTCAAGTACTTCGCCAACGGCGCCGCCGCGACCGAGGTGGAGGTCGACGGTTTCACCGGCGCCTACCGCATCCGGCGGGTGGACATCGTGCACGACGTCGGAGACAGCCTGTCCCCGATGATCGACATCGGTCAGGTCGAGGGCGGGTTCGTACAGGGCGCGGGCTGGCTCACGCTCGAGGACCTGCGCTGGGACGCCAGTGACGGGCCGAACCGCGGCCGGCTGCAGACCCAGGCGGCGAGCACGTACAAGCTGCCGAGCTTCTCGGAGATGCCCGAGGAGTTCAACGTCACGCTCATGGAGAACGCCACCGAGGAGGGCGCGGTCTACGGGTCCAAGGCGGTGGGTGAGCCTCCGCTGATGCTGGCGTTCTCGGTGCGTGAGGCGCTGCGGCAGGCCGCCGCCGCGTTCGGGCCGGACGGGGTCGGCGTCGAGCTGGCCTCGCCCGCGACTCCGGAAGCGGTGTACTGGGCGATCGAGGCGGCTCGCCAGGGCGCTGCCGCCCAGAACGGTCACGCCCGGGACTTCGCGGCCAACGGCCACGCCGCGGCCGGCAAGGTCCTCACTGACGCAACTGCGTTGAGCGGTGCCTGACATGACGTGGGTCGCCGCGGTCGCGCGGTTGCGGGCACGCCGGGAGTCCGGCGTGCTGGTGACCGTCGCGACCGTGCGCGGCCACGCCCCGCGCGACGCCGGAGCCAAACTGGTGGTGGGGCAGACCGAGGCGTGGGGTTCGATCGGAGGCGGCAATGTCGAGGCCGTCGCGATCGACCGGGCCCGGGAGATGATCACCGCGTCCAAGGCGGAGCCGGAGCTGATCGACTTCGCCCTGAACGACAAAGTGACCAACCAGCATGGCGTGCAGTGCTGCGGCGGAACGGTCTCGGTACTGCTCGAACCCCTGCCGGTGGTACGGGCGGTGGCGGTCTTCGGCGTGGGACACGTCGGGCTGGAACTGGCGCGCATCCTGGCACGTCAGGACCTCGACCTCCATCTGATCGACACCCGCTCCGACATGCTCACCAAGGAGCGGCTCGGCATACTCGCCGATGCGGTGGCGCAGGTGCATGTGCATCACACGCCGCTGCTGCCCGAGGAGGTCCTGGAGGAGCTGCCGCGCGGCACCCACATCCTGATCATGACCCATGATCACGCCGAGGACGCCGCCCTGTGCGACGCGGCCTTGCGCACCACCCACCTCGGCTCCATCGGGCTGATCGGGTCGGCGGCCAAGTGGGTACGGTTCCGCAAACGCCTCCAGACCGAGGGCGGCCACGACGACGCCACCATCGACCGGATCAAGACCCCGATCGGGCTGGCCGACATCACCGGCAAGGACCCCGCGACCATCGCCGTGAGCGTCGCTGCCGATCTGCTGCGCACCTTCGAAGCAGACTGGAGCTGACTCTTCCCCCGGGGGATCGACAGAACCAGATAGACAGGCCCGGACCGACAGGGGTGCCCCGCGCTCGTGCGAACGCACGTATGCGGGGCACCCCTTCGGCATGACCGGGCCGGTCACTTCGAGGCACCGCCAAGCCGGCCAAGAAATGCAAAAGCCCCAGGTCACGGAAAGCGATTCCGATGGCTGAGGCATTTGCGGAGCGGCCTACGCGTTATGACATCTACGTGTGATGAGACCTACGCGTTACGAGGCGTACGTATGGCGAGGTGTACGTATGACGAGTACGCCACAGGGTGAAGCGGGATTTCAGTAGTCGACGCGGTCGGACTTGGCCAGCCACTCGTCGAACGGCTCCGTACGGTTCGGCACGTCCACGCGCTCGATCGCCAGCGGCCACAGCTCCGCGGGCTTCTTCTCGAACAGGTCGTAGAACTTGCGGTCGTCGAAACCGGCCACCGCGGCGTCGTCCCGGTCAGCGGCGAAGATGATCCGGTCGACTCGCGCCCACAGCGCGGAGGAAAGACACATCGGGCACGGCTCGCACGAGGTCACCAGGACGCAGCCCTCGAGCGAGAAGGTGCCCAGCTTCTGGCAGGCGGCACGGATCGCGCTCACCTCGCCGTGCGCTGTCGGGTCCAGGCTCGAAGTGACCTTGTTGTTCCCGATCGCGACAATCTCGTCACCCTTGGCGATCAATGCGCCGAACGGGCCGCCGCCGTTCCTCACGCTGGTGGTGGCAAGGCCGATGGCCTCGTCCATCCAGGTGCGCTCAAGCTCCTGGACGCTCTTTTCTTGGGTGTTCGCGGTCATGGTCACTCCTTTTGTCGCATGCGGTCGGGACTCCCCGGATGCTCTGACCGTGCTCTGTCCGTACCGGACACCGCACGGTGAGAGCGTTCGGGGCAACAATTCGCAAAGCGGATGGCGTTCGTGACCGCCGGTGTGGCGGAAACGGTGGGCTTGATCACGGCCCGTCAGAGCTTGTCCTCCGCCGACAGATCCGAGGAGAAGGTGAACTCCCCGCGCACCTTGAGCGTTCCGTCCGGGCGCGGAGGGCTGTCGCCCCACCGGGGATCGGCTCGTCGATGTCCGTCGATGTTCTGCGGGGTACGCGCGGGAGAAGACTGGGTGGTCATCAGGAGGCCTCCACTGTCCCTTCCGTGAGTCGTTCAGATGCTGTTAAGGCGGAGTAGCGCAAGTACATCGGCCGGGCCCAGCCGAGGGCAGTCACCGAAACCATGAAGGAGTTGGCTGGTCGGACGGCCCCTCTTGTGCTTTCGTATGAAAGGCGGACTACCTGCGATGCGGCCGCTTGCCGCGGACCATGATCCACGGCCGCTTCGGTCCCGAGACGTTCTGGGGCGAGGGCCGGGATGCGTTCCCGCGCGGCGTCGCGTCCGGGCATGCCGTTGACAATTGGTCGGTGACCAACTCTACTGAGGTCGGGAATTGGTCACCGACCAATACTGCGCGACTCCACCGATCTGAGGAGCACAGCATGTCCGTCAAGACGTGGTTCATCACCGGCGCTTCCAAGGGTTTCGGAAGGGAGTGGGCCGAGGCCGCGCTCGAACGCGGTGACCGGGTCGCCGTATCGAGCCGAACCCCCGGCGCCTTCGACGAGTTGGTCAAAACCCACGGCGACGCCGTGCTGCCGATCCAGCTCGACGTCACCGACCGCGCGGCCGTCGACGCCGCGGTGCGGCACGCCGTCGATCACTTCGGGCAGCTCGACGTCGTGGTCAACAACGCCGGATACGGCCTGTTCGGGATGGTCGAGGAGGTGAGCGAGCAGCAGGCCCGCGACCAGCTCGACGTGAACCTGCTCGGGCCGCTGTGGGTCGTCCACGCCGCCCTGCCGCACCTGCGGGCGCAGGGGTCGGGGCACATCGTCCAGGTGTCCTCGATCGCCGGCGTGTTCTCCCTGCCCGGCCTCGGGATCTACCACGCCTCGAAGTTCGGCCTGGAGGGATTCACCGCCAGCCTCGCCGCGGAGGTCAAGGACTTCGGCATCAAGGTCACGCTGGTCGAACCGGCCGGATACGCCACCGACTGGGCCGGCCCGTCCGCAGTCCAGGCCGACCGGCTGGCCGCCTACGACGACTTCCGCGCCGGCATGCGACGCCCGGCCGGTGAGCGGGGCGAGCCCGGTGCGACGCGCGCCGCGCTGCTCGAACTCGTCGACACGGACGAGCCGCCGCTGCGGATCTTCTTCGGAAAGGGGCCCCTCGACGTGATCAAGGCGGAGTACGCGGCACGGATCAGCGAGTGGGAGCGCTGGGACGCGGTGTCCCAGGCGGCGTTCGGCGTCTGACCTGGCCCCGGGCGGCCGACTTGTACGATGACCAAAGGTGCGGTCGCTGGTTAGCGTAAAGGCAGGAACACCGGGAAGGGCGGGAGCGAGATGCGCTGGACGCAGGACGACGTCATCGAAGCGGCGTTCACCACGCTCGAGGCCGAAGGGCTCGACCGGCTGTCGCTGCGCGGGGTCGCCCGGACGCTCGGCTCCCACCTCAACTCGGTGAGCTGGTACGTCAAGACGAAGCAGACGCTCATCGAAACGATGGCCGACACCATCGTCGGCAGCGTCGACGTCACCGACCTGCCCGCCGAACCGATCGAACGGGTCCGCACCGTCGCCGGGCGCTACCGGGCCGCGCTGCTCGCCCGTCGTGACGGCGGCCGCCTGGTAGCCGGCACGTTCACCGGCACCGGCAAGACATTGCGCGTCGCCGAATCCGTCGTCGGCGCCCTGCTCGAAGCCGGCTACCGCGAGTCCGACGCGGCGCGCCTGTGCTGGTCGATCGTCTACTTCGCCCTGGGCCTGACCCAGGAAGAGCAGACCCCGTCGGACAACCCGCGCGGGTCGTTCGGTGAACTCGTCGCCACCGACACCTATCCCGCGCTCGCCCAGGTCGGCGAACAGCTCATGGTCGCCGACTCCTTCGACGCCCGCTTCGACTACGGCCTGGCCCGCCTGCTGGGCGTTGCCTGACCGGCAGCGCTCCGCCCGCACGAGTCTGCCCGTCCCAGGTGTCTCCGGTGGCCTCGGTGTGTTCCGTCGTATGTAGGCCGTTCAGGCGCTGTCTCTCGTGCGACGGTCCCGGCCTGCCGACATCACTGAGCGGTGCCCGTGTTCACCGTCCGGCAGGCGGTCCGGCCATGGGCCTCCATCTGCCGTGCGCCGCACACCACTTGGAGACACGATGTCCATGCGTCACCGCCGATCGCACTCGGCCCTGATCGTCGCCGCCCTGTGCCTGGTCACCACCCTCACAGGTTGCTCGGACTCGGGCGACGGATCCTCGTCCAGCAGTACCCCGCCCGCATCCGCGTCGGTATCCGCGTCCGCGTCCGTATCCGCGTCCGCATCGGTGTCGTCCTCCGAGAGCGGCAAAGGCGAAGTGAGGGTCACCATCAAGGACTTCGCCTTCCAGCCGGCCGAGTTGGAGGTCGGCCCCGGCACGAAGATCACCGTCACGAACGAGGACTCGGCCCCGCACACGCTGACCGCCGACGACAAGTCCTTCGACACCGGTGACCTCGCGCAGGGGGAGTCGGCCACGATCACCGCGCCGTCCAAGCCGGGCTCGTACTCCTACATCTGCACCGTCCACCCGAACATGAAGGGCACTCTCACGGTCCGCTGACGCCGGCGTACCCCGCACGCCCTCGTTCTCGGGAGCCCCAGCCATGTCCCACGAACCGACCGACCCGCCGGCCTCGCGCCCCGCCCGCCGGCCGTGGCGCGCGGCGGCCCGCGTCCTCGCCGCCGCCGGACTCGCCGTCAACGCGTACGTGCACGCGGACCTCGCGTCGCGCTACGACCCCGTCAGGGCCACGATCAGCCAGGGCTCCTTGTTCAGGATCGAGACCGCCCTCGCCGCGCTCGCCGCCGTACTCGTCGTGTTCTGGCGCCGCTCCCTTGGCGATGTCTTCGCCTGGCTCACCGCGGCCGGCGGCCTCGCGGCCCTGCTGGTCTACCGCTACGTCGACGTCGGCGCGCTCGGCCCGCTGCCCGACATGTACGAACCTCTCTGGTACGCGGAGAAGGGCCTCGTCGTGATCTCGCAGCTCGTGACCGTCGTGGCGATGACGCTGCTCCTGGTGAGCCGGGGGCGCGAACGGCTCCTGGCCCGTCGGCACGGTTCCGGCCGTTGAGCGAATACCTGTTCCGGCGAGTGCAGAAATTGCTTGCGGGGGCCTGAAGTTTTTCCGGTCGGTGGGACCGGGAAAACTTGGAGTTCTGCGGGATTTCCAGATGGCATGCTACTGTTGTATTCAGTTGCAGTTGTGGTTCCCAAAAACTTCGAGTGCCTCCGCCGGAACATTTCGTTCGGCGGGTGCGCTTCTGTGTTTCCGGTGTCTTTCCGGGCGGGGCGATGATCGCGGCGACAGGAGTTCGCACAGTGTGGGCTCCGGGCACTGCCCCGAAGGAGATATGACATGGCTACTGGCACCGTGAAGTGGTTCAACGCGGAAAAGGGTTTCGGCTTCATCGAGCAGGACGGTGGCGGCCCCGACGTCTTCGCCCACTACTCGAACATCGCCTCCTCAGGCTTCCGTGAGCTGCAGGAAGGCCAGAAGGTGAACTTCGACATCGGTCAGGGCCAGAAGGGCCCGACGGCCGAGAACATCGTTCCCGCCTGACGTTCCCCCCTGGCGTCGTAGCTGACGCGCAGACCGTAGCTGGGGCCCGCACCTTGGGGTGCGGGCCCCAGCTCGTTGCTTTTCCGGGTGCCGTTCTGGATTTCGGCAGCCAATCATTCGGCTCGTTCCTGCGATGCCCTGTGCTGTTCAAATGCCGCGGGAATTCCTTGACGCGTGCCGTGCATTTTCGTGCCGCGTCAAGGAAGGTTTTCTGACCATGAAACGTACGTATGGGGCCGGTCGATCCGGGCGAACGAGTCGGACTGTGGTTTCCGGGGAGTTCGCGTTGCCGAAGAGCGTACAGCCGGGCCTCCCCGCCGTCTCTTCCTTCGGGGAGCTCGCTCTGCCGGACGAACTGCTGCGGATGCTCACCAGCCTCGGCATGAACGAGCCGTTCCCCATTCAGGCCGCCACCCTGCCCAACTCCCTCGCCGGGCGTGACGTGCTCGGGCGCGGCCGTACCGGGTCCGGCAAGACCCTCGCGTTCGGGCTCGCCCTCCTCGCCCGTACGGCCGGGCGCCGGGCCGAGCCCGGCAGGCCGCTCGCCCTGGTCCTCGTCCCCACCCGCGAACTCGCCCAGCAGGTCACCGAGGCACTCGCCCCGTACGCGCGCTCGCTGAAGCTGCGGACGGCCACCGTCGTGGGCGGCATGTCCATCGGACGTCAGGCCGGAGCGCTGCGCGGGGGCGTCGAGATCGTCGTCGCCACCCCGGGGCGGCTCAAGGACCTCATCGACCGAGGCGACTGCCGGCTCGACGAAGTGGCCGTCACCGTGCTCGACGAGGCCGACCAGATGGCCGACATGGGCTTCATGCCCCAGGTCACGGCCCTGCTCGACCAGGTGCGGCGGGAGGGGCAGCGGATGCTGTTCTCCGCCACGCTCGACCGCAACGTCGACCTTCTCGTGCGCCGCTATCTCCACGACCCCGTGGTCCACTCCGTCGACCCGTCGGCCGGCGCGGTGACGACGATGGAACACCACGTCCTGCACGTGCACCCCGTCGACAAGCATGCGGCCACCACGGAGATCGCCGCCCGCGACGGCCGGGTCATCATGTTTCTCGACACCAAGCACGCCGTGGACCGGCTGACCCGGGACCTCCTCGGCGTCGGTGTGCGCGCCGCCGCCCTGCACGGCGGAAAGTCCCAGCCGCAGCGCACCCGCACTCTCGCCCAGTTCAAGAGCGGCCACGTCACCGTCCTGGTCGCGACCAACGTCGCCGCCCGCGGCATCCACGTCGACAGCCTCGACCTCGTGGTCAACGTCGACCCGCCGAGCGACCACAAGGACTACCTGCACCGCGGCGGCCGTACCGCCCGTGCCGGTGAGTCCGGCAGCGTCGTCACCCTCGTCCTGCCGAACCAGCGCAGGGACATGAGCCGACTGATGCACGACGCCGGGATCACCCCGCAGATCGCCCAAGTCCGGTCGGGTGAGGCTGAGTTGAGCCGCATCACGGGTGCGCGGGCGCCGTCCGGTGTGCCGGTCGTGATCACCGCGCCGGTGGCGGAACGCCCTCGGCGCAGCGGGTCGAGCACGCGTGGCCGCCGCAGCCGTTCCGCCGAGGCCCGGCGCGCCGCCGATCCGAGGCGCATCGCCGACCAGCCGCGCACGGGGCCGGGAGCGGCAACCACCTCCTGGCAGCCCGCTTCCCCGGTCGCCGCGGCGTCCTGACCTGTCACGCCGCAGCCCTTCACCCCATCTCCCTTGGTCCTATCTCCCTGTCGTTCCAACCCGCCATCCCGTAGGAGGCACTTTGACACTGGTCGAGACACATCCGCGCGAGACGGCCCGACCCCCTTCGGGGAACGCGTCCCTGAGGCCGTCGGGACCTCACGTCTGGGCCGACATGACCGTCGAGGTCGCCCTGTCCGTCCTCAACAGCTCCCGTGACGGTCATCTCCTCCTCTGCGACGAGGACGGCCGCTGCACCGGTACGGTCAGCCGCGCCGAGCTGAGCGCCGCGCGTGACAGCGCCCGCTACACCGATCGCATCCAGCTGCGGGACATCGTCCACAGCTTCGGACCGTCCCCTTCCCTGTGAGGCCCTCATGCGCTGTGTCATCGCCAGATTCCCCTTCGACCTGTTCAGCAGCGACGTGCTGGACGCGATGAAGGGCGTCAAACCCGAACCCGTCACCGGCGACTCCGTGCTCATCGGGCGGCGCCGCTACCCCGTCAAGCAGGTCGGGGCCGTCATCACCCGCCAGGACCGGCGCGACTTCACCTCCGGTGAGGTGGTCAGGGCGCTGACCGCGCTCGGCTTCGTCTGTACCGAGGTCTCCGCGGGCGGCTCCGCGAGGGCTGAACTCACCCCGCTCCAGGTCGCGTCGGCCCTGATGGGGTCGCCCGCCCCCGCGTAGACGCACCACCGCCGGGCCACTCAGGCCGGGCAGTGCTGAGGGCCCCGACCGGTTCGCAGGTCGGGGCCCTCGGCGTGCGCGCGGCCCGGCGGCGGCGCGACCGTGCGGACGCATGGTGTTCAATTTGCCCCGGGCACGGCCGCCGTGACGGCGCCGGGGGCCCTCCATGCGCCCCTCGACGAGGTGAAATGACAGCAGAAGGACCGCTGGGCCGTCTCGACGACGACGATTACCCCGCCTTCACGATGGGACGGGCCGCCGAGATGATCGGCACCACGCCCGCCTTCCTGCGGGCGATCGGCGAAGCACGCCTGATCACTCCGCTGCGGTCGGCCGGCGGACACCGCCGCTACTCCCGCTACCAGCTGCGTATCGCGGCACGCGCCCGCGAACTCGTCGACCGGGGCACCCCGGTCGAGGCCGCCTGCCGCATCATCATCCTTGAGGACCAGCTCGAGGACGCCCTGCGCATCAACGAGGAGTTCCGCCGCGCGGCGGTGGAGCCGGACGCCGGGTCCGAGGACTAGGAATCACATCTCGAGCGCCCGGCTGGTGCTCGCGTCGAGGTGGATGAACAGGGACAGGAAAAAGACCCCCGGAATTCTCCCGGAAGGTCGTTCTGAAGGGCGCTCTGAAGGTCGCTTCGGTAAATTTCCGGAAACCCGGTAACCCTTGAACCCGTGAACCCGCGAAATCAATTCACCACATGAGCATCAACGGCATCAAGAACGGCGACGATGCGGAGAAGGCCCGCCTCAGCCCCGCACGGCGACGTGGAACGACGAGGCCCACAGCACCAGCGCGGCGCCCAGGCCGACCACCACGCGCACGGTCTCCATGGTCGTACCGGCCGCCGCGACCACCAGACCCGCCACCGCGACGGCCGTCAGCAGGACAGCCGTCCACTTGTACTGCCACTGGTCGAAGAGGCGGGCGAGCGGGAAGAAGTGCAGGCCCACGACCAGGCAGATGCCGGGCGGGATCAGCTCCGGGTGGCCGCTCGCGTTCGACGCGGCGATCACCACGAAGATCGCCACCAGCTCGGCCATGTTCACCAGGCCGACCCCGCGGTTCCACTTCTCCGGGAGCCGCACCATGCGCGAGGCTTGACCGGCCCCGCCGCGGAACGCCAGGACCACCGCCGCGACGGTCACCGCGGCGGCGAGTATGCCGACCGTCACCGAAACCCCCACGGCGCTTATGCCGGAGCCGCCCGCAAAAGCCCACACCAGGGCAAAAACCGCGAGGACGATCGCCCCGCGGCGGCGCAGGTTCTGCGTGAGTGCCAGGCACTCCGTGTCCGTAGTCATGGCCGGAGAGTACAGCGATCTTCGCGCGTGCCTGCCGGTTTTCGCCCAACCCGTGCGTGACGCGGCAGGCACCGGCGTCACGAAAGCGGTGACGTATGCAAGCGGTCGTCCCGGATTCCCTTTTCGGGTGCAAGATGCCGCCGGGGAATTCCAGTCAGAACATTCAGCCGGATCTGTTGAAGACTTCCTGGCAGGTGCGCAGAACGTGGGCGAACGGGGCGCCCCGAGAAGCCGGGCGCCGTGGCCCGGGCGGTGCCCGTGACAGTGGATCAGTTCGGCGGGACGAGGAACGACTCGGTCACGAGCCGCACCTTGTCCACGACCTCTTCGTCGCCGAGCCGCAACGCGGTGTTGGCGGCGAGGAGTACCGCATCGAGCTGGAAGGCGGCGAGGCCGGCGTCGAGCTGAGCGATCTCTCCGGCGTGGACGGCATGGCGCAGCTCGGCGGCGATGAGGTCACGCCAGTCGCGCTGGCTGCGGAACAGCGCGTCACGCACCGGCCCGGATCGGCTGTCGAAGCCGGCCAGGTTCGCCGCCCAGAAGCAACCGCCCGGGAACAGCGGCACCGACGCGTACTCGATCCAGCGTTCGATGAGCGCGCGCACCCGCGCCGCTCCGCGAGGCGCGGACTGTGCGGGGCGGACGACCGCGTCCCCGAACACGTCACGTGCGCAACTGACCGCCGCGACCTGCAGGTTCTCCTTCGTCCCGAAGAGGGTCTGCACGCCGCTCTTGCTGATCCCGAGGTCGGTGGCCAGTCGGCCGATGCTGAGCCCGTCGAGTCCTTCCAGCGATGCCACGTCCACGGCATGGCGGACGATCGTGCGTCGGGACCGCGCACCACGCAGCACGCGCCGATCCGACGTACCCACGTCAGCGCCGTCGGTGGAACCGGCAACGCCCCGCTGCTCCACTTCGCTCATCGCCCCATCCTCCTGCCGGATTCCTCTTGCGATTAACGTACGACCGATCGTACGTTATTTCTTGGAGCGGGCAATCAGGAGGTGCGCGACGTGGACAGCCGTCGAATGTCAGAGCTGGCACAGGCGTTGGCCACTGCGAAGAGCCGGCAGGACGTGCCCGCAGCCATGGAGCTCTTCCACCGGGACATGGTCCTGGACGCTCCGGCTTTCGGGACGAGGGCTCAGGGCCTGGCCGCGAACGAAAGGGCACTGACCGGATTCTTCGCCTCCTTCCCCGACTACCAGGTCGCTCTCGAAGGGCACGCTGCCGACGGCGACGCACTGGTCTGCTGGGGGACGGTGAGGATGACCATGACGGGTGACCGATTCGGCGTGCACCCCAATGGCAGGCGGGCCGAGTTGCCGGTGTTCATTCAGTTCGCCTTCAAGGACGGCCTGATCGCAGGCGAGCGCTTCTTCTTCGATCTGTCGGAGCTGTGTGCCCAGTCAGGCGTCTCGACGGACGCGGTCAGGCGAAAGCTGTTCGGAGCGGCCGCGTCCACGCCCTCCGCTCCGGGGACCGAACCCATTCGAACGTGAGGGGACATGGCAGCAGACGCTCGGCTGAGAGACATCGACGAGATCAGGACGACGCATCTCTTCGACATGGCCGTGGACTTGAACCCGCGGCTGGACATCGGCCCCGGCCCGTTGGGCCGACGGGTCCTCTTCGGCTCCGCGGGAGGGACGTTCGAGGGGCCGGGCCTACGCGGCGAGGTTCTCCCCGGGGGCGGGGACTGGACGTTGTTCCGCCCAGACGGCGTGATGACGCTCGACGTCCGGCTGACCTTGCGGACGCACGACGGCGACCTGCTGCACATGACCTACGGCGGCCGCTGGGTCACCCCGCCCGAACTGCGGGCCGACATCGCCGATCCCGCCACGCGGCACCGAGTCGACCCCGCCCGCTACTACTTCCGGACGAACCCCCTCTTCGAAACGGGGGCGGAGCGATACGCATGGCTGAACGACGTCGTCTGCGTGGGCTCGGGGTACCTGATCGAAGGTGGAATCGCGTACAAGGTCTCGCGAGTTGTCTGAACGGCCTGTCTGAACGACCTGTGTGAACGGCCTGTCTGAACGACCTGTCTGAACGAGCTGTCTGAACGACCTGTGCGAAGAGCTGTGTGGCAGCAGGAGATGCGACCACGCAGTCACCGGCCCACGCCAGGACGTGCTCTTTCTGGCCGGTGACTGCGTGGTCAGGGCACTAGAGTTCCGCGCATGCAGTCCTACACCATCGGGCAGGCGGCGCGTCTGCTGGGCGTCAGCCCCGACACGGCACGCCGCTGGGCGGACGCGGGCCGCGTCGCCACCCACCGCGACGAGGGTGGTCGCCGCCTGATCCGCGGCCAGGACCTGGCGGCCTTCTCCATCGAGGTCGGCCAGTCGGGCGGCGACGACGAGGACGCCTCGTACACCTCCGCCCGCAACGCCTTCCCCGGCATCGTCACCGGCGTGAAGCTCGGCGACGTGGCGGCCCAGGTCGAGATCCAGGCGGGCCCGCACCGGCTCGTCTCCCTCCTGACCCGCGAGGCCGTCGAGGAGCTCGGCCTCGAAGTGGGCATGCAGGCCACCGCCCGCGTGAAGTCGACCAACGTACACATCGACCTCACCTGACCCGGCCCGCCGGGCACCCGGACGTGAGAGGTGTACGTAGCAACACCCGAGGTCCGGTGCGTACGCCCCATGTGCCGGGCCGCCGCCGTCCCTAACGTCGTGGACATGGCGCAGTCAGCGCCGTGACGACGACGGTGGACGGGGAGAGACCATGTTCCGACGTACGGGCCGGGCGGGCGGCAGCGGACCGGCAGGGCACGGCGGCGAGGCCCTGCGCCTCGTCAAGGTCAGCAAGACGTACGGGGCCGGGGAGGGCGCCGAGAACGCCGTCACCGCCCTCGACGACGTGACCCTGAGCCTGCGGGCCGGGACGTTCACCGCCGTGATGGGGCCCTCCGGCTCCGGCAAGTCGACGCTCCTGCAGTGCGCGGCCGGCCTCGACCGGCCCGACAGCGGCATCGTGATGGTCGACGGCGAGGAGATGACGGGCGGCACCGAGGCCGCCCTCACCAAGTTCCGCCGCCGCCGGATCGGCTTCGTCTTCCAGCAGTACAACCTGCTGCCGACGCTGACCGTCGCCCAGAACACCACCCTGCCGCTCCGGCTCGCCGGGCGGCGGGTGAACCGGGTCCGCGCGCAGGAGATCCTCACCCAGGTCGGCCTCGGTGACCGGCTCGGCCACCGGCCCGACCAGCTCTCCGGCGGCCAGCGTCAACGCGCCGCCATCGCCCGCGCGTTGGTCACCGAGCCCAGCGTCATCTTCGCGGACGAACCCACCGGCGCCCTCGACACCCGCAGCGCGCGCGACGTCCTGCGCCTCCTCCAGGAAGCCGTGCGCCTGCACGGCAGGACCGTCGTCATGGTGACGCACGACCCGGTCGCCGCCTCGTACGCGGACTGCGTGCTCTTCCTCGCGGACGGCCGCCTCGCAGGCGAGATGACCGCACCCACCGTCGACGCCGTGGCCGAGCGCCTCGCGCACCTCGGTGACACCACGCCGGCGGGGGTGTGAGCCGTGTTCGCACTCGCCCTGCGCTCCGTCCGGCTGCGCCCCGGACGCCTCCTCGCGACGCTCCTGTCCGCGTTCCTCGGCGCGGCGATCATCATGACGTTCAACTCGCTGCACGACACGGCGGGCGCCCCCGGCGTCGACCACGTCAGCGCGGACACCCTCACCACCGCGGCGAGCGTCGTCGGCGGGTACGGAACGCTCCTCGTGTTCTTCGCCGTCGCCTCCACTCTGACCGTCAACGTCCGCCAACGCACCGACGAGATCACCCTCCTGCGCCACACCGGCGCCACCCCCGCCCAGATCAAGCGCATGATCGTCGGTGAGTCCGTGATCGTCGCCCTCGCCGGTGCGGTGCTCGCCGTCGGACCCGCGACGCTCGGCGGCAACGCCCTGCTCGACGTGTTCAAGGACAGCGGCCAGGTCGCCGACGGCGTCAGCTACGTGTTCGGCCCCGTCGCCCTCATGTCCGGCGTCGCCGTCACCCTGCTCGCCTCCGCGGGCGCCGCGTTCCTCGCGGTGCGGCGGGCCACGAGGGCGGCCGCCGGGATGCGCCAAGGCCGGGGCAGGGCACGGAAGTTCGCGGCCTGGGGCGCCCTCGCCGCCGGCGCCGCCGGTGTCCTGTGCACCTTCGCCATGAAGTCCACCGACGCGGCCCTCATGGCGGCGCCCGCCTACGGCGCGATCCTGCTCTCCGTAGGCTTCGCGCTCCTGTCCCCGGCCCTGCTGCGCGGCTTCCTCGGCCGCGCGGAACCCCTGCTCACCGCACTCACCGGTGCGAGCGGCTATCTGACGGTACGGAACATGCGGCAGCGCGCCGACCAGCTCTCCGGCGTCCTGATGCCGCTGATCCTGTTCACCGGCATGGCCACGGCCACCCTCTACATGCAGGCCGTGGAGAGCGACGCGATCAAGGCGTCCGGCGTCGCCAAGTCCGTCGGGGACAAGAACCTGGAGACCCTCAACTTCGTGGTCGTCGGCATCATCGTCGTCTTCGCCTGCGTCATGCTCGTCAACACCCTGTACGCGGCGACGTCCTATCGGGTCGGCGAGTTCGGCCGGCAGCGCCTCGCCGGTGCCACGCCGGGCCAGGTCCTCGGGACGGTCGCGGTCGAGAGCCTCGTCCTCACGGTGACGGGTGTGTTCTTCGGCACGGTCGCGGGCCTCGCGGGAATCGTGCCCTTCACCGCGGTCCGCACCGACTCGCTCCTGCCCGGCCAGGGCCTCGGAATCTGGCTCACGGTCGTGGCATTGGCGGCCACGGCGACACTCGTGACCAGTCTGGGTACGGCCCGCAGGACCCTGCGCGTCAAGGCCGTGGACGCCGTCTCGGTCGCCGCCTGAACCCGGATCCGCCCGCCCGGCACGGTACGCGCCCGCCACCACGGCGGATGCGGACCGTGTCGCTGTTGGGCTGAACGGGTGACTTGGCGTAAGAATGGCGGGTGCAGACAAAAGTACGAGCCCGGACGGGGTGGGGGCAGTGAACAGCCACGACGTCACTGACGAACAATGGGAAGGGCTCGCCCAGGTAGTACCTCTGCGCGGCCGGAACGCATGGCCGTCGGCGGTCGACCACAGGGCCGTCCCCGAAGCGGAGACCGAGGCGCGGCGACGGTTCGTCGTGCTGCGGGTCAATGTGTTCGCGGACGCCCGCGAGGTCGCCGAGACCGTCATGACGGGCATCCCCGTGCTGCTCGACCTCAGCGGTGCCGAGTCCGATGTCGCCAAGCGCGTCCTGGACTTCAGCAGCGGAGTGGTCATGGGCCTCGGCTGCGGCATGCACCGCGTCGACCGCAATGTCTTCCTGCTCGCCCCTCCCGGCACCGAGGTGCAGGACTTCGTGGCGGGGGCTGTTCCCCGGGCGTAGGGCCTGTCGTTTGGATCAGGCCGGATCAGGGAGCGGGGTCTGGTCCAAACGACAGGCCCTAGTCACCCGGCCAAGGCTCCTGGTCCCCCGATCGTAGGAAGATCCGTCCAGAGGAACGGTTCGCCGGACCCGCCGCCGCATACCGTCCGGAACATGAGCTTGCTCGCGCGGGGCGCACCCCCGGCCCCCCAGGACCGGCCGAGCGTCACCGAACTGCGGCTCTCCGCCTTCGCCGCGCACCGCGGTGCCGGTTTCGCGCTCGGCCCGCTGACCCTCTTCGCGGGACCGAGCGGGAGCGGCAAGTCCAGCGCCCTGAAGGCCTACGAAGGTCTGGCCCGGCTCGGGGGCGGCGCGGCTCTCGACGAGGTGTTCTCCGACCCGTCCGCCTGTGTGCCGGACCGGGCCCGGCCCGACGCGCAGCGACGCCGCGGCTTCCGCATCGGCTGCACCGTCACCGGAGCCGTCGGACCGGTCCGCCTCGACCTCGCCGTCCAGGCGGAGCCCGAACTGCGCATCGTGGGCGAACGGTTGACCTGCGACGGCCACACCCTCCTGGAGACCGCGCTGCGCGACCCCGGACGCCGCGTCGTCCAGGCCGCCTGGCACACGGCGGGCGCGACCGCGGTGACCCGCGCGCCCCTGCCGGACGACCTGCTCGGCACGGCGCTCCTGCCGTTGCGCGTCGCAGGCAAGACGGAGGGCCAGCGGCTCGTCATCGCCGCCGCCGAACAGGTGGTGGTCGCCCTGCGCTCCGTCTTCCCCTGCGACCCCCAGCCCGCCCGCATGCGCGGCCCCGCCCAGGCCACCGCCGACCGCCTCCTGACCGGCTGCGACAACCTCGCCGCCGTCCTGTGGCGCACGCGCTCCGAGTGCGGCATCCGGCACGCGCTGCTCGTCGCCGCCGCCCGGGCCGGCTGCGCGGGACCTGTCGTCGACGTCCTGTCGGAGGACCTCGGCAACGGCACGGTACGGGCCGTGCTCGACCGCGGTGACGGCCTTCGTACCCCCGTCGACCGGCTCGGGGACGGCGAGTTGAGGTATTTGGCGCTCGCCCTGGTCCTGCTCACCGGACCCCGGGTGCTCGCGGTCGACCCGGTCGCGGAGGTCCCCGAGGCGTACCAGACGCTCACCGTCCTCGCCGACGGCCTCGACCGCAGCCTCGACCCGCGGCAGCTGCGGGAGCTGACGGCGCTCGCGGAGCGGATGTGCGGGCGCGGGCACATCCGCCTCGCGGGGGCGGTCGGCGACGGGACGTGGGCGGCGCGGGAGCACGGCGCGGCGGTGGTAGACCTGGGGCCGTGACAGAACTTGATGTGGCGGCGCTGCAGCGCCGACTGGCGCAGTTCGCTGCGGCCAGGAACTGGGAGCAGTACCACACGCCGAAGAACCTGGTGGCCGCGCTGAGCGTGGAGGCGTCCGAACTGGTCGAGATCTTCCAGTGGTTGACGCCACAGGAGTCGGCCGACGTGATGACGGACCCGGAGACCGCGCACCGGGTGCGTGACGAGGTGGCAGACGTCCTCGCCTATCTGCTGCAACTGTGCGAGGTGCTCGGGATCGACGCGCTGGCGGCCCTGTCGGCGAAGATCGACCGCAACGAGGCACGGTTTCCGGTGCCGGGGGAGGGCTGAGGCCGACGGCCGGCACCGGCGGCTGAGACCGGGTGGTAGGGCCGCACGACCGCTCTTGTCACTCTATGGAGTCACAGAATTATCAACATTGGATTCCGTGTCCACAGATTTCGGTCGTCCTCTGGCTTTTCGCCACTCTGACCCTCACTCTGGGTAGTGGACAAGGGAGTTGAGGACGGGGGCGGCGTATGGACGCGGTGCGACTCATCAGGGCGAGCCGACGGGCCCTGGCGGAGAGCCAGGACGCGCCGGCCATCACACGGGAGGCATGGCAGGCCCAGGCCCTCGCACAGGCCATGGGGAACAGGCTGGCGCGGGAGGGCCCGCCGGAGCTCAGGGGCGAGGCGCTCGGACTCAGCGAGGCGGGCGGCAGAGGCTGCTCGGGCTCGGCGATCCCGGTCATCGGCGCGGGCGGCATACGGGCGGCGCAGCTCACGGACCTGCCGGAGGCGCAGAAGGCGTTGACCGGTCTGGCCGCGCTGCTCGGGGAAGTGGGGATCGCCCTGGTGGGCATCGCCAGCGAGGCGGAGGAGGAGGGGGATTACTGGTACTGCATGGATGCCATCGACGCCGCGGACGAATCACGCGACAGGGTCCTCGAGATAATCCGCCGACTCGAGCTGCGCCACGACGCGATGTCGGAATCGGAGCCGGACTCGGCGGCGTAGGAGGCCGCCGAGCCGGTGCGGCGGCGGGCTTCGGGGGCGCACCGGCATCCGTGCGACGCGCGCGCCCCCGGCGGGGTCAGAGGCGGTGGCCCTCGTCGGCGAACGGGGCGCCGGGTCCGGTGGACTGCTGAAGGTCGGCGTCGAGTTGTGACAGATCCGCGTTGAGCGCGGCCATCAGCTCTTCCATCTGCTGGAGCAGCCCCTTGGGCGCGCCCTGCTGATCCGGCAGGGCCGGTTCGTGCACGACCTGTTCGGACATGGCTTCCTGGGACATGACGGCCTCCTCGGCCCTCGCCTTCCCCGCGGGGGAAGGCAGTTCACGCAAGCGTCGCCCTGGCAGCGGCGGCCGCCGCCGGAGCGGGTGCCGGACGGTCCGGCACCGCCCGAGGCAACGATCACTCGGCTGGCCGGGTCACTGGCGCGGGCACCCGCCACGTGCCCGGTTGACGGATATTCACCCGACCGGGGCGGGGCCGGAGCGCCCGGGACCGGCGGAGTTGACGCCCCGCGTGGTGCAGCCGGGCGGCGGCGCGGCTGCGCGCCGCTCAGCTCGCGCGCCGCTCAGCTCGCGCGCCGCTCAGGCCGCGCGCTGCTCAGGTCGCCGGGGCTGCACGCCGCTTGGCTTGCGCGCTGCTCAGGTCGCCGGGGCTGCACGCCGCTCAGGCCGCGCGCCGCTCAGGCCGCACACCGCTCAGGTCGCCGGGGCTGCACGCCGCTCAGCTCGCGCGCCGGTCCGGTCGCCGGGGCCGCGCACCGCTCGGGCCGCACGTTGCTCAGGCCGCTGCGGCCGCGCACCGCTCAGCCCATCGTGACCGATCGGCGACCGCTCGGCCGCTCAGGAAGCCATCGCGCGTGGCGGCCTAGGACAGCTGGGGCATCACCTCGGTGGCGATCAGCTCCAGGTGGTCCAGGTCGTCCAGGTCGAGCATCTGGAGATACATCCGCTGCGAGCCGACGGACTGGTACGCGGCGATGCGCTCGACGACCTCGGCCGGCGACCCGGCGAGCCCGTTCGCCTTGAGCTCGTCCACATCGCGGCCGATGGTGGCGGCGCGGCGCCGCACGTCGGTGTCTGTCTTCCCGACGCACGCCACCAGGGCGTTGGAGTAGACGAGGCTGTCGGCGCTGCGGCCGCGCTCCGCCGCCGCCGTACGTACGCGCTTGAACTGCTGCGCCGTGTCGGCGAGCGAGGCGAACGGGATGTTGAACTCGTCGGCGTACTGCGCGGCGAGCGCCGGGGTCCGTTTGGCACCGTGCCCGCCGATCAGGACCGGCACCTTGCTCTGCTTCGGCTTCGGCAGCGCGGGGGAGTCCTTCAGCTGGTAGTACGTGCCGTTGAAGTTGAAGTGCTCGCCGACGGGCGTACTCCACAGGCCCGTGACGATGGCGAGTTGCTCCGCCAGGCGGCCGAACTTCTCCTTCGGGAAGGGGATTCCGTAAGCGTCGTGCTCCGCCTCGTACCACCCTGAGCCGAGGCCCAACTCCACACGGCCGCCCGACATCTGGTCGACCTGCGCGACCTGGATCGCGAGAACGCCGGGGAGGCGGAAGGTGCCCGCGGTCATCAGCGTGCCCAGGCGGATCCGCTGTGTCTCGCGTGCGAGGCCGGCCAGCGTGATCCAGGCATCGGTGGGGCCGGGGAGCCCGTCGGCGGAGCCCATGTGCAAGTAGTGGTCAGACCGGAAAAACGCTCCGTAATTGAGGTCTTCAGCGGCCTTCGCGACGCGGAGAAGCGTCTCGTAGGTCGCGCCCTGCTGCGGTTCTGTGAAGACTCGAAGATCCATTCATCCATCATGCACCGGTCACTTCAGGTGACCCTTTAGAACCGCAGCGTCCCCGGAGAGAAATGCGTGGTCGGAGGCGGTACGGGCGGACCATACTCGGACACGTGTTCCTGACGATCAGCACGACCGGCACCCCTGAACGCCCCGCGACCGACCTCGGGTTTCTGCTGCACAAGCATCCCGACAACGCGCAGGCGTTCTCCACCTCGCACGGAACCGCGCACGTCCTGTACCCGGAGGCGTCCGCGGAGCGCTGCACCGCGGCGCTGCTCCTGGAGGTGGATCCGGTCGCGCTCGTGCGTCGCGGCAAGGGCAAGGGCCGCGGTGGCGCCCCGGACGCGGCGCTCGCGCAGTACGTGAACGACCGGCCGTACGCCGCGTCGTCCCTGCTCGCCGTGGCGATCGGCAACGTGTTCTCCAGCGCCCTGCGCGGGCAGTGCAAGGCCAGGCCCGAGCGGGCCGAGCAGCCGATGCCGCTGCGCATCGAGGTGCCCGCGGTGCCCGCGCGCGGCGGTGCGGCGCTGGTGCGCCGGCTCTTCGAGCCGCTCGGCTGGGCCACGGTGACGGCCGAGCCGGTGGCGCTCGACGAGCAGTTCCCCGAGTGGGGCGACTCGCGCTACGTGCGTCTCGCCCTGGAGGGCGAACTGCGGCTCGCCGAGGCACTGCGGCACCTGTATGTGCTGCTCCCCGTGCTCGACGACGCCAAGCACTACTGGGTGTCGGACGACGAGGTCGACAAGCTGCTGCGGGCGGGTGAGGGCTGGCTGCCCACGCATCCCGAGCAGAAGCTCATCACCAGCCGCTACCTCTCGCGACGCTGGGCGCTCACCCGCCGCGCCATGGAGCGCCTGGAGCTGGTCCGGCTCGCCGAGACGGACGACACCGACGTCGAGGACATCGACAACGCGGTCGACGAGGCGACGGACACCGAGGAGCGGCCCGTACCGCTGGCCGTTCAGCGGCGCGACGCCATCATCGCGGCACTCAGGGCGGCCGGGGCCGGGCGGGTGCTCGACCTGGGCTGCGGGCAGGGCCAGTTGGTGCAGGAGCTGCTCAAGGACACCCGGTTCACCGAGGTCGTGGGTGTCGACGTGTCGATGAGGGCCCTGACGATCGCCGCCCGCCGCCTCAAGATCGACCGGATGGGCGAGCGCCAGGCCTCCCGCGTCACGCTGCTTCAGGGCTCGCTCGCGTACACCGACAAGCGGCTCAAGGGGTATGACGCGGCGGTCCTCAGCGAGGTCGTCGAGCACCTCGACCTGCCGCGGCTGCCCGCGCTGGAGTACGCGGTGTTCGGCTCCGCGCGGCCGGGGACGGTCCTCGTGACGACGCCGAACGTCGAGTACAACGTCCGCTGGGAGACCCTGCCCGCCGGGCACGTGCGGCACGGCGACCACCGCTTCGAGTGGACCCGCGAGGAGTTTCGCACCTGGTCGCACGCGGTGGCCGAACGGCACGGCTACGGCGTCGAGTTCGAGCCCGTAGGACCCGACGACCCCGAGGTCGGCCCGCCTACACAGATGGCCGTCTTCACCCTGACCGACCAGCCCCGGACCGGCCGGGCCGTGACCGACCGGACCCGAACCGGCCAGCCGCGAACCGACCAGCCCCGGACCGGCCAGCCTCGAACCGACCAGCCCCGGACCGGCCAGCCTCGAACCGACCAGCCCCGGACCGACCGGGCCGTGACCGACCGGACCCGGACCGGCCAGCCTCGAACCGACCAGCCCCGGACCGACCGGGCCGTGACCGACCGGACCCGAACCGACCAGCCTCGAACCGCCCCGAGCCCGAAGGAGGCGAAGGCCGCATGACCGCCACCCCCGGTTCCCACGCTCGTACGCTCCCCGTCACCGACCTGTCCCTCGTCGTCCTCGTCGGCGCCTCGGGGTCCGGCAAGTCGACGTTCGCGCGGCGGCACTTCAAGCCCACCGAGATCATCTCCAGCGACTTCTGCCGGGGGCTCGTCGCCGACGACGAGAACGACCAGAGCGCCAGCCGCGACGCCTTCGACGTGCTCCACTACATCGCGGGCAAGCGTCTCGCGGCCGGGCGGCTCACCGTCGTCGACGCGACCAACGTCCAGCAGGAGAGCCGCAAGCAGCTCGTCGACCTGGCGCGGCAGTACGACGTGCTGCCCATCGCCATCGTCCTCGACATCCCCGAGGAGGTCTGCGCCGCGCGCAACGCGGAGCGCGCCGACCGCGCCGGTATGCACCGCCGCGTCATCTCCCGGCACACCCGTGAACTGCGGCGCTCCCTGCGTCACCTGGAGCGTGAGGGCTTCCGCAAGGTCCACATCCTGCGCGGCGCGGAAGAGGCCGACAGCGCCGAGGTCGTACGCGAGAAGCGCTACAACGACCTCACGCACCTCACGGGCCCCTTCGACATCATCGGCGACATCCACGGCTGCGCCTCCGAGCTGGAGACGCTGCTCGCCAGGCTCGGCTACGCGGACGGTGTCCACCCCGAGGGCCGTACGGCGGTGTTCGTCGGCGACCTCGTCGACCGGGGGCCCGACTCCCCGGGCGTCCTGCGCCGCGTCATGTCGATGGTCAGGTCGGGCAACGCGCTGTGCGTGCCCGGGAACCACGAGAACAAGTTCGGCCGTTACCTCAAGGGCCGAAAGGTCCAGCACACGCACGGCCTGGCCGAGACCGTCGAGCAGTTCGCGGGCGAGAGCGAGGAGTTCACGCAGGAGGTCGCACGGTTCGTCGACGGCCTCGTCAGCCACTACGTCCTCGACGGGGGCAAGCTCGTGGTGTGCCACGCGGGCCTGCCCGAGAAGTACCACGGGCGCACGTCCGGACGGGTGCGCTCGCACGCGCTGTACGGGGACACGACCGGCGAGACCGACGAGTTCGGCCTGCCGGTGCGCTACCCGTGGGCCGAGGACTACCGCGGCAGCGCGGCCGTCGTCTACGGCCACACACCGGTCCCGCAGGCCACCTGGCTGAACAACACCATCTGCCTGGACACGGGCGCCGTGTTCGGCGGCAAGCTGACCGCGCTGCGCTGGCCGGAGCGCGAACTGGTCGACGTACCCGCCGAGAAGGTCTGGTACGAGCCGTCGAGGCCGCTGCGGGCCGAGGCGCCCGGCGGGCACGACGGGCGGCCGCTCGACCTCGCCGACGTGCACGGACGGCGGGCCGTCGAGACCCGGCACGCCGGACGCGTAGCCGTGCGCGAGGAGAACGCGGCGGCGGCCCTGGAGGTCATGAGCCGCTTCGCCGTCGACCCGCGCCTGGTCCCGTACCTGCCGCCGACGATGGCGCCGACGGCGACGTCAAGGGAAGACGCCCGCGGCAAAGCCGCTGATGAACACTTCCTGGAGCACCCCGCCGAGGCCTTCGCCCAGTACGCCGCCGACGGGGTGGGGCGCGTCGTGTGCGAGGAGAAGCACATGGGCTCGCGGGCCGTGGCCCTGGTGTGCCGGGACGTGGATGTGGCGCGGGAGCGCTTCGGCGTTCCGGCAGGGCCCACCGGCGCGCTCTACACCCGTACCGGACGGTCCTTCTTCGCTGACGCGCAGGTCACCGAGGAGATCCTCGGCCGGGTGCGCGCCGCCGTCACGGACGCGGGCCTGTGGGACGAACTCGACACGGACTGGCTGCTGCTCGACGCGGAGCTGATGCCCTGGTCGCTCAAGGCGTCTGGCCTGCTGCGCTCGCAGTACGCCGCCGTGGGCGCCGCGTCCGGTGCCGTGTTCCCGGACGCGCTCGCCGGTCTGGAAGCGGCGGCGGCGCGCGGCGTCGACGTGGGCGAACTGCTCGGCAGGCAGCGTGAACGGGCCGCCGGCGCGGCCGCGTTCACGGACGCCTACCGACGCTACTGCTGGACGACGGACGGACTCGACGGGGTCCGGCTCGCACCGTTCCAGATCCTGGCCGTGCAGGGACGGTCGCTGGCCGCGCTGCCGCACGACGAGCAGCTCGCGTTCATCGACCGCATGGTCGAGCACGACGGCTCCGGGCTCCTGCAGACCACCCGGCGGCTCTTCGTGGACACCGGCGACGAGGCGTCCGTGAACGCCGGTGTCGACTGGTGGCTGGAGATGACGGGCCGCGGCGGCGAGGGCATGGTCGTCAAGCCGGTCGAGCCGCTCACGCGCGACGGCAAGGGCCGGCTCGTTCAGCCGGGCATCAAGTGCCGGGGCCGTGAGTACCTGCGGATCATCTACGGTCCCGAGTACACGCGCCCCGACCATCTGGAGCGCCTGCGCGGCCGGTTCCTCGGGCACAAGCGCTCGCTCGCGATCCGCGAGTACGCGCTCGGTCTCGAGGCGCTCGACCGCCTCGCGGACGGGGAGCCGCTGTGGCGGGTCCACGAGGCCGTGTTCGCGGTCCTCGCGCTCGAGTCGGAGCCCGTCGACCCGAGGCTGTGAGCGCGCGGATGTGAGCCGCCACCCAGCTCCTTGATTGCGGGGGCGCGGGCCGTCCGGCCGGGGAAAGATGGGTCCATGGGATTCCACGTCGACTCCGAGGCCGGGCGGCTGCGCCGCGTCATCCTGCACCGCCCCGATCTGGAGCTCAAGCGGCTCACCCCGAGCAACAAGGACGCGTTGCTCTTCGACGACGTGCTGTGGGTGCGCCGGGCCAGGCAGGAGCACGACGGGTTCGCCGACGTGCTGCGGGACCGGGGCGTGACCGTGCACCTCTTCGGCGACCTGCTCACCGAGACGCTCGCCATCGGGGACGCCAGGTCCCTCGTGCTCGACCGGGTCTTCGACGAGAAGGAGTACGGGCCGCTCGCCACCGACCACCTCAGGGCCGCCTTCGAGACGATGCCGGCCACGGACCTGGCCGAGGCGCTGGTCGGCGGCATGACCAAGCGGGAGTTCCTCGACCGGCACCCCGAGCCGACGTCGGTCCGCTTCCATGCGATGGACCTCGACGACTTCCTGCTCGGCCCGCTCCCCAACCACCTCTTCACCCGCGACACCTCGGCCTGGATCTACGACGGTGTCTCCATCAACGCGATGCGGTGGCCCGCCCGGCAGCGCGAGACCGTCCACTTCGAGGCGATCTACCGGCACCATCCGCTGTTCCGCGACACGGGCTTCCACCTCTGGTCGCAGGGGCAGGCCGACTACCCGTCCACGATCGAGGGCGGTGACGTCCTGGTGATCGGGCAGGGCGCCGTCCTCATCGGGATGAGCGAGCGCACCACCCCGCAGGCCGTCGAGATGCTGGCGCACAAGCTGTTCGCGGCGGGTTCCGCGAAGACGATCGTGGCGCTCGACATGCCGAAGCGGCGGGCGTTCATGCACCTCGACACCGTGATGACGATGGTCGACGGCGACACGTTCACGCAGTACGCGGGGCTCGGCATGCTGCGCTCGTACACCATCGAACCGGGCGCGGGGGAGCGGGAGTTGAAGGTCACCGACCATCCTCCGGAGCACATGCACCGGGCCATCGCCGCCGCGCTGGGCCTCAGTGAGATCCGGGTCCTGACCGCCACGCAGGACGTGCACGCGGCCGAGCGGGAGCAGTGGGACGACGGGTGCAACGTGCTGGCCGTGGAACCGGGCGTCGTCGTCGCCTACGAGCGCAACGCCACGACGAACACCTATCTGCGCAAGCAGGGCATCGAGGTCATAGAGATCCTGGGCAGCGAGCTGGGGCGGGGCAGGGGCGGCCCGCGCTGCATGAGCTGCCCGGTCGAGCGGGATCCTGTGTAGAGCGACGGTGTCCTGTATGGACCGGCGGTGTCGTGGACAGACCGATCGTGTCCTGTATAGAAATGTGGAGCGTCGTATAGACTTCCAGTATCTCTGAAGCATGAGCCCTTTACGCGTACCCCAGGAGCGCCCCATGGCGACAGTCCGTCCCGACCTCACCGGCCGCCACTTCCTCAAGGAGGTGGACTTCACCGCCGAGGAGTTCCGCGGCCTGATCGACCTCGCCGCCGAGCTGAAGGCGGCCAAGAGGGCGGGGACGGAGACGCGGCACCTCGCGGGCCGGAACATCGCGCTGATCTTCGAGAAGACCTCGACCCGTACGCGCTGCGCCTTCGAGGTCGCCGCGGCCGACCAGGGCGCGTCCACGACCTACCTGGACCCGTCCGGCTCTCAGGTCGGCCACAAGGAGTCCGTGCGGGACACGGCCCGGGTCCTCGGCCGGATGTTCGACGCCATCGAGTACCGCGGGGACAGCCAGTCCGGCGTGGAGGAGCTCGCCGCGTACGCGGGCGTGCCGGTCTACAACGGCCTGACCGACGACTGGCACCCCACGCAGATGCTCGCCGACGTCCTCACGATGGTCGAGCACTGCGGCAAGCCGCTCGACCGGATCGCCTTCGCCTACCTCGGTGACGCCCGGTTCAACATGGGCAACTCGTACCTGGTGACCGGCGCGCTGCTCGGCATGGACGTCCGGATCGTGGCGCCGCGGGCGTACTGGCCGGCCGAGGAGGTCGTCGCGCAGGCCCGCAAGCTCGCGGAGGCGAGCGGTGCCCGCCTCACGCTCACCGAGGACGTCGCCGAGGGCGTCGCGGAAGCCGACTTCGTCGCCACCGACGTCTGGGTCTCCATGGGTGAGCCCAAGGAGGTGTGGGCCGAGCGCATAACCGCTCTCAAGCCGTACGCCGTGACGATGGACGTCCTGCGCGCCACCGGGAACGCGGACGTCAAGTTCCTGCACTGCCTGCCCGCCTTCCACGACCTGGGAACCAAGGTCGGGCGCGAGATCCACGAGACGTACGGCCTGGACTCGCTGGAGGTCACGGACGAGGTCTTCGAGTCGGCGCACTCGGTCGTCTTCGACGAGGCCGAGAACCGGCTGCACACCATCAAGGCGATCATGGTCGCCACACTGGCCTGACGTCCGCGCCGCCAGAGCGGGCGCGTACCACTGCGGGCTCGGTGCGCTGCGTCGGCCTATTCCGGGCTCGTCCGCTGTGCCGGCACCGCGGGAAGGGTGAACCAGACCGCCTTGCCGGACGCGGTGGGGCGATGTCCGCAGGACGAGCTCAGGGTGCGGATCAGCAGCAGGCCGCGCCCGTGCTCCTGCCACGGGTCCGGCTCCTTCGCCGGGACGGGCAGGGTCAGGTCGCCGGGCGGTGCCGGGTCCCCGTCGTGCACCTCGACCTGGCAGCCCGACGCCAGTAGCTCCACGACCAGCTCGATGGGGCCGCTGCCCGCCGTGTGCTCGACGGCGTTCGCCACCAGCTCCGCCGTGAGCAGCTCCGCCGTGTCGCTGTCGGCGACGGGTGACTCGATCTCCGCCAGGGCTGTGCGCACCAGGGCACGCGCGACCGGCACCGCTGCCGCTGTATGCGGCAGCGCGATGCGCCAGGAGGTGGGGGCAGGCGGTGTGGGCACGGCGGGTCCGTTCAGGGTGCAGGTGTCCTGACAGGGGGTGACAGGGGCTGACAGCGGATGGGCTGTCCTGCTTTCAACCATACGAATGGTAAGGCGTCGCCGGAAAGGGCCGTTCGACACCCTTCTCCGTGATGTCCGGCACCCGCCTCCCTGTGTGCTTCCTACATAGGCCGAACGCCCGCGGCAGGGGCTCGCGTATCGCGTACTCGTGACGGAAGTCACGAAGCGGTGATAACTTCGTGGAGCGACGTGCCCGAGGCAGGCGCGCCGTACCGTCCGCCGCCCCCGCCCGAGGAGGCCGCACCGCCATGAGTCCCTTCACCGGCTCCGCGCCCCGCACCGACGACTGGCGGCATCTGAGGTACGCCGTCGACGACGGTGTCGCCACCGTCACCCTGGCCCGCCCCGACAAGCTCAACGCGCTCACCTTCGGCGCCTATGCCGACCTGCGCGACCTGCTCGCCGAGCTGTCCCGGGAGCGTTCCGTACGCGCCCTCGTCCTGGCCGGCGAGGGCCGCGGATTCTGCTCCGGCGGTGACGTGGACGAGATCATCGGCGCCACCCTCGCCATGGACACCGCCCAGCTCCTCGACTTCAACCGGATGACCGGCCAGGTCGTACGCGCCGTGCGTGAGTGCCCCTTCCCCGTGATCGCCGCCGTGCACGGGGTCGCGGCGGGGGCGGGGGCCGTCCTCGCGCTCGCCGCCGACTTCCGCGTCGCCGACCCGAGCGCCCGCTTCGCGTTCCTCTTCACCCGCGTCGGCCTGTCCGGCGGCGACATGGGCGCCGCGTATCTGCTGCCCCGCGTCGTCGGCCTCGGCCACGCGACGCGGCTGCTCATGCTGGGCGAGCCGGTACGCGCCCCCGAGGCCGAGCGCATCGGCCTGATCAGCGAGCTGACCGACGAGGGCCGGGCCGACGAGGCCGCGCAGGCCCTGGCCCGCCGCCTCGCCGAGGGCCCCGCCCTCGCGTACGCCCAGACCAAGGCGCTGCTCACCGCCGAACTCGACATGCCGCTGGCCGCCGCGGTCGAAATGGACGCCGCGACCCAGGCCCTCCTCATGAACGGCGAGGACTACGCCGAGTTCCACGCGGCCTTCACGGAGAAACGCGCACCCAAGTGGCGGGGGCGGTGACCGTGCGACCTCTGCGCGTGGCCGTCATCGGCGGCGGACCCGGCGGCCTGTACGCCGCCGCCCTCCTCAAGCGGCTCGACCCGCGCCGCGACATCACCGTCTGGGAGCGCAACGCCCCCGACGACACCTTCGGCTTCGGCGTAGTCCTCTCCGACGAGACGCTCGGCGGCATCGAGCACGCCGACCCCGTCGTCCACGCCGCGCTCCAGGCCGAGTTCGTGCGCTGGGACGACATCGACGTCGTGCACCGCGGCACCCGCCACACCTCGGGCGGTCACGGCTTCGCCGCGCTCGGCCGCCGCAGGCTTCTCGAAATCCTCCACGAGCGCTGCCGGGAGCTCGGCGTGCACCTCCGCTTCCGCGCCGAGGCGCCGCCGGCGGCGGACCTCGCCCGCGACCACGACCTGGTCGTCGCCGCCGACGGAGTGCACAGCGCGACCCGCGAGGCCCACGCCGACGTGTTCCGGCCGCGCGTCGAGGAACACCGCTGCCGCTACATCTGGCTCGCCGCCGACTTCGCCTTCGACGCGTTCCGCTTCGAGACGGCCGAGACCGAGCACGGCGTCATGCAGCTGCACGGATACCCCTATGCCCGCCCGTCTCCCGACCACCGCCCCTCAACGGGGCCCTCCGGGCCGCACCTTCCTGTCGGCAACAGCACCGTCATCGTCGAGATGCGCGAAGAGGTCTGGCGGGCGGCCGGGTTCGACGAGCTCGACGTGCGCGAGTCCGTCGAGCGCTGCGCCAAGATCTTCACCGAGGCCCTCGGCGGCCGCGCCCTCAGGTCGAACAACTCGGCCTGGACCGCCTTCCGTACGGTCGTGAACGAGAAGTGGTCGCACGAGAACGTCGTCCTCGTCGGCGACAGTGCGCACACCGCGCACTTCTCCATCGGCTCCGGCACCAAGCTCGCCGTCGAGGACGCCCTCGCACTCGCCGCCTGCCTCCAGGAGCAGCCCACCACGGCGGAGGCCCTGGCCGCGTACGAAGCGGAGCGGCGGCCCGTCGTCGCCTCCACGCAGCGCGCCGCCCGCGCCAGCCTGGAGTGGTTCGAGAACCTCGGCCTCTACCTCGACCAGCCCTCACGCCAGTTCGCGTTCAACCTCCTCACCCGCAGCCGCCGCGTCACGCACGACAACCTGCGCCTGCGCGACCCCCGTTTCACCGAGGCCGTCGAGCACGACTTCGGCTGCCCGCCCGGCACACCTCCCATGTTCACGCCGCTACGCCTGCGCGAGCTGACCCTGCGCAACCGCGTCGTCGTCTCGCCCATGGACATGTACTCGGCCAAGGACGGCGTCCCCGGCGACTTCCACCTCGTCCACCTCGGCGCGCGGGCCCTCGGCGGCCCCGGGCTCGTCATGACCGAGATGGTGTGCGTCAGCTCCGAGGGCCGCATCACCCCGGGCTGCACCGGTCTCTACACGCCGGAACAGGCCGCGGCCTGGCGTCGCATCACCGAGTTCGCGCACACCCAGGCGCCCGGCACGGCGATCGGCGTCCAGCTCGGACACAGCGGCCGCAAGGGCTCCACGAAGCTGATGTGGGAGGGCATCGACGAACCGCTCCCCGACGGGAACTGGCCGCTGGTCGCCGCGTCCCCGCTCCCGTACAAGCCGGGCAGTCAGACCCCCCACGAGCTGACGCGAGACCAACTCACGGATATTCGCGGGCAGTTCACGTCAGCGGCCCAGCGCGCCACCGAGGCCGGCTTCGACCTCCTCGAACTGCACTGCGCCCACGGCTATCTGCTGTCCGGCTTCCTCTCGCCGCTGACCAACCACCGCACGGACGCGTACGGCGGCTCGCTCACGAACCGGCTGCGCTTCCCGCTCGAAGTCTTCGACGCCGTACGTGAAGTGTGGCCCGGTGACCGGCCCATGACCGTCCGGATCTCCGCCACCGACTGGGCGGACGGCGGCACGGGCGCGGCCGACGCCGTGGAGATCGCCCGTGCCTTCGCCGCGCACGGCGCCGATGCGATCGACGTGTCGACCGGACAGGTCGTCGCCGACGAGACACCCGCGTACGGGCGCTCCTACCAGGTGCCGTTCGCGGACCGGATCCGCAACGAGACCGGCATCCCGGTGATCTCGGTCGGCGCGATCTCCTCCTGGGACGACGTCAACTCGCTGATCCTGGCCGGGCGCACCGACCTGTGCGCGTTGGCCCGCCCCCACCTCTACGACCCGCACTGGACGCTGCACGCGGCGGCCGAGCAGGGCTACACCGGTCCGGGTGTCGCGTGGCCGAAGCAGTACGCGGCGGGCAGCCGGCCGCCGCAGACCGGCCGTCTTGACGCCCCCAAGCCCCGGCTCAGACTGGGCGATTGAGAGTGCTGAACGCCGCGCCCGCGAACGCCGCCCCCGCGTCCCGCAGCCGCTCGTGCAGGGCCCGGAACACGCTCGCCGACCTGATGCCCGGCCACCGGTCCGGCAGCAGTCCGGCGGGCAGCCCCGGGTCGGCGTACGGCAGATGGCGCCAGGAGTCGAGGGCGAGGAGATAGTCCCGGTAGGCCTCCTCGGACGGGGCGTCGCCGGGGGAGCGGTCCTGCCAGGCGGCGAGGACCGGCGCGTGCTCGGCGAGGAACGCCTCGTGCAGCGCGGCGAGTCGGTCCAGGTCCCACCAGCGCGCGACCGCGTCCGCCGTCGCCGCGAACCCCAGGTGCTCGCCGCGGAACAGATCGACGTACGGGGAGAGCCCGAGGCGTTCCAGGGTGTGCCGGGTCTCCTCGTGCAGGCCCGCCGGGGCGATCCACACGCCGGGCGCCGCCGATCCGAAGCCGAGCCCGGCGAGCCGTGAGCGCAGGACGTGGCGCTTGGCGCGCTCGGCCTCCGGCACGGAGAACACCGCGAGCACCCAGCCGTCCGCCCCGCCGGCCGGCGCCCCGTAGATGCGCCGGTCGCCGTCGTCCAGGAGCTGGCGCGCGGCGGGCGACAGCGCGTACCCGGCGGCGCCCGACCCCGTGCGCTCCGGCAGGAGCAGCCCACGCCGCTTGAGGCGGGACACGCAGGACCGCACGGCGGGCGCGTCGACGCCGACCGCGCCGAGCAGACGGATCAGCTCGGCGACCGGCACGGGGCCGGGAAAGCCGCGCCCGTAGGCGCCGTAGAGGGTGACGATCAGGGACCGGGGAGTGTGCAGCTCGGACACGTGATCACTCTAGATCGCCGGCGGAGCGCAGCCGGAACCGCTGCAGCTTCCCGGTCGCCGTGCGCGGCAGGGAGTCCAGGAACACGATCTCGCGCGGGCACTTGTACGGCACCAGCTCGGCCGTCACGAACGCCCGGAGCGCGCCCGGGTCCTGGCGGGCACCCTCGCGCAGCACGACGTAGGCGACCGCGATCTGCCCGCGCTGGTCGTCGGGGCGGCCGACCACCGCGGTCTCCGCGACGTCCGGATGCCGCAGCAGCGCGTCCTCGACCTCGGGGCCCGCGATGTTGTAGCCCGCCGAAATGATCATGTCGTCGGCGCGGGCGACGTACCGGAAGTAGCCGTCGCTCTCGCGGACATACGTGTCCCCGGTGATGTTCCAGCCGCCGCGGACGTACGTCGTCTGCCGCTCGTCGGCGAGATAGCGGCAGCCCACCGGGCCGCGCACGGCGAGCAACCCCGCTTCCCCGTCCGGCAGTTCGGCCCCCGTCTCGTCGACCACGCGGGCCTGCCAGCCGGGCACGGGCACGCCCGTCGTGCCGGGGCGGATCGCGTCGTCGGCGGCGGAGATGAAGATGTGCAGGAGCTCCGTGGCCCCTATGCCGTTGATGATGCGGATGCCCGTCGCCTCGTGCCAGGCCCGCCAGGTCGCGGCCGGCAGGTTCTCGCCCGCGGAGACGCACCGCCGCAGCGATGAGAGGGCGTGCCCGCCGGTGCCGCGGATCCCGTCGAGGAGCGCGCGGTACGCGGTCGGCGCGGTGAACAGGACGGACACGCCGTGCTCGGCGATCGCGGGCAGCAACTGCCTCGGACCCGCCTGTTCGAGGAGCAGGGACGAGGCGCCGGCCCGCAGCGGGAAGATGACGAGCCCGCCGAGCCCGAACGTGAAACCGAGCGGCGGGCTCCCCGCGAACACGTCGTCCGGCGTCGGCCGCAGTACGTGGCGCGCGAAGGTGTCGGCTATGGCGAGCACGTCCCGGTGGAAGTGCATGCAGCCCTTGGGGCGTCCGGTCGTGCCCGAGGTGAACGCGATCAGGGCGACGTCGTCGGCGGCGGTCGCCACGGCCTCGTACGTCTCGGGCAGTCCGGTGCCGCGGTGCAGGAGGTCGTCGGACCCCTCGCCGCCGAACGGCGTGATGCGCAGCCCGGGGACCTCGGCCTTCACGAGGTCGTCCAGCGTCCTCGCGTCGCACAGCGCGTGCGAGACCTGCGCGATGGAGCAGATCGTCGCCAGCTCCTGCGCCCGAGCCTGCGCGAGCACGGTGACGGCGACCGCGCCCGCCTTCATCACGGCCAGCCAGCAGGCCGCGAGCCAGGGCGTGGTGGGACCGCGCAGGAGTACCCGGTTCCCCGGCCGCACGCCCAGTTCGCCGCTGAGCAGATGCGCGATCCGGTCGACGCGGCGGCGCAGCTCCCCGTACGTCCACACCTCACCGTCGCCCGTGCGGAAGGCGGGACGCTCCGCGCCGAACCGCTCGATGGTGCGGTCGAGCAGCTCGGCCCCGCAGTTGAGCCGCTGTGGATAGTGCAGCTCGGGGAGGTCGAAGACCAGGTCGGGCCAGAGTTCGGGCGGCGGGAGATGGTCGCGCGCGAAGGTGTCGACGTGGGCCGACGAGTGCCGCGGCGGAGCGTCTGTCATGGCCGTGCGCCCCCTTGTCATGGTGGGCTCGCGCAAACATGTATCGGTGGGCTCGCGGAACGAGCGTATCGTGATGGTGACGACAGTCAACGGTCCGCGATACCGTGACGGAGCCGGCCCGAGCCGCCGGCGAACCGGGAGGCGCCGCCAGATGACCGGAAAGTCCGCAGCTCCGTCATTCTCGCTCGACCCAGTACAGACCGCCTGGTGTGCGGAGCTGTGCGCGCTCGCCGCCGAGCGGCTCGCACCCCTCGCCGAGAAGGGCGAGCCCGGCAAGGTGAACCGGCCGCTCGTCGCCGAGCTCGGCCGGCTCGGCCTCCTGGAGCGGCTGTTCCGCTCCGGTGCCCTCGACCTGTGCCTCATGCGCGAGTCCCTCGCCCGCGTCTGCACGGAGGCCGAGACCGCGCTAGCCCTCCAGGGGCTCGGCGCGCACCCCGTGCACGCGTACGGCACCGACGCGCAGCGCGCACGCTGGCTGCCGCGCGTCAGCGACGGCACGGCCGTCGCGGCCTTCGCGCTGAGCGAGCCGGGCGCGGGCTCCGACGCGGCGGCCCTCGCCCTGCGGGCCGAGCCGGACGGCACCGGAGGCTGGTGCCTCAACGGCGAGAAGACCTGGATCTCGAACGCCCCCGAGGCCGACTTCTACACCGTCTTCGCCCGTACGGCCCAGGACGCCGGCGCCCGAGGCGTCACCGCGTTCCTGGTCCCCGCCGACCGCCCCGGCCTCTCCGGCACCCCGCTGGACATGCTCTCCCCGCACCCCATCGGCTCCCTGGACTTCGACGCGGTCCCGGTCACCGCCGACGACGTGCTCGGCGAACCCGACCGCGGATTCCGCGTCGCCATGACCACCCTGAACCTCTTCCGCCCGAGCGTCGGCGCCTTCGCCGTCGGGATGGCGCAGGCCGCGCTCGACGCGGCGCTCGACCACACCGCCCAGCGTGACGCCTTCGGCGGCAAGCTCAAGGACCTTCAGACGGTCGCCCACCAGGTGGCCGATCTCGCCCTGCGCACGGAGGCGGCCCGGCTCATGGTCTACGCGGCGGCCTCGGCGTACGACGCGGGCGCCCCCGACGTGCCGCAGCGCGCCGCGATGGCGAAGCTCCTGGCCACCGAGACCGCCCAGCACGTCGTCGACACGGCCGTCCAGCTGCATGGCGCCCGTGCCCTGCAGCGCGGCCACCTCCTCGAACACCTCTACCGCGAGGTGCGGGCCCCCCGCATCTACGAAGGGGCGAGTGAGGTCCAACGCGCCATCATCGCCAAGGAGTTGTACGCGTGAGCAGCATCGAGCGGATCAACCCGCCTGAACTCTCTCCGCCCACCGGCTTCTCGCACGCCGTCACCGCCACCGGCGGCCGCCTCGTCTTCCTCGCCGGCCAGACCGCCCTGGACGCGGACGGCAAGGTCACCGGCGACACGCTCCCGGAGCAGTTCGAGCGGGCCCTGACCAACCTCCTCACCGCCCTGCGCCACGCGGGAGGCACCCCTGATGCCCTCGCCCGCGTCACCGTCTACGCCACCGACATCGCCGACTACCGGCTCCACGCCCGCGAACTCGGCCGTATCTGGCGCGAGTTGGCGGGCCGCGACTACCCCGCGATGGCGGTGATCGGCACGACCCGCCTGTGGGACGAGCAGGCCCTGGTGGAACTGGACGGCGTGGCGGTCGTGGCGGACTAGGGGGTGTCCGGCGGATCAGGGCCGGGGTCGCGGCGTCTGGCACGGCACCTCGCCGCGTTGCCGAAACGCCCGAGCAGCTCCGCTATCAGGGCGCTCCGACGCCGTGCGATGCACCGCGACCTACCCGCCCCTGATCCGCCGGACACCCCCTGGGGCTTCTCGGTCCCGGCCGGCTACTGCTGCGGCAGGATCACCGCGCGCCCGCGCACGGTCCCGTCGTGCAGCCGCTGGTACGCGGTGGGCGCGTGGTCGATCCCGTACGTCTCCACGTGCACGGAGAGGACCCCGGCCCGCGCCAGGTCGAGCACCTCCATCAGTTCGCCGCGGCTGCCCCAGTACGGCGCGGTCACCGACACCTCGTACGGTGTGGTGCCGAACCCGACCGGGAGGCTGCCGCCGCCGAGACCGACGATCGTGACATCGCCCTCGACCGCCGCGCAGCCGCCCGCCGTCGCCACCGTGGGCGCCGCCCCGACGAAGTCGAAGACCGCCTCGGCGCCCTTGCCGCCGGTCAACTCCCGCACCTCTTCGATGGATTGGGAGTCCGACAGGAGCGCCTCATGGGCACCCACCTCACGGGCGAGCGCCAGTTTCTCCTCGTTCACGTCGAGTGCGATCACCCAGGCCGGGGACAGTGCGCGCAGGAGCTGGATCGCGACGTGCCCGAGACCGCCCGCGCCGATCACGACGGCCGTCGACCCCGGCACCAGCTTGGGCAGCGACCGCTTGATCGCGTGGTACGGGGTCAGGCCGGCGTCGGTCAGCGGCACCGCCTGCACCGGGTCGAGGCCGCCGAGCGGCACGAGATGGCGAGGGCTGTCCACGACCATGTACTCGGCCATGGCGCCGGGCGCGCCGAGGCCGGGCGGGAAGACGCCGAGTTCCCTGGCGCGCAGGCAGTAATTCTCCTTGCCCTCCGCGCACTTGGCGCAGGTGCCGCAGCCCCACGGCCCGTAGACGGCGACGGCGTCGCCGACCTCGACGGCCGTCACCCCGTCACCCACCTCGGCGACGGTGCCGACGCCCTCGTGGCCGAGCGTGAGCGGCAGCGGGAAGTCGAGCTGCTCGGCGGGCAGGCTCATCACGGCGAAGTCGGAGTGGCAGACACCGGCCGCCGTCATCCGCAGCAGCACCTGGCCGGGACCGGGGGCGGGCACGGGGACCTGCACGACTTCGGGGGCGGCACCCACAGCGCGGTACTGGACGGCCTTCATCAGCTCGGTCATCGTGCGTTCCTCCCGGGAGCGGGGGCCCGGTGGCCGCCCTCCTGGGAATCCATGTCACGGGGCGGCGGCCGTCACACCCGCAGACCTCTCAGTGGTCCATGTGCGCCGCGATGTCCTCCGCGCATGCGCGCAGGGCCGCGACGTGCGCGCGCAGTTCGCCGGCGCCGGTCAGGGCGACGGCCGCGCCGAGCGAGACGGCCAGGCGCGGTGGGTCACCGTGCGCCGAGGGCACGGCGACGGCGATGGACCGGACGCCGACCTCGTTCTCCTCGTCGACCTCGGCCCAGCCGCGCTCGCGCACCGCGTCGAGCTCGTCGCGGACCGCCGCCGGGTCGGTCACTGTCCGGCCGGTCACCGCGGCCAGCCCGGACGCGAGCAGCTCGTCGCGCTCACGCTCGGGCAGGCCCGCGACGAGGACCTTGCCGAGCGAGGTCGCGTGCCAGGCGTTACGGGTGCCCTCCGCGCTGCGCAGCTGGAGGTGCTGCGTGCCCTGCGCGGTCAGGACGAGCAGCACCTCCGCGTCGTGGAGGACGCCCGCGATGGCGGGCAGCCCCGTGCGGTCGGCGAGCCTGCGCATCGGCGCCGCCGCCGCGGAGTAACCGGCCGGTGAGCGCTGGAAACCCCGCGACAGTTCGAGCACCCGGACCCCCAGTGCGTAGCGCCGGGTGTCCTCGTCGTACGCCACGAACCGTTCCGCGGCGAGCCGGCCGAGGAGCCGGTGGGCGCTGCTGACCGGGAGCGCCGCGGCGCGGGCCGCGGCGCTCACCCCCAGGCCCGCGGGGTGGTCGGCGAGCACGGTGAGGAGTCGCAGGCCCCGGCCGAGCATGTCGTCGCCGGACGTCGTGGTCACGCTGCTTCTCTCCCGTGTGCTGCGCCCGTACGCGGGGACCGGTCCCCGGCGCACTCAGGTGGTGGTGGCAGCGGTGGGCTGCCGGTTCACCGTACCCGGGCGGGGGCCGGAGGGACGGGGCTCGTGCACCGCCAGCATCAGCGCGGCCGAGACCAGCGCGCCCGCCGCCATGAACGCGAAGGCTCCCGCGTCCCCGAGCGACGTGCCGCGCACCCAGCCCACGAGATACGTCCCGGCGAACGAGCCGAGCGCGCCGAACGAGTTGACCAGCGCCACCGCCGCACCCGACACACCGGCCGGGGCGAGCGTGGAGACGAGCGCGAAGTACGGGCCGTAGGGCGCGTACAGGCACAGCCCGGCCACCACGAGCAGCGCGAGCGCGACGGGGAAGTGGGACCCGGCCGCGTACGAGCCGAACAGGGCGAGGCCGCCGGCGGCGAGCCAGGGCCACACGGCCGCCTTGCGGCGCCCGCTGTGGTCGGACAGGCGCGAGTTGAGCAGCATGGCGAGGACCGCGAAGGCGTACGGCACCGCGGTCAGCAGACCGGTGGTGCCGATGCCCTCGCCGGAGCCCTTCTTCACGATCGACGGCAGCCAGAAGATGAAGCCGTACATGCCGAACGACCAGAAGAAGTACTGCACCGCCATCAGCAGCACGGGACGCGAGCGCAGGACCTTGCCGTACTCCTCGCGCACGTTCCCGGAGACGGCCGGCACGGCGGCGCGGTCCTCGCGCAGGGCTGCCAGCTCGCCCGGCGCGACCCACTTGGCGTCCTCGGGACGGTCCTTGATGAGCCGCAGGCAGAACAGGCCCCAGATGACCGAGGGCACGCCCTCGACGACGAACATCACGCGCCAGTCCGTCACCGACACCAGCCAGCCCGACAGGGCCGAGAGCCACATCACGGTGACCGGATTGCCCAGGATGAGCAGCGTGTTGGCGCGGCCGCGCTCGCCGTGCGTGAACCAGCGGCTGAGCAGCATCACCATCGACGGCAGCACCGCGCCCTCGACGACACCGAGCGCGAACCGCACGGCGATCAGCTGACCCGGGCTGCTGAGCAGACCCTGCACGACGGCGAGGAGCCCCCACAGCACGGTCGACCAGGCGACGAGGCGGCGGGCGCTGCGCTGCTCCGCGTAGATCGTGCCGGGGATCTGGAAGACGAAGTAGCCGAGGAAGAACGACGCGGCGATCAGCGAGTCGAGGCCCGCGGACAGATGCAGCTCGTCGGCCATGCCGCCGGCCGACGCGATCGCGTAGTTGGACTTGTCGAGATAGGCGAGCGAGTACGTGATGAACGCGACCGGTATCAGGTGCCGGGCGCGGGTCGAGCTCCAGAAGCCGCCGGTGGACGGCCGGGAGGGCGA
The DNA here is from genome assembly GCF_044748025.1 of Streptomyces sp. NPDC090032. Classification (NCBI taxonomy): domain Bacteria; kingdom Bacillati; phylum Actinomycetota; class Actinomycetes; order Kitasatosporales; family Streptomycetaceae; genus Streptomyces; species Streptomyces sp. NPDC090032. The sequence goes on along the minus strand of NZ_JBIVFF010000003.1, from coordinate 502,021 downwards.
CGGCGCTGTCATCCCTTGACCCCCTGTTTTCCGTGAGATGGAAAGTGTTTCACTGGGCGGGAAGACGTTACGAGGGTGTGGCGGCCGGGTCAATGGGTCGCCCACATGCCGCGACGGCAAGCAGCAGAAGGAGAAACCCGCGATGACCGAAACCGACGTGCTCGTCCCCTGGCCGCAGCTCGACCGGCGCCACGGCCCCTGGCCCGACGGCGTCCGCGTCCACGTGTGGGACGGCGTGACGCCCGCGTCCGAACTCCCGCAAGAGACCCTGGACGCCGTGGAGTTCTGGGTCATGCCGTACGCGGTCCCCGACGCGGACCGGCTGCTGCCCCGGCTCCCGCGCCTGCGCGCCGTCCAGTCCCTCAGCGCCGGAGTCGAGAAGCTCCAGCCCCTGCTGCCCGAAGGCGTCACCCTGCACAACGGCCGCGGCCTGCACGACGCCTCCACCGCGGAGCACGCCCTCGGTCTGATCCTCGCGGCCCAGCGCGAACTGCCGCGCTGGGCCGCAGACCAGGTGGCGGGCCGCTGGGACCCGCACTTCACACGCTCACTCGCGGACAGCCGCGTCGCGATCGTCGGCTACGGCTCGATCGGCTCGGCTCTGGAGGTCCGGCTGCTGGCCTGCGAGGCGGAGGTCGTCCGCGTCGCCCGGCGCGCCCGCCCCGACGAGCGGGTCCACGCCATCGCCGACCTGCCCGGACTGCTCCCCGGCCTCGACATCGTGGTCCTCGTCCTGCCCGAGAACCCGGCCACGGTCGGCCTGTTCGGCCCGAAGGAAATGGCCGCACTGCCGGACGGCGCCCTCGTCGTCAACGTCGGCCGCGGCCGCACCCTCGACACCGAGGCCCTGCTCGCCGAGACCGCGACGGGCCGGCTGCGCGCCGCCCTCGACGTCACCGACCCCGAGCCCCTCCCCGCGGACCACGCCCTGCGCCAGGCCCCCGGAGTCCTCATCACCCCGCACGTGGCCGGCGGTTCGGCGGCCTTCCGCCCGCGCGCCGAGCGCCTGATCGCGGAGCAGGTACGCCGATGGGCCGCGGGAGAGGAACTGCTCAACCTCTTCCCGCGGCCCTGAAGTTCAACAAATGCGTCAGATGTCCCGGAACGTTTCGATCTGTGCACCCACGGAGTTGAGCCGCTCGGCCAGGTCCTCGTAGCCGCGGTTGATCACGTAGACGTTGCGCAGCACGGACGTGCCCTCGGCGGCCATCATCGCGAGGAGCACGACGACGGCGGGGCGCAGCGCGGGCGGGCACATCATCTCGGCGGCGCGCCAGCGGGTCGGGCCCTCGACGAGGACGCGGTGCGGGTCGAGCAGCTGGAGGCGCCCGCCGAGCCGGTTCAGGTCGGTGAGATAGATCGCGCGGTTGTCGTAGACCCAGTCGTGGATGAGGGTCTGGCCCTGGGCCGCCGCCGCGATGGCCGCGAAGAACGGCACGTTGTCGATGTTGAGGCCGGGGAACGGCATCGGGTGGATCTTGTCGATCGGCGCCTCCAGTTTGGAGGGCCGGACGGTGAGGTCCACCAGGCGCGTGCGGCCGTTGTCCGCGAAGTACTCGGCCGTGCGGTCGTGGTCGAGGCCCATCTCCTCCAGGACCGCGAGCTCGATCTCCAGGAACTCGATCGGCACCCGCTTCACGGTCAGTTCGGACTCGGTGACCACCGCGGCGGCCAGCAGGCTCATCGCCTCGACCGGGTCCTCGGACGGCGAGTAGTCGACGTCTACGTCGATCTGCGGCACGCCGTGCACGGTGAGGGTGGTCGTCCCGATGCCCTCGACCCGTACGCCCAGGGCCTCCAGGAAGAAGCAGAGGTCCTGGACCATGTAGTTCGAGGACGCGTTGCGGATGACGGTGGCGCCGTCGTGGCGGGCGGCCGCGAGCAGCGCGTTCTCGGTCACGGTGTCGCCGCGCTCGGTCAGCACGATCGGCCGTCCGGGGGAGACCCCCGCCTCGACCTGCGCGTGGTAGAGCCCTTCGGTCGCCGTGATGTCCAGGCCGAACCGGCGCAGCGCGATCATGTGCGGCTCGATGGTGCGGGTGCCGAGGTCGCAGCCGCCCGCGTACGGGAGCTTGAAGTGGTCGAGGCGGTGCAGGAGCGGGCCGAGGAACATGATGATCGAACGCGTGCGGCGGGCGGCGGTCGCGTCTATGGCGTCCATGTCGAGGGCGGCCGGCGGCACGATCTCCAGGTCCACGCCGCCGTTTATCCACCGGGTGCGGACGCCGATGGAGTTCAGGACCTCCAGGAGGCGGTAGACCTCCTCGATGCGGGCGACGCGGCGCAGGACCGTACGGCCCCTGTTCAGGAGCGAGGCGCACAGCAGCGCCACGCAGGCGTTCTTGCTCGTCTTCACGTCGATCGACCCGGACAGGCGACGGCCGCCGACCACGCGCAGGTGCATCGGACCCGCGTAACCAAGAGAGACGATTTCGCTGTCGAGCGCTTCGCCTATGCGGGCGATCATCTCAAGGCTGATGTTCTGATTGCCGCGCTCGATGCGGTTGACGGCGCTCTGGCTGGTACCGAGCGCCTCGGCCAGCTGTGACTGTGTCCAGCCCCGATGCTGGCGGGCGTCACGGATGAGCTTGCCGATACGTACGAGGTAGTCGTCTGCCATGTCGGCAGGCTATCTCAGATATGAGATGCCGCATTCCGGGGGGTCCATTGGAGTGACGTGCCGTCAATCGGCCCTGGTGGCGCGTGGGCCCGGGTGCGGGACGATGAGGGGGACGGTCCGCCGGTGGCGCGGCGGGACGGCTCGGCGAAGGCCGGGCATGACCAGTCCGGCCTCATGCATTAGAGTTATCTCGACATCGAGATATCTACAGAGGCACACCGCAGCCGCCGCGCTTGGTAAGGGTTACCTAACTTAGCCTTACCTTAGCGGATCGGCGAACCCGTCGTGGCGGCAGGATGCGGTGGAACGCGCACATATATGAAGGAGACTGTCGTGTCGGCGAACAGCTTCGACGCCCGCAGCACGCTGCGCGTGGGCGACGAGTCGTACGAGATCTTCAAGCTGGACAAGGTCGAGGGCTCCGCGCGCCTCCCTTACAGCCTGAAGGTTCTCCTTGAGAACCTGCTCCGCACCGAGGACGGCGCGAACATCACCGCCGACCACATCCGTGCGCTCGGCACCTGGGACTCCCAGGCCCAGCCGTCCCAGGAGATCCAGTTCACGCCGGCCCGCGTGATCATGCAGGACTTCACCGGTGTGCCCTGTGTCGTGGACCTCGCCACCATGCGTGAGGCCGTGAAGGAGCTCGGCGGCGACCCGGCCAAGATCAACCCGCTGGCCCCGGCCGAGCTGGTCATCGACCACTCCGTCATCGCCGACAAGTTCGGCACCGCCGACGCCTTCGGCCAGAACGTCGAGCTGGAGTACGGCCGCAACAAGGAGCGCTACCAGTTCCTGCGCTGGGGCCAGACCGCCTTCGACGAGTTCAAGGTCGTCCCCCCGGGCACCGGCATCGTCCACCAGGTCAACATCGAGCACCTGGCCCGCACGGTCATGGTCCGCAACGGCCAGGCCTACCCCGACACCCTCGTCGGCACCGACTCGCACACCACGATGGTCAACGGCCTCGGTGTGCTCGGCTGGGGCGTCGGCGGCATCGAGGCCGAGGCCGCGATGCTGGGCCAGCCGGTCTCGATGCTCATCCCGCGCGTCGTCGGCTTCAAGCTCACCGGTGAGCTCAAGCCCGGCACCACCGCCACGGACCTCGTGCTCACGATCACCGAGATGCTGCGCAAGCACGGCGTCGTCGGCAAGTTCGTCGAGTTCTACGGTGAGGGCGTCGCCGCCACCTCCCTCGCGAACCGCGCCACCATCGGCAACATGTCGCCGGAGTTCGGCTCCACCGCCGCGATCTTCCCGATCGACGGCGAGACGCTGAAGTACCTGAAGCTGACGGGCCGTGACGAGCAGCAGGTCGCGCTCGTCGAGGCGTACGCCAAGGAGCAGGGCCTCTGGCTCGACCCGGCCGCCGAGCCCGACTTCTCCGAGAAGCTGGAGCTCGACCTCTCCACGGTCGTCCCCTCCATCGCAGGCCCGAAGCGCCCGCAGGACCGCATCGTCCTCGCGAACGCCGCGCAGCAGTTCGCGCTCGACGTGCGCAACTACGTCGAGGACGACGACGAGGCGGGCAAGGAGTCCTTCCCGGCCTCCGACTCCCCGGCCTCCACCAACGGCGTCCCGTCGCGCCCGACCACGGTCACGGCCCCCGACGGCTCGACCTACGAGATCGACCACGGCGCCGTCACCGTCGCCGCGATCACCTCCTGCACCAACACGTCGAACCCGTACGTGATGGTCGCCGCCGCGCTCGTCGCGAAGAAGGCCGTCGAGAAGGGCCTGACCCGCAAGCCGTGGGTCAAGACCACCCTCGCCCCGGGCTCGAAGGTCGTCACCGACTACTTCGACAAGGCCGGTCTGACGCCGTACCTGGACAAGGTCGGCTTCAACCTCGTCGGCTACGGCTGCACCACCTGCATCGGCAACTCGGGCCCGCTGCCCGAGGAGGTCTCGAAGGCGGTCAACGAGCACGACCTGGCGGTCACGTCGGTCCTGTCCGGCAACCGTAACTTCGAGGGCCGCATCAACCCCGACGTCAAGATGAACTACCTGGCGTCCCCGCCGCTGGTCGTCGCGTACGCCCTCGCCGGTTCGATGAAGGTCGACATCACCAAGGACGCCCTGGGCATCGACCAGGACGGCAAGCCGGTCCACCTCGCGGACATCTGGCCGACGGAGGCCGAGGTCAACGACGTCGTCGCCAACTCCATCGGCGAGGACATGTTCAACAAGTCCTACCAGGACGTCTTCGCGGGTGACGCCCAGTGGCAGGCCCTGTCGATCCCGACCGGCAACACCTTCGAGTGGGACACCGAGTCCACCTACGTCCGTAAGCCCCCGTACTTCGAGGGCATGACGATGGAGACCACCCCGGTCTCCGACATCACGGGCGCGCGCGTCCTGGCCAAGCTGGGCGACTCGGTCACCACCGACCACATCTCCCCGGCCGGTGCGATCAAGGCCGACACCCCGGCCGGCCAGTACCTCACGGAGCACGGCGTCCAGCGCCGTGACTTCAACTCCTACGGCTCGCGCCGTGGCAACCACGAGGTCATGATCCGCGGCACGTTCGCCAACATCCGCCTGCGCAACCAGATCGCGCCGGGCACCGAGGGCGGCTACACCCGCGACTTCACGCAGGCTGACGGCCCGGTCTCGTTCATCTACGACGCCTCGCGCAACTACATCGAGCAGGGCACCCCGCTGGCCATCCTGGCCGGCAAGGAGTACGGCTCGGGCTCGTCCCGCGACTGGGCCGCCAAGGGCACCGCGCTCCTCGGCGTCAAGGCCGTCATCGCCGAGTCGTACGAGCGCATCCACCGCTCGAACCTCATCGGCATGGGCGTCCTGCCGCTCCAGTTCCCGGAGGGCGCGTCCGCCGACTCCCTCGGCCTCACCGGCGAGGAGACCTTCTCCTTCACCGGCGTCGAGGAGCTCAACAACGGCACCACGCCCCGCACGGTCAAGGTCACCACCGACACCGGCGTGGAGTTCGACGCGGTCGTCCGCATCGACACCCCCGGCGAGGCGGACTACTACCGCAACGGCGGCATCATGCAGTACGTGCTCCGCAGCCTGATCCGCAAGTGATGTTCCCCCGGGCGTGATCGCCCAGGGTCTGTGGCCGCCGCCCCTCAGGGGTCGGCGGCCACAGCCGTATGCGCGGGCCAGAGGTTTGCTGCCGATCCCGGCTTCCGGTACCCGTGGCACAGCCCCGGCGCGTCCCGAGGCGATGAGTTCTCGTGGCAGCGAGAGTCCTACCCATGTCACCCCGATACCAGGAGGAACACGTGACGCAGCTGCTGCGGGTTCAGAACTTCAACGTCTCCAGCGACGGGTTCGGTGCGGGCGAGGGGCAGAGTCTGGAGCGGCCGTTCGGGCATGCCGATCCGGGGGAGATGTTCGCGTGGTGCGGCGCCACGGCGAGCTGGCCCAACCGCACCGATCCCGGCGGCAGCCGCGGCCTGGACGACTACCTCACCCGCGATTTCCACCACAACATCGGCGCCGAGATCATGGGCCGCGGCAAGTTCGGGCCGCAGAAGGGGCCTTGGGAGGACCTGGAGTGGCAGGGCTGGTGGGGCGACGAACCGCCGTTCCACACGCCGGTGTTCGTCATGACCCACCACCCGCGTCCGTCGTTCACCCTGTCCGACACGACGTTCCACTTCGTGGACGGCGACCCGGCCACCGCCCTCGAACAGGCGAAGGAGGCGGCCGGGGGCAGGGACGTCCGGCTCGGCGGCGGTGCCGGCGTCATCCGCGAGTTCCTCGACGCGGACCTCGTCGACACCCTGCACGTGGCGGTCTCGCCGGTGAAACTCGGATCGGGGTCGCGGCTGTGGGAGTCGCCCGACGAGCTGAGCGACCGCTTCCACGTCGACGTCGTACCCAGTCCGGGAGGCACCGTGACGCACCACCTGTTCTGGCGGAAGTGACACGGGCGAGGGCCGGCGTGGCACGGGGCGGGCGGGCGTGAACTCATTACGCCCGCCCGGGACTTCACCCGCCGGGCGTCAGTTGCGGTACCGGTAGAGGATCCGGCCGCGTGTGAGGTCGTAGGGGCTGAGCTCCACGAGCACGCGGTCGAACGGGAGGATCTTGATGTAGTTCTTCCGGATCTTCCCGCTGATGTGCGCGAGCACCTTGTGCCCGCTCTCCAGCTCCACCTGGAAGGTGGCGTTGCGCAGGCACTCGACGACGGTGCCCTCGATCTCGATTCCGGGGTTTGTTTTCGGCATCAGTGAAGTACGACCTCCAGGTTGCTGCCGGCGCGCTCGGCGCCGATCGTGTCGAAGAGTCCGGAAGCGGCCCGGTTGAGTTCGCCGACCTCGGCCGACGCCGTGCGGACCCCGGACCGGTGCAGGGAGCCGAGGACTTCGGCGAGCAGCGCGCGGGCGATGCCGCGGCGCTGCCGGTCGGCCCGGACCGCGATGAGGCCGATCCGTGGCTGCCGCGGCACCGGCGCCACCCGGAGCAGCCCCACGTACGCGCCGGACTCCGCCTCCATCGCGACCGTGTACTTCGTCGGGTCCACCACGGTGGCGTCGTCCAGACGTGGCAGCACCTCGGCCGGCATCTCCTGCCATCCGACCGAGGCCCCGACCTCGTCCCGGATCGTTCGGTCGAGGGCGCGCAGGGGGTCCTTCTCCGGCGTGCCTTGGGGGAGGATCGTCACGCCCGACGGCGGCTGCGCCGAGCCGAGTCCCGTGACCTGCGGGTCGGTGGGCAGGCAGTAGACCCACTCGCGGCGCCGGACCGTGAAACCGGCGCGCTCCCACCGGGACCTCAGGTCCGCGTCGGAGTCGTCGACGATCGTGTACAGCGGCCTCGGCAGGTCCGCGAGCATGGCATCGGCCAGCTGCTCGAACGCCGCTTCCTGCCAGGTGTCGATACTGAGGAACAGCCGTCCGTCGTACCGGGGCCACGCCTCGCCCCGGCCGACCACCTGGTCGTCCTCCAGCGCGTGCCACTGCCTCTCGGCGACGCGCGTGATCACTGTTGTCTTCATAGGTCTCTGCCTTTCGGGATCGCCTTGTCCAGGCGCTCCCGGGCGACCTACGTCAGTCGACCGACCGTGGGGAGGGGAGGAGCACCCACCTGCGTACTGCGGTCATGGGTCCCACCTCCTCGGCGCTGCGTCACGGTTCGGACCAGACACTAGGTGGGCCGACGAGGCCCTGTCCACGTAATTAGACGCGCGCCCTCGAACGCGCGATGGCGCCGCTGAACTCAGCGGCGCCATCACACTTCGGACCTTCCAGGGCCTAGCCCAGCAGTTCCACCTCCGCCAGCGTCGCGGCCCCACCGGTGAAGACCAGCCGGTAGTGCTTGTACGTGCCCGGCCTGCTCACCGAGAATGCCCGCGTCTGCTTGTCCCAGGAGAAGGACTCGCCCGACCGCTGGTCCAGCGTCTGCCACGACGAGCCGTCGGCCGAGGCCTCCAGCTTCCAGCCCGCCGGCGCCTTCGCCCTGTCGTCCGACGTCAGCGTGTACTGCACGGCCTTCGCGCCGTCAGCGCCGACCGGCAGCTCCACCGACTCCGAACTCGCGCTCGTCGCCGAGGAGTTGTCGAACAGCGGACCCGAACCCGTGATGGCGTCCTTGCGCGGCGACGGCACCTTGTCGTCCTGCGTGATCGAGACCGGCGCCGCGTTCTTGCCGGTGCCCCACTTGGACGGCTTCGGGCCCATGGCGAACTCCAGGACCCCGCCCTTCGCGACGACCGAGTGCGGCAGCGACGTCGACGTCCAGTTCTTGCCGTTGACCTTCAGACCCTGCACGTAGATGTTCTTCGCGCTGTTCTTCGGGGCCTTGACGACGAGGTCCTTGCCGTTCTCCAGGTGCAGCGTCATCTTCGTGAACTGCGGGGAACCGATGGCGTATTCACCGCTGCCCATGACCAGCGGGTAGAAGCCGAGGGAGGAGAAGAGGTACCAGGCCGACTGCTCGCCGTTGTCCTCGTCGCCGTGGTAGCCCTGGCCGATCTCGCTGCCCGTGTAGAGCCGGGAGAGGACCTCGCGGACCTTCTCCTGCGTCTTGTAGGGCTGGCCCGCCGCGTCGTACATGTACGTGATGTGGTGCGCCACCTGGTTCGAGTGGCCGTACATGCCCATCCGGACGTCACGCGCCTCCGTCATCTCGTGGATGACGCCGCCGTACGAGCCCGCGACGTCGTTCGACGCCGTCTCCGGGGTGGCGAAGAACGTGTCGAGCTTCTTGCCGAGGCCGTCGCGGCCGCCGTAGAGGTTGGCGAGGCCGCGCGAGTCCTGCGGGGCGGTGAAGGCGTAGCCCCAGGCGTTGGTCTCCGTGTAGTCGTAGCCCCAGATGCGCGGGTCGAACTGCGACGACTCGACGCGCCAGTCGCCCTTCTCGCTCTTGCCCTGGAAGAAGCCCGCCTTCGGGTCGAACATGTTCACGTAGTCGCGGGCCCGGTTGAGGAAGTACTCCGACTCCTCCTTGTAGTGCTTCTCGCCGGTCTTCTTGTAGAGGGCCTGGCCCATCTGCGCGATGCCGTAGTCGTTGAGGTAACCCTCAAGGGCCCAGGACAGTCCCTCGGGGGTGTCCGTGCTCGTGTAGCCGAGGAACGGCGACGTCTGCATGCCCTTGCGGCCGACGCCGGCCGCGGGCGGTACGACGCTCGCGTTCTTCAGAGCCGCCTTGTACGCCGCCTCCGCGTCGAACTTGACGCCCTTGACGTACGCGTCGGCGAACGCCACGTCCGACGACGTGCCGGTCATCAGGTCCGCGTACCCGGGCGAGGACCAGCGCGAGATCCAGCCGCCGTCCTTGTACTGCTGCACGAACCCGTCGACGAGCTCGCCCGCCTTCTTCGGCGTCAGGAGCGAGTACGCCGGCCACGTCGTGCGGTACGTGTCCCAGAAGCCGTTGTTGACGTACGGCTTGCCGTCGACGATCTTCGCGCCGGTGTGGGTCGGGGTGTCCGGGCCCGGCATCGGCGAGAACGGCGACGCGTACTGGTACTTCGAACCGACCTTCTCGAAGCCGGAGTTGGGGTACAGGTACAGCCGGTACAGGGACGAGTAGAGCGTGGTGCGCTGGTCGGCCGTGGCGCCCTCCACCTCGACCTTGTCCAGCAGCTTGTCCCACTGGGCGCGGGCGCTGTCCCGTACGGAGGAGAACGACGAGCCGGACGGCAGCTCCTGCGCGAGGTTCGCCTTGGCCTGGTCGATGCCGATCAGGGACGTCGCGAGGCGCAGGGTGACCGCCTTGTCGGCGCCCGGCTTGAAGCGGAGGTAGCCCTTGGGGCCGGTGGAGTCGCCGCCGGTGACCGGGGTGTCGAAGACGCCGTAGACGAAGAGCCGGGTCGCGCCCGCGGAGAGCCCGGACTTCACGTCCGAGTAGCCGGTGACGATGCCCTTGTCCTTGTCGAGCGTGAGGCCCGCCTGGTCGGAGACGTTGTCGAAGATCACGCTCGCGTCGTCACCGGGGTAGGTGAAGCGCAGCATCGCCGCGTGGTCGGTCGGCGTCATCTCGGCCTTGAGGCCGTTCTCGAAGCGCACCCCGTAGTAGTAGGGGCGTGCTGTCTCGTTCTCGTGCTTGAACGGAAGTGCGCGGCCGGTGCGGGAGGTGTCCGGGGTGCCGGACACCGCCGACGGCATCATCTGGAACGTCTGCCGGTCGCCCATCCAGGGGCTGGGCTCGTGGCTGGCGCTGAACGCCTCCATCGTCGGCAGGTTGTCCGCGTTGTTGTCGCGGCTGTAGTCGTAGAGCCAGCTGAGCGAGCCGGCGTTGGTCACCGGCGTCCAGAAGTTGAAGCCGTGGGGGACCGCGGTGGCCGGGAACGTGTTGCCGCGCGAGAAGCCGCCGCTGGAGTTCGTGCCGCGGGTCGTGACCGCGTAGTCCGACAGATGCGCCTTCGGCGGCTCCTGCTTCGCGGCCTTCAGCGAGATGTCGTCGACCCAGCCGCGGAACTTCGCCGGGCCCTTGGGCGAGTCGTACGCCACCAGGATCCGGTCGACGGTCTTGCCGGCCGCGACGGAGCCGATGGAGGAGGCGACGGCGTTCCACTGGTTGACGTAGAGCCGCTTGGCCGCGCCCTGGCCCTGCGGCGTCAGCAGCCCGCCGTTGCTGTCGGTGGCCTTCAGGTCGCTCAGATAGGTGCCGTCGGTGAAGGCAAGGTCCACGGAGACGTTCGTGGCGTCGTAGTCGCGGTCGCCGTCCGCCATCGACGGGAAGATCTTGTACGAGAGCTCCGTGTCCCGGGCGACGGCCACGTCGACGTCGAAGACCTTGTTGTACGAGTACGCGCGCGAGTCGGCCTTGTGCGTGCCCGCGTAGCGCAGGGCCTTCTTGCCGGTGAAGCCCGCGCCGGCCTTCGCGGTGGGGGAGCCGCTGGGGCCCTTGTCCACGAGCGACAGCATGTCGTCGGGTGTGGGCGAGCCGGTGTCGGCGGTGGCCAGCTGGAGGTCGGCGAGCTGTGTGGCGTCGTCCGCGCCGTTGTTCTTGGTGAACTCGATCCGGAAGTGCTGGTACTCGGCCGGGTTCTGGAGGTCGTACTTCTTGGTCTGGAAGCGGTCGGCGAAGCTCTCCCCGGTGCGGGTGTCGAGCGTCGTCCACTCCTTGCCGTCGGTGGAACCCTTGAGGGTCCAGTCCTTCGGGTCGCGCTCGGCGTGGTCGTTGGCCGACGTCAGGGCGTACGTCGTGATCTTGGCCGGCGCGTCCAGGTCGTACTCGACCCAGCCCGTCGGCTCGAACGAGAGCCACTTGGTGCTCGACTCGCCGTCGAGGAGGTTCTCCTTGGTCTCACCGCCGCCCGCGTTCTCGTCGCTGGCGCGGACCTCCGTGACGTGGCTGTTGACATTGCCCGGAAATCCGCCGCTGTCACCGCCGTCGACCCCGGACGACCGCTTCGTGCCGTCCGCGGCGGTATCCACGGTGTTCAGCCAGGTGGGGGCGGGATCGCCCGTTTCGAACGAGGAGCTGAACTCGCGGTCGGCGTGCGGCCGTTGGGCGGGGGACGCGGCGGACGCTCCCTGACCGGCGGCGACGAGCGCGAGTGAGGCCGCCCCCAGGGCGGCCGTGGTACCAAGTCTGAGTCTGGATCTGCCGTGCATTCGCGAGCACCCTCCCGGCGCGAGACAACGTTGTCAATTCACAGCGCAGGGTCCAGTAGGGAGGTAAGTCGCCCGTGGTGTCAAGGGTGTTGAGGTATGTCGGGTGGTGTACCTGATGGCGGGGGATCGAGGGGGACGGCGGCCAGAGCCGAAGACCGTGGCCGCGGGCCGATTCGAGAGGTGAACGGCCGGTCGTGACGGCGGAGCGTCCGCTTCCACCCCGTCACTCGTTCAAGATCTGAACGTGTCGCGCCCCAATCCATCCGGTGCGGCCGTGTTCACCCCATTACTCCGCAGATGACCGCCTGGATGACCGTCCGCCGGGCACATCCCGCTACACCTTATGTAGACAGTGGAGTTGACAAGATCGACTCGCCCCGCGCTGCGGCTTATTTCCGGGAGGTCTCAACTCGGAAAAGACCGGCGCCCAAACCTGCATTCGATCTTGCCCCGCTCACAGGGAGTGGACTATACCTGTCGGCGTCTGGCCCGGACGGTCTCGCGACCGGGGCAGGACCCGGGGGAGGGGGAAACAGCGAAGCGTGCGAGCGCGCCGACTGCCGTACATCTCCGCCGAGCCCGGACTTTCCAGTCCCACCCAGCTCCAACTGCGTTCCCTCGGGCCACTGCATTTCCGGACGAGTTCCGCTGATGCAATTCCGGCCCGGGGTCCGGGGATTTGTCCCCAGTACGACACAGCACGTCACCGCGGTGCCGGGGAGGATCCGGTTCACCGCCTGAGTCCTGGAGAAGGCGAGGACTTGAGCATGGGACCCACCCCCGGCGTAGGCCATCGCGATCTGATCGAGCGGAGTGCGACTGTCGCTCCAACCGCGGCCCCGGCGACCGCTTTTCCCACATCGCTCAGCTGATCACCATCGGTGCCGCCGAGCGGCTCCGAGACGACGGCTGAACGACCCGATGTGCATCTCCGCCGACATCGTCGCAGGTGGAGACCCGCATCAGGACGCGCTCAAAGAGAAGTGCGGCAAGTACGGGGCCAACCAGGCCCGGCAGCCGAACACGCAGCAAACCCGTAGAGATCCAATCGATCAGTGAGGATGCAGAGATGACCATTCGTGCCGGCTCTCTTGACAGGCGGACGCTCCTGCGCGGGGCGATCGCGACTGCGGCCATGGGTTCGTTCGCGGTTGCGTGTGGCTCTCCCTCCAGCAAGGGCGACGACGGCGGCAGCGGCCCGAAGGGTGAGAAGGGGGCCAAGAACCCGTTCGGTGTCGCCGCGAACTCCAAGGTCGACGCGGCCATCTTCGACGGCGGCTACGGCACCGACTATGTCGACTACGTCAACCAGGTCGTCGGGGGTCAGGTCAAGGGCCTCAAGGTCCAGGTCAAGCCGGTCGTCGACATCGCCCCGGAGCTCCAGCCCCGGTTCGTCGGCGGCAACCCGCCGGACCTCATCGACAACTCCGGTGAGGACCAGATCGGTTTCCTCGGCATCCTCGACCAGCTCGAGGAGCTCGATGACGTCTTCGAGGCCAACACCTACGAGGGCAAGAAGATCGCCGACATCGTCTACCCCGGCGTCAAGGACCCCGGGACGTTCAAGGACAAGTTCGTCGCGCTCAACTACGTGATGACGGTCTACGGCGTCTGGTACTCGAAGACGCTGTTCGAGGCGAACAGCTGGACCCCGCCGAAGACTTGGGACGAGGCGCTCGACCTCGGCCAGAAGGCGAAGAAGAAGGGCAAGTACCTCTTCGTCCACGGCAAGGAAGCGGCGACCTACTACCGCACGCTCCTGATCGACTCGGCGATCAAGGAGGGCGGCGACGAGGTCCGGCTCGCGCTGGAGAACCTGGAGAAGGGCTGCTGGTCGCACCCGGCCATCCAGGGCGTGATCAAGGTCATGGAGACCATGGTCAAGCAGAAGATGTTCGTCCCCGGCGGCTCCGGCACCCAGTTCCAGAAGGCGCAGGCGATCTGGAGCAACGACCAGAAGGCGCTGCTCTACCCGTCCGGTGGCTGGATCGAGAACGAGATGAAGAAGGCCACCAAGGCCGACTTCCAGATGACCGGCTTTCCGTCGATGACGCTCACCGACAAGCCGAAGCTGCCCTACGAGGCGATTCGCGCGGCCGCGGGCGAGCCGTTCATCGTGCCCAAGCAGGGAAAGAACCCGGCCGGCGGCAAGGAAGTGCTGCGGGCGATGCTGTCCGAGAAGGCGGCGGCCAACTTCTCCAAGACGAAGCTGGCCCCGACGATCGTCAAGGGCACCGTGCCCGCCGACGGTTACGGGTCGTCGGCCCTCGTCGCGCAGACGAAGATGCTCGAGGCCGCCGGCACCAACATCTTCACCTACAACTTCGTCGAGGCGTACGGGATGAACACGGACCAGCTGGTGCCGTGGAACTCGTTCCTCGCCGGTGACATCGACGGCAAGGGCCTGACCTCGGCCCTTCAGAAGATCTCCGACAAGGTCAGGGAAGACGACTCCGTCGACAAGATCAAGGTCAGCTAACACTGCGATGAAAGACACGATCACCACCTCCGACACCGCGAGCCGCCGGCCGACGCCGGCCGCTCGCGGTGGGCGGCCTCGGCGCCGCAAGCTCACCTTCGACCGGGTGACGTTCTTCCTGGCGTTCCTCGGCGTCCCGCTGGCCATCTTCGTGCTCTTCGTCCTGTACCCCTTCGTTCAGGCGATCTTCTGGGCGATGACGGACTGGCGCGGCTTCAGCCCGGACTACAAGTTCGTCGGCCTCGACAACTTCACCAAGATGTTCCAGGACGACATCTTCCTGAAGGCGCTGCGCAACATCGCGTTGCTGGCGGTCTGCGTGCCGTTGGTGACGTTGACGCTCGCCCTCGGGGTCGCGGTGGCCATCACCCTGGGCGGGCCCAGCAAGGGCCCCGTCCGAGGGATCCGGGGAGCGTCGTTCTACCGGATCATCTCGTTCTTCCCCTACGTCGTGCCGGCGATCATCGTGGGGCTGGTCTGGGCGCAGATGTACGACCCGAACGCCGGCCTGCTCAACGGCGTCCTCACCGGGCTCGGCCTCGACGGCTTCGACAAGTTCGCCTGGCTGGGCGAAACGGTGAGCGCGATGCCGGCCCTGATGTTCGTCATCGTCTGGGGGCTCGTCGGGTTCTACGCGGTGCTCTTCATCGCCGCGATCAAGGGAGTTCCCGGCGAGCTGTACGAGGCCGCCAAGATCGACGGAGCCGGCCGGTTCCGGACGACGATCTCGATCACCCTGCCGTCGATCCGGGACACCGTGCAGACGGGGTACATCTACCTGGGCATCGCCGCCCTGGACTCGTTCGTCTACGTGCAGGCCATGCTGCCGGGCGGTGGACCGGACAACTCGACCCTGACGATCAGCCAACGGCTGTTCACCGTCGCCTTCGCCAAGCAGCAGTTCGGCTATGCCACCGCGATGGGGGTCGTCCTCGCCGTCGTCACCCTGGTGTTCGCGGCGCTGGTGTTCCTCGTCAACCGGCTGACGGGCGGTGGCGAGGGCAAGAAGAAAGCGCGTGGGTTGAAGGCTCGGCGTGCCGGAGCCAAGGGAGTTGCCCAGTGAGCGCCATAGCCGCCGACCGGAAGCCGGCGAGTGACCGCAAGCCGGCGCGTGACCGGAAACTGACGAGAGCTGCCGTGAGCAGTGACCGCAGGTTCGCGGTGATCTCGCACACCTTGCTGATCCTGTGGTCCGTGATCGTGATCGTGCCCATGCTGTGGGTGCTGGTGTCGTCGTTCAAGTCGACCAGCGAGATCCTGTCGTCGCCGTTCAAGCTGCCGCATCGCTGGCGGTTCGAGAACTACGCGCACGCGTGGACCGACGCGAGCATCGGGAAGTACTTCCTGAACTCGGTGATCGTCGTGGTCTCCGCGCTGGTCCTGGTGATGCTGCTCGGCGCGATGTGCGCCTACATCCTGGCCCGGTTCGAGTTCCCCGGACGCCGGCTGATCTACTACCTGATGCTCGCCGGTCTGACCTTCCCCGTCTTCCTGGCTATCGTGCCGCTCTTCTTCCAGTTGCAGAACTTCGGGCTGCTGAACACACGTCCTGGACTGATCCTCACCTACGTCGCGTTCGCGCTGCCGTTCACGATGTTCTTCCTCTATTCGTTCTTCCGGTCGCTGCCGCATGACGTCTACGAGGCCGCGTTGATCGACGGTGCCGGTGACTGGCGGGCGTTCTTCCAGGTGATGCTGCCGATGGCCCGTCCCGGCATGGCGGCGGTGGCGATCTTCAACTTCCTGGGTCTTTGGAACCAGTTCCTGTTGCCGGTGGCACTCAACACCAACCAGGACAACTGGGTCTTGACCCAGGGGATGTCCGCCTACGCGTCCTCGCAGGTCTACAACATCGACTACGGCGGTCTTTTCGCGGCGATCGTGGTCACGGTGGTGCCCGTACTGATCGTGTACATCATCTTCCAGCGCCGGATTGCCGGTTCGGTGTCGCAGGGCACCTTCCGCTGACGCCCACCGCCGCGCGCCGCACGGCCGGCGCCATCACGTGACCACTGCTTCACCCGTTGCGCACAGGGGTGGGGGCCGCCGGGGAGGGGGAGTCCCGGGGGCGGGCGGGGGGGGGGGGCCGGGGGCCGGGTTTAGGGGGATGGGTTGGTGGGGGGGGGGGGGGTCACCTGGTCGGGGGGGGGGGGGGGTTGGGGGGGGGGGGGGGGGGGGGGGGGGGGCCGGGGGGCCCCCCGGGGGGGGGGGGGGGGGGGGGGGGGGGGGCGCGCCCCCCCCACGCCGGACGGTTGTCAGGTCAGACGGCGAGCGCCTGGGCGCGGCGCTTCACCTCCGTGCCGCGATTCTCGCTCAGCGCCTGCGCGGGGGTGCCCGGCAGGGTCGGGTCGGGGGTGAAGAGCCACTCGAGCATCTCTTCGTCGTTGTAGCCGTCGTCCCTCAGCAGGGTCAGGGTCCCGGTGAGGCCCTTGACGACCTTGTCGCCGTCGATGAAGGCGGCGGGCACGTGCAGCGCCCTGTTCTCACCGCGGCGTACGGCGATCACCTGGCCTTCCTTCACCAGCTGCCGCACGCGCGTCACCTCCACGCCGAACTGCTCGGCGATGTCGGGGAGGGTGAGCCACTCGGGGACGAGAGCATCGATCTTTGCGTCAATCTCGGTCACAGGACAAGCCTGCCATCCCGGACTGACAGTGGGAAACGCGGCCGCGTAAAAGCCCCGGTCGCCCCGGCGGGGCGGTCAGGCGGCAGCGGCCTTCAGCGGGCGGGTCGGGTCGCTGATGACCTGCGGGTCCAGCGAGGCGCCCGACTCGATGAGCTTGCGCCCCTGTGCCAGGTCGCGCGGGCGGCCCACGGCGAGAACGCTGACGAGCCGGTTCTCGCGCAGCCAGCACACGCTCCAGGACGCGCCCTGCGGGTCGCCGCGCCACACGGTGGTGTCGGCGGCCGCGTGGTGCCCGGCGTACTGCACGAAGCGGCCGAACTGCTCCGACCAGAAGTACGGCACCGGGTCGTACGTCGCCGGGGCCTCGCCGATGATGTTGGCGGCGACCGTGCGGGGGCCCTGGAGCGCGTTGTCCCAGTGGTGGACCATCAGGCGCTCGCCGTACCTGCCCGACGGGAAGGACGAGCAGTCGCCGACGGCGTACACATCGGGCTCGGAGGTGCGCAGGTGGTTGTCCGCCACTACCTCGCGGTGGGCGCCGAGCGTGATGCCGGAGCCGGTGAGCCAGCCGGTGGCGGGGCGGGCCCCGATGCCGACGACGACGGCGCCGGCGGGCACCCGGGTGCCGTCGTCGAGGAGGACGGCTCCGGGCTCGACGTGCTCCACGCGCGCGTGGGTGCGCAGTTCCGCGCCGGCGTCCGCGTACCAGGCGGCCATGGGGGCGGCGACCTCCTCGGGCAGCGCCCCGGCGAGCGGCCGCTCGGCCGCCTCGACGACGGTGACCGCGCAGCCGGCCTCGCGGGCCGCGGTGGCGAACTCGGCGCCGATCCAGCCCGCGCCCACGACGACGATGTCGCGCTGTGCGGCGAGGACGGGACGGAGGCGCTCGGCGTCGTCGAGCGTGCGCAGCAGATGGACGCCGGGGATGTCCTCCGTGCCGGGCAGCCTGATGGGTTCGGCGCCGGTCGCGAGGACCAGGACGTCGTAGGGGGCGGGGCCCGTGGCGGTGTCGAGGGTGTGCTCGGCGGGGCGTACGCCGGTGACCTCGCGGCCCAGTTCGAGCGTGATGTCGAGGGCTTCGAAGTCCACGTCGAACGCGGACCCCTCGGCCTTGCCGAGCAGGACGGCCTTGGACAGCGGAGGCCGGTCGTACGGCTGGTGGGGTTCCGCGCCGATCAGCGTGACGGCGCCGGTGAAGCCCTGTTCGCGCAGGGCCACGGCGGTCTGGACCCCCGCCATCCCGGCGCCGACGATGACGACGTGCCGCCCTGCCTGGGGCACCGGGGCCTGGTTCTGGTTCTGCTCGCTCACCGGATCACCATATGCACCTGACGTTCAGTCAGTCATCGGGCCCGTCACACCGCGTCCGTGACGTCTTCCACACCGGGCGCCGGTTTGACCGCTCAGGCCCTCCCCCGCTCCCGCCGTCAGGCGCCCGGGACCTCTTCGACGACGCTCGTCCCGCTGCCCGTCTGCGACTCCCACTCCCACGTCTCGTCCAGCCGCACCCGCCCGTCGGGAAGGTCGACGACGAGCGAGACGCAGTGCCCGGAGGAGGTCGTCGCGTCCGTCTTCAGCTGTACGTACCTGAAGTCGATCCGGTCCCCTTCACGCGTGCCCACGAGGTGGCCGCGCACGACGTCCCCGCCCGCGTA
Source organism: Streptomyces sp. NPDC090032 (assembly GCF_044748025.1). Lineage (NCBI taxonomy): Bacteria > Bacillati > Actinomycetota > Actinomycetes > Kitasatosporales > Streptomycetaceae > Streptomyces > Streptomyces sp. NPDC090032. The sequence continues at coordinate 483,606 of NZ_JBIVFF010000003.1, read as the reverse complement.
CTCGGCCCAGATCCGGCCGTCCTCCTCGTGGTACGTGAACCGCGTCCGCGTACCCACCTGACCTGGAGCCTGGTCGGCGACCGGGGCGAGGACGAGTCCGTCGAGCGAGCGGGCCATGCGGGCGGGCTCCCTTACTGGGGGTCGGGGCAACGGTTTAGGGTGGCCACCGTAAAGCACTCGCGGGAGCCCGGACGTACCGGGCTGAGAGGGAGGCTGGGACGGCCTCCGACCGTACGAACCTGATCCGGGTCATGCCGGCGAAGGGAGGGGCTGGACGCCCATGTCTCGTACTTCAGAAGGCTCCGACGTCCTGGTCGTGGGCGGCGGGATCATCGGTCTCGTCACCGCGTGGCGGGCCGCGCAGCGCGGGCTGCGCACCGCGGTCGTGGACCCCGAACCGGGCGGCGGGGCCGCACAGGTGGCGGCCGGGATGCTCGCCGCCGTCACCGAACTGCACTACGGAGAGGCCGAACAGACCCTCCTGGGGCTCAACGTGGAGTCCGCGCGCCGCTATCCGGCGTTCGCCGCCGAGCTCTCCGAGGCCACCGGGCTCGACCTCGGCTACCGCGCGTGCGGCACCCTGGCCGTCGCGCTCGACGCGGACGACCGCGCGCACCTTCGGGAACTGCACGCCCTCCAGCGCGCGTCGGGCCTGGAGTCGGAGTGGCTGTCGGGCCGCGAGTGCCGGCGCCTCGAACCGATGCTGGCCCCGTCCGTGCGGGGCGGCCTGCGCGTCGACGGTGACCACCAGATCGACCCGAGGCGCCTCGCGAAGGCCCTTGTCGCGGCCTGCGAGCGGGCCGGGGTGCAGTTCCACCGGCAGTGGGCCGAGCGGCTGACAGTCGTACGAGAGCGCGCTCGCGGCGTGGTCCTCGCCGACGGCACCGGGCTCGACGCGGACCAGGTCGTCCTCGCCGGCGGCAGCCTCAGCGGCCGCCTCGCCGGGGTCCCGGACGACGTACTGCCGCCGGTGCGCCCGGTGAAGGGGCAGGTGCTGCGCCTGACCGTGCCGAAGGTGTACGCGCCGTTCCTGAGCCGCACCGTGCGCGCCGTCGTGCGCGGCGGCAACCTCTACCTGGTACCCCGGGTCGACGGCGAGCTGGTCGTCGGGGCCACCAGCGAGGAACTCGGCTGGGACACGACGGTCACCGCGGGCGGCGTCTACGAGCTGCTGCGCGACGCCCACGAGCTGGTGCCCGGCATCACGGAACTGCCGCTCACGGAGACCATCGCGGGCCTGCGCCCCTGCTCCCCGGACAACGCCCCGATCCTCGGCCCGACCACCCTGCCGGGCCTGCTGCTCGCCACCGGCCACTACCGCAACGGCGTGCTGCTCACGCCGGTCACCGGCGACTCCATGGCCCACGTGCTCGCCACCGGCGAACTCCCCGAAGTGGCCCGCCCCTTCACCCCGCGGCGCTTCGGCGCCGTCCCCGCACCCGTCTCTGTGGAGCAGTCCGTATGAACGTCTCTGTCAACGGCGAGGGCCGCCAGGTCGCTTCGGGCACCACGCTCGACGCCCTCGTCGCGGCCCTGACCACGGCGCCGTCCGGCGTCGCCGCAGCACTCAACGAAACCGTCGTCCCGCGCGCGCAGTGGGCCGGCACCGCACTCACGGACGGGGACCGCGTCGAGGTCCTCACCGCGGTCCAGGGAGGCTGAACCCATGGCTGACGACTCCTTGGTCATCGGCGGCACGTCCTTCTCGTCCCGCCTGATCATGGGCACGGGCGGGGCGCCCAGCCTCGACGTCCTGGAACGCTCCCTCGTCGCGTCCGGCACCGAGCTGACGACCGTCGCGATGCGGCGCGTGGACGCGAGCGTGCAGGGCTCCGTGCTCTCCGTCCTGGAGAAGCTGGGGATCCAGGTACTGCCCAACACTGCGGGCTGTTTCACCGCAGGTGAGGCCGTCCTGACCGCCCGCCTCGCGCGTGAGGCGCTCGGCACCGACCTGGTCAAGCTGGAGGTCATCGCGGACGAGCGCACCCTGCTGCCCGACCCGATCGAGCTCCTGGACGCCGCCGAGATCCTCGTCGACGACGGCTTCACCGTGCTTCCGTACACGAACGACGACCCGGTGCTCGCGCGGAAGCTGGAGGACGTGGGCTGCGCCGCGGTCATGCCGCTCGGCTCCCCCATCGGCTCCGGGCTCGGTATCCGCAACCCGCACAACTTCCAGCTGATCACCGAGCACGCGCGCGTGCCGGTGATCCTGGACGCGGGCGCCGGAACCGCGTCGGACGCGGCGCTCGCGATGGAGCTGGGCTGCGCCGGTGTGATGCTCGCCTCGGCGGTGACCCGTGCGCAGGAGCCCACCCTGATGGCGGAGGGCATGCGGCACGCGGTCGAGGCCGGGCGGCTGGCGTTCCGGGCGGGCCGGATCCCCCGCAGGCACTTCGCGGAGGCCTCCTCGCCCGTGTCCGGCATGGCCAGGCTCGACCCGGAGCGGCCCGCGTTCTGAGGGCCTTACGGCCCGGTTACAGCTCTGCTGCAGTACGGCCGTCCGTGGACGACTGCGGAGCCGGGTGTCGGCGGCGGCTCGTACACTCACCTGCGTGGACACGACCCTTCAGGACCCTCTCGTCGGGCAGGTGCTCGACGGCCGGTACCGCGTCGACGCACGCATCGCGGTCGGCGGGATGGCCACGGTCTACAGGGCCGTGGACACCCGCCTCGACCGTGTGCTCGCGCTCAAAGTGATGCACCCGGCCCTCGCCGCCGACGTCTCGTTCGTCGAGCGCTTCATCCGCGAGGCCAAGTCCGTCGCCCGGCTCTCCCACCCGAATGTGGTCGGGGTCTTCGACCAGGGCGCGGACGGGCAGTACGTCTATCTGGCGATGGAGTACGTCGCGGGCTGCACCCTGCGGGACGTCCTGCGGGACCGCGGAGCACTGCGGCCGCGCGCCGCGCTCGACATCCTGGAGCCGGTCCTCGCCGCACTCGGCGCCGCGCACCGCGCGGGCTTCGTGCACCGCGACATGAAGCCGGAGAACGTCCTGATAGGCGACGACGGCCGCGTGAAGGTGGCGGACTTCGGCCTCGTACGGGCCGTGGACACCGTCACGAACACCACGGGCGCCGTCCTCGGCACCGTCTCCTACCTCGCCCCCGAGCAGATCGAGTCGGGCACCACCGACCCCCGCGTCGACGTGTACGCGTGCGGGGTGGTGCTCTACGAGATGCTCACGGGCTCCAAGCCGCACTCGGGCGACTCCCCCGCCCAGGTCCTCTACCAGCACCTGAACGAGGACGTGCCGCCTCCGTCCGCGTCCGTGCCGGGCCTGCCCGTGGAGCTGGACACACTCGTCGCGTCGGCGACCGCGCGCACGCCCGACCTCAGGCCGTACGACGCGGTGGCGCTGCTCGCCGAGGTCAGGCGGGCCAGGGCCGCCCTCACCGACGCGCAGCTCGATGCCCTGCCGCCGGCCGCGCGCCCCGAGGACCGTGACATCTCCGACGACCGTACGAGCGTGATCCCGCGGGCGCTGCGGACCCGGGGCGTACAGCTCCCGCTGCCCGCCGACGACCAGGACCCGCAGGCCGAGCTCCACCGCACGAGCCGCTTCGAGACGCCGCCCCCGCCGCCCGCACCTTCCCGCAGGCGTCGTCCCCGCCGCGGCGTGCTCGCGGCCGTCGCGGCCCTGCTGCTCGCCCTCGGCCTCGGCGCGGGCGTCTGGTACATCAACTCCGGCCAGTTCACGAAGGTCCCGCCACTGCTCGCCAAGACGCAGACTCAGGCGAAGGCGCAGCTCGGCGACGCGGGCCTCGACCTCGGGCACGTCAAGCGCGCGTACAGCGACACCGTGAAGCGCGGCACCGTCATCTCCAGCGATCCCAAGGCGGGCTCCCGCATCCGGGACAACGGGGCGGTGGATCTGACGCTGTCCCTGGGCCCGCAGACCGTGAAGGTCCCCGATCTCGAGGGCACGCCCCTCGCCAGGGCCGAGCGCCGGCTGAAGGACGCGGGCCTGGAGCCCGGCATGGTCACCAAGGACTTCGACGAGGACGTCCCCAAGGGGTCGGTGATCGCCACGGACCCGGGGTCCGGCACCACCCGCAAGGCCGGCTCGGCCGTCGCGCTCACGCTCAGCAGGGGCGCCCCGGTGGACGTCCCTGACGTGACGGGCGAGTCCGAGGAGGACGCCATCGCCGACCTCCAGGACGCGGGCCTGAAGGCCGAGATCTCCACGGAGCAGGTCCACTCCGATTCGGACAAGGGCAGCGTCGCCAAGCAGTCCCCCCGCGAGGGCGCCCGGCTCGGCGAGGGTGACACGGTCACGCTGACGATCTCCAAGGGTCCGGTCATGGTCAAGGTCCCCGACGTCGTGGGGATGAGCGTCGACGACGCCACGCAGAAGCTCAAGGACAAGGGCTTCGAGGTCGACGAGGACCGCGGTCTGCTCGGCTGGCTCGGCGACACCGTGAAGAAGCAGTCCGTGGAGGGCGGTGACGAGGCCCCCAAGGGGTCGACGATCACCATCGAGATCCGCTGACGGGACGTTCACGCGGCCGTGCCACCCTTGACCGCGTGAGCAGCACCGACACCGCATCCCGTAACCCGGTCGGCGGGCATGTCCCCGTCGCCGGCGGCCTGGCCTCCGTAGGGCTTTCGTACGCGCGCGAGCTGGGCGCCGAGACCGTCCAGGTCTTCGTCGCCAACCCGCGCGGCTGGGCGACGCCTCCCGGCAGTCCGAAGCAGGACGAGGAGTTCCGCGCGGCGTGCGCCGCCGAGCGGATTCCGGCTTACGTCCACGCGCCCTATCTGATCAATTTCGGCTCGCACACCGAGGCGACCGTGGAGAAGTCGGTGGAGTCCCTGCGGCACTCGCTGCGCCGGGGCCGGGAGATCGGCGCGCTCGGCGTCGTCGTGCACACGGGTTCGGCGACCGGCGGCCGTGCGCGCGACGTGGCGCTCGCGCAGGTGCGGGAGCACATGCTGCCGCTCCTCGACGAGCTGACCCATGACGACGACCCGTACCTCCTGCTCGAGTCGACCGCGGGCCAGGGCTCTTCGCTGTGCTCGCGGACCTGGGACTTCGGGCCGTACTTCGACGTGCTCGACGCCCACCCGAAGCTGGGCATCTGCCTGGACACGTGCCACATCTATGCGGCGGGCCACGACCTGACCGGCCCCGACGGCATGCGGCAGACGCTGGACCTGCTCGTGGACACCGTGGGCGAGGGCCGCCTCAAGCTGATCCACGCCAACGACTCCAAGGACGTCGTCGGCGCGCACAAGGACCGCCACGAGAACATCGGTTCCGGCCACATCGGCGCGGAGCCGTTCCGCGCGCTGATGGCCCACCCGGCGACCGAGAACGTCCCGCTGATCATCGAGACGCCCGGCGGCAAGGAGGGGCACGCGGCGGACGTGGCCCGCCTGAAGGAGCTGCGGAAGGGCTAGCGGATGGCGTCGGAGACTGCTTCGGAGATCTCTTGAGGAATACCCCTGGGGGGTATACGGTTCTTGTCGGCGACAGGAACCGCTCTCCGACGTTGGGGGAACTCATGAACCACGAGACGCACGCCGGACACGCACACCACGGCCGGCACGAGCAGCCCGAGCACACCCCCGCCAATCACGCCGATCACGCCGATCACGGCGGTCACAGCGGTCACAGCGGTCACAGCGCCCTCGGCAAGGTCAGCTGGTCCGTGGCCGCACAGGCGACCCTGCACTGCCTCACGGGATGCGCCATCGGCGAGGTCCTCGGCATGGTGATCGGCACGGCGTTCGGCTGGGGGAACATGCCGACGATGATCCTGGCGATCGTCCTGGCGTTCTTCTTCGGCTACTCGCTCACGCTGCGCGGCGTCCTGAAGGCCGGCGTCGACTTCAGGACCGCGTTCCGGGTCGCGCTCGCCGCGGACACCCTGTCCATCGCCGTCATGGAGCTGATCGACAACGGCGTGATCGCGCTGTGGCCGAGCGCGATGGACGCGCACCTGTCGGACGTCCTGTTCTGGGGTGCGCTCGCGACCTCACTGGCGATCGCCTTCGTGGTGACCACGCCGGTCAACAAGTGGATGATCGGCCGCGGCAAGGGCCACGCGGTGGTCCACCAGTACCACCACTGACAAACCACACGAGAAGCACGAGAAGTGCGAGAAGCAGGAGAAGCACGGCCTCTGAAGGACCGCACGAGAAGCGCCAGGGATCAGAGCTCGGGGCCGTCCTCGGGCCCTTCCTGGTACGAGTAGCGCTGCTCCCGCCACGGGTCGCCGACGTTGTGATAGCCGCGCTCCTCCCAGAAGCCGCGGCGGTCGGCCGTCATGTACTCGATGCCGCGGACCCACTTGGGGCCCTTCCAGGCGTACAGGTGGGGCACGACGAGACGGAGCGGGAAGCCGTGTTCGGCGGTGAGGAGTTCCCCGTCCTTGTGGGTGGCGAAGATCGTGCGGTCGGCGGCGAAGTCCTCGAGCCGGAGATTCGCGCTGAAGCCGTACTCGGCCCAGACCATCACATGGGTGACGGCGGGCGCGGGCGGCGCCAGTTCGAGGATCGTCGCGGCGGGCACCCCGCCCCACTCCGCGCCGAGCATGCTGAATTTCGTGACGCAGTGCAGATCGGCCACGACCGTGCCGTACGGCAGGGCGGAGAACTCCTCATGGGTCCAGCAGTGCTTGTCCCCGTCCGCGGTGGCGCCGAAGACCCTGAACTCCCAGCGTTCGGGGCGGAACTTGGGCACCGGGCCGTAGTGCGTGACAGGCCAGCCCCGCTGGAGACGCTGTCCCGGTGGAAGCTCCGACTGCACTGCTCCCCCAGACTCGCGACCCACCGGCTGACCCATGCCTCCATCCTGACAGACCCCGGGCAGTGGACGTGACCAGCGAGAGTCCGGCCGCCGTTGAAACGGGCAACTCCTACTAAGCGTGCACTTACTGGACGGTTTTCGGTGCCGGTGCGAGGATGCGCGAAATCTGCCGAGTCCACCACGTGGAAGGAGCCTCTGCGATGCAGGGCGACCCCGAGGTCATCGAATTCCTCAACGAGCAGCTCACGGGCGAGTTGACGGCCATCAACCAGTACTGGCTCCACTACCGGATCCAGGACAACAACGGCTGGACCAAGCTCGCGAAGTACACCCGTGCAGAGTCCATCGACGAGATGAAGCACGCGGACCGGCTGACGGAACGGATTCTCTTCCTCGATGCCCTGCCGAACTACCAGCGGCTCTTCCACGTACGGGTCGGGCAGACCGTCACGGAGATGTTCCAGGCCGACCGGCAGGTCGAGGTCGAGGCGATCGACCGCCTCAAGCGCGGCATCGACGTCATGCGGGCCAAGGGCGATGTGACGTCGGCGCGGATCTTCGAGGACATCCTGGAGGACGAGGAGCACCACATCGACTACCTCGACACCCAGCTGGAGCTGATCGAGAGTCTCGGTGAGGCGCTGTACCTGGCCCAGCAGATCGAGCAGCCGGACAGCTAGCGGCCGCAAACGTTCAGGCGGAACCCCGGCCGGAACCTCAGGCGGCTTCCGGGAGCTCCACTCGGGCGCTCGGCTCACCCGTCAAAGCGGGCCTCCCCTTCTCGACCAGCTCGCGGCGAGGGCACGCTTCACGGCCGAGCAGCGCCTGAATGCGGCGTACGCAGGAGCCGCAGTCGGTGCCGGCCTTGCAGGCCGACGCTATCTGGCGGGGGGTGCACGCACCGCCGTCCGCGTGCTTCTTGACCTGGTCCTCGGTCACACCGAAGCAGTTGCAGACGTACACGCGGTTCACCTCCCAGAGATCAGGACCGGCTCGTTGCTCCCGCCCTAATGAACGGTGAGGCTAACCTAACCTTACCCGCCGGGCGCGGAGCACAAAAGCGCCGTGGGGCGCGGATCACTGTGATCCGCGCCCCACGGCGCTTTATCGCAAGATCACTGGTCGCGGTACATCTCCGCCACCAGGAACGCCAGGTCGAGGGACTGGCTGCGGTTCAGACGCGGGTCGCAGGCCGTCTCGTAGCGCTGGTGCAGATCGTCGACGAAGATCTCGTCGCCGCCGCCCACGCACTCGGTGACGTCGTCACCGGTGAGCTCGACGTGGATGCCGCCCGGGTGCGTGCCGAGCCCCTTGTGGACCTCGAAGAAGCCCTTGACCTCGTCGAGCACGTCGTCGAAGCGGCGGGTCTTGTGGCCCGAGGCCGCCTCGTAGGTGTTGCCGTGCATCGGGTCGGTGATCCAGGCGACGGTCGCGCCGGAGGCGGTGACCTTCTCGACCAGCTCCGGGAGCTTGTCGCGGACCTTGTCGGCGCCCATGCGGACGATGAAGGTCAGTCGGCCGGGCTCGCGGTCCGGGTCGAGGCGCTCGATGTACTGCAGCGCCTCCTCGGCCGTCGTCGTCGGGCCGAGCTTGATCCCGATCGGGTTGCGGATCTTCGAGGCGAACTCGATGTGCGCGCCGTCCAGCTGACGGGTGCGCTCACCGATCCACACCATGTGGCCCGAGACGTCGTACAGGTTGCCCGTACGCGAGTCCACGCGGGTCAGCGCCGACTCGTAGTCGAGCAGGAGCGCCTCGTGGGAGGCGTAGAACTCGACCGTCTGGAACTCGGCCGGGTCGGTGCCGCAGGCGCGCATGAAGTTCAGCGCGTTGTCGATCTCGCGGGCGAGCTGCTCGTAGCGCTGGCCCGACGGGGACGACTTCACGAAGTCCTGGTTCCAGGCGTGCACCTGGCGCAGGTCGGCGTAGCCGCCGGTGGTGAAGGCGCGCACCAGGTTGAGCGTGGAGGCGGACGCGTTGTACATCCGCTTCAGGCGCTCGGGGTCCGGGATGCGGGCCTTCTCGTTGAAGTCGAAGCCGTTGACCGAGTCGCCCCGGTAGGTCGGCAGCGTCACGCCGTCGCGGGTCTCGGTGCCCTTGGAGCGCGGCTTGGAGTACTGGCCGGCGATGCGGCCGACCTTCACGACCGGCACCGAGGCGGCGTAGGTGAGGACGGCGCCCATCTGGAGCAGCGTCTTGAGCTTGTTGCGGATGTGGTCGGCCGACACCCCGTCGAAGGCTTCGGCGCAGTCGCCGCCCTGGAGGAGGAACGCCTCTCCCTTGGCGACGGCCGCCAGTCGGGTACGCAGCTGGTCGCACTCGCCCGCGAAGACGAGCGGCGGATACGACTCGAGGTCCGCGATCACATCGCGCAGAGCCTCGGCATCCGGGTACTCGGGCTGCTGCGCCGCGGGCAGGTCTCGCCAGGTGTTGCCAGCGCTTGCGCTGGTCTTAGCGTTCACGGTCACGGCATCAACATTACGGGGTCGGGTGGGCGGTCCATCCGACCGCTCACCCTTTGAGACACGTCGTCCACAGATGAGCCGCCCATCGGGTAGGGTTCCGCTCATGTTCGCGCACATGATCCGTAACTGGTGGTGGACCGCTCACCCAGCGGCCCACTGACTGCGCGTACAGCGAAGCGAAGGCCGCCCGAGGGCGGCCTTCAGTGTTTTCCGGGACCTGGCCGTTCCTCTCCGCACCGGAGTCTGGAAGAGGAATCACCCGCCATGGACCTGTCCGAGCAGCTGCACGACGACCGCGCCTTCTCCGGCCCGTCGCCCGCCACCGCCCTTGACCGACTGCTCTACGAGCAGACCCCTTTCGCTTTGCTGCGCCGCCGCGCGCCGGGCCGCGACCACGACACCGTGGAACTCCTGATCGGCCCCGTGAGCACGTACGAACGGCTCGCCGACATCCCGGAGGGCCTCGCCCTCGTGCCGTTCCGGCAGATCAGGGAGCGCGGCTTCGACGTCCGCGACGACGGCACCCCGCTCGCGGTGCTCACCCCCGAGGAGACCTACGAGCTGCCGCTGGCCGAGGTACTGGCGCAGCTTCCGGCCCATGACGTCCGCGTGTCGGACGGCGGCTTCGACGTGGACGACGCCGCGTACGCGGACATCGTGGAGCGGGTCCTGCGCGAGGAGATCGGGCAGGGCGAGGGCGCCAACTTCGTGATCCGGCGGACGTACGAAGGTGAGATCCGGGGGTTCGGGCGGGCGGACGCGCTCGCGCTGTTCCGGCGGCTGCTCGCCGGGGAGCGGGGCGCGTACTGGACGTTCGTCGTGCACACAGGCGAGAGGACCTTGGTCGGGGCGAGCCCCGAGGTGCATGTGCGGATGAGCGGCGGCACGGTCGTGATGAACCCGATCAGTGGGACCTATCGCTACCCGGCCGAGGGCCCGACGCCCGAGCACCTGCTGGAGTTCCTCGCCGACGGCAAGGAGATCGAGGAGCTGTCGATGGTGGTCGACGAGGAGCTCAAGATGATGTGCACCGTCGGCGACATGGGCGGGGTGGTGATCGGCCCGCGCCTGAAGGAGATGGCCCATCTCGCGCACACGGAGTACGAGTTGAGGGGCCGGTCCTCGCTCGACGTGCGCGACGTGCTGAAGGAGACGATGTTCGCGGCGACCGTCACGGGGTCGCCGGTGCAGAACGCGTGCCGGGTCATCGAGCGGTACGAGCCCCTCGGGCGGGACGGTGTCGGGCGCGGCTACTACGCGGGGGCGCTCGCGCTGGTCGGGCGGGACGCGGGCGGGGCGCAGACCCTGGACTCGCCGATCCTGATCCGTACCGCCGACATCGACGCGGGCGGGAGGCTGCGGGTGCCGGTCGGGGCGACGCTGGTGCGCGGCTCGGACCCGGCGAGCGAGGTCCAGGAGACGCACGCGAAGGCGGCCGGGGTGCTTGCCGCGCTGGGGGTGCGGCCCGGACGGCCGCGCGGCGAGGTCGTGCGGCCCGCGCTGGCCGACGATCCGCGGGTGCAGGCGGCGCTCGACGGGCGACGGGCGGCGCTGGCGCCGTTCTGGCTGCGGATGCAGGAGCCGGCGGCGGCCCTGGAGGGGCACGCGCTCGTGGTGGACGCGGAGGACACGTTCACGGCGATGCTGGCGCATCTGCTGCGGTCGTCGGGGCTGACCGTGTCCGTGCGGCGCCATGACGAGCCGGGGCTGCGGGAGGCCGTGCTCGCCCATGAGGGGCCCGTCGTCCTGGGCCCCGGACCGGGCAACCCCTGTGACGAGGCGGATCCGAAGATGCGTTTCCTGCGCGCGCTGACCGCCGAGGTGCTGCGTGATCACCGGCACGGCGTGCTCGGCGTGTGCCTCGGCCATGAGCTGATCGCGGCCGAGATGGGCCTGGACATCGTCCGCAAGGAGGTGCCGTACCAGGGCGCGCAGACGGAGATCGACCTGTTCGGGCGGGCCGAGACCGTCGGCTTCTACAACAGCTTCGTGGCGCGCTGCGACGACGACGCGGCGGCGGAGCTGGCCGCGCACGGCTTCGACGTGAGCCGGGACGCGGCGAGCGGCGAGGTGCACGCGCTGCGCGGGCCGCGCCGTGCCGCGGGCGAGCTGGGATGCGCTGTCGCCGGGGTGCAGTTCCACCCGGAGTCGGTGCTGTCGCTGCGCGGGGCCGACATCGTGCGGGAGCTGCTTGCTCAGCTCCTGGGCGCGGAGGGCACGAGGACGTTCTCGGAGCGCCGGCCCGCCTGATGGTCCAGGATGTTGGCCACCGTGGTCTCGATGATCTGGCTCACCGCGTCCACGGTGTAGTACGCCTGATGGGACGTGACCAGGACGTTCGGGAAGGTGACGAGGCGGGCCAGGGTGTCGTCCTCGACGACGTCGAGCGACTTGTCGAGGAAGAAGAGCCCGGCCTCGGCCTCGTACACGTCGAGGCCGATGCCTGTGAAGCGGCCCTCGCGCAGTTCGGAGACGAGCGCCTTGGTGTCGATGAGGCCGCCGCGGCTGGAGTTCACCAGGATCGCGTCGTCCTTCATGGTGCGCAGGGCGGCGCTGTCGACGAGGTGCTCGGTGGCGGGCAGCAGGGGTAGGTGCAGGCTGATCAGGTCGGCCTCGGCGAAGAGGCTCTCCTTGTCGGCGTACTTCATGCCGAGTTCGACACAGGCCGGGTTCTCGGCGATGTCCCAGCCGAGGAGCTTCATGCCGAAGCCGTGGGCGATCCGGGTGAACGCCTCGCCGATCTTGCCGGTGCCGAGGACGCCGACGGTACGGCCGTGCAGGTCGCGGCCCATCAGGCCGTCGAGCCTGAAGTCGAAGTCGCGGGTGCGGTTGGAGGCGCGGACGATGCGGCGGTTGACGGCCATCGCGAGGGTCCAGGCGAACTCGGCGACGGAGTACGGCGAGTAGTACGAGACACGGGCGACGGTCAGGCCGAGGCGCTCGGCGACCTCGAGGTCGATGTTGTTGAAGCCGGTGGAACGCTGGGCGATCATCTGCGTGCCGCCGGCCGCGAGGGTCTGCAGGACGCGGTTGTTCAGGGTGGCGTTGACGCTGGTGGAGATGATCTCGTAGCCGGCCGCGATGGGGGCCGTGTCCTCGTTGAGGAAGACGTCCAGGCAGCGGACCTCGTGATGGCCCGCGAACGCCTTCTCCAAGAGGGGCTTCTCGTCGGACTGCACGCCGAATGCGAGGATCTCCATGGCTGGAGTTTAAGTACGGCCTGATGGCACGGCACCCCGAAACCCGCCCCTCCCCGGTGTCTGAGGAGCAGGGCCCAGGGCGCCGCGGCCCGTGTCCTCAGCCGAAGAAGACGCCGACCTCCTCGTACAGCGCCGGATCGACCGTCTTCAGGCGTGCGGTCGCCTCGGCGATCGGCACCCGCACGATGTCCGTGCCGCGCAGCGCGACCATCTTCCCGAAGTCGCGGTCACGCACGGCCTCGATGGCGTGCAGCCCGAAGCGGGTGGCGAGCCAGCGGTCGAAGGCGCTGGGGGTGCCGCCGCGCTGGATGTGGCCGAGGACCGTGGTCCTCGCCTCCTTGCCGGTCCGCTGCTCGACCTCCTTGGCCAGCCATTCGCCGACGCCGGAGAGGCGGACGTGCCCGAAGGAGTCCTGCGAGCTGTCCTTGAGGACCATCTGCCCGTCCTTGGGCATGGCGCCCTCGGCGATGACGACGATCGGGGCGTACGAGGCCTTGAAGCGGGAGGTCACCCAGGCGCAGACCTGATCGACGTCGAAGCGCTGCTCGGGGATGAGGATGACGTTGGCCCCGCCGGCGAGGCCCGAGTGCAGCGCGATCCAGCCCGCGTGGCGGCCCATGACCTCGCAGACCAGGACCCGCATGTGGGACTCGGCGGTGGTGTGCAGCCGGTCGATGGCCTCGGTGGCGATGCCGACGGCGGTGTCGAAGCCGAAGGTGTAGTCGGTGGCGGACAGGTCGTTGTCGATGGTCTTCGGTACGCCGACGACGGGCACGCCGTACTCGTCGGTGAGGCGGGCGGCGACGCCGAGGGTGTCCTCGCCGCCGATCGCGATCAGCGCCTCGACCTCCTCCTTGGCGAGGGTCTCCTTGATACGGCGGATGCCGTTCTCGACCTTGAGGGGGTTGGTGCGCGAGGAGCCGAGGATGGTCCCGCCGCGGGGCAGGATGCCCCGGACGGCCGGGATGTCGAGCTGTACGGTGTCGCCTTCGAGCGGCCCGCGCCAGCCGTCCCGGAAACCGACGAAGTCATAGCCGTACTCCTGCACGCCCTTGCGGACGATGCCCCGGATGACGGCGTTGAGTCCGGGGCAGTCGCCGCCTCCGGTCAGTACTCCGACCCGCATGGAAATGTCCCTTCGCCACAGCACTGTGAGCTGACCTGGTCACGCTAATGGTGATCCACGTCACTTCGGCAGCACGTGAAGGGTGATTTCCGTTGAAGAGTGCGGGAGTTGACCTTTGTGTGGTGATCCTCAAAGGGGCCCGGGCAAAGGGATCGGGCTAGGCGCCCGGTGGCTACGCGTCGTCGAGGCCGCGCTCTATGGCGTACCGGACCAGCTCCACGCGGTTGTGCAACTGGAGTTTGCCCAGGGTGTTCTGCACGTGGTTCTGCACGGTGCGGTGGGAGATGACGAGCCGTTCGGCGATCTGCTTGTAGCTCAGGCCCTTGGCGACCAGGCGCAGGACCTCCGTCTCGCGCTCGGTGAGCTGCGGGGCCTTGGGCTCGTCGGCGCCGGGAGCGGGCGCCGGTTCGGAGGCCAGACGCCGGTACTCGCCGAGGACGAGACCCGCGAGCCCCGGGGTGAAGACGGGGTCACCGGCCGCCGTGCGGCGCACCGCGTCGGTCAGCTCCTCGGTGGACGCCGACTTCAGCAGATAACCGGTGGCGCCGGACTTCACCGCCTCCAGCACGTCGGCGTGTTCCCCGCTCGCCGACAGGACGAGGACGCGCAGGGCGGGGTCGGCGCCGACGAGTTCCTTGCAGACCTGGACGCCGGGCTTCTTCGGCAGGTTCAGGTCGAGTACGAGGACGTCGGGCGCGGCGGCGCCGGCGCGGCGCACCGCCTGCTCGCCGTCGCCCGCGGTGGCCACCACGTCGAAACCCGCCTCGGCGAGGTCCCGCGCGACGGCGTCGCGCCACATCGGATGGTCGTCGACCACCATGACCCTGATCGCGCCTGCGGCGGCGCCTTCCCGCTGCTGCTCGGTCATCTTCCCGATCCCGCCTTCCCCCGTGAAACCTTCGGAACTGTCAGTTCGACCTCGGTGCCCTGTCCCGGCACCGAGATCAGCTCGGCCGTGCCGCCGATGTCCCGCAGCCGGCCGCGGATGGACTGGGCGACGCCGAGCCGCCCCTCCCCCTCGGCCTGCGCGAGACGCCCTTCCGGGATGCCGGGACCGTCGTCGCGGACCGTCACGATCACCGCGTCGGGCTCGTCCTCGACGAGGATCCAGGCCCGGGCGTCCGTCCCGGCGTGCCTGCGCACATTGTCCAGGGCGGCGCTGACGGCGGCCGCGAGTTCCTTCGCCGCGACCGGCGCCAGGAACACCGGGGCGCCCGGCTCGGCGAAGCTCACCCGCGACCCCGCGTGCGGCGCGAGCAGCGGCCTCAGATCCCGCGGCGAGGTGTCGGCCGGCTCGTCCGGCTCCTCCACGGCCCGCACGAGCGCGCCCTGCGAGGCGTCCTCGGACGCCCGCGAGGCGGGCACGAGACCTCCGGCGACCAGGGTCCGCAGGGCGACCTCCTGCTCGCCGGCCATCCTGCCGAGCTCGGCGGCCTCGCCGCCCAGCGCGGTGCCGCGGCGCTGCACCATGGCGAGGACCTGGAGCACGCCGTCGTGGATGTCGCGGGCGAGCCGCTCCCGCTCGCGGGTGGCCGCCTCGATCTCCAGAGCCCGGGCGAGGGTGCGCTCGGAGGCGCGGGCCACCTCGACGACGTAGCCGATGGCGATCGAGGCGATGCAGACGAGCAGGACGTTGTGGAGGGTGTCGCGGCTGAAGGCGCCGCGCTGCGCCACGTTCGCGACGCCGACGAGCAGCGAGGCGAACGCCGCCCACCGCCAGCCGCCCTTGACCGCGTACGCGAGAACCGCGCCGGCCGTCCAGATCGACGGCAGGGTCGGGCCGCCGGACACGATCCGGCTGTGCTCGACGGCGACCGGCGTGAGCAGGATGCCGGTGAGCGCGACGATCAGGTCGGCGGTGAGGAAGCGCTTGGTACAGCTCGCGGCGTTCGCGACGCGCGGCAGGGTGGCCAGGGTCCACACGACCAGGACCGCGAAGTAGCCGATCGCCACCCAGGGCCGCACGAACCGGTCCTGTGCGGTGACGAAGAGGCCGATCGCGTACAGCATCGTCAGGAGCCGGTACGCCGTC
This sequence comes from Streptomyces sp. NPDC090032, assembly GCF_044748025.1. Taxonomy (NCBI): domain Bacteria; kingdom Bacillati; phylum Actinomycetota; class Actinomycetes; order Kitasatosporales; family Streptomycetaceae; genus Streptomyces; species Streptomyces sp. NPDC090032. The sequence continues at coordinate 468,028 of NZ_JBIVFF010000003.1, read as the reverse complement.
AGCGCGCGCCACAGCGGCTGCTCGACGGACATCCTCATCACGCGTTCGCGCCTGGCCACGCACCCACCCCCCGAACCACAGCTCCCGCAACGACCGTCCTCGGAACGACGGCTCTCAGAACGACGACGCCGCTAGGAGGCCGGCCGTTCCGTGCCGCCCTTGTTCTCCACGGCTTCCCTCTCGGCTCTGGCTTCCTTCTCCGCCTTGGCCTCGGCCTTCGCCGCGTCCGCGATCTGCCGCTTGGCGGCGGTCGCGTACATGTCGACGTACTCCTGGCCGGAGAGCTTCATGATTTCGTACATGACCTCGTCGGTCAGGGCCCGCAGCACGAACCGGTCGTGCTCCATGCCCTGGTAGCGGCCGAAGTCGAGGGGCTTGCCGATGCGGATGCCGGGGCGCATCAGCTTGGGCAGGACCTTGCCGGGGGGCTGGATCTTCTCGGTGTCGATCATCGCGACCGGGAGGACGGGCGCGCCGCTGGCGAGCGCCACGCGCGCGAGGCCGCCGGGCTTGCCCCGGTACAGGCGGCCGTCGGGCGAGCGGGTGCCCTCGGGGTAGATACCGAAGAGCTCGCCCCGCTCCAGGACCTCGATGCCGCTCTTGATGGCGGCCTCGCCCGCGCCGCGCGAACCGGAGCGGTCCACGGGGAGCTGGCCGACGCCCTTGAAGAACGCGGCCGTGAGCTTGCCCTTCACACCGGGCGTCGTGAAGTACTCCGCCTTCGCGATGAAGGTGACCTTGCGGTCGAGCACCGCAGGCAGGAAGAAGGAGTCCGAGAAGGACAGGTGGTTGCTGGCCAGGATGGCGGGACCCTCGGCGGGAATGTTCTCGAGGCCCTCCACCCAGGGCCTGAAGCCGAGCTTCAGCGGCCCTCCGATGGCCACCTTCATTGCGCCGTAGATCAACCCACTGCCTTCCTGTGTCTGTGGATCAGACCTTAACCCGCGCCGCAGCTCGGGGGCCCGACGGCCCTGGTCGGTGTCAGCCCGGTCGCGTACGGTGAAGTACGCCCGCGGTCCTGGGCGATACCCCTCTCATGAACAGGAGACCGAAGGTGCCGGTCATTCCTGGAGCCGAGCCGTACCGCCACGAGGGCGGAGAGGTCGGCGTCCTCCTCTGTCACGGTTTCACCGGTTCCCCGCAGTCGCTGCGCCCCTGGGCGGAGTACCTCGCCGAGCGCGGCCTCACCGTCTCGCTCCCCCTGCTGCCCGGTCACGGCACGCGCTGGGAGGACATGCAGGTCACCGGCTGGCAGGACTGGTACGCGGAGGTGGACCGCGCCCTGCGCGAGCTGCGGGACCGGTGCTCCCAGGTCTTCGTCTTCGGTCTGTCGATGGGCGCCGCCCTCGCGCTGCGGCTCGCGGCGAAGCACGGGGACGAGGTGGCGGGCCTGGTCCTGGTGAACCCTGGGAACAAGGTGCACGGCCTCGCCGCGCACGCCCTCCCGGTGGCCCGGCATCTCGTGCGCACGACGAAGGGGATCGCCAGCGACATCGCGAAGGAGGGCTCGTCGGAGATCGGGTACGACCGGGTGCCGCTGCACGCCGCGCACTCCCTGCGGAACTTCTTCCGGATCGTCGACCGTGAACTGCCGCAGGTGACACAGCCGTTGGTGGTCCTGCACAGCACACAGGACCATGTGGTGCCGCCCGTCGACTCGGCCCGCGTCCTCAGCCGGATCTCCTCCACGGACGTCAAGGAAGTCCTGCTGGAACAGAGCTACCACGTCGCGACGTTGGACCATGACGCGGACCGGATCTTCGACGAGAGCTATGCGTTCATCGGCCGGTTCGCCCCCAGTGTCGGTAAGGAAGGGACGGCCACCGGTGGCTGAGCAGGACCGACGTGAACCCGCCGGCGACGAGAGCCGCGAGCCGGAGGACGCGTCCGCCGAGACGGCGGCGTCGGGCACGGCGCCGCCCGGTCCGGCGCAGCTCGGCAAGGAGCAGCTCGGCAAGGAGCAGCAGCCGTCCGCGGATGCGGCCGCAGCGGCAGCCGCGGCTGCCGGGGGCGCCGGCGAGCCCGTGGACGAGGACGCAGTCTGGGCCGCCATCGTCGCCGGGTACGGCGAGGAGCCGCCGGACCCGCCGGGGGCCAAGCCGTTCAAGTCGATCGAGGACCTGGCCCTGCCCGACCCGGAGACGAACGGCTCGGAGCCGGGCGACCCGGAGTCGAAGGGTGCGCAGCCGGACGCCGGAAAGGCCGGCAAGCCGGTGACGCCCCTGGGCTCCTCGGTCTCCTTCGCACCCGGCGTCGGCGGCGGCCCACGCGATCACACGCCGGCCGAGCCGTCCGACGGCGACGAGGACGACGAGGGCCACTTCGTGCCTCCGGAGCCCCCGCCGCTGCCCGAGGCCGACGTCACCGCCAAGTTCGCGTGGCTCGCCGTGATCGGCGGCCCGGTCCTGATGCTGCTTGCCGTGCTCCTCGGCTGGCAGATGACCTGGTGGCTGACGACGGTCTGCATCGGTGGCTTCCTCGGCGGCTTCGGCACGCTCGTGATGCGTATGCAGGGCGACGATGACGACGACGATCCGGGGCGCGGCGCGGTCGTCTGACCCGCGTCAGTCCCGGGCGGCGGGAACCCTGAGGGCGGCCAGGACCGGCAGATGGTCCGTGGCCGCCCTCAGGTCGTCCTCGCTCACCCCCGGCATCCCCACCGGGACCCCGCAGCCGAGGACCTCGACGCCCGGTGTCGCGAAGATCGCGTCGATGCGCTGATGCGGGTCGGATGGCGTCGAGGTGTACTCGCCGAGCCACGGCTTCGTCGCCCAGGCATCCTGGAGAGCTTCCGCGAGGCGTCGGAAGGTGCGGCCACCAGGGCGTTCGTTGAGGTCACCGCCCGCGACGGCGTGCTCGACGCCCAGCCCGGCGAGCCGGTCGAGGAGGATCCCGCCCTGCGCGTACCGCTCGTCCTTCTGCAGGCTCAGATGGCAGCTCAGTACGCCGATCCTGGAGCCGCCGAAGCGGACGACGGCGGTCGCGAAGCCACGCCGGTGCAGTCCGGGGGTGAGCGGGAGCAGGACGTCCTCGGTGCGTTCGACGGTGGCGCGCAGGGAGCAGAGCAGCGCCGGTCCCGCCGCGCTCGCGCCGCCCGAGAGGATCACCAGGTCGGAGGCGGCCGCGAGCCGGGCGAGCTTCTTGCGCCAGCGGAAGAATCGGGGCGCTTCCTGGATCAGGACCAGGTCCGGGGCGCAGGCCACGATGACGCGGGCGAGTGCGGCGGTGTCGTCGCGCATCGAGCGGATGTTGTAGCTGAGCACCCGGACGACGGCCGAACCGTCGGGCTCGGTGCGGGAGTTGGGGAGTGATCCGGTGACCATGACGATCAAGATACGACGAACGCCCGCCGTTTCTCCGGGGAAACGGCGGGCGTCCGGTGACTGAGGCAGCCGGTGTCACATGATGGGGTCCGGCTCCCGTGCCAGGTCCGCCGCTCCGACCATGCCCGCCTTGTTGCCGAGCTGGGCCGCGATGACGTCCGCCACGGGGCGCCAGTTGCCGCCGACGAGCCAGCGCTTGTAGGACTTGCGGATCGGGTCGAGGACGAGCTCGCCCTCGTCCGAGAGTCCGCCGCCGACGATGAACGCGGACGGGTCGAACAGCGAGGCCAGGTCGGCGAGGCCCGCGCCGGCCCAGCGGGCCAGCTCGCGGTACGAGTCCACCGCCACCGGGTCGCCCTGGCGCGCGGCGACCGAGATGTGTTTGCCCTCGATGCCGTCGGGGGTGCCGTCGCCCAGCGCGAGCAGGATCTCGGCGTTCTCCGGGGTCGCGTTGGCGCGCTGCTTGGCGTAACGGACGAGCGCGCGGCCGGAGGCGTACTGCTCCCAGCAGCCCTGGCTGCCGCAGCCGCACAGCAGGCCGTCCGGGACCATCCGGATGTGGCCGAACTCGGCGGCCACACCGAAGTGGCCGCGGCGCAGCTTGTTGCCGATGATGATGCCGCCGCCGAGGCCGGTGCCGAGCGTGATGCAGATGACGTTCCGGTGGCCCTTGCCCGCGCCGAACTTGTATTCGCCCCAGGCGGCGGCGTTGGCGTCGTTCTCGACGACGACCGGCAGGCCGACCCGCTTCTCGACCTCTTCCTTCAGCGGTTCCTGGCGCCAGTCGATGTTGGGCGCGAAGTAGACCGTGGAGCGCTGGCGGTTGACGTATCCGGCGGCGCCGATGCCCACGCCGACGATCTCGTGTCCTGCCCGTGCGCCCTCGACGGCCGAGGCGATCGCGTCAACGATGGCCTCGGACGTGCTGGGAGTCGGCACCTTGAAGGTCGAGAGGATGTTGCCTTCCTCGTCGACCACGCCGGCCGCGATCTTTGTGCCGCCGATGTCGACGCCGATGGTGAGTCCCATGAATCCCTCAGTTCGGTCGAGCCCCGCTACGGCCCACCGTACCCGAGCGGTTCTCAGTCGAGGTCGATGTGTTCGCCGGGCGGCGGGGCCTCGGGGCCCTCGTCACGGGGGTCCGTGCCGTCCCCGGCGGCCCGTCCGGGCTGGGCACCGGACGAGCGCTGGGTCCAGCGCTGCTCCTGGCGCTCGACGGCGGAGCGGTAGGCGGCGAGCAGTTCACTGCCCGCGGCCGCGAGGTGGTCGAAGACCTCGGGGTTGCGCTCGACGACGGGCTCGACGGCGGCCTTCGCCTGCTTGACGACCTGGCTGACGACCTGCTGCGCGGTGCCCTGGGCGACGGCGCCGAGAAGAGGGCTCTGGAGCCCCGAAAGCTTCTCGGCGACGGCGTCGACGAGCTTGCGCAGCTCCTCGGCGGCCGAGCCGGGCGGGGGCCCGTGCTGGGCACGGCGGCGGGCCTTCTCCTCCGCGAGGTCCTCGGCGCATGCCTTCTCCCACGCGTCGGCGTCGGCCTCGGGGGTTGGCTGCTCGGTGGCGTCGCTCATGGCGGCTGACTCCTGCGAGAACGTATGGGTGGGTGCATACCAGGTGGGTGCGTACCTTCGACGTTACCCGAACGGCGGTGGTCCGTTCATCGTCGTTGCGGCCACAGGCCGGGGTCGGGGGTGAACCTTATGCGCAGGACGCCGTCGCGCAGGCCGGCGCCGGCGACGGTGCAGCGGCGCAGCGCCGACGGCAGGGCGACGATGCGGCGGAGCGGTCCGGCGGTGACGACGAGTTCGTCGCCGCGCCGCACCAGACCGAGGTCCTCGCGGACGGTGCCGGGCAGCGGCAGGTGCCACACGAGGACGCCGTCGTCGGCGATGCGGTCCTCCACGGGCCAGGCGGTGGCCGGCGGAGCGGGCGCGACCGGCGGTGCGCCGAGGGCGGCCAGGTCGTCGGCGCCGCGCGGGTCACGGCCCAGATGGGGCAGCTCATGCACGTCGTACGTGCCCTGCCAGGCGGCGACGACCTTGCGCTGGCGTGCGGCGGCGTCGGTGAGCCACGGGTCGGTGGAGCCGTCGGGGAGCAGGCGGGAGGCGAGCAGCGCGTCGGTGCGCAGGCCGTGCAGGGCGAGAGCGGTGGTCGTGGTGAGCAGGGCGTCGGCCGCGGCGGGCGTGGGCTCTGCGACGAGGCGCACGGTCGTGCGCGGGTCCTCGATCACGGCCTGGACGGCGGCGAGTTCGGTGTCCCAGCGGTCCGCTGTCTCGTACAGCCACTCCGCGGGCATGGGGACGCCGGCGAGGCGGCCGAGGAGGGGGCGCAGGGCGCGGGCCGCCTGCCGTTCCGGGGGGAGCAGGCGGCGCAGGTAGCGGCGCAGCTGTTCCGGCAGGGCGAGCAGGGCGAGGGCCTGCGGCGCCGCTGGGAGGTCGACGACGACCAGGTCGTAGGGGCCGTGGGAACTGTCGCGCAGTGCGCGGAGCAGGGCGAGTTCGTGGCTGCCGGGCAGCGGGGTGAGCTCCTCGGCGTCGAGGCGGGTGGCGCCCAGGAGGTCGAGGGCGGACGCGGCCTTTTCCTGAAAGCCGGCGAGGTCCTCGCGGAAGCGGTCCGCCGGAGCGAGACGTATCGCGGTGAGACCGGGTTCGACGGACGTCGGCGCCGCGCTCGTGGGGGTGGCGAGGGCGGCGCCGAGGGTGTCCGTGGGGTCCGCCGAGAGCACGAGGGTGCGGGCTCCGCGGCGCGCGGCGGTGAGAGCCGTGGCCGCGGCGGCGGTGGTCCGGCCGGAGCCGCCGGGGCCGGTTACCAGAACGGTGCGCATGAGGTGTGAGGCTACCTGGGGCGAAGGTCGCCCCACGCGGCCCGCCGGAGTGGAACTACTTCGTCTCCACGCGCTTCTTCAGGCCGGCGAGGGCGCGGTCGATGATGACCTTCTCGGCCTTGCGCTTGATCATGCCGAGCATGGGGATCTTGACGTCGACCGTCAGGCGGTAGGTGACCTCGGTGCCCGTGCCGGCCGGCTTGAGGAGGTACGTGCCGTCGAGGGAGCGCAGCATCTGGGACTTGACCAGGGTCCAGGAGACCTCGTTGTCCCCGGTCCAGGTGTAGGCCAGGGTCTGGTCGTCCTTGATCGCTCCGGCGTCCATGACGAGGCGCACCTGCTCGGCGCGGCCCGCGCCGTCCGTGGCGAGGACCTCGGCCTCCTTCACCTCTCCCGTCCAGTCGGGGTAGCGGGCGAAGTCGGCGATCACCCCCATGACATCGGCCGGTGCCGCCTCGATCGTGATGCTCGAGCTGGTGTGTTCCGCCATCGCGGTGGCTCCTCCAGATGCGGTCCGCTGAGGGGTGGTGTGTATCGCGTGAAGGCTACCGCGCACCGGAGGCGGCCCTGTCACCACTCCAGGGCCCAGGGCCTGCCCGAACCCGCGAAGTGGCCGACGTTGACGCACTCGGTCGCCCCGATCCGCATGCGGCGGGCGAGTGGCTGGTGGACGTGGCCGAACAGGGAGTAGCGGGGACGGGTGCGCCGGATCGCCTCCAGGAGGGCGCGGCTGCCGCGCTCGAAGCGGCGCGCGACGGTGTCATAGACGAGTTCGGGAACGTCCGGCGGGATGTGGGTGCACAGCACGTCGACCTCCCCGACGGCCTCGATCTTGGCGGCGTACTCCTCGTCGCTGATCTCGTACGGCGTGCGCATGGCGCTGCGCAGCCCGCCGCCTACGAAGCCGAAGACGAGGCCGCCGATCTCGGCGCGTTCGCCGTCGAGGACGGTGGTTCCGGGGCCCGCGTACTCGGACCACAGGTGCGGGATGTCCACGTTGCCGTAGGTGGCGTACGTCGGTGTGGGGAACGCCGCGAAGAGCTCGGCGTACTGCTTGCGCACCGCCGTCTCGATGGCGGTCCCCCGATCGATCCCGGCCCAGAGCCCGGCACCGAACACGCGTGCCTCCTCGAAGCGGCGTGCGGTGCGCAGTTCGACGATGCGGTGCGCGTTCTCCACTCCGAAGAGATCGGGGAAGATGCCGCGCGAGTGATCTGCGTAGTCGAGGAAGAGCACCAGGTCACCGAGGCAGACGAGAGCGTCCGCCCCGTCTCCCGCCCGGGCGAGGTCTGTGGAGTTTCCGTGCACATCGCTGACCACATGTACGCGCATGCGATCACCCTAGAACTGTGTGGGAATCGTGGGTAGAGGGGGCTGGACCTGCGGTTACTTCCTATTCGCCGATCCGGTGGACTAGGGTCGGCGGAGCAATTGCACGGCGTGTGACGCAGCGAACATCTCGCCTGGACCCCCTACCGGAACAGCAGTACCGATGGGTAACGTCCGGGCAGTCCAGTAGTGCTCAGCGTTTCAACCACTGAACTACCACTGCTTCAGCAGCTGAGCACCTGCCCGATCTTGGACCGCATCGTCGACTCACACAATGCCGTGGCGCCGGTGCCCTATGAGGAGCAGCAGTCTTGCGCGAGTTCAGCCTTCCGGCCCTGTACGAGGTCCCTGCGGACGGCAATCTGACCGACATCGTCCGCAGAAACGCCGCGCAGCACCCTGACGTCGCCGTCATCGCCCGCAAGGTGAACGGCACCTGGCAGGACGTCACTGCCACCACCTTCCTCGCGGAGGTGCGGTCCGCCGCCAAGGGCCTGATCGCCTCCGGCGTGCAGCCGGGCGACCGGGTCGGCCTGATGTCCCGTACCCGTTACGAGTGGACGCTCCTCGACTTCGCGATCTGGAGCGCCGGCGCGATCACCGTCCCCGTGTACGAGACCAGCTCCGCCGAGCAGATCCAGTGGATACTCGGCGACTCCGGCGCCGTGGCCTGCGTGGTGGAGAGCGCCGCGCACGAGGCCACCGTCGAGTCCGTGCGCGACGGCCTTCCCGGTCTCGCCCACGTCTGGCAGATCGACGCCGGCGGTGTCCAGGAGCTGGACCGCGCGGGCGCCGGCGTCCCCGACGTGACCGTCGACGAGCGCAGCGCCGTGGCGAAGGCCGACGACCCGGCGACGATCGTCTACACCTCGGGCACCACGGGCCGCCCCAAGGGCTGTGTCCTCACGCACCGCAGCTTCTTCGCCGAGTGCGGGAACGTCGTCGAGCGCCTCAAGCCCCTGTTCCGTACCGGCGAGTGCTCGGTGCTCCTCTTCCTGCCCGTCGCGCACGTCTTCGGCCGCCTGGTCGAGGTCGCCTCGCTGATGGCCCCGATCAAGCTGGGCCACGCCCCCGACATCAAGCACCTCACCGATGAACTGGCCGCGTTCCGGCCGACGTTGATCCTGGGTGTGCCGCGCGTCTTCGAGAAGGTCTACAACTCGGCGCGCGCCAAGGCGCAGGCCGACGGCAAGGGCAAGATCTTCGACAAGGCTGCCGACACGGCCATCGAGTACAGCCGTGCCCTGGACACCCCCAAGGGCCCGTCCATCGGTCTGAAGCTGAAGTACAAGACGTTCGACAAGCTCGTCTACTCCAAGCTGCGCGCCGTCCTCGGCGGCCGCGGCGAGTACGCGATCTCCGGTGGCGCCCCGCTCGGCGAGCGCCTCGGCCACTTCTTCCGCGGCATCGGCTTCACGGTCCTGGAGGGCTACGGCCTGACCGAGTCCTGCGCCGCCACCGCGTTCAACCCGTGGGACCGGCAGAAGATCGGCACGGTCGGCCAGCCGCTGCCCGGCTCGGTCGTCCGCATCGCCGACGACGGCGAGGTCCTGCTGCACGGCGAGCACCTGTTCACCGGGTACTGGAACAACGAGGCCGCGACGGCCGAAGCCCTGGCCGACGGCTGGTTCCACACGGGCGACATCGGCACGCTCGACGAGGACGGCTACCTCCGGATCACCGGCCGCAAGAAGGAGATCATCGTGACGGCGGGCGGCAAGAACGTCGCCCCGGCCGTCATCGAGGACCGCATCCGTGCGCACGCCCTGGTCGCCGAGTGCATGGTCGTCGGCGACGGGCGCCCCTTCGTCGGCGCGCTCGTCACGGTCGACGACGAGTTCCTGGGGCGCTGGGCCACCGACCACGGCAAGCCGGCCGACTCGACGGCGGTGTCGCTGCGGGACGACGCGGATCTCCTCGCGGCGATCCAGGCGGCCGTGGACGACGGCAACGCGGCGGTCTCCAAGGCGGAGTCGGTCCGCAAGTTCCGTATTCTGCCGACCCAGTTCACGGAGGAGTCGGGCCACCTGACGCCGTCCCTGAAGCTGAAGCGGAACGTGGTGGCGAAGGACTACGCCGACGAGATCGAGGCGCTCTACCGGGGCTGAGCTGTGCGGGGGCTCCGCCCCCGCGTCCCTTGTCCTCGAACGCCGGACGGGCTGGATGACTCCAGCCCGTCCGGCGTTCTTCGAACCCTTACAACAGCCCGCGCAACCGCTCAGCCAACAAGTCCCACCGCCACTTCTCCTCGACCCACTCGCGCCCCCGCTCCCCCATGCGCCGCCGCAACTCCGGGTCGCCGAGGAGCGTGATGATCCGGTCCGCGGAGTCCTCCGCGTCGCCGCCCTTCACGACCCAGCCCGTCTCCCCGTCGAGCACCGCGTCCGGCGCGCCGCCGGAGTCGCCCGCCACGACCGGCAGGCCGGTCGCCGACGCCTCCAGGTAGACGATGCCGAGGCCCTCGACGTCGAGGCCGCCCCGCCGGGTCCGGCACGGCATGGCGAACACGTCGCCCGCCCCGTAGTGCGCGGGCAGCTCCGACCACGGCACCGCCCCGGTGAAGCGCACCGAGTCGGTGACGCCCGTCTCCACGGCGAGCCTGCGCAGCTCCTTCTCGTACGGGCCACCGCCCACCACGAGCAGCACCGCGTCCGGGACGGCTGCCAGGATCCGCGGCATCGCGAGGATCAGCGTGTCCTGCCCCTTGCGCGGCACGAGCCGCGAGACGCACACGACGACGGGCCGGTCGGTCAGTCCGAGGCGCGCGCGCACCAGGGCGCCGCCGGAGCCGGGGTGGAACGTCTTCTCGTCCACGCCCGGCGGCAGCTGCACCATCCGCCCCGCCGCGGCGGGCGTCAGCGCGGCGGCGATCCGCGACCGCGTGTACTCGCCGAGATACGTGATCGTGTCCGTCGACTCACCGATGCGGCGCAGGAGCCCGCGGGACGCGGGCAGTTGCGCCCAGCCGGCCTCGTGCCCGTGCGTGGTGGCCACCAGGCGCTGCGCGCCGGCCTTGCGCAGCGCGGGAGCCATCAGGCCGAGCGGGGCCGCGGCCCCGAACCACACCGACGTACAGCCGTGCTCCCGGAGCAGGCCCACCGCGCGCCGGGTGACGCGGGGCGTCGGCAGCAGCATCGTCGTACGGTCGCGCACGACGGTGAAGGGCTGCTCGGCGTCGAAGGCCGCGGTCGCCTCGACGCCCTCGCGGGTGCGCTTCCAGGTGGAGGCGTAGACGACGAGCTGTTCGGGGTCCAGACGGAGCGCCATGTTGTGCAGGAACGCCTGGATGCCACCGGGCCGGGGCGGGAAGTCGTTGGTCACGATCAGGGTCTTGTGCATCGCCGCCGACAGTACCTAACGCGCCGGTGGGCCGTGCTTCATGGCCCCTGCACAGTTCTTCCGGGCATCATGGCCCGAATGATGCCGAGAATCCCGGTCCGCGCGGTGCTGGTGTGGGCCGCGACCAGGGCGCTGCTCCTCCTGTGCGTCCTGAAGGTGATCACGGTCCCGGGTCCCGACGTGACGACCGACGTCTCCGTCATCTACCGCAACTGGTACGGGGTCCTGCGCACGGGCACCTTCCCGCTGGACGACGTCACCTGGCAGTACCCGCCCGCCGCCGCGGGCGCGATCCTCTCCCCCGCCCTCCTGCCCTTCCTGTCCTACGCCACCGCGTTCTACGTGCTCGCCCTCCTCGCGGACGCGGTCACCTTCGGGCTCCTGGTGTCCGCGGGCGGGCGGCCGGGCAGGTCGTGGCGCGGGGCGTGGGTGTGGGTGGCGGGCGTGCCGTTGCTGGGTCCGACCGCGTACGCCCGCTACGACGTCATGGTCACCGCGGTCGCGGTCGCCGCGCTGCTGGCCGGGGCCCGGCATCCGCGCGTCATGGGGGCGCTCACGGGGCTCGGCGCACTGCTCAAGGTGTGGCCCGTGCTCCTGCTGCTCGGGACCCGTCGCGGCCGCGTCACACGGGTCTCCTGGGGCAGCGCGGCCCTCACGGCCGGTGCCCTCGTCCTCGTGTTCGCGGCGGCGATGCCGGGCGCGCTCGACTTCCTCACCTCCCAGCGCGACCGCGGCACGGAGGTCGAGTCCCTCGGCGCGCTGGTGTTCCATGTGGCGCGGCAGTTCGGCTGGCCGGGTTCAGTCGGGCTGCACTACGGGTCGATGGAGTTCCTCGGCCCCTACGTGGACGTCGTGAGCGTGGTCGCGCAGGTGCTGACTCTGGCCGCGTTCGGCTGGCTCCTGATGTGGCGGCTGAGGGCGCGGGCCTGGGCGCCGGGCACGCTCGCGGACGCGGCGTTCGTCGCGGTGCTGCTGTTCACGACGACGAGCTGGGTGATCAGCCCCCAGTACATGCTGTGGCTGACGGGTCTGGCCGCGGTGTCGACGGTGTTCTCCGCGAGCCGGATGACCCCGCCCGCCTGCCTGGTCCTGGCGGCGTCGCTCGTGACGTTCCTGGAGTTCCCGCTGGGCTTCGCACATGTCGTGGGCGGCGACGGCCTCGGCCTCGGCCTGATCCTCGTACGCAACGGCCTGCTGGTCGCCGCCTCACTGACCGCCGCCCGGCGCCTGTGGCGGCAGACGGTCACGGAGCCGCACCGGGGCGAACAGCCGCCGTCGCCACAGCCGACCCGCGACGAGAGTCTGCTGGCGTCGTAGATCCTCTCGTCGGTCAGCCCAGCTGTGCGCTCAGATAGTCCCGCCAGTCCGCCGTGAACTTCTCCTCGGTCGTCCCCAGCAGGCTCTCCATCGCCGCCTCGACCGCCCCGGCCCGCCGCCTGTGCTCCCCGACGGCGCGGTAGAAGGCGTTCAGCTTCGCCTCGCCCCACCGGTCGGCGATCATCCGGCAGGCCAGCCACCCGCCCTCGTACGCCTGCGCCAGCTGCCCCGCGTCGCCGGAGAATCCGAAGTCGGGGTCGGTGGGGAGGGCGCCCGGCAGCCGGCCGAGCCGCACCGCGCGCTCCAGTTCCGGGGCGGCCTGCCCCGCGGAGCGCCCGGTGCCGCGGTAACCGACCCAGTCCGCGTACCCCTCGGACAGCCACAGCGGAGTCGCCGCCGACGTCTCCGCGCGGCTGGCGACATGGGTCGTCTCGTGCGTGAGGACGACCTGCTTGCCGAAGGAGCCGAGCACGTCGTACGCGTCCGGGTTCACGATGATCCGGTCGGCCGGCGTCCGCCCCGGCGCGCCCGCCTCGCCGGTCGTCACGGCGGCGATCCCCCGGTACCCGGCAGCGGGGGCCCCGAGCAGCGCGCCCATGCCGTCCAGGGACTTCGGGACGAGGACCACGACCCGCTGGGCCCAGCCGGTCCCCCAGGCGTCGCTGACGGCGGGCACGGCCTCGTCGGCGAGGTCCGCGTAGTCGCGCAGCGCGCCGTGGGACCTGCCGACGCCGAGGACGAGACTGTGCGCGCCCCGCTCCACGACGACTCTGCCCTGCTCCCAGAGCTGCTCGCCGGTCTTCGGGGCGGGCCGGTCGGACGTGACGTACCAGCGGTCCCCGCGCAGTTCGAGCTTGAGAGCACGCCCGGAGACGATGGGCGCGCTGTCGTAGCCCTTGATCCGGTAGCGCAGTTCCGCGCCGGCCTTGGCGTGGCTGCCCGAGCGGTCCAGGCGGGTGATCCGGTACGTCCAGGAGGTCAGCGGGACGTCGGTGAGGTTCGTCAGGGCGGCGGCGTCCGCGCTGCCGGTGGCCCGGTACGCGGCCGGGTCCCGGGCGAGGACGGCGTCCGCCCGGCGGTCGAGGGTGCGCTGTACCTCGCGCCGCGCCGTGTCCTGCGCCGCGCCCCCTCCGCAGCCGACGAGCCCGGCGAGCAGGGAGGCCACGGACAGCAGGGCGACGCACGCCCCCGCTCCACCCGCACCACGCCTACGACCAGCCATCCTCCCGATCGTACGGCGCCTGTCGCGCCGGGCCTCTCCGGCCGCGACCGCTCAGACCCGCGTCACGGACGAAACCGGCATCATGCCCACCGGGTCGTAGCGCACGGGCGCGCCGGGATAGGGGGCGTGGATGACCTGGCCGTTGCCCACGTACATCCCGATGTGGCTGGCGTCCGAGCGGTAGGCGACCAGATCGCCGGGCCGCGCCTCGGAGAGGGGCACCTGCCGGCCCGCGAACCGCTGGGCCTGTGAGGTGCGCGGCAGGCCCACACCTGCCCGCGCGTACGACCACTGCATGAGGCCCGAACAGTCGAACCCGGAGGGCCCGTTGGCGCCCCAGACGTACGGCTTGCCGACCGCGGACATGGCGGCGGCGACCGCCGCGGCGGCCCGGCCGGACGACGGCACGCCCGCGCCCGACAGATCGGGGATTCCGTCGCGCCCGCCACCGCGCGAGGCGCGCTCGTAGGCCGCACGCTGCGAGGCGGGCAGGGAGTTGAGCAGCCGGCGGGCCTTGGCGAGCTTGTCCTCGACGGTCCGTTTGTGGCGGGCGACGGCCTTGCGGGACCGTTCCAGGTCGACGAGCTTGCGGGTGGCCTCGGCGCGTTCCTGCGACAGGTCGCGCTGTGCCCGCTGCAGTTCGGTGAGTTCGCCGGCCTGGCGGGCGGTGACGCGGTTGAGGACGGACGCCTTGTCGAGATAGCCGTCGGGGTCCGAGGACAGGAGCAGGGCGAGGGCGGGGTCGATGCCGCCCGAGCGGTACTGGGCGCCGGCGAGCGAACCGAGGGCGCCGCGCATGGTGTTGATGCGCTCCTGCCCGCGGGCGACGCTGTCCTGCAGGTCCGCCAGTTCGCCGCGGAGCTTGTCGGCGCGCTCGTCGGCCTTGTTGAACGCCTCGGTGGCCTGCTCGGCCTGCTCGAAGAGGCGGTCGACCTCGGCCCGGGTGCCGGACGGGCGGTCCTGTGGCGCGGCGCCCGCGGGGGCGGCGGTGAGCCCTGTGGCGGCGGTGGCCACGGCTGACAGGGCCGACAGAACGTAGACAGTGGAGCCGCGCGCACTCTGGTCGAGGCCGGACTGTGCGGGACGGCGATGGGACCCCACGAGTAGCCGCTCCCCCTTCCGCTGACGAACGACCCCCGGCCGGAGAGCCCGGTCGGGGGAATGCGGGGCGACATTAGCCGCGAGGGGCGGGCGCGGCCAACGACCGTCGTACGGACGGAAACACGACGCCCCGCCTATGACGCAGGTCATGGGCGGGGCGTGGGGTCAGCGCGTGATGTCGGAATTCGCCCGAACGGGCGCGTTTTCGCGTGGCGCTCGTCCGAGGGTCAGGCGGGGATACGGACGCCGAACTGGAACGATCCGACGGTGCTCATCGACTCGTAGCGGACGACGGCGCCGGGGTGCGGGGCGTGGAGCACCTGGCCGTTGCCGGCGTAGAGGCCCACGTGCGCGAGGTTGTTGAAGAAGACCAGGTCGCCGGGCTTGAGCTGGCTCATACCGATCTTCGGGCCGTCGTTCTGCTGCGTGTACGTGGTCCTGGTTATGCTCACGCCGGCCTGCGCGTACGACCACTGGGTGAGCCCGGAGCAGTCGTAGGAGTTGGGGCCGGTGCCGCCGGAGACGTACGCCTTGCCGAGCTGGGTGGCGGCGGCGTTCAGGGCGGCGGCGCCGCGCTGAGAGGCGGGGACCTCGTTGCCCAGGTCGACGCGGGCGCCGGCGGAGCGGCTCGCGCGGGCGTCGTCGGCGGCCATCTTCTGGCGCTCGGCGGCGGTGAGGGTGTTGAGGAGCTTCTGCGCGGCGCTGAGCTTGCTCTGGACCTGCTGCTTCTTCTTGCCGAGTTCCGTGCGGGTGTCGGCGAGGTCCTTGAGCTTGTCGGCGGCCTCCTGGCGCTCCTGCGCCAGCGAGCGCTGCTTCTCCTGGATCTTCTTCAGGCCCTCGACCTGCTGACCGCTGAGCTGGTCGAGCGTGGAGGCCTTGTCCAGGAAGTCGTCCGGGTCGGCGGAGAGGAAGAGCTGGACGGAGGGGTCGATGCCGCCGGAGCGGTACTGGGCACTGGCCATCGAACCGAGGCCGGAGCGCAGTGTGTTGAGCTCCTCCTGGCCGCGGGCGACCTTGTCCTGGAGGTCGCCGATCTCCTTCTCGAGCTTCTTCTGCTTCTCCTTGGCCCCGTTGTACTTGTCGGTGGCCTTCTCCGCCTCTTCGTAGAGCTTGTCGACCTTGGCCTTGACCTCGGTCTTGCTCGGCTTCGGCGCGGCCTGCGCGGCCTGCGAAGTGAGGGCCACGGCTGCGGCGGCGGTTGCGGTGAGCACGGTCACACGGGTGCGGCTCGGCTGCTTGGGTCGACGGTGGGACGCCACGAAGGCGAGCTCCTTCTTCCTCCAGCCGCCTACCGACACGCCGGTGGGCGGTGACCCTCTGCCGTCACTCCTGATGAGCGATCACCCGAGCGGAGGTTCGAGGCCAGACCTTAGTGACCTTCTTGTGATCAGTTCAAATCCTGACGGGAAAAAAGTCGGTCACCGAGCGCATTCTTTGCACTCAACTCACGTGCGGTAATGCTCGATTGACACTACGTTGCGTAAACGATCCGCCAATTCGGGCATCAGGCCCAGAGGTTACGTATGAGACCTACGTTGTCTATGTGGCGAAGTACCGGAACCTGCGGGGCGGATGGTCAGCCGCGCGAGAGGCGCTTCAGAAGCATCACGGAGGCGACGGGACGGGCCCCCGACTTGGCGACCCCGTCGGCCACCTCGCGGTCCGTGGAGACGACCACCACGGGCCGTCCGGACGGCTCGGCGCGCACCAGCTGACGGATCAGTTCGTCAGCCGTGATGCCCGCCTTCGAGAAGAGCACGCGCACCCCGCGCGGCGGCGCGAGCAGTACGGGAGCGGCGAGTTCGGCCCCGTCGAAGACACAGGTGACCTCGGCGCCGGTCTGCGCGGCGAGCTGGGAGAGCGACCCGAGCAGCCTGAGGCGCTGCTTCTCCAGCGGCATCGTCGGATAGCCGGTCTTCGTCACGTTGTAGCCGTCGACCACGAGATGGGCCTGCGGCAGGGCGAGCAGCTGGTCCAGGATGGCGGGGTCGTGCTCGGACAGGGCGCGGGCCGCGATGTCCTTGGGCGACATCCGCCCCGGCTCGACGGCGTCCACGGTCTCGGCGGGGCGCACGGACACGGGCGGCAGCGCCAGCTCACGGCGCAGACCCTGGGCGGACTCCAGGACGGTGTCGAGCAGCAGCCGTACGCGCATGTCCTCGACGCTGCGGCCCTCGCGCGCCGCCTTGCGCGAGGCCTCCAGCGCCGCCTCCGTCTCGCCGAGCCGGGCCTTGAGCCGCCGCGTCTCGCTGTCGGCCGCGGACAGCTGTGTCTGCATGTCGGCCCGTACGGCCTCGGTCTCGCCGTGGACCTTGCGCAGGGCCGCCTCGCCGCGCTTGACGTCACTGAGCGCGCTGCGCAGCTTGCGGTGGAGGGACTCGGCCTCCTTCTTCGCCGACTCCAGCTCCGCGCGCAGCCGTTCGGTCTCGGACCGGGTCTGATCGCGGACGGCCCCGACCTCGGCGCGCAGCCGCTCCAGCTCGGCCCGTGCCTCCTCGTCGGCGCGCTCGGCGTCGGCCCGCACGGCCTCCTCGCCGGCTGCCGCGACGAGCTTCACCCAGCCCGCGGGCCGCAGCACGTAGGCGGCGGCGGCCACGTCCAGGGGGTCGGCGGCCGGCGGCGGCGCCCCGGCGTCCAGGGCGTCGGAGAGCTCCGGCTGGGCGTCTCTGAGACGTTCGGCGATCCGCTGGCGGAAGAGCGTGTCGCCCTCCAGCGCGGTGGCCATCGCATTGCCGGCGAACTTGGCGCGCCGGGTCGGGGTGAAGCGCGCATACTGCCGCAGCTGGGGCGGCAGTTCGGCGACCGTCAGCCCGCCGAAGCCGTCCGAGACGATCTGCACGACCCGGCGCCGCACACCTTCGGGCAACGGCCGGTCGAGCACCTCAGCGGCGCCGTCCCCGGCCTCCCCGCCTGCGCTCTCCACCATCCGTCACCCCAATGTCCGAATTTTCTGGGGGTTCAGCTCCCTCTCAGGAGCCGGCACCCGGCCTGTCCACGAGTTCGACCTGATCCACCGCGTTGCACCAGCGGCAGCGGACCGACTCGATGGTCTCACTGACCACCTCGCGTTCCTCGACCTTCGGGTCACCAGCGAGGTCGAGGTGCACATATTCGACGACCTTCGACGAGCGGGTCACGTCGAAACGCGTCAGGTTGCCGCAGAGAGTGCAGCGCCAACGGGTCTCGGCGGTCGGCAGGGGAACCGTCATCGGGGCTGTCGCCTTCTTTCGGGGTCGTACGTTTTCCGTGGTGCGTGGTGCCCGTAACCCTACGGCCTGACGGGGACCCCCCGCGCGGGCGTCCACAGTGGGGAATCGCGGCAGGCCGCCTGGGCAGGTGTGCACCGTTACGTCATGATCTGCCACATGATCGATAATCGGGGTGTGACGGCGGGCAGGACGGTCGGATCGGCTGTCAGGAACCATCCGGCACCGGTGACGTACGGGCTGATCGCGCTGTGCTGCGTGGTGTTCCTGCTCTCCCCGTCGTCCGGGTTCAACCCCGTCTACGGCACGGGCGACCGGCTGCTCGCGGCGCAGAGCGACTACTTCGAGCGCTGGGGCGTGATCCCCGCCCAGCTGCTCACCGGCTCCCCGCGCGCGGCGCTCACCACGGTCTCGGCCCTCTTCGTCCACGGCAGCTATCTGCACCTGCTGGGCAACATGCTCTTCCTGTACGTCTTCGGCGCGATGGTCGAGGAACGTATGGGCCACTTCCCGTTCGCGCTCTTCTACCTGATCTCCGGCTGCGCGGCGCTGCTCGGCTACGCGATCGGGTACGCGGACTCCGAGCAGACCCTGGTGGGCGCCTCAGGGGCGATCTCCGCGGTGCTCGGGGCCTTGCTGTATCTCTTCCCCGCGGCGCGCGTGACGAGCCTGTTCCCGTTCCTGTTCTTCCTGCCGCTGCGGTTTCCGGCGTGGGTGGTGCTGCCGTTCTGGGCGGCGCTCCAGTGGGCGGCGGCACGGCAGGTCAGCCAGGGGCCCGGGGTGGCGTACCTGGCGCACCTGGTCGGGTTCTCGGTCGGGTTCCTCTACGCGTGGGTGCGTTACAGAGGAAAGGGAGGGGTGGGCGAAGCCCTTCTGAGCAAGGACGGTGGCGGGAGACGGGAGGGCTAAAGTGACAGGTGCCCCAACCACGGCCACCGAGGGAGACAGCCAGCCGTGATCACCGCGATCGTGCTCATCAAGACCAGCGTGGACCGGATCCCCGAGATCGCCGAGTCGATCGCCGCCCTGGACAGCGTCAGCGAGGTCTTCTCCGTGACCGGCACGTACGACCTGATCGCCATGGTGCGCGTCGCGCGCCACGACGACCTGGCGGACGTCATCCCCGGGAAGATCAGCAAGATCCCGGGCGTGGAGGCGACGGACACGCACGTCGCGTTCCGCACGTACTCGCAGCACGACCTGGAGGCGGCGTTCGCGATCGGGCTCGACTCCTGATCCCGTCCGCATGACGAACGAAGGCCGCCCCGAGGGGCGGCCTTCGTCATGTCCGGCGAGGTGGGCGGATCACACGGAGCGGATCACACAGAGGGGACGCAACGCCCGTCCTCCGTGCGGTAGTTCCACTGCGCGCCGTCGCGGACCAGCTCGGTGACGGCGCGGACGAAACGCTCGACGTGCTCGTCCGGGGTGCCGGCGCCGAAGCTGACACGGATCGCGTTGAGGGACTTCTCGCCGGGCGCGGCCTCGGGTGCCCCGCACTCGCCCTGCGACTGCGGGTCCGTGCCCAGCAGGGTGCGTACGAGGGGGTGGGCGCAGAAGAGGCCGTCGCGCACGCCGATGCCGTACTCGGCGGAGAGCGCGGCCGCGAAGTGCGAGCTGTTCCAGCCGTCGACGACGAACGAGATGACGCCGACGCGCGGAGCGTCGTCGCCGAACAGCGAGAGCACCTTCACCTCGGGCACGGCGCCGAGGCCGTCCCGGACCTTGCCGATCAGGTACTGCTCGCGGGCGACGAGCGAGTCGAAGCCCGCCTCGGTGAGCGCCTTGCAGGCGGAGGCGATGGAGTAGACGCCGATGACGTTCGGCGAACCGGCCTCGTGACGGGCCGCGCTGTCGTGCCACTCGACGTCCACACCGCCGTCTGCGCGCCGCGCGACCTTGCGCGAGGCGCCACCGCCGGCGAGGTAGGGCTCGGATCGCTGGAGCCAGTCGGCGCGGCCGGCGAGGACGCCGGAGCCGAAGGGCGCGTACAGCTTGTGCCCGGAGAAGGCGACCCAGTCGACGTCGAGGTCCTGGATGTCCACGGGGTGGTGCGGGGCGAGCTGCGCGGCATCGAGGACGATGCGGGCGCCGTGGGCGTGGGCCGCGGCGGCGAGTTCACGGACGGGCCACAGCTCGCCGGTGACGTTCGAGGCGCCGGTGACGCACACCAGGGCGGGCCCGTGGGGGTCGCGGCCGGCGAGGGCGCGCTCCAGGGTCTCGACGGCCTCGGCGGGCGTGCGCGGCGCGTTCAGGTACGTCACGCGGGCGTCGCGCCACGGCAGCAGCGAGGCGTGGTGCTCGGTCTCGAAGACGAAGACCTCGCAGTCGGCGGGAAGCACGGCCGCGAGCAGGTTGAGCGAGTCGGTGGTCGACCGCGTGAAGATCACCTGGTCGTCCGCGCGGCAGCCGAGGAACTCGGCGACCGTCGCGCGGGAGTTCTCGAAGAGGTCGGTCGACAGCTGCGAGAGGTATCCGGCACCGCGGTGCACGCTGCCGTAGTACGGCGCGTAGGCCGCCACGTCGTCCCAGACCCGCTGGAGCGCCGGGGCGCTGGCCGCGTAGTCGAGGGCCGCGTAGGTGACCTCGCCCCCGGTGACGAGCGGAACGGTGACATCCCGGCCCAGAACCGGCAGGGACCCGGAGATTTCACGACAAAGCGACTGGTCGGCGGCAGCGGTGGGGACAGACATGGCGAACTCCCGTGAGAGGCAAGCGAATTGACCGCACCGGAGCCGATGGCTCGACGGCGCAGCTGAAAAGGAAAAGGGTGTGCGGAGGTGGGGCGGAGATGCCCTATCGCATTCGCTTGCTCACGAGACTGCTCCCTTGAGGACCAGGACCCCAGGGTGTGCAGGGGTCCGCGCTTGCAGCGCACCTTGCTGTGCACTGCCTGGTCTTCACCCGGGGCACCCCGCCACGGACGGAGGGTTGCCGGACAGCGAGCCGGGGCCTAATCGCTGTCACTCATGACCTGCCGTGAAGTATGCCAGCTGATCGCTTCATCGCAACAGCGTGTCCGCATCCCGGACGCAGCGTGGTGGGGAGGCACCGGCCGGCACCTCCCCACCACGTCCGTGCCGCGCGCCTACGCGTTGCTGGCCGCCACCCAGCGCTCCAGCGTCCGCTTCGCCGAGCCCGAGTCGATCGACTCCGCGGCGCGGGCCATGCCGGCCCGCAGCTGCTCGGTCAGCGGGCCCTCGCCCGGCGTGAGAGCGACGAGCGCCGCCGCCGAGTTGAGGAGGACCGCGTCCCTTACCGGACCCTCCTCACCGTCCAGGAGGCGGCGGGCGACGTCCGCGTTGTACGACGCGTCCGCACCCCGCAGCGCGGACACCGGCACCAGGTCGATGCCGACGTCCCGCGGGTCGAAGGCCTCCTCGCGCACGGCGCCGTCCCGGACCACCCAGATCCGCGAGGTGGCCGTCGTCGTCAGCTCGTCCAGGCCGTCGTCGCCGCGGAAGACGAGGGAGGAGTGGCCGCGCTCCGCGAAGACGCCCGCCACGATGGGGGCCATCCGCGCGTCGGCGACACCGACGGCCTGGGCCCGCACCTTGGCCGGGTTGGTCAGCGGGCCGAGGAAGTTGAACGTCGTCCGGATGCCCAGCTGGCCGCGCGCGGCCGCCACGTACCGCAGCGCCGGGTGGAACTTCACGGCGAAGCAGAACGTGATCCCGGCCTCGTCCGCGACCTCGGCCACGCGCTTCGGCGTCAGCTCCAGGTTCACGCCGAGCTTCTCCAGGACGTCCGAGGCGCCGGACGCCGACGAGGCGGCGCGGTTGCCGTGCTTGACGACCTTGGCGCCCGCGCCGGCGATGACGATCGCGGACATCGTGGAGATGTTGACCGTCTTGGCGCCGTCGCCGCCCGTGCCGACGATGTCGACCGTGTCGCCCGGGACCTCGATCACGTTCGCGTGCTCGTACATCGCCCGTACGAGACCGGAGATCTCCTCCACGGTCTCGCCCTTGGCCCGCAGCGCCACCGCGAACCCGGCGATCTGCGCGTCGGTGGCCTCGCCGCGCATGATGCGGTCCATCGCCCAGGCGGTGTCGTCCGCGCTCTGGTCACGCCCGTCGAGCAGGCCGTTCAGTACCGAGGGCCAGGAACGGCCCGCCGCGGTATTGCCTCCTGCGGGGGTCACAGCATTCATCTGCCGCTCCTGGTTTTCAGTGTGTAAGGGAACAAGGCCACCCTATCCACCCCTGGGAGCGGCAAAGAGCCCCGTCCAGTGCCTGGACGGGGCTCTCACCGTGGCGACCATGGGGGTCGGATCAGGTGATCAGTGGTGGCCGTGGCCGCTGGTGATCTCCTTGTACTCCTCGACAGTCGGCTTGGGGATCTGGCTCTCCTCGCCGTACATCCCCTCGGAGAGCCTGGCCCGCAGCTTCTGCGTACCGGACACCTTGCGCTCCACACCGTTCTCGTCGACCGCCGGGCCGACCTCGAGCGGCGCGTACTGCTCGTGCGCGGTGAGGGTGTGCAGGGCCTCGGGCCCGAGCGGCTCGTGGACCTCGATGAACTCACCGTGCGGCAGGCGCTTGATGAGGCCGGACTCGCGTCCGTGCAGCACCTTTTCCTTGTCACGGCGCTGGAGGCCGAGGCAGATCCGCTTGGTGACGATGAAGGCCAGCACGGGCACGACGAAGAACCCGATGCGCACGAACCAGGTGATCGCGTTGATCGACAGGTGGAAGTGCGTGGCCCAGAGGTCGTTACCACCACCGAGGAGCAGGACGAAGTACCAGCTGATCCAGGCGGCACCGAACGCGGTCCGGGTCGGGACGTTGCGCGGGCGGTCCAGGATGTGGTGCTCGCGCTTGTCGCCGGTGATCCAGGACTCGATGAACGGGTAGACCGCGATCACCACCAGGACCAGCGGGAAGATCATCAGCGGGATGAACACACCCAGGACGAGCGTGTGACCCCAGAGGTTGATCTCCCAGCCCGGCATGAAGCGGATCAGGCCTTCGGAGAAGCCCATGTACCAGTCGGGCTGCGCGCCGGTGGAGACCTGGTCGACCCGGTACGGGCCCATGGCCCAGATCGGGTTGACCGACGCGATCGCGGCGACGACCGCGATGACACCGAAGACCAGGAAGAAGAAGCCACCCGCCTTGGCCATGTAGACCGGGAGCAGCGGCATGCCGACGACGTTCTTGTTCGTCTTTCCGGGGCCCGCGAACTGCGTGTGCTTGTGGTAGAAGACCAGGATCAGGTGAGCGACCACGAGACCGAGCATGATGCCCGGCAGCAGCAGGATGTGGACCGAGTAGAACCGCGCGACGAAGTCGCCGCCCGGGAACTCGCCGCCGAAGAGGAAGAACGACAGGTACGTGCCGACGATCGGCACGGACAGGACCGCGCCCTCCATGAAGCGGACACCGGTGCCGGAGAGCAGGTCGTCCGGCAGCGAGTAACCGGTGAATCCGGTGAACATGCCGAGGACGAACAGCAGGAAGCCGAACACCCAGTTGACCTCACGCGGCTTGCGGAACGCACCCGTGAAGAACACGCGCATCATGTGCACGAACATGCCGGCGAGGAAGATCAGTGCCGCCCAGTGGTGGATCTGCCGGATCAGCAGACCACCGCGCACCTCGAAGGAGATGTGCATGGTCGAGTTGAACGCCTCGGACATCAGCTGTCCCTGCAGCGGGACGTAGCTGCCGTGGTACTCCACCTCGTTCATCGACGGGTGGAAGAACAGCGTCAGGTACACACCCGTGAGGATGATGATGATGAAGCTGTAGAGGCAGATCTCACCGAGCATGAAGGACCAGTGGTCCGGGAAGATCTTGCGCATGTTGGCCTTGGCCAGGGAGTAGATCCCGAGCCGGCCGTCCGCCCAGTCGGCCACCCGCTCACCGGCGGGCGCCTTCTCGCGCGAGGACGCGTCGTTGGTCGTCGAAGTGCTCATCCGCGCTCCCAGAAAGCAGGACCGACGGGCTCTGCGAAGTCGCCGAGCGCCTGCAGGTAACCCTCGCCGTTCACGCCGATACGCAGCTGCGGGAGCGCGTGGCCGGCGGGACCGAAGATGACGCGGGCGCCGTCGGAGAGGTCGAAGGTGGACTGGTGACAGGGGCAGAGCACGTGGTGCGTCTGCTGCTCGTACAGGGAGATCGGGCAGCCCACGTGGGTGCAGACCTTCGAGTACGCGACGACACCCTCGTGGCCCCACGCGAGCTCTTGCTTGTCCTTGATCTCGTCCGGCTGGATCCGGACCAGCATCAGGGCGGCCTTGCCCATGACCTGCTGGAAGTCCTCGTCGTGCTCCTCCACGCCCTCGGGCTTGGCGAAGGTGAGCGAGCCGACCACGATGTCCGAAGGACGCAGCGGCTCGTTCGTGTTCATGTTGACGAGGAGCTTGCCCTTCTTCCACGCGGTGTGCCGGAGCTTGTCCTCCGGCAGCGGACCGAGGTCGCGGAGAAGGACGATGCCGGAGAGCGGGACCATCGCGACCGCGCCGAAGAGCGTGTTGCGGATCAGCTTGCGCCGGCCGAACTGCGACTCCTTGGCGCCCTGCTTGAAGTCCGCCAGGACCTTCGCCTTGACCTCGGGCTCGGCCGAGATCGCGTGACGGTCGTCGGCGACCTCCACGTCGGACATCAGGGTGCGGGCCCAGTGGACCGCGCCCGCGCCGATGCAGAACAGCGCCAGGCCGAGGGTCATACCGAGCGCGAAGTTCAGCGCGCTGATGTGCCCGATCGGCCAGATGAAGACGCTCTTGTCGGCCTTGATCGTCACGAACGCGGCGATGAAGGCGACAGTGGAGAGCATCGACAGCATGAACAGGAAGGCGACCACGCGCTCGGAGCGCTTGGCGGCCCGCTCGTCGATGTCCTGGATCCGGTGCTCGTGGGGCGGCAGCCCCGGATCGGCGAAGGGGTCTTCCTTCACCGCGACCGAGCCGTGCGGCTGGTCGGCGTCCTGCGCGCTGGGCAGGTTCTCTTCTGGAATCTCTTGACTACTCATGACTTCTTGGCCTTTGCGGTCCGAGCGGCGACCCAGACGGCGACGGCGACCAGGGCGCCGAGACCGAAGACCCAGGCGAACAGGCCTTCAGTGAACGGGCCGAGCCCGCCCAGCGTCAGCCCGCCGGGGCTCTCGGTCTCGTTGCCGTTGACCGCGTTGATGTACGCGATGATGTCCTTCTTGCTCTTCTCCGGCATCGTGGTGTCGGGGAAGGACGGCATGTTCTGCGGGCCCGTCTGCATGGCCTCGTAGATGTGCTTCGGGCTCACGTCCTCCAGGTTCGGCGCGAACTTGCCGTGTGTCAGCGCGCCGCCCTCACCGGTGAAGTTGTGGCACTGCGCGCAGTTGGTACGGAACAGCTCGCCACCGTTGGCGATGTCCGCACCCTCAGGGCTGACCTGGTTCTTCGTCGGGACGGTCGGACCGGCACCGAGCGAGGCGACGTACGCCGCGAGCTGGTCGATCTCGGCCTGCGAGTAGATGACCTTCTTCTTCGGGATCTGCGCGCCGGGCTGCTGCGCGGGCATGCGCCCGGTGCCGACCTGGAAGTCGACGGCCGCGGCGCCCACGCCAGTCAGCGGCGGACCGTCACTGGATCCCTGACCGCCGGTGCCGTGGCAGCTGGCGCAGCCCACGGCGTAGAGCTTCTTGCCCTCGTCAATGGCGAGGGACTGGGCGGTTTCGTCGGCCTGCGCCTTGCTCGCGGGTGCGAACGCGGCGTACAGCCCCCCGGTGACCGCCAGCGCGAGGAGTAGGACGACGACCGCCGCCAGCGGATGGCGTCGTCGTGCGGAGAGCTTTTTCACGGATTACCCCGGTGTCAGGATCTTCTGCGTCGGTGCTTACTGGACGAGTCGGTACGTCGGGATCGACGTAGCGGCTACTTGATCAAGTAGATCGTGGCGAAAAGGCCGATCCAGACGACATCGACGAAGTGCCAGTAATAGGACACGACGATGGCCGCGGTCGCCTGCTCATGGGTGAACTTGCTGGCCGCGTAGGTGCGGCCGAGGACGAACAGGAAGGCGATGAGGCCGCCTGTCACGTGCAGTCCATGGAAGCCAGTCGTCAGGTAGAACACGGAGCCGTACGGGTCGGAGGACAGCGAGAGACCGTCCTTCTTGACCAGCTCGGTGTACTCGAAGATCTGACCGCCGATGAAGATCGCACCCATGATGAAGGTGACGATGAACCATGTCCTGAGCTTCTTCACATCCCCGCGCTCGGCGGCGAAGACGCCGAGCTGGCAGGTCAGTGAGGAGAGCACCAGGATCGTGGTGTTCGTCGCTGAGAACGGAACGTTCAGCGACTCGGCCATTTCCTTCCAGTGATCTGGTCCGGTCACCGATCGCAGGGTGAAGTACATCGCGAAGAGGGCCGCGAAGAACATCAGCTCGGAACTCAGCCAGATGATGGTTCCGACGCTGGTGAGGTTCGGCCGATTGACCGACGGGTGCGCGTGCCCGGTTTCTACTGTCGTTGCTGTCGCCACGACCGACATTATGTCGGTCGCTTATCTCGCGCTCACTCCGGGGGGTGCCGTTCGGAGTGTCTGTGGGGTGTGTCCAGCCCGTATGGCCCATCAGGGCAGCGTCCGAACCGGTGTTGACGGGGTGTCGGGAGGAGTAGGCTCCGCGCAACGCTTCCCCACCTTGATGAGTCAAAGACGCCGAAGTCTCGGAGGAACGATGCAGTCGACCGCGACGGTCCTGGTCTACAGCGACAACGCAAGCACCCGCGAACAGGTCCGCCTCGCGACCGGGCGCAGGCCCGCCGCCGATGCCCCAGAAGTCGAGTTCGTCGAGTGCGCCACGCTCCCGGCGGTCCTCAAGGAGCTGGACCGCGGCGGCATCGACGTCTGCGTCCTGGACGGCGAGGCCGTTCCCGCGGGCGGCATGGGCGTCTGCCGGCAGATCAAGGACGAGATCTTCCACTGCCCGCCGGTCCTGCTCCTGATGGGCCGCCCGCAGGACGCCTGGCTGGCCACCTGGAGCCGCGCCGAGGCCGCGGTGACCCTGCCGGTCGACCCGGTCGAGTTCGCGGGCGCACTGGCCTCCCTGCTGCGCTCCCGGCGCGCCGTGGAGGCGTAGGGCGCTCAGGTACGCCGACACGGCGGCTCGCAGCGCTGCTGCGGGCCGCCGTGTGTGTTCCGGAGTCAGAAGTCTCACACCTCGGGACTCAGCCGGGCCGTCTGGACGGCGTTGCGGCCGTCGCCCGTGGCGACCGCCTGTACGGCGCTGCCCTTCTCCCACTTCTGCCAGCTGAGGTTCCAGTCGCCGAAGCCGTTGCCGAACGGGTCCATCTGGGCGCCGTTGCTGTTGACGACCTTCACGACGTCGCCGGTGCGGACGGTGTTGAAGAACCACTCGGCGTTGCTCATGCTCATGCCGGTGCAGCCGTGGCTGACGTTGGCGTACCCCTGCGAGCCCTGGGACCAGGGCGCGGCGTGCACGTATTCACCGCTCCAGGTCACCCGGGTCGCCCAGTACACGGGCATGTCGTACGACTCTGACGAACCCGCGGCGATGCCGATGCTGGTGCTGCGCATGCGTACGAAGCGTTCCTTGCCGAGTACGACCTTGACGCCGTTGCGGGTCTCGAAGCCGGGCTTGCCGGTGGTGACGGGGATGGTGTTGATCACTCGACCGTTGCGGTACACGGTCATCTGGTGCGAGCTGGCGTCGGTTATGGCCTCTATTCGGTCGCCGATGGTGAGGCGAAGCGACTTGGACGCGCCGCCCCAGAGGCGGTCACCGACCTTGATGCCGTCGAGGTTGCTGTGCGCCTCCACGGTGGCGCCTGCGGGCCAGTACTCCTGCGGGCGGTAGTGCAGCGTCTTGTCGTCCACCCAGGTCCAGGAACCCGACACGGCGGGCTGTGACTCGACCTTCAGGGACCGCTCCACGACGGCCCGTGCGGCCTTGTCCTTGACGGGGGCGCTGAGTTCGGCCGTGACCGGCTGTCCGACGCCGTACTTGCCGGCCTCGGGGCCGAAGGTGACCTTCAGGGCCTTCTTCTTGTCCGGGTGGGCCGTGTCGAAGGTGAGCACCTTTCGGCCCTGCGCGCCGTCTTCGTCCTCGGTGCTCACCTGCACCGTGTAGTGAGCGTCGGCGGCGAGCGGGGCCGTGCTGTGCCACCTGCTTCCGTCGGCGGACAGTTCGCCCACTACATAGCGGCCTATCGCATCGGTGGCCGTGACGTCGGTGATGCGTGCGTCGTCCTCCGAGGTGACTTCTATGGGCTTGTCCGGGTCGACTTTCTTGCCCCCGGACGGGGCGCTGAAGCTGATCTCGCCCGCCGCGTCGTACGGCTTGGCGGTGAGCGGGTGACTGGAGCTGCCGCAGGCCGTGGCGCTCGCACCGAGTGCGGCCACCAGCAGAGTGCAGCTCATTACCGTGCGAATTCTCGGTGAGTTGTTCATGAGACTCACGGTATGAACCATCACCGCTTCCGGCGCGCCGATTGGGCCGTCCGTGGCGCGGCCCGTACGGGACACGGGAAAGGGCCCGGACACTCCGTCAGGAATGTCCGGGCCCCTTCGGCGTCGGCCGGGCCCTACTGGGTCCGGTTCTCGCCGCGGTAGTACTCGAAGACCCAGCCCCACAGGCCGATCATGATGACCGGAGCCGAGAAGTACAGCAGCCACCAGCCGAAGACGACGCCCATGAAGCCGAGCGCACCACCGATGGCCAGCGCGAGCGGCTGCCAGCTGTGCGGGCTGAAGAAGCCCACCTCACCGGCGTCGTCCGCGACCTCGGCCTCCTTGTTGTCCTGCGCACCGGTGTCGAGCCGCCGGGCCGTGAAGGCCAGGTAGTAGCCGACCATGATGCACAGGCCGAAGGCCAGGAAGAGCGCCGTGGTTCCGGCGGGCTCCTTCGACCACACGCCGTAGACGATCGCCATGGCGAGCACGAAGACGCTCAGCCAGATGAACATCTTGCCTTGGACCTTCACTTGCCGGCCTCCTTGCCACCAGAGAGAGCCTTGTCCCCGTGGCCGCCGTTCTGGAGCTGGTCCATCGCGGCGATCTCCGGGTGGTGCAGGTCGAACGCCGGCGATTCACTGCGAATGCGCGGCAAGGTGAGGAAGTTGTGCCGCGGCGGCGGGCAGGACGTCGCCCATTCGAGCGAACGGCCGTAGCCCCACGGGTCGTCGACCTCGACCTTCTTGCCGTACTTGGCGGTCTTCCACACGTTGTAGAAGAACGGCAGGATCGACAGACCGAGCAGGAACGAGGAGATCGTCGAGATCGTGTTCAGCGCGGTGAAGCCGTCGGCCGCGAGGTAGTCCGCGTAACGACGCGGCATGCCCTCGACGCCCAGCCAGTGCTGCACCAGGAACGTGCCGTGGAAGCCGATGAACAGCGTCCAGAACGTGATCTTGCCGAGCCGCTCGTCGAGCATCTTGCCCGTGAACTTCGGCCACCAGAAGTGGAATCCGGCGAACATCGCGAAGACCACGGTGCCGAAGACGACGTAGTGGAAGTGCGCGACGACGAAGTACGAGTCCGAGACGTGGAAGTCCAGCGGCGGGGCCGCCAGGATGACGCCGGTCAGACCACCGAAGACGAAGGTGATCAGGAAGCCGATCGTCCAGAGCATCGGTGTCTCGAAGGACAGTGAGCCCTTCCACATCGTGCCGATCCAGTTGAAGAACTTCACACCTGTTGGTACGGCGATGAGGAACGTCATGAAGGAGAAGAACGGCAACAGCACGCCACCGGTGACGTACATGTGGTGCGCCCACACGGTCACGGAGAGACCCGCGATCGCGATGGTCGCGCCGATCAGGCCCGAGTAGCCGAACATCGGCTTTCTCGAGAACACTGGGATCACTTCGGAAATGATTCCGAAGAATGGCAACGCGATGATGTACACCTCTGGGTGTCCGAAGAACCAGAAGAGGTGTTGCCATAGCAACGCGCCGCCATTACTGGCGTCGAACACATGGGCACCGAACTTGCGGTCCGCCTCCAGGGCGAACAGCGCGGCGGCCAGGACCGGGAAGGCCAGCAGGACCAGCACACCGGTCAGCAGCACGTTCCACACGAAGATCGGCATACGGAACATCGTCATGCCGGGAGCGCGCATGCAGATGATCGTGGTGATGAAGTTGACCGAGCCGAGGATCGTGCCGAAGCCGGAGAAGGCCAGACCCATGATCCACATGTCGGCGCCGATGCCCGGCGAGCGGACGGCGTCCGAGAGCGGGCTGTAGGCGAACCAGCCGAAGTCGGCCGCACCCTGCGGGGTGAGGAAGCCGCCGACCGCGATGAGCGAGCCGAAGAGGTACAGCCAGTACGCGAACATGTTCAGCCGCGGGAACGCCACGTCGGGCGCGCCGATCTGCAGCGGCATGATCCAGTTCGCGAATCCGGCGAACAGCGGCGTCGCGAACATCAGCAGCATGATCGTGCCGTGCATCGTGAACGCCTGGTTGAACTGCTCGTTCGACATGATCTGGTTGCCGGGACGAGCGAGTTCGGCGCGCATGAAGAGCGCCATGATTCCGCCGATGCAGAAGAACGCGAACGACGTGACCAGGTAGAGCGTGCCGATCGTCTTGTGGTCAGTGGTGGTCAGCCACTTGACGACGACATTCCCCGGCTGCTTGCGCCTGACCGGCAGCTCGTTCTCGTACGAGTCGTCAGCTGCGGCGGCACCCTGAGGTTCGTTGAGGATGCTCACAGGTTGTTCGTCTCCCGGTTCTTCTCGTGGCTCGTCTGCGCGATGCCGGACGGGATGTAACCGGTCTGCCCCTTCTTCACGAGGTCCTTGAGGTGCTGCTGGTAGCGCTCAGGAGAGACGACCTTCACGTTGAACAGCATGCGCGAGTGGTCGACGCCGCAGAGCTCGGCGCACTTGCCCAGGAAGGTGCCTTCCCGGTTGGGAGTCACCTCGAAGGCGTTGGTGTGGCCAGGAATGACGTCCTGCTTCATCAGGAACGGCACCACCCAGAAGTCATGGATGACGTCGCGCGAGGTGAGGACGAACCTGACCTTCTCGCCCTTGGGGAGCCAGAGGGTGGGGCCGGGGTTCTTCGTCTGCGGGTTCACGGAGGCAGGCGTACCGGCCTCGTAGACGCCGCCGGCGTTCGCCGGGAAGTCCTCGATGAAGCGGTCCGGAATGCCGGCCAGTTCCTTCGAGGTCTTCGCGTCACCCGTGGAGCCGGGCACGTTCTCGACGTAGTTGAAGCCCCAGCTCCACTGGTAGCCGACCACGTTGATGGTGTGGGCCGGCTTGTCGTCGAGGCTGAGGAGCTTCGTCTCGTCTCGCGCCGTGAAGTAGAAGAGGACCGAGACGATGATGAGCGGTACCACCGTGTACAGCGCCTCTAGCGGCATGTTGTACCGCGTCTGCGTAGGTACCTCGATCTTGGTGCGGCTGCGCCGGTGGAAGATGATGCTCCACAGGATCAGGCCCCAGACAAGGACACCCGTGGCGAGCGCTGCCGCCCACGAGCCCTGCCAGAGGGAGAGGATCCTGGGACCTTCTTCCGTAACCGGGGTCGGCATACCAAGACGAGGAAAGTCCTTGTATGTGCAACCAGTAGCGGTTACCAGGATCAGGCCCGCAGTCAGCACCTGCGGCAGCTTCCGCCGCATCGGGCGCCGCGACGAGCGGTCGGAGCCGTTGGGACTCACGTAGCGCCTTCCCGAGAGTCTCGCCCGCGCTGGTTGGCTACGGCCGTCTCGCTGGTCGCTCGCCGCCCTGGCACACGGGCAGGGGTTTGGATGTTTATGCGGACCAAACCCTACTGGACGCTATTTGGGGTCGCGCGGGGAGGGTGCCTAACGCGCCGCGGGTCACTCAGAAGGGGTGGAACTTGCTGTTCCGGGGGGATCTGACGGGGGGTCGGGGGGATGTTCGGTGGGTGGTGGGCCCGGTGGTCGGGTGGGCGGCGGGCGCGGGTGGTCCGGGGAGCGCGGGCCCGGGTGGTCCAGGGAGCGCGGGCCCGGGTGGTCCAGGGAGCGCGGGCGCGGGTGAGGCGGCGCGTGCGGGCGCGGGGTGACGATGGCGGCCCAGGGTGAACTGCCACCCCGTTCTCCCGGCGCCCCTTGCGGGACACCGCGCTCACCCGGGGCTTTACCGTTGCGGTGTGTCCTACTTCGACGCTGCCTCCTCCGCCCCCCTGCACCCCGTGGCCCGGCAGGCGCTGCTCGCCTCGCTCGACGAGGGGTGGGCCGACCCTGCCCGGCTCTACCGCGAGGGGAGGCGGGCCCGGCTGCTGCTCGACGCCGCCCGCGAGGCCGCCGCCGATGCCGTGGGCTGCCGCCCGGATGAGCTTGTTTTCACCCCTTCGGGGACGCGCGCCGTACATTCCGGGATCTCCGGAGCGCTCGCGGGACGTCGGCGTGCCGGCCGGCACCTGGTGGTTTCCGCGGTCGAGCACTCCTCGGTACTCCATTCGGCTGCCGCGCTGGAGGCGGACGGGGGTTCGGTGACCGAGGTAGGCGTGGACCGGGCCGGTGCGGTCTCCCCCGCCGCGTTCGCCGACGCGCTCAGGCAGGACACGGCGCTCGCCTGTCTCCAGTCCGCCAACCACGAGGTGGGGACGGTGCAGCCGGTGGCCGAGGTCGCCGCGGCGTGCCGGGCCGCCGGGGTGCCGCTGCTCGTGGACGCGGCGCAGTCGCTGGCATGGGGTCCGGTCGAGGGTGGCTGGTCGCTGCTCGCGGGCAGCGCGCACAAGTGGGGCGGCCCGGCGGGGGTCGGGCTGCTCGTGGTGCGCAAGGGGGTGCGGTTCGCGGCCCAAGGCCCGGCGGACGAGCGGGAGTCGGGGCGGGCGGCCGGGTTCGAGAACATTCCGGCCGTCGTGGCGGCGGCGGCCTCGCTGCGGGCGGTGCGGGCCGAGGCGGCGGAGGAGGACGCGCGGCTGCGGGAGTTGACGGAGCGGATCCGGGCGCGGGTGCCGGGGCTCGTGCCCGATGTCGAGGTGGTGGGCGACCCGGTGCGGCGGCTGCCGCACGTGGTCACCTTCTCCTGTCTCTATGTCGACGGAGAGACTCTGCTGCACGAGCTGGACCGGGCCGGTTTTTCTGTTTCGTCCGGATCGTCGTGCACGAGCAGCACGCTGACGCCGAGCCATGTGCTCAAGGCGATGGGGGTGCTGAGCGAGGGGAACGTACGGGTGTCGCTGCCGCTCGGGACGGCGGCGGACGACGTGGAGAGGTTCCTCGAGGTGCTGCCGGGGACGGTCGCTTCGGTACGGGAGCGGCTCGGGGCGACGGCCGTGACCGCGCCCGCTCCCGCGCCGGCGAGCGCTCCCTCGCTCGTGGTCGACGCGCTGGGGAAGCGGTGCCCGATCCCCGTCATCGAGCTGGCGAAGGTGATCGGGGACGTGCCGGTGGGCGGGACCGTGACCGTGCTCGCCGACGACGAGGCGGCCCGGCTCGACATCCCGGCGTGGTGCGAGATGCGGAGTCAGGAGTACGTCGGGGAGGAGCCGGCGGAGCGCGGTGCCGCCTATGTGGTCCGCCGGCTCTCCTGAGGGGGCTACTTCAGGTGCTGCCGCACGTCGGCCGCGGCCTCATGGCCGTACGCCTTGGTGAAGCGGTCCATGAAGGAGCTGCGGCTCAGCTGGTACTCCTGCGTGCCGAGGGTCTCGATGACCAGCGTGGCGAGCATGCAGCCGACCTGGGCGGCGCGCTCGTGGCCGACGCCCCAGGCCAGGCCGGAGAGGAAGCCCGCGCGGAACGCGTCGCCGACGCCGGTCGGGTCGACCTTGGCCTTCTCCTCGGCGCAGCCGACCTCGATCGGGTCCCCGCCGGTGCTCTCGATCCGGACGCCGCGCGAGCCGAGGGTGGTGACGCGGTGGCCGACCTTGCCGAGGATCTCCTCGTCGGTCCAGCCGGTCTTGCTCTCGATGAGGCCCTTCTCGTACTCGTTCGAGAAGAGGTACGTGGCGCCGTCCAGGAGCGTGCGGATCTCGTCGCCGTTCATCCGGGCGATCTGCTGCGAGAAGTCCGCGGCGAACGGGATGGAGCGCGAGCGGCACTCCTCCGTGTGGCGGAGCATGCCCTCCGGGTCGTCCGCGCCGATCAGGACCAGGTCGAGGCCGCCGACGCGCTCGGCGACGGACTGGAGCTCGATGAGGCGGGCCTCACTCATGGCGCCCGTGTAGAAGGAGCCGATCTGGTTGTGGTCGGCGTCCGTGGTGCACACGAAGCGGGCGGTGTGCAGGACCTCGGAGATGCGCACGGAGGCGGTGTCCACGCCGTGCCGGTCGAGCCAGGCGCGGTACTCGTCGAAGTCGGAGCCCGCGGCGCCGACCAGGATCGGGTCCGTGCCGAGCTGCCCCATGCCGAACGCGATGTTCGCGCCGACACCGCCCCGGCGGACGTCGAGGTTGTCGACGAGGAAGGAGAGGGAAACCGTGTGCAGCTGATCCGCGACCAGCTGGTCGGCGAAGCGGCCGGGGAAGGTCATGAGGTGGTCGGTGGCGATGGAGCCGGTGACTGCGATACGCACGGCGTGGTCACGTCTTCCTGAGCGGAGGGGGTTGACGCTTTACGCTACCGGGTCACGCCCCGTCCGGCCGAAGCGGCAAAACTACCCGATAGTAGGGCTTTCTTCGCAGGGCCGTACCTGCTTAGCGTTCCTCTATGACGAACCTCAAGGTCCGCACCGCGTCCGCACCGCTCGACCTCGAAGGCGGCCTCGCCTCCCTGCGCGGCGACTGCGCCCGAATGGCCCCGCACTGGAGGGCCCCCGCCAAGGACAAGCAGACCCCCGTCGCCCCCTCCCGCATCCACGGCGTCGTCGTGCCCTCCAAGTCCGCGCGGCTCATCGACTCGATGTCCGAATACGGGGACTAGAGGGGACTGCATACGGGCCTGCTCGGCCCCCGGGGAGCCGGGAGGGAACCGCACGCTCCCCCGCCGCGTCCCATCGCTGTCCCCCGTAAAGGGGATACGGCGTACGACGCGACAGGCAAAGGAGCGATGCGGTGAGCACCGAGCAGACGCAGGATCGACACCGGGGGCGGTCTCCGCTGGCCGTCGCCTCGGTCGCGGCAGCGGTACTCCTCGTCGGTGGCGGTGGCGCGTATTTCGCGGCGACCTCGGCCGACGGCAGTGGCCGCGGCGGCACCCCGGCGGCCGGCGACGACTCCACTCCCCCGCCTCTCGCCCTGGACGGTTACCGGGCGGGCGGCACCGGCTCCACCTCGGGAATCGCGCCGGGTGAGCCCGACCCGAACGGCACCCGCTACCGGGCCGACGGCAAGCTCCCCACGGGTCCCGGCGACGCCCCCGTCTACCGGACCGAGGGCAAGGTGACCGCGGCCGATGTCGCCGCACTCGCCAGGACCCTGGACGCGCAGGGCACCCCGCGCCTGGAGAACGGCGCCTGGAAGGTGGGCCCGGCGAAGGACGGCTCGGGTCCCTCACTCCAGGTGACCGAGCGGGCACCCGGCGCCTGGACGTATGCGCGCTACGCACCGTCCGCGGGCCACAAGTGCGCGAGCCCGACGAAGTGCACCGAAGCGCCGGGGAACGGCAGCACCAAGGACGCCGTGAGCGAGGCCGCCGCGAAGGAGGCGGCCACCCCCGTCCTCAAGGCGCTCGGACAGGACGACGCGAAGCTCGACGCGCGCCAGCTGATGGGCGCGATACGGGTGGTGAACGCGGAGCCCCGCGTCGGCGACCTGCCCACCTACGGCTGGACCACGGGCGTCCAGGTCGGCCCGGACGGTCAAGTGGTCGGCGGCAGCGGCCAGTTGAAGGAGCCGGCCAAGGGCGACACGTACCCCGTGATCAGCGCGCAGAAGACGCTCGATCTGCTCAACTCCGCGGCTGTCGGGGCCGGTCGCGTCGGTATCGGCGGCTGCGCGAGTCCGGCGCCGGTGAAGGAGCGGGACGAGGCACCGTGCAAGGCGCCGACGAAGCTGCCCGCGGCGGAGCCCGTCCATGTCACGGGCGCGACGTTCGGGCTCTCGGCGCAGTTCACGCGGGGGCGGCAGATCCTCGTACCGTCGTGGCTGTTCCAGGTGAAGCCGCAGGGCGGGCAGGCGGCCTTCACGGTGACGCATCCCGCGGTGGACCCGAAGTTCCTGACGTCGCCGCACGCGCCGAAGCCGGCGGACAAGCCGAGCCCGCGGCCGAGCGTGCGGCCCGGCGACCCGGGGACCACCACCCGCGACGTGCGCCCCGACGGCTACACCGTGGACGGGCGGACGCTCACGGCGCACTTCACGGGCGGCGTGTGCAGCACCTACACGGCCTCGGCGACGCAGCAGGACGGCAAGGTCGCCCTGAAGGTCACCGAGACACAGAAGAAGGGCGCGGTCTGCGTCGCGATGGCGAAGTTCTACACGCTGCCGGTGACGCTGGACGAGCCGCTCGACGGCCGTAAGGTCGTGGACTCGAAGGACAAGGCGGTGCCGCACGCGGACAGCGGACGCGGGCACGAGCCGGCTCCGCAGAGCTGAGCGCGTGACAACACACGAAGCGGCGATTCCCCCTCGAGCAGGGAACCGCCGCTTCGTGTGTGTACAGGCTCAGGCTCAGCTGAACGAGTCGCCGCAGGCGCAGGAACCCGTGGCGTTCGGGTTGTCGATCGTGAAGCCCTGCTTCTCGATGGTGTCGACGAAGTCGACGGACGCGCCGCCCAGGTACGGGGCGCTCATGCGGTCGGTGACGACCTTGACGCCACCGAAGTCCTTGACGACGTCCCCGTCGAGGGAGCGCTCGTCGAAGAAGAGCTGGTAGCGCAGGCCGGAGCAGCCTCCGGGCTGAACGGCGACGCGCAGCGCCAGGTCGTCGCGCCCTTCCTGGTCAAGGAGGGCCTTGACCTTGGCCGCGGCGGCGTCGGACAGGAGGATGCCGTCGCTCACGGTGGTGGTCTCGTCCGATACGGACATCTGCTTCTCTCCAGGGTTGTACGGAGACTGCTTGCCGACGTTCCAACCGGCGGGGCCGCGGATTCATTCCGGCCCTGGCGCTCGTGTTTCGCCTCTCGGCGAGTTCGGCTTCCTTGCCCTTTCATGCTCGCACACCCCGCGCGCGGCGGACACGGGCCGGTCCACGCGGATTGCGTCACATCGACACGATGGCCATCGTCATTCTGACGTGAAGCAGTTATGATAGATAGCGTCATTTCGACGAGAAGCCTCGCCGCACGAATGTCATAACAAGAAAGGGTGCGTGACGTGACCACGGCCCAGACCCCCGTTGACCTGGACGTCCAGCCGACTCCGCTGGCTCTCCTGCTGCTCGGCCGCGAGGCCGACCCGCGGAGCGAGCGCGGCGTGGAGTGCCCTGGAGACCTGCCCTCCCCGTCCGACCCGGACCTGGTGGAGCGCGCCCGCGCGGCCAAGGAGAAGCTGGGGGACAAGGTCTTCGTGCTCGGCCACCACTACCAGCGCGACGAGGTCATCCAGTTCGCGGACGTCACCGGTGACTCCTTCAAGCTCGCCCGCGACGCGGCCGCCCGGCCGGAGGCCGAGTACATCGTCTTCTGCGGTGTGCACTTCATGGCCGAGTCCGCCGACATCCTCACCGGCGACGACCAGAAGGTGGTCCTGCCCGACCTGGCCGCCGGGTGCTCCATGGCCGACATGGCCACCGCCGAGCAGGTCGCCGAATGCTGGGACGTGCTGACCGAGGCCGGCGTAGCCGAGCAGGTCGTGCCCGTCTCGTACATGAACTCCTCCGCCGACATCAAGGCCTTCACCGGCAAGCACGGCGGCACGATCTGCACCTCGTCGAACGCGAAGAGGGCCCTGGACTGGGCCTTCGAGCAGGGCGAGAAGGTGCTCTTCCTGCCGGACCAGCACCTGGGCCGCAACACCGCCGTGCGGGACATGGGCATGTCCCTGGAGGACTGCGTCCTGTACAACCCGCACAAGCCGAACGGCGGCCTGACCGCCGAGGAGCTGCGGAACGCGAAGATGATCCTGTGGCGCGGGCACTGCTCGGTGCACGGGCGCTTCTCGATCGACTCGGTCGACGACGTCCGCGAGCGGATCCCCGGCGTACGCGTCCTGGTGCACCCCGAGTGCAAGCACGAGGTCGTCGCCGCGGCGGACGAGGTCGGCTCGACGGAGTACATCATCAAGGCCCTCGACGCGGCCCCGGCCGGGTCGAAGTGGGCGATCGGCACCGAGCTCAACCTGGTGCGGCGCCTCGCCAACGCGCACCCCGACAAGGAGATCGTCTTCCTCGACAAGACGGTCTGCTTCTGCTCGACGATGAACCGCATCGACCTGCCCCACCTGGTGTGGACCCTGGAGTCCCTGGCCGAGGGCAACCTGGTCAACCGGATCGAGGTCGACCGCGAGACCGAGCAGTTCGCCAAGCAGGCGCTGGAGCGGATGCTGGCGCTGCCGTAGGCATGAGCGCCTGAAAAGCCCGGAGCCCGGGTCCCGCCTCTCGGTGGGACCCGGGCTCCGGGCTTTGTGCCGGGTGCGTCAGACCTGGGCCGGCTCCGGCTCGCCGGACTCGGCCTCCGAGGCCTGCGCGGCCTCCTGCTCGGCCGGCACGCCCGCCTTCTTCGCCCGCTTCGCCTCACGCTTCTTGCTGCGCCGCTCCTTGCGGAGCTCCAGCATCGCGTAGAGCGTCGGGACGAGGAGGAGCGTCAGGAGCGTCGACGTGATCAGACCGCCGATCACCACGACCGCGAGCGGCTGGGCGATGAAGCCGCCCTCGCCGGTGACGCCGAGCGCCATCGGGAGCAGGGCGAAGATCGTCGCCAGGGCCGTCATCAGGATCGGGCGCAGACGGTGGCGGCCACCCTCGATGACCGCCTCGATCGTGCCGTAGCCCTCCTTGCGGTACTGGTTGATCAGGTCGATCAGGACGATCGCGTTGGTGACCACGATGCCGATGAGCATCAGCATGCCGATCATCGCCGGGACGCCCATCGGGGTGCCGGTGGCGACGAGCAGGCCGATCGCGCCGGTCGCCGCGAACGGGATCGAGACCAGCAGGATCAGCGGCTGGGCCAGCGAGCGGAACGTGGCGACCAGGAGCATGAACACGATCGCGATCGCGGCCAGCATCGCGAGGCCGAGGTTCTTGAACGCGTCGTCCTGGTCGGACGTGACGCCGCCGATCGTGGCCGTCGCGCCCGCGGGCAGCTTCAGCGCGTTGATCTTCGTCTGCAGGTCGGCGCTGACCGCGCCCGTGTTGTCACCGGTCGGCTTGGCCGTGATCGTCGCGGCGCGGGCGCCGTCGATCCGGGTCATGGAGACCGGCCCGTCGACCAGCTTCACGGTGGCGATGTCGCCGAGCTTCAGACCGCCGGGGCCCATCGGGAGCTTCTTGAGCTCGTCCATGGTGGTGGCGGGCTTCGCCGACTTCACGACGACGTCGCGCTCGGTGTCGTCGAGGATCGCCTTGCCGCTGGTGGTGCCGCGCACGGCCTGGCCGACGGCCGCGCCGAGCGTGGTGTCGTTGAACCCGGCCGCGGCGGCCTTGGAGTTGGCCTTGACCGAGATGCGCGGGACCGACTGCGACAGGTCGCTGGTGACGTCCGTGACGTCGTCCAGCTTGGCGACCTCGTCGCGTACCTCGTCGGCCGCCTTGCGCAGGACCTGACCGTCGGCCGCCTTCACGACGACGCTCAGGTCCTGGCTGCCGAAGCCGTCACCGGCCGCGATGGTGGTGCGGCCGACCCCGGTGAGCTCCCCGAGGCCCTTCTCGATGCGGTCCTGGGTCTTGTCGTACGACGCCTTGTCCTTCAGCGTCACCTGGTACGACGCCTGGTTGGTGTCGGTGCCGCCGCCGAAGGCCGCCATGAAGCCGGACGAGCCGATGGTGACCTGGTAGTCCTTGACCGAGTCGATGCCGTCGAGCATCCCCTCGATCTTCTTCGCCGCGGCGTCGGTCGCCGCCAGGCTGGTGCCCGGCTTCAACTCCTGCTTGATGGACAGGACTTCCTGCTCGCCCTGGTCGAAGAAGTTCGTCTTCAGCATGGGGGCCATGCCGAACGTGCCGACCAGGACCACGACCGCGATGAGGACGCTGGTGAGGCGGCGACGGGTCGCGAAGCGCAGGACGGGGACGTAGATCCGCTGGAGCCAGGAACGCGCCTCCTTCTCCTCGGCCTTGCGGCGCGCCTCCTCCGGGTCGACGCCCTTGATCGCCTTCGGCGGGCGCAGGAACCAGTACGACAGGACCGGCACGACCGTGAGCGAGACGATCAGGGAGGCCAGCAGGGCCGCCGTGACCGTCAGCGAGAACGAGCCGAACAGCTCGCCGACCATGCCGCCCACCAGGCCGATGGGCAGGAAGACGGCGACGGTGGTCAGGGTCGACGACGTGACGGCGCCCGCGACCTCGCGGACCGCCTTGAGGATCGCCTCCTGGCGCTCCTCGCCGTAGCCGAGGTGCCGCTTGATGTTCTCCAGGACGACGATGGAGTCGTCCACGACACGGCCGATCGCGATGGTCAGCGCGCCGAGCGTGAGCATGTTGAGCGAGAGGTCGCGGGTCCACAGGACGATCAGGGCCAGGACGACCGAGAGCGGGATCGAGACCGCGGTGACCAGGGTCGAGCGGATCGACGCCAGGAAGACCAGGATGACGAGGACCGCGAAGAGCAGACCGAGCGCGCCTTCCGTGGTCAGGCCGTCGATGGACTTGGAGACGGCGGGGCCCTGGTCGCTGACGACCGTGAGCTTCGCGCCGGTGCCGAGGTCCTTGCGCAGGCCGGGGAGCTTGTCCTTGACCGCGTCGGAGATGGCGACCGCGCTGCCGTCGTGGTCCATGGTGACCATGACGGCGAGGCTGGGCTTGCCGTCGGTGCGGGTGATCGAGTCGGCCTTGGCGGGCTGCTGCGCCACCTTGGCGACGTCACCGAGGCGTACGGGCTTCCTGACGCCCTCGCCGGTGACCATCAGGTCCTGGATCTGCTTCAGGGAGGTGAAGCCGCCGCCGACCTGGACGGTGCGGTTGCTGCCGCCCTCGTCGAAGGAGCCGGCCGGCACGGTCGCGCCACCCGCTTGGAGGGACTGGCCGAGCGCGGCCTGGCTGATGCCGGCCGCGGCGAGCTTCTTGTCGTCGGGGGTGACGGTGACCTGGAGGTCGCGCACACCGTCGACGGTGACCTGGCCGACGCCGTCGATGTCCTTGAGGGAGGGGACGACGGTCTTGTCGAGCTGGTCGGCGAGCGCCTGCTGGTCCTTGTCGGACGTGACGGCGAGGACGACGGTCGGTATGTCGTCCGTGGAGCCCGCGATGACCTGCGGGTCGACGTCGTCGGGGAGCTGGGCGCGGGCCCGGTTCACGGCCTGCTGGACGTCGGCGACGAGCTGCTTGGAGCCGTTGCCGTAGTCGAACTGGGCCATGATCACGGCGTTGCCCTCGCTCGCCGTGGAGGTGATGCCGGTGATGCCGTCGACCGCGTCGATGGTCGACTCGAGCGGCTCGATGACCTGCTTCTCGACCACGTCGGGAGAAGCGCCCTGGTACGGGGCCAGGACGGACACCATGGGCAGTTCGATGGAGGGCAGCAGCTGCTGCTTGAGCTGAGGGATCGCGATGGCGCCGAAGACGATCGCGATGATCGACATCAGCCCGATCAGGGCCCGTTGAGCGAGGCTGAATCTCGACAGCCAGGACATGGTGTGGGTCTCTCTCTGTGGCGAGCGCGGCAGGAGGAGGCCCCGGGAGTCCGGGGGACGCGGCTGCATCCTGAGAACGCGGTGCGTCCGCGGACATGTGCGGGGCCCCCTACACACTCAGTCATGCGCGAGGGTGGTTCCGTCGCTCCCAGGTCCCGTTCTTATGCGCCGCATACTGCGCCCGTAGTACGCGGAGGCCCCGGCTCACTCCACCCTTGGACGGACCAGGCCCGATTCGTACGCGATTACTACGAGTTGGGCACGGTCGCGCGCGCCGAGCTTGGCCATGGCCCGGTTCACATGGGTCTTGACCGTGAGGGGGCTGACCTGGAGGCGCTCCGCGATCTCGTCGTTCGAGTGGCCGCCGGCGACCTGGACGAGGACCTCGCGCTCGCGGGTCGTGAGCGCGGCGAGGCGTTCGCCGTGGGCGCCGCCGGGGCGCGCCCCCTCCTCCCAGTCTCCGTAACCTTCGCCCTGCGCGAGGAACTTGGCGATCAGCCCCTTGGTCGCGACGGGCGACAGGAGCGCATCACCCGCGGCGGCGATCCGCACGGCGCCGAGCAGTTCCTCGGGTTCGGCGCCCTTGCCGAGGAAGCCGGAGGCGCCCGCGCGCAGCGACTGGACGACGTACTCGTCGACCTCGAAGGTCGTGAGCATCACGACGCGTACGTGCGCGAGTTCGGGGTCGGCGCTGATCAGACGGGTCGCGGCGAGTCCGTCGGTGCCGGGCATCCGGATGTCCATCAGGACCACGTCGGCCTTCTCGGACTTGGCGAGGCGGACCGCCTCCGCGCCGTCCGAGGCCTCGCCGACGACGAGCATGTCGGGTTCGGAGTCCACGAGGACGCGGAAGGCGCTGCGCAGCAGGGCCTGGTCGTCGGCGAGCAGTACCCGAATGGTCATCCAGCGTCCCTCGTGTCCGTGGCACGGCCCCCGGTGACGTGGGCCTGGACGGGCAGGATCGCATGGACGCGGAACCCGCCCCCGTACCGCGGTCCCGCCGAGCAGCTGCCGCCGATCGCGGCGGCGCGCTCGCGCATGCCGAGGAGACCGTGGCCGCCGCTGTCGGCCGAGGGCTGCGCGGTGCCCGGCCCGTTGTCGAGGATCGTGACCTCGATGTTCGGGCCTACGCGCACGACGCTGACCTCGGCCTTGGCCTCGGCGCCCGCGTGCTTGCGCACATTGGTGAGGGCCTCCTGGACGATGCGGTAGGCGGCCAGGTCGACGGCGGCCGGCAGATCGACGGCCCGGTCGGCGCAGGCGACCTCGACGGGCAGGCCCGCGTTGCGGAACGTGCCGACGAGGTCTTCGAGGCGGTCGAGTCCCGGGGCCGGTTCGGTGGGGGCCTCGGGGTCGCCGGACTGCCTCAACAGGCCCACGGTGGCGCGGAGTTCGTTGAGCGCGGAGCGGCTCGCCTCACGCACGTGCGACAGCGCCTCCTTGGCCTGGTCGGGGCGCTTGTCCATGACGTGCGAGGCGACGCCCGCCTGGACGTTGACCAGGGCGATGTGGTGCGCGACGACGTCGTGCAGGTCGCGGGCGATGCGCAGGCGCTCCTCGGCTACGCGGCGCCGGGCCTCCTCCTCCCGCGTGCGCTCGGCCCGCTCGGCCCGCTCGCGGATCGCGTCGACGAACGCGCGCCGGCTGCGCACGGCGTCCCCGGCCGCGGCGGCCATGCCGGTCCAGGCGAAGACGCCGATGTTCTCCTGCGAGTACCAGGGCAGCGGGCCCGCCAGCATGGCGGCGGCGGTGAGGACGGTCATGGTGGCGAGGCCGACGCGCCAGGTGGTGGGGCGGTCGGTGGTGGCGGCGACGGTGTAGAGCGCGACGACGGCGCTCATCGCGACGGGCGCGCGGGGGTCGCCGGTGATGAGCTCGGCGAGGGTGACGGCGGATGTGGCCGCGAGGACCGCCATGGGGGCGCGGCGCCGCAGGACGAGGGCGGCCGCGCCGAGCACCATGAGGACGACGCTGAGGAGCTGGGGGCTGCGGGTGCCCCAGGTGGGGGTGCCGTCGTGGCCGCCGTTCGGATCGACGAAGGATGCGGCGACCATGCAGAACAGCACCGCTGCCGCGAGGGCCGCGTCCATGGCCCGGGGGTGGGCCCTGGCCCAGCGTACGAAGGGGGTCACCGGCGTCACGGTATCGCCCCCTCGTCCGTGCGCGGCACGCCCGTCCACTTGCGGAGAACGTGGCATTCCGCGTACTGCCGCCGGTGGCTCAGCCAGGGATCAGACCCTCGTCGCTCAGCATCTCCCGGACTTCTTCCAGCGTCGCGTCCGCGGACGGAAGGATGAGTTCCGAGGGTTCCAG
Organism: Streptomyces sp. NPDC090032; assembly: GCF_044748025.1. Classification (NCBI taxonomy): domain Bacteria; kingdom Bacillati; phylum Actinomycetota; class Actinomycetes; order Kitasatosporales; family Streptomycetaceae; genus Streptomyces; species Streptomyces sp. NPDC090032. The sequence goes on along the minus strand of NZ_JBIVFF010000003.1, from coordinate 424,519 downwards.
GGACGCGTCGGGCAGCGGGGTGCCAAGGGAGCGCACCCTTTCGAGCAGGGCGTTGAGCGTGCGGCGGAAAGCGGGACCGTCCCCGTTCTCCATCTCGGCCAGGAGCTCGTCGTCGAGCTTGTTGAGCTCGGTGAAGTGGCTGTCGGCCAGCTCCACCTGCCCCTCCCCCATGATCCGTACGATCATGACGCCCTCCTCGGCGTGGCTACTGCTTGTCGAAGCGCGGGGTGTCCTGCGGCGTCTGCGCCGGGGACTGCTGGCCCTGCCCGCCCTCGATCGCCTGCTGCGAGGAGGAGCTTCCGCCGGACAGCTCGGCCTTCATCCGCTGGAGTTCCAGCTCTACATCCGTACCACCGGAGAGGCGGTCCAGCTCGCTCTGGATGTCGTCCTTGGCGAGGCCGGACTGGTCGTCGAGGGCGCCGGAGGCGAGCAGCTCGTCGATCGCGCCGGCGCGGGCCTGGAGCTGCGCCGTCTTGTCCTCGGCACGCTGGATGGCCATGCCCACGTCGCCCATCTCCTCGGAGATGCCGGAGAAGGCCTCGCCGATCCGGGTCTGCGCCTGGGCCGCGGTGTAGGTCGCCTTGATCGTCTCCTTCTTCGTACGGAAGGCGTCGACCTTGGCCTGGAGGCGCTGCGCCGCGAGGGTGAGCTTCTCCTCCTCGCCCTGAAGGGTCTGGTGCTGCGTCTCCAGGTCGGTGACCTGCTGCTGGAGGGCGGCCCGGCGCGAGAGCGCCTCGCGGGCCAGGTCCTCGCGGCCGAGCGCGAGCGCCTTGCGGCCCTGGTCCTCCAGCTTGGACGACTGGGTCTGGAGCTGGTTGAGCTGCAGCTCCAGGCGCTTGCGCGAGGTCGCCACGTCGGCCACGCCGCGGCGCACCTTCTGGAGCAGCTCCAGCTGCTTCTGGTACGAGTAATCGAGGGTCTCGCGCGGGTCCTCGGCCCGGTCAAGGGCCTTGTTCGCCTTCGCGCGGAAGATCATCCCCATACGCTTCATGACACCGCTCATGGGCTTCGCGCGCCCCCTTCTGACAGATCCAGCAGACGTCCAGCACCAGCACTGCGACAGAACCCACAGTACGGGTCCTGCCTCTATTACCGCACTGTTCAGGCGCGGATGCGCTCATCCCCAAGGACGACTGCGTCCGGTGCCGCTCCGGCGCAGGGAGTAGGTGTCCCCCTGGGGGCCGGATCGACGAGCACGCGGTGCAGCCGCCGGGAACGCTCAGCAACACTGACGCAGGGTGTTGCCGGATCGTTCCCCACTCGCCTCTGGTCCATGCGGCCGTACCCCGTACCCTTGGGTTTTGTGTTCCGTAGCCGATCCAAGGACGAGAAGGCCCAGGCCGCCAAGGCGCCGGTGACCGACTCCACGCAGCCCCGTGACCCGCAGGCCCCCAAGGGCCGCCCCACGCCCAAGCGCAGCCAGGCCCAGACCCAGCGCCGCAGCGTGGCCAATACGCCGACGAACCGCAAGGAGGCGGCGAAGCGGCAGCGCGAAGACCGCCGCACCGCGATGGAGAGGCAGCGTCAGGCCCTCGCCAACGGTGACGAGCGCTACCTTCCCGCTCGCGACAAGGGTCCGGTGCGCAAGTTCGCGCGCGACTTCGTCGACTCCCGCTTCTGCATCGCCGAGTTCTTCCTGCCGCTGGCGGTGATCATCCTCGTGATGACCATGGTCCGGATCTCCAGCCTGCAGAACATCGCGCTGCTGCTCTGGCTCATCGTGATCGTGCTGATCGTGCTCGACTCGGTCGTCACCGCGTTCCGCCTGAAGAAGCGCCTGGCCGAGAAGTTCCCGAACGAGCCGAAGAAGGGCGCCGTCGCGTACGCCCTCATGCGCACGCTCCAGATGCGCCGGCTCCGTCTGCCCAAGCCCCAGGTCAAGCGCGGGGAGCGGCCCTGAGCACGGAGGCCTTCTCCGGCGGCGCCGCGGCGTCCTGGCTCGGCAGGCTCGACGGTCTGCGCAACGCCGTACGCCAGGAGCTCGTGGCCCGGCAGCTCGACGAGCAGCTGGCCGCGCGCTACCCCATAGGCCGGCGGCTGCGGATTCTCGACGTCGGCATGGGCCAGGGGACGCAGGCCCTGCGCCTGGCGCGGGCCGGACATCAGGTGACCGGGGTCGAGCAGGATCCCGGGATGGTCGCCGCCGCGCGGGCCGCGCTCGCCGGGGAGCCCGAGGGCATCCGCGGCCGGGTGCGCCTCGTGGAGGGCGACGGCCGCGAGACCGGGGTGCACTTCCTGCCCGGCAGCTTCGACGTGGTGCTGTGTCACGGGGTCCTGATGTACGTCGAGGACCCCGACGCGCTGCTCGCGGGCCTGGCGCGGATGCTGGCCCCCGGCGGCCTGCTCTCGCTCCTCGTGCGCAACGGTGACGCGCTCGCCATGCGGCCCGGCCTCGCCGGGGACTGGCAGGCGGCGCTCGGCTCCTTCGACTCGCTCGCGTACCGCAACCGGCTCGGGCTCGACGTACGGGCCGACCGGCTCGACGCCCTGACCGCCACGCTGGCCGGGATCGGGGCTCCGCTGCACGCCTGGTACGGGGTGCGGGTCTTCACGGACACGGCGGGGGACGAGGCGCCCGTGCCGCCGCCCGGCGAGTTCCACACGCTGCTCGCGGCCGAGGAGCGGGCGGGCCGCACGGAGCCGTACCGCCGGGTGGCGGCGCTGCTGCACCTGTGCGGCGTGCGGGGCTGACCGCTCCGGGATCGTCTGCGACGACAAGGGGCACGTCGTCACCAACACCGACGCGCTCGTGGTCGGCGACAGAGGACAGAGGGGGCGGCGACCCGTTGCGGGTCGCCGCCCCCTCCTCCGCGTCCCGGAAGGGCTACGGACCTACAGGCGCGCAGGCCTACGCCGGCGCGTCCTCCGCGTGCAGGCCCATCGGGCCGTAGATCACCGCGTCGTCCTCGAAGAGGGTGACCTGGTCGGCGCCGCCTTCCGCGAGGGCCTTCCAGAACTCGCCGATCCACGACTCCGCGTCGCCCTGGGTCGTGAACTCCTCCGGCTGCACCGCCGGCTGGACCTCCGTCCCGTCCGACTTCTCGAACCTCCACGTCCACGCCGCCATGTCAGCCTCCAGAGAGTCAACGGACCAGCTCACCGTCTCAACTGCTGCCCGGAAGCCTAGCCGGGCGAGCGCCGCTCGCGGTGGCGCGGGAGGATCTTCCCGTGGAACTCACTCTGCTCGGCACCGGCGCACCCACCGGCCTGCCCCGCCCGGACTGCCCCTGCGCGGCCTGCGCCACCGCCCTCGGGCCGGGCGCGCGCGCCGCGACCGCGCTCCTGATCGACGGCGTGGTGCTGCTCGACCTCACGCCGGGGGCGGCGTTCGCGGCCGCCCGCTCGGGGCACAGTCTCAGCGGCGTACGGCAGGTGCTTCTCTCGCATCCGCACGACGGGCCGCCCGTCGAGGTTCCGGCGGGGCTCGTGTCGCCGGTCCGGGTACCGGACGGGAGCGAGCTGGCGCTGCTGACCGGGCACCGGGTGCGGGCCCTGCCGACGGACTCGCCGGGGACGGCCTACGAGGTGACCGGGCCGGACGGCGAACGGCTGCTGTATCTGCCGCCGGGCGCGGCGCCCGCGGGCTTCGAGGAGGCCGAGCGGCCGTACGAGATGGTGCTCGCCGACATCGTGGACCGCCCGGACGCGGCGGCACGGCTGCGGGCCGTCGGGGCGATCGGCGCGACGACCGATGTGCTCGCGGTCCACATCGACCACGACGTGCCGCCGGGGCCGGAGCTGACGCGCCGTCTGGCGGCGGCGGGCGCACGGGCCGTGCCGGACGGGACGACGCTCGTCGTGGGGGCGTACGAGGACGTACCGGACGTGCCCCGCAGGACGCTGGTCCTCGGCGGGGCCAGGTCGGGGAAGTCGGTCGAGGCCGAGCGGCGGCTCGAGGCGTTCCCGGGCGTGCTGTACGTGGCGACGGGCGGCACGCGGGGCGGGGACACCGAGTGGTCGCAGCGGGTGGCGCTGCACCGCGAGCGGCGTCCGGGCTCCTGGAACACGACGGAGACCTGCGACCTCGTGCCGCTCCTCGCGCAGGACGGGCCCCCGCTGCTCATCGACTGCCTGTCGCTGTGGCTGACGTACGCCATGGACGAGGTGCAGGCCTGGGACGACGCGGAGTGGGCGGGCGGCGGGGAGCGGGCGCTGCGGGAGAAGGTCGCGGCGCTGACGGAGGCCGTGCGCAACACCCCGCGCACGGTCGTCGCCGTGTCGAACGAGGTCGGGTCGGGGATCGTCCCGGCGACCGCGTCGGGCCGCCGCTACCGGGACGAACTGGGGCGCCTGAACGCGGCGTTCGCGGCCGAGTGCGAACAGGTGCTGCTCGTCGTGGCCGGGCAGGCGCTGGTGCTGCGCGGCTGACACGGGGCGATCGGCCGGGGTTCAGGCAGGGCTCGGTCCCGCTCGGGTCAGGGTCGCGGGCGTCTGCCGGGTCCTGGGGTGTTCTTGCGGGCGACGACCCGGTAGGCGTTGGAGAAGCGGGTGCGGCCCGCGAGCGGGGCGAGCAGCTGGTCCGCCGCGTAGGCCGCGGCGACGAGGGGCACGACGGCGTACGTCAGTGCCGTGCGCAGCCTGCGCTGGAGGGAGGTCGGGGCCTTGCTGCGCCAGGGGGCGTCGGCGCTCGGCAGCCAGTGGCCGAGGAACAGGGCGAGGCCTGCGGTGAGGTCGAGCGGGACGTGGGCCTCGCGGCGGTCGGTCGCGACGACGGTGTAACCGAGGCGCTCCAGCTCACGGCGGAGGTTGTCCATCGGGATGAGGTGCAGGTGCTGGGGCTGGAAGTACGACACCCACCACTTGCCGAGCAGCTTCGCGTAGCGGCTCTCGGGGTCGGGGACCTCGATGAGGAGGTGGCCGCCGGGGCGCAGGACGGTGCGGGCGGCCTTGAGTTCCTCGCGCGGGTCGGTGGCGTGCTCCAGGTAGTGGAACATGCTCAGCGCGTCGTAGCGTCCCGCGAGCGCGGGGGCGAGTTCGGTGAGGGTGCCACGGTGGGCCTCCTCGACGCGGCCGGCCCGGCGGCCCTCCTCGACGGCGGCTCCGGTGTCGAGCCCGTCGAAGGCGGTGTACGGGTGGACCTCCTTGGCGGCCGCCGGGAAGTGGCCCTGCCCGGTGGCGACGTCCAGCCAGCTCTCCGGCTCGACGAGGGCCAGCAGAGTGCGGGCGGCGGCACGGTGGCGCCGGACCGAGCGCCGTGCGGAGTGCTGGGCCTTCAGGAGTCGGGCGGAGTGGCCTGCGTTGAGCCCGTCGTAGAAGTCCCGGTAGTAGAAGGCCAGGCCCTCGGGGGTCAGGCGCGGGTTCTGGAAGGAGTGCGAGCAGGCGCGGCACTGGTCGACGACGAAGCTGCCCGGCTTGTGCTGGAGGAGGTCGGTGGTCCGCAGCCGGGTGCGCAGCCGGCTGGAGCCGCACCAGGGGCAGTCGGTCCTGCGCGGCTCGTGGAACCGGTCGGTGCCCTGGGCGAGTTCGGTGAGATAGGCGGGCCGCCGCTCGGCGACGGCCTCGGTCGTGGGGGTCATCACGAACTCCTGTGGGACGGTCCGGGGGGCGCCACACCACCCTGGGGCGATACGACAATCCGGGGCATCCAGGAACGTAAAGGATCACGGAGAGACCCGCAATGACGCTGCGGATCCGATGCATCGCATGGCGTAACACCACGTCATGCGCCGTGTCGGGGAACGGCCGGTACTGTTCGGCGAATGAGCTCGCTGAATCTCGACGACTTCACCGATCTGATCGAGCGCCCCGACGGCGGGACGCGTCGCGACGCCGAGGAACGCCGTGCCCGCTTCGCGGTGCCGACCGGCGCTCTGGGCCGCCTGGACGAGCTGGGCGAGTGGCTGTCGGCCGCCCAGGCCGCGGTGCCGGTCAAGCCTCTCGAGCGGCCGCGCGTCGTGCTGTTCGCGGGCGACCACGGGGTCGCCGGACTCGGGGTGTCGGCGCGGCCCGCCGGCAGTGCCGCGGCGCTGGTGCGCCAGGCCGTCGAGGGCGCGAGCGCGTCGGCGATCCTCGCGCGGCGCCTGGGCGTTCCGGTGCGGGTGGTCGACATGTCGCTGGACTGCGAGCCCGGCGAGCTGCCCGCCGAGGTCGTACGGCACCGGGTGCGCAGGTCGTCCGGGCGCATCGACATCGAGGACGCGCTGACGCCCGAGGAGGCGGAGGCCGCGTTCCGTGCGGGCATGGCCGTCGCCGACGAGGAGGCGGACTCGGGCACGGACCTGGTGGTGCTCGGCGATCTCAGCGTGGGCGGGACGACGGCGGCCGCGACGCTGATCGCCGCGCTGTGCGGGACGGACGCGTCCGTGGTGACCGGGCGCGGCGGCGCGCCGATCGACGACCTGGCGTGGATGCGTAAGTGCGCGGCCGTGCGGGACGCCCTGCGGCGGGCCAGGCCCGTGCTCGGCGACCAGCTGGCGCTGCTCGGCGCGGTGGGCGGCGCGGACCTCGCCGCCGCGACCGGGTTCCTGCTGCAGAGCGCGGTGCGGCGCACGCCGGTGATCCTTGACGGTGTGGTGTCGGCGGCGTGCGCGCTCGTCGGGCAGCGGATCGCGTTCCGGGCGCCGGACTGGTGGCTGGCGGGTCAGTCGAGCGGGGAGCCCGCTCAGGCGAAGGCGCTGGACCGGATGGCGATGGAGCCGCTGCTCGACCAGGGCGTCACGGTGGGCGAGGGAGCGGGGGCGCTGCTCGCGCTGCCGCTGGTGCAGGCCGCCGCGGCGCTGGCCGCGGAGCTGCCGGAGGTCCCGCAGGCCGCCGACGAGCCGGAGATCGCCGAGGCGGATGCCGAGGAGCCGGAGACCGCCGACGCGGGCGAGTAGGGCACCGGACACGCCTTTTTGACGGCGGGTTGCGGCGGGTTCGGCCCCGCCGCGACCCGCCGTTTCGCGTCCCGGCGACGTCAACCCGCCTAGCCCTGAATGCCCCATATGCTCCCTGCCTATGGCAGATGAACAGACGTCCGCTCCACCCGCGCGCCCCGCCCACGCCTCCACCCCCACCACGAAACGGGCGGCCGCCTTCCTCGTCTGGTACCTGCGCGTCGTCACGTTCATCAACTTCCTGAGCGCGGTCTGGGTCTCCCTCGGCCAGGACCTGCAACGGCACAACACCGACGACTACTTCACCCCGTACCTGCTGACGGCCGGGTTCGCGTCAGGGGTCTTCACCTGGTTCCTGGCGATCACCATGCGCCGCCGCAAGCGCGCCGCGTGGATCCTCAACCTCGTACTCAGCGGGCTCTTCCTGCTCCTGTTCATCGTCGTGATGTTCTTCCCCGAGGTGAGCCGCTACCCGCAGAACTGGATCTCGCTCGTCCTGACCGCCGCGTTCGTCGCCGCGCTGCTGCTCGGGCGGCGGGAGTTCTACGCGAAGGGGGACCGCTCGAACGCGAAGCTCGCGGCCGCGGTCGGGATCGGCGGACTCCTCGTGACGTCCCTGTTCGCGGCGTTCCTCGTGACCGTCACCAACCAGGCGCACGACGGCCACCACTCGACGTTCCTGGAGCGCTGGCGCTACGGCACCCTGCGCCTCATCTCGGTCGCCACCGACGAGTCCCGCTTCCCCGGCATCACGTCGCCGAACTGGGTCAACGTCGTCATCAACATCCTGAGCACCCTCCTCCTGCTCGCCGTCGCGTACGCCGCGTTCCGCTCCCGCAAGGCCGTCGACCCGATCACCCCCGACGACGAGGCGAAGCTGCGCGCGCTGCTCGACAAGGTCGGCGACCGGGACTCGCTCAGCTATTTCGCGCTGCGCCGGGAGAAGAGCGTCGTGTGGTCGCCGACCGGCAAGGCGGCCGTCGCGTACCGCGTCGTCGGCGGCGTCTCGCTCGCCTCGGGCGACCCGATCGGCGACCCCGAGGCCTGGCCCGGCGCCATCGCCCCCTGGCTCGTCCAGGCGCGCGAACACGGCTGGATCCCGGCCGTGATGGGCGCGAGCGAGGAGGCGGGCACCATCTACGCGCGGCACGGCCTCGACGCCCTCGAACTCGGCGACGAAGCCATCGTCGAGACGGGCGAGTTCACGCTGGAGGGGCGGGCCATGCGCACCGTCCGGCAGGCCTACAACCGGGTCAAGCGCGCGGGTTACGAGGTGCGGATCCGGCGCCACGAGGACATCCCCGCCGACGAGATGACGTACCTGCTCCAGCGCGCCGACGACTGGCGCGACGGAGCGACCGAGCGCGGCTTCTCGATGGCGCTCGGGCGGCTCGGCGACCCCGGCGACGGGCGCTGCGTGATGCTCGAATGCACCGACGGGAAAGACGAGTTGAAGGCGGTGCTCTCGTTCGTCCCGTGGGGTCCCGAAGGGCTCTCGCTCGATCTGATGCGGCGTGACAGGGACTCCGAGAACGGGCTGATGGAGTTCATGGTCATCGAACTGCTCCAGCGCGCCGAGGAGATCGGGATCACGCAGGTGTCGCTCAACTTCGCCATGTTCCGGTCCGTCTTCGAACGTGGCTCGCGGCTCGGCGCGGGCCCGGTGCTGCGCCTGTGGCGCTCGCTGCTCAGCTTCTTCTCACGGTGGTGGCAGATCGAATCCCTGTACCGGGCCAACGCGAAGTACCGGCCCATCTGGGAACCCCGCTTCCTGCTCTTCGAGAAGAGCGCCGACCTGCCGCGGATCGGCCTCGCCTCCGCGCGCGCCGAGGGCTTCCTGGAGGCGCCGGGCCTGCCGAACTGGATGCACCGCAGACATCTGGAGCCGCGCCCGTGAGATCCCCGGCCGCCCTGGCCCGCGCCGAGTGGGGCCCGCTGTGGTCGACGGTGCGCAGGGGGCTCGTCACGAAGCGGTGGCGGGCGGCGCCGATGACGCTCGGCGCGGTCTGCCTGGCGGCCCTGTTCCACTACGCCCAGAACCAGTCCTGGGGCTATCGGTTCGTGCAGGACATCGGCTCCGTACGGGCCGAGGACCCGCTGTGGCTGTCCCTGCTGCGCACCCCGCTGTCCCTCTTCGTGCCGGCGCTCGACCTGCCCGTGTGGGGCGCCCTCGCGCAGATCCTGATCGTGTTCGGCATCGCGGAGATCTGCCTCGGCCGGCGGGTCACGCTCGCCGTCGGATACGTCGCCACCCTCGCCGGCACCCTCTACGCCCGCCTCGGCACCACCCTCGGCCCCGACGGCCCGCTCGGCCTGCCCGCCTCGGACGCGCGGATCGTCGACAACGGCCCGTCGGCGGCGGTCGTGGGGCTCGCCGTGTACGTGTGCTGGCGCTACGGCGCCCGGTGCACGGCGGTCGTCGTGGTCGCCCTCATGGTGACCGAGGCGGCCGTGAAGCCGAACCTCGCCGGCAAGGAGCACCTGGCGGCGATCACCGCGGTCGCCCTGGCCGGCGCGGCGCGGGCGGCGTATGCCGCCGTATGTCACCGGGGCGCCGAGCGCTCCGGGTCGGGCGTGCCGCCGATCAGGTCCTGAAAGCCCCGGCTCAGCTTCGACCAGCGCCGGTCGTGCCGGTAGGCGCGCAGCCGCGATCTGGCCCTGGCCTTCGGGCGCCGCCGGTACCAGCGCTTCGCCCACGCCGACCCGGGCCGCGCGAGCCTGACGGCCCCGAACAGCGCGACGAACGGCACGAGTACGCCGACGACCGCGAGCCGGGGCTTCCCCTTGAACATGGCCAGCACGACGAACAAGAGGTTCACCAGGACCGTGGCGATCGCGGTGCCGCGCCCCTGTTCCTCCTGTCCCGTCACGTCGTTCACGCCGAGCGGCGAGAAGCCGCTGAGGACGAGGAGCCCCAGCGCCGCCGCGAGGACCACCACCTCGACGCTCTGCCGGCCCTGTTCGGTCCAGTAGACGTCGGCGAGGTGCAGGATCAGGGCGAACTCGTCGAGGACCAGGCCCGCGCCGATCCCGAAGATCACCGCACAGATCGAGGCGCCGACGCCGTGCCGCCCGCTGCCGACGGCCCCGAACCCGCCGATGACGGTGAGGATCACGCCGGGCACCACGTGATGGATGTGCATGCCGCCCGGGGCGACGTTGCGGAACGGTCCGCGCCCGGCGCGGATGAGGCGCGTGATCGTACGGGTCGCCGCGAAGGTCAGCAGGAACGCGGCGAGGGCGAGCAGCAGCGGCAGCTTCCCCGGCTCGCCGATGTTCCGGTACCACCACTCACCCATGCCGCCATCCTGCCGCCGGGGCCCGGGCGCCGCCCGCTGTGCTGGGCCCCCCGGGTAGCCTGCCGGGATGCCTGCAACCCCGGCCGACGGCCTCCGCTTCGCCTTCGGCACCCTCACCGTGCTCCCGGTCGAGGTCACCCGCTGGGACCGCGAGGCGGCCCGCGCCGGAATGCTCTGCGCCCCCGTCGCCGGGCTCGTCGTGGGCCTGGCCGCCGCCGCGCTCGGCGGGCTCCTGACGCTGCTCGGCGCCGGTCCGCTGCTCGCGGCCGTGGCGAGCGTGAGCGTCCCGGCCGCCCTGACCCGTGGACTGCACCTGGACGGCCTCGCCGACACCGCCGACGGCCTCGGCAGCGGCAAGCCGGCCGAGGACGCGCTGCGCATCATGAAGCAGTCGGACATCGGCCCGTTCGGCGTCATCACGCTCGTGCTCGCGCTCCTCGCCCAGGTCGCCGCGCTCGCCGAGCTGTACGCGGATTCGTGGGCCCGCGGCGCGCTCGCCGCCGTCGTCTCGGCGCTCACCGCCCGGCTCGCGCTCATGCTGGCCTCGCGCGCCGGTGTCCCGCCGGCCCGGCCCGAGGGCCTGGGCGCGGCCGTCGCCGGGACGGTGCCGGTGCGCGGGGCGCTGCTCGCCGCCGCCGTCACCGTGTGCGCCGCCGGGGCCGCGGGCGCCGTCACCGGCTCCGCGTACGGCGCCGTGCGCGGCGCAGCGGCCGCCGTCCTGGCCTGCTGCGCGGCCGAACTCCTGCTGCGCCACTGCGTTCGACGCTTCGGCGGAGTGACCGGTGACGTCTTCGGCGGCGTCGCCGAGACCGCCGCCACCGCCGCCCTCGTCGTCCTCACCTTCGGCTGACACGGCCCGCGGTCACCTACCGCGAGGCGCACCCGCGCGTACACGGGCGTAGGCTCCCCAAGGGGCCATACACCCCACGGCCCGTCAGAACTCGTTCAGACACCATGAAAGTAGGGACCTCACCACCGTGACTGCTCTGACTCTCAGCACCGCCGCCGCGTCCGGCCTGCGTGCCGACGCGATCGTCGTCGGTGTGGCGAAGGGTGCCGCGTCCAAGTCCGGAGGGCTCGTCGTCGCCCCCGGCGCGGAGGCCGTGGACAAGGCCTACGCCGGCAAGCTCGCCGCCGTCCTGGAGACCCTCGGCGCATCCGGCGGTGAGGGTGAGGTGACGAAGCTCCCCGCCCCCTCCGGTTTCAAGGCCCCGGTCGTCCTGGCCGTCGGTCTCGGTCCGGTGCCGGAGAAGGACGAGTCGTACGACCCGGAGGCCCTGCGCCGCGCCGCCGGTGCCGCCGCCCGCGCGCTGACCGGCGCGAAGAAGGCCGCGTTCGCGCTGCCCGTCGAGGACTCGGGTGACGCGGGCGCGATCGCGGAGGGCGCCCTGCTCGGCGCGTACTCCTTCGACGCCTACAAGGAGTCCGCCCAGGACGGCGGCAACGGCAAGGCGCCGCTCGGCGAGATCGCCCTGCTCGGCGCCAAGCCGCGCGACAAGGCGTTCAAGGCCGCCGTGGAGCGCGCCCTCGCCGTGACCGAGGAGCTCAACCGCGCCCGCGACCTGGTCAACACCCCGCCGAACGACCTCACTCCGGAGGCCTTCGCCGCCGTCGCCTCGGCCGCGGCCAAGGAGCACGGCATCAAGGTGCAGGTCCTCGACGAGAAGGCGCTCGTCAAGGGCGGCTTCGGCGGCATCCTCGGCGTCGGCGCCGGCTCCGAGGCCCCGCCGCGCCTGGTGAAGCTCTCCTACACGTCGTCGAAGGCGGACAAGCACCTCGCCTTCGTCGGCAAGGGCATCACGTACGACTCGGGCGGCATCTCCCTCAAGCCGGCCGGTCACAACGAGACGATGAAGTGCGACATGGCCGGCGCCGCCGCCGTGTTCGCCGCCGTCGTCGCCGCGGCCCGTCTCAAGCTGGACGTGAACGTCACCGGCTGGCTGGCGCTCGCCGAGAACATGCCGTCGGGCTCGGCCACCCGCCCGGGTGACGTCCTTCGCATGTACTCCGGCAAGACCGTCGAGGTCCTGAACACCGACGCCGAGGGCCGTCTGGTCCTGGCCGACGCCATCGCCAAGGCCTCCGAGGAGACCCCGGACGCGATCGTCGACGTCGCCACGCTGACCGGCGCGATGATGCTGGCGCTCGGCAACCGCACGTTCGGCATCATGGCGAACGACGACGCCTTCCGTACGACGATCCACGAGGTCGCCGGGGAGGTCGGCGAGCCGTCCTGGCCGATGCCGCTCCCCGCCGACCTGAAGAAGGGCATGGACTCCCCCACCGCCGACATCGCCAACATGGGCGAGCGCATGGGCGGCGGCCTCGTGGCCGGCCTCTTCCTCCAGGAGTTCGTCGGCGAGGGCATCACGTGGGCCCACCTCGACATCGCGGGCCCGGCCTTCAACGAGGCCGGCGCGTTCGGCTACACGCCCAAGGGCGGCACCGGTTCCGCGGTCCGTACGCTGGTGCGCCTCGCGGAGCGCACGGCCGCCGGTGACCTCGGCTGACGCGTAAGGCACGACTCGACAGCCCCCGGGTGCGACGGCACCCGGGGGCTGTTCGCTTTCGACGAAATCCGCAGCCTGCCGGACCTCCTCGGCCGGGTTTCAGGTGTAACCGCCGTCTCACCCCCGGGCCCGGCGTCCCGTCCGCCGTCGACAAGTGCGAGGATGGCCTCGGCAGGATAGGGCCCCCACCACAGGGCCGAAGCATAAAAAGCGGCCGGACACCAGCCGCCGCCCGGTCACCGCAGACCGGCGTACGGCGCACATGCATGGAGGACGTGACGTGGCGAACGACGCCAGCACCGTTTTCGACCTAGTGATCCTCGGCGGTGGCAGTGGCGGTTACGCCGCGGCCCTGCGCGGAGCGCAGCTGGGCCTGGACGTCGCCCTGATCGAGAAGAACAAGCTCGGCGGCACCTGCCTGCACAACGGATGCATCCCGACGAAGGCCCTGCTGCACGCCGGCGAGATCGCCGACCAGGCGCGCGAGGCCGACCAGTTCGGTGTCAAGACCTCCTTCGAGGGCATCGACATCGCGGGCGTCCACAAGTACAAGGACGACGTGATCTCCGGCCTGTACAAGGGCCTGCAGGGTCTCGTCGCCTCCCGCAAGGTGACGTACATCGAGGGCGAGGGCCGCCTGTCGTCCCCGACCTCCGTGGACGTGAACGGCCAGCGCATCCAGGGCCGCCACGTGCTCCTCGCGACCGGCTCCGTGCCGAAGTCGCTGCCGGGCCTGGAGATCGACGGCAACCGCATCATCTCCTCGGACCACGCGCTGACGCTGAACCGCGTCCCGCAGTCCGCGATCATCCTGGGCGGCGGCGTCATCGGCGTCGAGTTCGCCTCCGCGTGGAAGTCCTTCGGCACCGACGTCACCGTCGTCGAGGGCCTCAAGCACCTCGTGCCCGTCGAGGACGAGAACAGCTCCAAGCTCCTGGAGCGCGCGTTCCGCAAGCGCGGCATCAAGTTCAACCTCGGCACCTTCTTCGACAAGGCCGAGTACACGCAGGACGGCGTCCGCGTGACCCTCGCCGACGGCAAGACCTTCGAGGCCGAGGTCCTCCTGGTCGCCATCGGCCGCGGCCCGGTCTCGGCCGGTCTCGGTTACGAGGAGCAGGGCGTCGCGATGGACCGCGGTTACGTCCTGGTCGACGAGTACATGCAGACCAACGTGCCGACCATCTCGGCCGTCGGTGACCTCGTCCCCACCCTCCAGCTCGCGCACGTCGGCTTCGCCGAGGGCATCCTGGTGGCGGAGCGGCTGGCCGGTCTCAAGACCGTCCCGATCGACTACGACGGCGTGCCGAAGGTGACGTACTGCCACCCCGAGGTCGCCTCCGTCGGTATCACCGAGGCCAAGGCCAAGGAGATCTACGGTGCGGACAAGGTCGTCGCTCTGAAGTACAACCTCGCGGGCAACGGCAAGTCCAAGATCCTCAAGACCGCGGGCGAGATCAAGCTCGTCCAGGTCAAGGACGGTGCCGTGGTCGGCGTCCACATGGTCGGCGACCGTATGGGCGAGCAGGTCGGCGAAGCCCAGCTGATCTACAACTGGGAAGCGCTGCCCGCCGAGGTCGCCCAGCTCATCCACGCCCACCCGACGCAGAACGAGGCGCTCGGAGAGGCCCACCTGGCCCTCGCGGGCAAGCCGCTGCACTCGCACGACTAGGTCAGGCCGCAGGCTGGACCCAGTCGCCCCTGTCGTCCCCTGGGCGCGACGACCGACCACAGACTTCCGCACTCCCCCAAGCTCTCAACTTCGCTCGAGCAGGGGAGACCCCACTAAGGAGCAACAGAAACCATGTCGGTTTCCGTATCCCTTCCGGCGCTCGGTGAGAGTGTCACCGAGGGCACCGTCACCCGCTGGCTGAAGGCCGAGGGCGAGCGCGTCGAGGTCGACGAGCCGCTGCTCGAGGTCTCGACCGACAAGGTCGACACCGAGATCCCCTCGCCCGCCGCCGGCATCCTGGCCTCCATCAAGGTCGCCGAGGACGAGACCGTCGAGGTCGGCGCCGAGCTGGCCGTCATCGACGACGGCACGGGCGCGCCCGCCGCTGCCGAAGCCCCGGCCGCTGCCGAAGCCCCGGCCGCTGCCGAGGCCCCGGCCGCCGCTCCGGCCCCCGCCGCCGAGGCCCCCGCGGCTCCGGCCGCCGCCCCGGCCGCTCCGGCCGCCCCCGCCGGTGCCGCTTCCGGCACCGACGTCGTGCTGCCCGCTCTCGGCGAGTCCGTCACCGAGGGCACCGTCACCCGCTGGCTGAAGGAGGTCGGCGAGGAGGTCGCGGAGGACGAGCCCCTGCTCGAGGTCTCCACGGACAAGGTCGACACCGAGATCCCCTCCCCCGTCGCCGGCGTTCTCCTGGAGATCTCCGTCGCCGAGGACGAGACCGCCGAGGTCGGCGCCAAGCTCGCCGTCATCGGTGCTCCCGGTGCCGCCGCTCCGGCCGCCGCGCCCGCCGCCCCGGCTGCTCCCGCCGCCGCTCCGGCCCCGGCTCCGGCCGCCCCCGCAGCTCCGGCCGCCCCCGCAGCTCCGGCTGCTCCGGCTCCGGCTCCTGCTGCCGCTCCGGCCCCGGCGGCTCCGGCCGCCCCGGCTCCGGCCGCCACCCCCGCTCCGGTCGCCCCCGCTGCCCCGGCCCCCGCCGCGGTCTCCGGTGACGACGGCGCGTACGTGACCCCGCTGGTGCGCAAGCTCGCGTCGGAGAACGGCGTGGACCTGAGCACCGTCAAGGGCACCGGCGTCGGTGGCCGTATCCGCAAGCAGGACGTCATCGCGGCCGCCGAGGCCGCGAAGGCCGCCCCGGCCCCCGCCGCCGCTGCTGCTCCGGCCGCCGCGAAGGCCCCGGCCCTGGAGGTCTCCCCCCTCCGCGGCCAGACGGTCAAGATGACCCGCATGCGCAAGGTCATCGGCGACAACATGATGAAGGCGCTGCACTCGCAGGCCCAGCTGACCTCGGTCGTCGAGGTCGACATCACCAAGCTGATGAAGCTGCGCGCCAAGGCGAAGGACGCGTTCGCGGCCCGTGAGGGCGTCAAGCTCTCCCCGATGCCGTTCTTCGTCAAGGCCGCCGCCCAGGCGCTGAAGGCCCACCCGGTCGTCAACGCCCGGATCAACGACGACGAAGGCACCATCACGTACTTCGACTCGGAGAACATCGGCATCGCCGTTGACGCCGAGAAGGGTCTGATGACGCCGGTCATCAAGGGCGCGGGCGACCTGAACATCGCCGGCATCTCGAAGAAGACCGCCGAGCTGGCCGGCAAGGCCCGCGGTGGCGGCCTCACGCCGGACGACATGTCCGGCGCGACCTTCACGATCTCCAACACGGGCTCGCGCGGTGCGCTGTTCGACACCGTCATCGTGCCGCCGAACCAGGCCGCGATCCTGGGCATCGGCGCCACGGTGAAGCGCCCGGTCGTCATCAACCACCCGGACCTCGGCGAGACCATCGCCGTGCGGGACATGACGTTCCTGTCGCTCTCCTACGACCACCGTCTGGTGGACGGCGCGGACGCCGCCCGCTACCTGACCACGGTCAAGGCGATCCTGGAGGCCGGCGAGTTCGAGGTCGAGCTCGGCCTGTAACGCTCGTCTCATCAGCGCGTACGCCCCTGTCCGGAGGTCTTCCGGACGGGGGCGCCGCCGTATTGTCTAGAGGTCACCGCACCTTGGGGTCCCCGCCCCCTCTGGAGGAGCCATCATGACCGCGCCCGTCGTCCACTCGCTGCGCGAACAGATCCGCGAGCACATCGTCGAGGGGATCGTCAGCGGACGCTGGAAGCCGGGCGAGCGCATCGTGGAGCGCCGCATCGCGACGGAGTTGGAGGTCAGCCAGACGCCGGTGCGGGAGGCCCTGCGGGAGCTGGAGAGTCTGCGGCTGATCGAGTCCGCCCCCAACAAGGGCGTCCGGGTGCGGAATCTGACGGCCGCCGACCTGGAGGAGAGCTACCCGGTCAGGGCCGGCCTGGAGGCCATCGCGGCGGAGCTCGCGGCCGGGAAGCTGGCCGAGGACTGCTCGGCTCTCGAACCCCATGTGGCGGCCCTGTACCGCGCAGACCAGGAGGCCGACGGGACGGGCCAGGTGCGGCACACGGTCGGGTTCCACCGCGAGCTGGTGCGGGCCGCGGGGAACTCCGTACTGCTGCACACCTGGGAGGGCCTCGGCATCGAGGTGTTCACGGCCCTGTCCATCCGGTGGCTGGGCACCGTCCAGCAGTCGTACGCGGAGGAGCACGAGGCGCTCGTCGCCGCGTTCCGGCGCCGGGATCCGGCGATCGCGGAGCTGGTGAAGGCGCACGTGCTCGGCTGCGCCCCGCGCGCCTGAGCCACACCCCGCTCAGACGTCGTGGTGCCACCCCTCCCACCTGCATGAATTCGCGGTTCCGCCTTCGAAAACAAGGCACCCGGTGCCCCGTTCAATGGCACCGGATGCCCACTTTCTCCGTCTGAGGAAGTTTTCCCCTTCAACCCTTTGATCGATCATCGATCAGGGAGTTAGAGTCGCCGACGGGTCTCCACCAGGGACCCAAGCCCTGTCCTGCCAAAGACCTAGGGCACCCCCACCCTTTCCGCTAAGGGAACCCCCCTCCGACTCAGGAAGGCGGCGCAATGACCGACCCCTCCGCAATCCAGCCGAGCGAGCTCGACCAGCTCCCGGACCGCGACCCCGAGGAGACCGCCGAATGGCAGGCCTCCCTGGACGCCGTTACCAAGGCGGCCGGGCCGCACCGTGCCGCGTACCTGATGCGCCGCACGCTGGAGCGCGCCGAGGGCTCAGGCCTGGCGCTGCCGAAGCTCCTCGAGACCGACTACGTCAACACCATCCCGACCGCCGCAGAGCCGGCGATCGAGGGTGACGAGGCGCTGGAACTGAAGATCGCCGCGTGGAACCGCTGGAACGCGGCCGCGATGGTGACCCGTGGCTCCAAGTACGGCGTCGGCGGCCACATCGCGACGTTCGCCTCGGCGGCCTGGCTCTACGAGACCGGCTTCAACCACTTCTTCAAGGGGAAGGAGGGCGACGGCTCCGGTGACCAGCTGTACATCCAGGGCCACGCCTCCCCCGGCATCTACGCCCGCGCCTTCCTCGACGGCCGCCTGAGCGAGCAGCAGCTCGACCACTTCCGCCAGGAGTCCGGCGGCGACGGCCTGCCGTCGTATCCGCACCCGCGGCGCCTGCCCTGGCTGTGGGAGTTCCCGACCGTCTCCATGGGCCTCGGCCCGCTGTCGGCGATCTACCAGGCGCGGTTCAACCGCTACCTCACCAACCGCAAGATCAAGGACGTCTCCGCCTCGCACGTGTGGGCGTTCCTCGGCGACGGCGAGATGGACGAGCCCGAGGCCACCGCGGCCCTGGCGCTCGCCTCGCGTGAGGGTCTGGACAACCTGACCTTCGTCATCAACTGCAACCTGCAGCGCCTCGACGGCCCGGTCCGCGCCAACTTCCGCGTGGTCCAGGAGCTGGAGGCACAGTTCCGCGGCGCCGGCTGGAACGTCATCAAGACGCTCTGGGGCTCCGCCTGGGACGAGCTGTTCCAGCTCGACACGACCGGCGCGCTCGTGCGCCGGCTGCGCGAGGTGCCGGACGCCCAGTTCCAGACGTACGCGACGCGCGACGCCGCGTACATCCGCGAGCACTTCTTCGGCTCCGAGCCCGCGCTCGTCGAGCTGGGCCGGCTGCTCACGGACGACAAGATCGCCGAGTGCTTCAAGGTCTCGCGCGGCGGCCACGAGCCCCGCAAGGTGTACGCGGCCTACCGTGCGGCCCTGTCGCACGAGGGCGCGCCGACCGTGATCCTGGTCCAGACGGTCAAGGGCTTCACGCTCGGCAAGGGCTTCGAGTCCAAGAACGCCAACCACCAGATGAAGAAGCTGACGGTGGACGAGTTCAAGGACATGCGTGACCTCCTTGAACTGCCCATCTCCGACAGCCAGTTCGTCGACGGCCAGGTCCCCTACGGCCACCCGGGCGCCGACTCCCCCGAGGTCCGCTACCTCCAGGAGCGCCGCGCCGCCCTCGGCGGCCCCGCCCCGGCCCGCCGCACGCACGCCATCGCCCCGCTGCCGGCCCCGGCCGACAAGGCGTTCGCGTCCTTCGACAAGGGCTCAGGATCGCAGTCCGTGGCCACGACCATGGCGTTCGTACGCCTGGTCAAGGACCTCGTACGCGACAAGGAGACCGGCAAGCGCTGGGTGCCGATCGTCCCGGACGAGGCGCGCACCTTCGGCATGGAGTCGCTGTTCCCGTCGCTCGGCATCTACTCCCCCAAGGGGCAGACGTACGAGCCGGTCGACCGCGACCAGCTGATGTACTACAAGGAGGCCACGGACGGCCAGATCCTCAACGAGGGCATCACCGAGGCCGGCTCCATGGCGGACTTCATCGCCGCCGCCAGCGCGTACTCCACGCACGGCGAGGCGATGATCCCCTTCTACATCTTCTACTCGATGTTCGGCTGGCAGCGCACGGCCGACCAGATGTGGCAGCTCGGCGACCAGCTGGGCCGCGGCTTCCTGGTGGGTGCCACCGCGGGCCGTACGACGCTGACGGGTGAGGGTCTGCAGCACGCGGACGGTCACTCGCCGGTCATTGCGGCGACCAACCCGGCCGCGCTGTCCTACGACCCGGCGTTCGCGTACGAGATCGGCGCGATCGTCAAGGACGGTCTGCGCCGCATGTACGGCGAGGCGGCCCCGGGCGAGGACCGGGACGTCTTCTACTACCTGACGGTCTACAACGAGCCGATGCCGCAGCCGGCCAAGCCCGAGGGCGTGGACGAGGGCATCCTCAAGGGCCTGTACCGCTTCAACACCGCCGAGTCGGCCGGGGTGAACGTCGCGGCCGCCAACGCCCCGCGCATCCAGCTCCTCGGTTCGGGCACCGCCATCCACTGGACCCTCGAGGCGCAGAAGCTGCTCGCCGAGGAGTGGGGCGTGGCCGCCGACGTGTGGTCCGCCACCTCCTGGACCGAGCTGCGCCGCGACGCCCTGGAGGCGGACGAGGCGGTCCTGCGCGGCGAGGAGCGCACTCCCTACATCCGTACGGCGCTCGACGGCGCCCAGGGCCCGGTCCTCGCGGTCTCCGACTACATGCGCCAGGTCCCCGACCAGATCGCGCAGTGGGTCGAGCAGGACTACTCCTCGCTCGGTGCGGACGGCTTCGGCCTCTCCGACACCCGTGAGGCGGCCCGCCGCCACTTCGGCATCGACGCGCAGTCGATCGTCGTCGCGGCCCTGGCCCAGCTCGCCCGCCGCGGCGAGATCAAGGCCTCGGCCGTGAAGGAGGCGCGCGAGCGCTACGGCCTGTAGTCCCCCTTGTCATGCGTGCCCCGTCCCGATTGCCGGGGCGGGGCACGCATGCGTGAATGAGGAGGAGTCCGCAGGAGTTCCAGGGGGACGCCGTTCAGGGGAGATGTACGTCCATGAAGATCTCCAAAACCCCGTCAGCGCCTTGCTGGGCGGACCTCTCGACGTCCGACACCGACGCGGCCCGGCTCTTCTACGAGGGTCTCCTAGGCTGGCGCAGCGAAGTGGCGGACGGCTACGGCATCTTCAGGTCCGGCGGCGAGCCGGTCGCCGGCGTCGGCCCGCTCACGGGGCCGAAGGAACCGTCGGCGTGGCTGCCGTACTACCAGACGGTCGGGGTCGACGCGGTCATCGCGCGCGTGAAGGGCAACGGCGGCACGGTGGTCACGGACCCGGTGACCATCGAGGAGGACGGCGTCTTCGCGGTCTGCCGGGACCCGGCGGGCGCCGCGTTCGGCCTGTGGCAGCCGATCACGAACCCGGGCTTCGGCGTCGTGAACGCGCCGGGAAGTTTCTGCTGGTTCGAGCTCCTGACCCGCGATCCGGACGGGTCCAAGGACTTCTACCAGTCCGTACTGGGCTGGGGCACGAAGCAGCACCCCTACGGGGGCGGCGGCACATACACGGAGTGGAGCGTCGACACCGAGCCCTTCGGCGGCATGCTCGACACGACGTCGGACTCGTTCCCCGAGGAGCTGCCCTCGCACTGGATGGTGTACGTCGCCGTCGAGGACACCGACGCTACGGCGGCCCGCTGCAAGCAGCTGGGCGGGCAGATCCTGGTGCACCCGACGTCCATCGAGCCGGGCCGGTTCGCGGTGCTCGCCGATCGGCAGGGCGCCTCGTTCGCGGTCATCACGTACACCCCGCGCTGAAGGGCCCGCATCATGGGCGTATGCGCGCTGCCCGCCTGATCAAGATGGTGTTGCTGCTCCAGTCCCGGCCGTCGATGACGGCGGGTGAGCTGGCGCGCGAACTGGAGGTCTCCGAGCGGACCGTGACCCGGGACGCGCAGGCGCTGTCCGAGGCGGGCGTGCCGGTGTACGCGGACCGGGGCAGGGCGGGCGGGTACCGGCTGATCGGCGGGTACCGGACGCGGCTGACCGGCCTGGCGCGCGGCGAGGCGGAGGCCCTGTTCCTGTCCGGGGTGCCGGGCGCGCTGCGCGAGATGGGCCTGGAGGACGCGGCGTCGGCGGCGCGGCTGAAGGTGTCGGCGGCGCTGCTGCCTTCGGTGCGGGACGCCTCGCGGACGGCGGCGCAGCGCTTCCATCTGGACGCGCCGGGCTGGTTCAGGGAGCCGCGGGCACCGGAGCTGCTGCCCGCGGTGGCGGACGCGGTGTGGGACGACCGGGTGGTGCGCGCCCGCTACCGCCGTGAGGAGGCCGGGGCCGAGGTCGAGCGGGAGCTGGAGCCGTACGGGCTCGTCCTGAAGGCGGGCGTCTGGTATCTGTGCGCCCGTGTCGCCGGCGGTGGGACCCACCGGGTGTACCGGATCGACCGGTTCACCGGCGTCGAGGCGGGCGGGGAGCGCTTCGTACGCGACGAGGAGTTCGATCTGCCGGGGTTCTGGGAGGAGCGGGCCGAGCAGTTCGCGCGGTCCATCCTGCGCGCGGAGGTCGTCCTGCGGCTGTCCCCGGCGGGGCTGCGGCAGCTTCCGTACGCGACCGATCCCGCGTCCGTGCGCGCGGCGCGGGAGTCGGCCGGCGAGCCGGACGGGGAGGGGTGGGTGACGGTGACGCTGCCGGTCGAGTCGGAGGACATTGCGTTCGGGCAACTGTTCGGGCTCGGTCCCGAGGCGGAGGTCGTCGCACCGGCTGCGCTGCGCGAGCGGTTCGCCGAGGCCGCGCGGCGGCTGGCGGACCGCTACCGGTGAGCCCCGGGCGCCGTGCCGTCGGCATGTGCGCGCATAACGAACTGACGCAGCTCCGGCACTCGGCGTGCGTCCCCGATCCCCAAGGCAGATGCTTGTCCCGTGATGGACGAGACGGAGTTCTGGGAGATCGTGGACCGCACCCGCGAGGCCGCCGAGGGCGACCCCGAGGACCATGCCGAGCTGCTCGTCGACCGGCTGCTCCAGGCCGATCCCGACGCCGTGCTCGACTTCGCCCGTCACTTCGAGTCCCGCTACCACCGCGCCTACCGCTGGGATCTGTGGGGCGCCGCGTGGGTGCTGCTCGGCGGGGCGAGCGACGACGCGTTCGACTACTTCCGCTGCTGGCTGATCGGCCAGGGCCGGGAGGTCTTCGAGGGCGCGCTGCACGAGCCGGATGCGCTGGCCGATCTGCTGGGGGACTTCGACGAGGAGATCGACGGTGACGGCGAAGAACTCGGCTACGCGGCGGACGAGGCGTACGAGGAGCTGACCGGGGCGGTGGCGCCGGACCTCGGCATTCCGGCCGCGCCCGCGGAACCGGAGGGCACGCCGGTCGACTTCGAGAACACGGCGGAGCTGGAGCGGCTGTACCCGAAGCTCTCGGAGCGCTTCGGGTCGCAGGTGCCGTAGGCGTCGCAGGCGTCGCAGGTGCCGTAGGCGTCGTAGGCCTTCGGCCGGTTCACTTCCCGGCCGCCCGGATCGATTCCTCGATGCCGGGGAAAGCGAAGGTGAAGCCGGACTCCAGGAGCCGGACCGGCACGGCCCGCGTGCTGCCGAGGACGTCGCCCGCCATCTCGCCGAGGACCATGCGCAGGGCGGGCGCGGGCGCCGTGAACAGGGTCGGGCGGTGGAGCACGCGCCCCATCGCGGCGGTCACCTCGCCGTTCGTGACGGGGTGCGGGGCGGTGAGGTTCACCGGGCCCGACAGCTCCTGCGTGTCGATGATGTGGCGCACGGCCGCGATCTCGTCGTGCAGCGCGATGTACGACCAGAACTGGCGGCCGTCGCCCATGCGTCCGCCGAGCCCGGCGCGGAACAGCGGGAAGAGCCGCGCCCAGGCCCCGCCGGCCCGGGACACGACGAGCCCGGACCGCGCGAACACCGTGCGGACACCGGCCTCCTGGGCGGGCGCCGCGGCCTCCTCCCACTCCACGCACAGCTGGGGCAGGAACCCGTCCCCGGGCGGCGCGCTCTCGTCGACGACGCGCGTGCCGGTGTCGCCGTAGTAGCCGACGGCGCTGCCGTTGACGAAGACACGCGGAGGCTCTTCCAGGGTGGCGACGGCCTCGGCGAGCGTCG
The DNA here is from genome assembly GCF_044748025.1 of Streptomyces sp. NPDC090032. NCBI lineage: Bacteria > Bacillati > Actinomycetota > Actinomycetes > Kitasatosporales > Streptomycetaceae > Streptomyces > Streptomyces sp. NPDC090032. Next base: position 401,423 of record NZ_JBIVFF010000003.1, on the reverse strand, counting down.
CGGTGCCGAGGACCCGGCTGTCGCGGATCTTCTTCTTGTACGCGTCGGTCCAGCGGTGGTCGCCGACGCCCGCGGCGGCGAAGTTGAGGACGGCGTCGCATCCGCAGAGCGCGGCCGCGTCGACCGTCCCCCGCTCCGGGTCCCAGCGGACCTCGTCCGCGGCAGCCGGCTCTCTGCGGACCAGGCGGACGACGTCGTGCCCGTCGGCGCGCAGGGACCGGGTCAGGGCGGAACCGATGAGTCCGGAGGCGCCGGCGACGGCGAACCGGGAGCGTCGTGCGGGTGCGGAATCGCTCTGGGTCATGGATCCATCCTGCCGCGTGAATCGCGCGGCGGCCGGTCGTGACCCGGTCGTACAGTGGCCCCCATGTCACAGCCGCACATACGGTTCGCCCGGGTCGACGACGAGGACGGGCTCGCCCGGCTCGACCGCGCCGCCTGGTCGACGCTGCACGCCGTCCAGCCGAAGCCGCTGCCGCCGTACGACCCCTTCTTCTCGGAGCGGTTCGGTCCGCGGGACCATCTGGTCGCGGAGCTCGACGGGCGGCTCGCGGGTTACGTACGCATCGCCTATCCGACCGCGCTCGCCGCCAACACCCATGTGCGGCAGATCCAGGGCCTGGCGGTCGCCGCGGATGCGCGGGGCGCCGGGATCGGCCGGGCGCTGGTCCGTGCGGCGCTGGAACACGCCCGCAAGGCCGGCGCGCGCCGCATGACGCTGCGGGTGCTCGGGCACAACGCCCCAGCGCGGGCGCTGTACGAGTCCGAGGGGTTCACGGTCGAGGGCGTCCTGCCGGAGGAGTTCCTGCTCGACGGGACGTACGTGGACGACGTCCTGATGGGCCAGGCCCTGTGAGCGGGGCACCCGGGTTCTGACGGACCACCCGGCGTGCGGCGACGGTCCTCCCGTAGGAGCGTGAAGGGGTCCATGGGAAGGAGCCCGCCGATGACCGGGGCGTTGCCGCGTCGCCACGACGGCAAGGAGCGGGCCTGGCTTCGCGGCGCGCCGCCCCCGCGCTGGGTGCGATGGCTGCCGATCGTGCTCCTCCTCTCGCTGTGCGCGGCCCAGCTGCTCACCGAGGAGAAGCTGGACCTCGGTTTCCTGCTGGGGGCGATCCCGCCGCTGGCCGCCCTCACCTACGGGCCCGCCGCCACGGCGCTGCTCGGCGGGATCGTGATCGTCCTGCTGAACGTGCCCTTCATGAACCTCGGGCACCCCGGCAACAGCGACGTGCTCACGGTCTCCTTCGTGGCGCTGCTCAGCGTGCTGATCGGCTGGGTCCGCAGCAGACGCGACGCCCAGCTCGTCACCGTGCGCACGGTCGCCGAGGCGGCCCAGTTCGCCGTCCTTCCGCCGCTGCGCGACCGGGTCGGCACGGTGCGCTGCGCGGGCCTGTACCGGGCGGCCCAGCGCGGGACGCTGGTCGGCGGTGATCTGTTCGACGTGCGCAGGGGGCCGACGAGCGTGCGGGCGGTGATCGGCGATGTGCAGGGGCACGGTCTGTCCGCGGTGGCCACGGTCGCCGGGCTGCTCGGCGCGTTCCGTGAGGCCGTGCTCGACCAGTCGGATCTGTTGGGGGTCGCGGCGCGCCTCGACCGCAGGCTCGTGGTCGACTCGGCCGAGGTCGAGCACGCCGAGCTGTTCGCGACCGCGCTGTTCCTCGAGTTCCCCGACGACTCCCCGGTGGTACGGGCCGTTTCGTACGGCCATCCGCGGCCGCTGCTGCTGCGCGGCAAGGAGGTCATCGAGCTGCCGGTGCCGTCCGGAGCGCCGCTCGGGCTGGGGATCTCGGGCCTCTCGCCGCCGGAACAGATCACGGTGCGGCTGCGGTCCGGAGACCGGCTGCTGGGGCTGACGGACGGACTGATCGAGGCCCGGGACCCGTCCGGCGCCTTCTATCCGCTGCGGGAGCGCCTGGTCCAGTTCAGCGCGGACGACCCGGCGGAGCTGACGGACGCGCTGTGGCGGGACGTGGTGCGGTTCGCGGGGACGGTACGGGACGACCTGACGCTGCTCGTGTTCGCTCCGGAGATCGACCCGGCGGACGACTGAGCCCTTATCGGGCTCCGCCCGTGCCTTCCCCCAACAGGCTGATCCCGCCCGTCAGTTCGCGCAGGCAGCGGAGCGCGAGGACCGCCGGGGAGCCGGTCGCGCCCGTCGCGGGGGCGTCGGTGACGGCCCAGGCCTCCAGGGCGATCCGGATGGCGTCGGTGGCCGCGGCGGCGGCGAGCCGTACGTCGAGGGGGTCCGCCTGCTCTCCCGCGAGCCGGGCGAGGACGGGGACGAGGCGCTCCTCCGACTCCTGGTTGACCCGGTACCAGACAGCCCGCAGCGCCGCGTCGTCCTGGGCCGCGCGCAGCAGCCCCCTGGTCGTCTCCAGCTGTTCCCTCCCGTGGTCGCCGGGGGCGGAGAGCGTGGCGGTGACGGCCGTCTCCAGGGTGATGCGCAGGTCGGCGCCGGGCTCCGCGTCCGCGAGGAGGGCGCGCCAGGCGTCGCCGCCCGCGGCGAGGAGCGGTCCGACCGCGTCCTGCTTGCCCCGGAAGTAGCGGTAGAAGGTGCGCAGCGCGACGCCTGCCCGCTGGGCGATGTCCTCGGCCGTCGTGCCGTCGGGGCCGTGCTCGGCGAAGAGTTCGGCGGCGGCGCGGGCGATGTCCAGCTGGGTGGCGGCCTTGCGCCGCTCGGTCAGGGAGGGCTGCGGACTGCGCTGATCGTTCGTGGGGCTCACCGGGGAAGCCTATGCGCCAGGGAACAAGTCTGCACGTTATGACGTTATGGCAAAATGTGCCACCTAGGCGTACGGTGGACAGGGAGTCGCAGCGATCACCGGGATCACGGCGGATTCCAACGGAACCCGGCGATCCCAGTGCCGCGGATCGCGAAGAGAACGAAGTGGAGTAGCACATGAGCCCGAACCTGAACCGCTACGAAGGCCGTCGCGTACTCGTCACCGGCGGTGGCTCCGGCATCGGCCAGGCCACCGTGCTGCGCGTCCTCGCCGAGGGCGCCCGCGCGGTCGCCGCCGACGTCAGCGAGGCGGGCCTGAAGGACACCGTCGAGAAGGCGACCGCGGCGGGCACCGCGGACCGGCTGACCACGGTCGTCGTGAACGTCGCGGACGAGGCCTCCGTGCGCGCGGGCGTCGCCGCCGCCACCGAGGCGCTCGGCGGCCTGGACGTGCTGGTCAACGCGGCCGGGATCCTGCGCTCCTCGCACACCCACGAGACCTCACTCACCGACTTCAACCAGGTGCTCCAGATCAACCTGGCCGGCACGTTCCTGATGATCCGTGAGTCGGTCCCGGCCCTCCTCGCCGGCGACGGGGCCGCCGTCATCAACTTCAGCTCCACGTCGGCGACCTTCGCGCACCCCTACATGGCGGCGTACGCGGCGAGCAAGGGCGGCATCCAGTCCATGACGCACGCCCTGGCGAGCGAGTACAGCAAGCAGGGCATCCGGTTCACGGCCGTACAGCCCGGGTCCATCTCCTCCGGCATGACCGACGGCTCCGGCGCCAGCCGCCAGAGCAGCGGCCCCGGCCTGCCCGAGGACGCCGACATGAGCCTGTTCATGAAGCTGGCCCCGGCGATAGGCCAGGGCTTCGCGGGGCCCGAGAGCGTGGCGTCCGTCGTCGCGATGCTCGGCTCGGACGACGGCAGGTTCATCACCGGCACGGAGGTCAGGGTCGACGGCGGCACGCACTTCTGACCAGCGACGGGGCCCGCACGGATCCACTCTTACGGCGCACCATGTGAAGCGGGCCCCGGCCGCACGGCGGAGAGTGTCACGTATGCGCGTCTTCCGTATGACGTTGTGCTGCGCACCAGCGGCCACGGCCTTCGGCCTGCTGCTGATGTGTGCCGTGACCGTCGGGCCCGGGGACGGCGGTTCAGCGGCGAAGTCGGGCCGGGCGGCGGGCCCCGCCCCCGCCGACCGGGCCGCGCCGGTGCTGCCGCCGGCCGCCGCACCGGTGAGCCGGCCGCCGGTACTGTCCGTACCGGTGCGCCGGCCTGCCGGCCGTCCGCACGCCGCCGCTCTGCCCCGGATCGTGCCGCGAGCCGCCTGGCTGGCGGATGCCGCCTACCACAGGCCGCCCGCCCGGTACGCCGACCGCGTCACGGCGGTCTTCATCCACCACACGGACTCGCCGAACGGCTACGACTGCGCCGACACGCCCCGCATCATCCGCTTTCTGTACGCGGGCCAGGCGGGCGGCCAGAACTGGGACGACATCGGCTACAACTTCCTCGTCGACAGGTGCGGCACGATCTACGAGGGCCGGGCGGGCGGCGTCGACAAGGCGGTCGTGGGGGCGCACGCCCAGGGCTTCAACCAGGGCACGGCGGGCATCGCAGCCATCGGCACCTTCACCGCGGGCATCCCGGTGCCGTCTTCCATGGTGAAGTCCATCGCGGCGCTCTCCGCCTGGAAACTGGGCCTGGCGGACATCGACCCGCGCTCCCGCGTCCGCCTCACCTCGACCAACAGCCGCAGCCGGTTCCCCGAGGGCAGGACGGCGGAGTTCAACGCCATCGCCGCGCACCGGGACGAGTTCGAGACGTACTGCCCGGGCCAGGCCCTGATGGCCGCGCTCCCGGAGATCAGGCAGCGGGCGGCGGCGCTCCAGGGGCGGTAGGGCTTCGTTCGCTCCGTTCCGATCGGGCCGGCCTCGCGTCCGGCGGCCCCGGGCGCCCCCCGTGCGACCGTGCCCGGGTCACGCGCGACTCCCCCGGCCGGGGCCCGGACCTACCCTCGACGGACTCGGGTACAGCCCGGGTGTGCGGAGCCGTACGCGGGTTCGCCGGGGGGTAGGACGCCTTCGGGGCCCGCCTTCGTGCGCCGGCCGGACGGCCCGGGACACGAGCGACGGCTCTCACCAGCCGCACAACCGCCAGGGAGGCGCACGTGCCTGAGCCCGCACAGCAAGCGGACGTCGTCATCGTGGGAGCAGGGGTCGCGGGACTCCTGGCCGCCCACCGCCTGACCAGGGCGGGCGTACCCACGCTGGTCCTGGAGGCCGCCCCCTGTGTGGGCGGCCGCATGTCCACCGAGAAGGTCGACGGATTCCGGCTCGACCGGATCGGCCGGCTCCTGTGCACCTCGTACCCCGAACTGCGCCGCACCCCGGGCCTGGACACGCTCGTCCTGCGCCCCTTCTCGCCCGGGGTGCTGGTGCACAGCGACGGCCGCCGCCATCGCGCCGGGGAGCCCGCGACCACACGGCGCGCGAAGGGCGCACTCACAACGGCGCGCGCCCTCGCGAGCGCCCCGAGGGTGCCCCGCCCCCGCACCGCCAGGAGCCCGCGCCCCGCCGCCCCGCTCGGCAGCCCCCTCGACCAGGCCCGGCTCGCCAGGGCCCTGGCCCGCCTTGCCGCGACACCGGTCCCCCGCGTCCTCGCACGCCCCGAACTCCCCGCCGCCGACGCCCTGACCGGCCGTGGACTGCCGGCCCGCACCCTCGACGGCTTTGTGCGCCCCCTCCTGTCGGCGCTCCTGTGCGACCCGGACCTGACCTCGTCGAGCCGGTGCGCGGACCTCGCCCTGCTCGCCTACGCCCGTGGCCGCCTCTGCGTCCCCGAGGGCGGCGCCGACGCGCTGCCGGAGCTGCTCGCCGCCGGTCTCCCGCCGGGCACGGTCCGCACCGGCGTCCGCGTCAGCGCCATCTCCGCGAACTCGGTGGCGACCGAGGAACACGGTGAACTCCGGTGCCGCGCAACACTGTTGGCGACCGGGGCGCGCGCCGCGGCGGAGCTGCTCCCGGGGCTGCGGGTGCCGGACTTCCAACCCGTCACGGTCGTCCACCACGCGGTCCCCGAGCCGCCGCTCACCGACCCGGCGCTGCTCCTCGACGCCGACCGCCTCGGCCCCGTCGCGTACACCGCGGTGATCAGCCAGGTCGACCCGACCCGCGCCCCGGCCGGCCGCGCGCTCGTCTCCTCGACGGTCCTCGGCCCGCCGCCGCCCGAGCGCGAGCTGCGGGCCCAACTGGCCGCTCTCTACGGCACATCGACCTCCGACTGGGAGACCCTCGCGGTCCACCACGACCCGGAAGCGGTCCCCACGATGCCGGCCCCGCACGACCTGCACCGTCCGGTCCGGCTCCTCGACGGGCTCTATGTGTGCGGCGACCACCGCGCCACGAGCTCGGTGCAGGGCGCCCTCCACTCGGGCCGCCGGGCCGCGCAGGCGATCCTCGCGGACCTGGGAGTCCAACTGTCCCCGAAGGCAGGCGCGTTGCCGGCCGCCGCCTGACCGACCCGCACGACTACCCCGGATAACCCGAACCGTACGGGTCAAGCCGTACGGGCCAACCACAGCCCAGCGACAGGAATCCCCAGCTACCCTCATCACACATCCGACCTCTACAGGTCCCCCATACGCGCCCGTCTCCGTGGCACATTCCGGAGGCGGGCGCTCTCATTTCCCTCACGCGCACTCTTGCCACCCCAGCAACTCCCCTCTACGGTCCCCACGTCCCCACCCCTGCCCCTGGAGGCCGCAGTGCGAAGAACGGCGTCAGCCCTGCTGTTCGTCCTAGCCCTTGTCGCTGGATTCATCGGATCTGTAGTGCCGTCATCCGCAGTCCAGCCCGAGGAGCAGTCCCCCCAACCGCTCACCGGGCAGCCCTCCGTGGTCCCCCGCCCCACCGATTGGACGTCCCTCGGCGGCACGGTGGAGATCACCCCCCGCACCCGCGTCCTGGTCGACCCGCGCGCCCGCACCGAGTCCGCCCTGCCGGCCGGCCGCGCCGAGTTCCCCGGTCCGGCCCGCCAGAACGTGCAGCAGCTCGCCGCCCAGCTGCGCACGGAGCTCGGACAGGTCTCCGGTATCTCGCCGCGCATCGCCGGCGACGTGGCCCACGCCGGGCCCGGCGACATCGTCCTCGGTCTCGCCGACGACCGTGAACTCGGCGCGGAGGGATACCGGTTCGACAGTTCGGACGGCGCCGTGCGCATCCGGGCCGCCTCCACGCACGGCCTCTTCTACGGCACCCGCACGCTCCTCCAGCTCCTTCGCTCCACCGCCGACGACCACCGCGCGCTGCCCCGGGCCCGCGCGAGCGACGTCCCCGCGCAGCCGGTCCGCATGGTCCACCTGGACGCCGGCCGCAAGTTCTGGAAGATCCCGTACCTGGAGAACCTGATCCGCAGGATGGGCGACCAGAAGCTCAACACCCTGCTGATGCACCTCTCCGAGTCGGAGGGATTCCGCCTCTACAGCCCGAAGTTCCCGGGCCTCGCGGACCCCGCGCACAGCTACAGCCGCGCCGACATCGAGCACCTCAAGTCCTTCGCGGCGCGTCACCACGTACAGCTGATGCCGGGCCTGGAGATTCCCGGCCACGCGACGGCGATCAGCGACGCGTTCGGCATCGGCTTCGGGTCTGGTACGAACCCCTGCACGGCCGCGCACACGCACTCCCACCTCACGCCCGACTGGATCATCGACATGACCAGCGAGAAGGCGGTGGCGAAGACGAAGCAGATCGTCGACGAGTTCACCGGCTGGTTCGACGCGCCGCTGTTCTCGATCGGCGCGGAGGAGGTCCCCGGGCAGCTGGCCGACTGCCCTCGCGTCAAGGACTACCTGGCGTCCGCGCCCGACGTGTCGACGCTCGGAGACCTGCTCAACCGCTACATCAACACCCTTGACGACGTGGTGACTTCGCACGGAAAGCGCACCGCCGTGTACAACGGCTCCGAGCACCTGGCCGCGCCCCAGCAGACCGTCCACGGCCCGGTCGTCTTCCTCACCTGGGAGGGCACCGGCGCGGAGCCGGAGATCCCGGGACACGACGAGATCGCCATCGGCCCGTTCTACGTGACGCCGAACAACTACCACCACCTGTACCCGGACGAGCCCTGGATGTACGACACCTGGGCCCCGAGCAGCTCCCCCGACATGCTCGGCTCCGGCCTCACCAACTGGGCCGATTACAACTTCTGGTCGGACGACGCGTACTTCGAGCAGCAGATGGCCGGCGCGCGGGCGATCCTCGCCGACCGGGCCTGGAACCTCTCCGCGACCCCGGACACCCTCGCCGACTTCCGGGCCCGCGCGGCCCGCATCGGCGACCCGCCCGGCATCACGCCCACGCCCGTGAAGCCGCGGGTGGACGACGGCCGGCCGAGCCACCACTGGACCTTCGACCCGGCCGCGTACCCGAAGGGCTGGACGTACGCGGGCAGCCCTGGCAACACGATCTTCGCCAAGGACACGGCGGGTGACCTGCCGGGCACGTCGTACATCATCAACAACCCGGCGCCGGTGGCCGACGGCGTGCGCGGGCAGGCGTGGCGCTTCGACTCGGACCGGGACGGCGTCGGCTTCGGCGGCCTGGACGTCGCCGAGCCGTGGACGGTGTCGGTGCAGGTCCGCCCCACGGCCCGCACCGCCGACCAGGTCCTGCTCAGCTCGAAGGCGGGCGCGCTCAAGCTGATGCAGTACGGCACGGGCAAGGTCGGCTTCACCCGGTACGGCTCGGCCGACCTCAGCTTCGACTACACGCTGCCGCTGGACCGCTGGACCCGGCTGACCTGGGTGGCGACCCCGGGCCACACCACGCTCTACGCCGACGGGAAGCGGGTCGGCACGGTCGACGCGTCGATCCCCCTGCCCCTGCGCTCGATCGGCACGGAGAAGGCGAGCCTCCGCGGCGACCTCGACGAACTCACCACCTGGGACGAGCCGTTGACGGCCGACCAGATCGCCGACCTGTCCGGGAAGGACACCAAGTGACACACCTCAGACCGCGCCCCGCGCGAAACGCCCGGCGCCGCGCCTGTGCCGCCGTCCTCGCGGCAGCCTGCGCCGCGCTGCTCGGCCTGCCCGCGACGGGCGGCCCCGCGGCCGCCCAGGACGCACCCCCGGCCAAGGACTACGAGCCCACCGTCGACTCCCTCAACAGCCATACGACGCCGAGCTGGTTCGAAGACGACAAGTTCGGCATCTTCATCCACTGGGGCGCGTACTCCGTGCCCGCCTGGGGCCCGCGCGGCAGCTACGCCGAGTGGTACTGGGCGTACATGAACGACGCGGGCAGCCCCACCAACCAGTACCACAAGGACACCTACGGCACGGCAGCGAACTACGACGACTTCATCGGGCAGTGGAAGGCTCAGAAGTACGACCCCGACGCCTGGGTGAAGCTCTTCAAGGACGCCGGCGCCAAGTACTTCGTGCTGACGTCCAAGCACCACGAGGGCGTGGCCCTGTGGGACTCGAAGGTCAGCGGGCGCGACACCGTCGACCTGGGCCCGCACCGCGACCTGGCAGGCGACCTGTTCAAGGCGGCGCGCAAGGAGAAGGGCCTCAAGGCCGGCTTCTACTACTCGCTCTACGAGTGGAACAACCCGTCGTACACCGGCCACCCGGTCACCAACCCGTACACGGGCGCCCCCGTCCCGTACACCGGGGCACCCGCGGTCAAGGACTACGTGGGCGACTACATGGCGCCCCAGATGCGGGAGCTGGTCGACCAGTACGACCCGGACCTGCTGTGGTGCGACGGGCAGTGGGAGAAGCCCGCGTCCTACTGGAAAACCGCTCCCGTCCTCGCCCATTACTACAACCAGGCGAAGAACCGGAAGCACCCCAAGGAGGTGGCGGTCGCCAACCGCTGCAAGATCGACACGGGCGCCCTCGACTCCACCGAACTCGACTTCCAGACCCCCGAGTACACGGTCAAGTCGGACATCGACCCGAACAAGTGGGAGGCCAGCCGCGGCATCGCGCACTCCTACGGCTACAACCAGAACGAGCCGGAGGAGGACTACCTCACCTCCGACCAGCTCGTCGACTCGCTCAGCGACATCGTCAGCAAGAACGGAAACCTGCTGCTCGACATCGGACCGCGCGGGGACGGCACGATCCCCGAACTCCAGCAGCAGCGCCTGATGGACATCGGCGCCTGGCTGAAGACCAACGGCGAGGCCGTGTACGGCACCACGTACTGGCACCACGCCGAGGAGCCGGCCTCCGACGACACCGTCCGCTACACGGTCAAGGACGGCGCGCTGTACGCCACCGCTCTGAAGTGGCCCGGCGAACAGCTGACGCTCGGCGCCGACACCCCGGTGAGGAAGGGCACGCGCATCTCGCTGCTCGGCTCGGACGCGGGGCCGCTCAAATGGCACAAGGACGAGCGCGGCCGGGTCGTGGTGGACACCCCCGCCGAGACCGGCAAGTACGCGTACGTCTTCAAGATCGAGACGCCGGGCGTGCACAGCCTCGCCCGCACCCGCACCGAGCTGCCGAAGGAGCTGAACCCCGGCCGCACCGCCGACGGCACGCTCATCGTCACCAACACCTCCCGCAAGAAGGCACCCGGCACCCAGGTGACCACCGGCGCCCCGGACGGGTGGACGGTCACCCCGAAGGCGGCCGGCGTTCCGCCGCAGGACCCCGGCGCCTCCGCCGAGGTGCCGTTCAAGGTGACGCCGCCGCGGTCCGCGAAGCCCGGCACGTACGAGCTGCCGATCACGCTGCGGCACGCGGGGATGACGGTCACCACGACCGTGAAGGCGACGGTCGCCGCGGAGAACCTGGCGCTCGGCAAGAGCGCCACGCAGAAGTCCACCGCCTGGGACGCCCCGGCCTCGCGTGCCGTCGACGGCAACACGGACGGCACCTTCGGCGCGGGTTCCGTCAGCCACACCGCGGAGCCCTCGAACCAGGCGTGGTGGCAGGTCGACCTCGGCGCGAAGGCCGATCTGAGCAGCATCGACATCTGGAACCGCACCGACTGCTGCGCCGAGCGCCTGTCCGACTTCTGGGTCCTCACCTCGGACTCCCCGATCACCGCGGACAGTCTCGACGAGGCCCGCAAGAGCCCCGGCGTGACGGCCGTACGGATCGCGGATCAGGCGGGCAAGCCGTCGAACGTGGCGCTGCCGTCCGGGACGACGGGCCGCTATGTGCGCGTACAGCTGGAGTCCGCGGCCGACCCGCTGTCCCTGGCGGAGGTACAGGTGCGCGGGAGCGCTCAGCCGTAGTCGACCGGCGGGCAGGGGCGGATGCGCACCGCCCCCGTCCCGTCAGTGACTGAGGGCGGCGATGCGGTCCCGGTATCCGCGTACCGGGGCCGCGTCGCGATAGGGCTCCAGGCGCCGCTCGAACTCCCGCACGTACTCGTGCGCCCGCACGGAGCGCATCTCGGAGGCGGCCTGCGCGGCCTCGGCGCCGAGCACGCACGCCTGGTCCAGCTCGCCGAGCCCGAGCCGCGCGGAGGCGAGCACCACCCGGCAGAACAGCCGGCTGCGCGCGAACCCGGGCGCCCGCAGCTGGAGCGAACGCTCCGCGTGCTGGGCGGCCGCGCGGTACTGCTGGAGATCCCGGTGGCAGTGCCCGAACTCGTCGGCCAGCTGCGCCTCGTCGAAGAACCGCGCCCAGTGCGGCACGTCGTCCCCGGTCCGCACCCCCTCCAGGGCCCGCTCGGCCCGCACCAGCGACGCCGTGCACGCGCGCACCTCGCCGAGCACGCCGTGCCCGCGCGCCTCGGCCGCGTGCAGGAGCGCCTGCACGGCGGGCGGCGCCGAGGACCCCACGCCCTGCTGGGCGACCCGCGCCAGCTGGACGGCCTCGCGCCCGTGCCCGAGATAGACGGCCTGACGGCTCATCGTGACCAGGACGTACGCCCCGTACGTCCGGTCCCCGGCCGCCTGCGAGAGCCGCAGCGCCTGCACGAAGTACCGCTGCGCGAGCCCGTGCGCGGCGATGTCGTACGAGGTCCAGCCGGCGAGCCGGGTCAGATCGGAGACGGCCGCGAAGAGCCGCCGGCCGGCCTGCTCCCCGTAGGCGCCCCGCAGCATCGGCTCGGCCTCGTGCTCCAGGTAGCGCACCAGCGCCTGGCGGGCGTGGCCGCCGCCGTAAGCCTGGTCGAGGGAGCGGAAGAGTTCGCCGACGGAGCGCAGGGCCGCGATGTCGCCCGCGGTGACCCGCTGGCCGGGCCCGCGCTCGGCCTGGCCGCGCTGCCGGGGCAACGGAGGCACCCCCTGTTCGAGCCCGGCCTGGACTCTGGCCGAAGGGCGTCCCTGGGCAGGGATCCGTACGCCGCCGGGACCGCCCTGGTCCCCGTGGGCCACCCGGTCGTCGGCCCGCCCGATCAGCCAGTCCCGGCTGGGCACGACGAGCCCCGCCGGGGTGAACGCGATCTTGCGGAGCTCGGCATGGCTGCCCGAGTCCTTGCGCCACAGGCCGCTGACGATGTCGACGGCCTCCTCGGGCGAGGCCGCGAACTCCAGGCCCGCGTAGACCGGGGAGCAGGCGTCGAGGCCCAGGTCCTGGGCGGAGAGCCGGCGTCCCAGGCGCCGGGTGAACACCTCGGCGATCAGAGCGGGGGTGGTGCCACGGGGCTGCTGACCGCGCAGCCAGCGCGTCACGGATGTCTTGTCGTAGCGCAGGTCGAGACCGTGCTCCAGGCCGAGCTGATCGACTCGGCGGGCCAGTCCGGCGTTGGAGAACCCTGCCTCCGCGATGAGCGCGGCTAGCTGGCGGTTGGGCGTGCGCTGCGGAGGTCGTTCCGTCATCAGCTGTGCGGTCTCCTGCCTTCCGGGCCTTTGGTGCAGCCCACATGGAACGGCGCGAATGTAACGGCCATCACAGGCCCCATCCTGGCCTTCGGCATCCCTTCATCCGATCGTGTGACGATTGGCCGGAGAACTGACGAGAAGAGTCGGCCCGTACAGTGGCTGGGGCGCGATATGTGCATGCTGAAGGTTCTAGGGAGGCACTGACCGTGAATGAGTTGCGGTTCGTCCGCTTGGGTTTCGGAGCGGACTCGGTCGACTACCAGGAGGCCTGGGACGAGCAGCGCCGTGTGCACGCCGCCCGTTTCGCCGACGAGGTCCCCGACACCTGCCTGCTTCTCGAACACCCGCCGGTCTACACCGCGGGCCGCCGCACCGCGCCCGAGGAGCGCCCGCTGGACGGCACTCCGGTCGTGGACGTGGACCGTGGCGGCAAGATCACCTGGCACGGTCCGGGCCAGCTCGTCGGCTACCCGATCCAGAAGCTGCCGCGCCCCGTGGACGTCGTCGCGCACCTGCGCCGCCTCGAAGACGCGATGATCGCGGTCTGTGCCGAGTTCGGCGTGGAGACCTCCCGCGTCGAGGGCCGGGCGGGCGTGTGGGTGCTCGGCGACCCGGTCGAGCAGCGCCCGAAGCTCGGCGGCCTGTCGCTGGACTTCGACCCCCGGGTGAACGACTCCGAGTTCGACCCCCGCCTCAACGGCCCTGAGTACGCGCCTTCGAACGCGGGCCAGCGCCGCGAGGACCGCAAGATCTGCGCCATGGGCATCCGCGTCGCCAAGGGCGTCACGATGCACGGCTTCGCGCTGAACGTGAACCCGGACACCTCGAACTTCGACAAGATCATCCCGTGCGGCATCCGCGACGCGGGCGTCACCTCGCTCTCGTACGAGCTGGGCCGCGAGGTCACGATCGACGAGGTCCTGCCGGTCGTGGAGCGCCACTTGCGCGACGTCCTGGAGAACGCGGCCCTCGCCCCGCGCGTCATCGAGCAGGCGCCCGAGAAGGAGCCCGACAAGGCCACGGCCTGAGCGGGAATGCACCCCGAAGGCCAGAGGTTGGCCACACGTAAGGCCCATGAAGACCACGGGCGTACCCTGAGGTACGCCGAAGAATCAAAGCTGTAGGGAGCCGGTCGTGTCCGCAGTCGCACCCGACGGACGCAAGATGCTGCGCCTGGAGGTCCGCAACAGCCAGACCCCCATCGAGCGCAAGCCCGAGTGGATCAAGACCCGGGCGAAAATGGGTCCCGAGTACACGAAGATGCAGGGCCTCGTGAAGAGCGAGGGCCTGCACACGGTCTGCCAGGAGGCGGGCTGTCCGAACATCTACGAGTGCTGGGAAGACCGCGAGGCCACCTTCCTCATCGGCGGCGACCAGTGCACGCGGCGCTGTGACTTCTGCCAGATCGACACGGGCAAGCCCGAGGCGCTCGACCGTGACGAGCCGCGCCGCGTCGGTGAGTCCGTCGTCACGATGGACCTGAACTACGCCACGATCACCGGCGTCGCGCGCGACGACCTGGAGGACGGCGGCGCCTGGCTGTACGCGGAGACCGTGCGCCAGATCCACGCGATGACGGCCGAGCGCGCCGAGGGCTACACCAAGGTCGAGCTGCTCATCCCGGACTTCAACGCCGACCCGGACCAGCTGGCCGAGGTCTTCTCCTCGCGCCCCGAGGTTCTCGGGCACAACGTCGAGACGGTGCCGCGCATCTTCAAGCGGATCCGTCCCGGATTCCGGTACGAGCGCTCCCTCGAGGTCATCACGAAGGCCCGCGAGGCCGGCCTGGTCACCAAGTCCAACCTGATCCTGGGCATGGGCGAGGAGCGCGCCGAGGTCAGCGAGGCGCTGCGCCAGCTGCACGAGGCGGGCACCGAGCTCATCACCATCACCCAGTACCTGCGCCCGACGCCGCGCCATCACCCCGTCGAGCGCTGGGTGAAGCCGGCCGAGTTCGTGGAGCTGAAGGAGGAGGCCGAGCAGATCGGTTTCTCCGGCGTCATGTCGGGCCCGCTGGTCCGCTCCTCGTACCGCGCCGGACGCCTCTACCAGATGGCCGTCGAGAAGCGCGGCGCGTACGTGGCCTCGCAGGCGGTCTGATCCACTCGCACCCGCACGGCCCGCCAGCCGTGTGAAATCACGCACAAGTAGCTACCGGCCGGTAATGGCCGAGAGAACGCGGCCCTGACAGTCCCCGCAGATGGGGGCACCGTCAGGGCCGCGTCATCGTTCGGCCCTGCCGCATCAAGGCTTCATAGGCGTTTGACCCTTCGGTCACGCACTGGTAACACCAAACAGTGACGCTGTACTCACGCCACGTACGCCCGTAGCCAGAGCTGCTCCCGAGGGGGATCTCCCAATGCAGGCCGCGCCCGTTCGCGCCACCGCCATCCCGACCTTCACCGACGCCCTGCGCGCGGTCGAGTCGCTGCTCATGAGCAGCGGACAGCGCACCGCACGCCGCAACGCCTGGACCTCCGTGCTCGACGACCGCCGCCGCGCCAAGGACCGGGTCGAGGCGCAGCGGGTGCTCGAGGAGGCTGTGGCAGCCCGCACGTCGTAGCCACTTGCCCGGACACGTAGACTTCAAGGCATGGCGAGGAAGGAAACCGCAGCGGACGCTGCGAACCCCGGGCGACTCAAGCAGATCGCTCTGACCTTTAAGATGACCCGCAAGGCCGATCCGATGATCGCTCTTGTACTCGCGGCTGTGGGAATCGTCACCTTTGGTGTGTTCCTCGCGATCGGTTTCTTGATCGGTCACCCGGTATATCTCGGAATTCTCGGCTTCCTGCTCGCCTTCCTCGCGATGGCGATCGTCTTCGGACGCCGTGCCGAGCGAGCAGCCTTCGGGCAGATGGAGGGTCAGCCCGGCGCGGCTGCCGCGGTACTCGACAACATCGGCCGTGGCTGGACCACGACCCCGGCCGTGGCGATGAACCGCAGCCAGGACGTCGTCCACCGGGCGGTCGGCAAGGCCGGCATCGTCCTGGTGGCCGAGGGCAACCCGAACCGGGTGAAGACGCTCCTCGCGGCGGAGAAGCGGAAGATGGCCCGCATCGTCTCCGACGTCCCGGTCCACGACATCCTCGTCGGCAACGGCGAGGGCCAGGTGCCGCTCAAGAAGCTCCGCACGACGATGCTCAAGCTCCCCCGCGTTCTCGCCGGCCCGCAGGTCACGACGACCAACGACCGCCTCAGGGCGATGGGTGACCTGATGAGCAACATGCCGCTCCCCAAGGGCCCGATGCCCAAGGGCATGCGGATGCCGCGCGGCGGCGGCAAGGGACGCTGACCCTTCTTCTACTACGACGATGAGGCCCCGGAACCGATCGGTTCCGGGGCCTCATCGTCGTAGTGGCCGGGCTCATCGTCGTCGCAGTAGGGCGCGCTCGGCGTCCTGGTGGGGGCCGGTGTCAGGTGAGACCCGGACCGCCGGTGTCAGATGCGGACCTGGACCGCGCGGGCCAGGCGGTCGTGCAGGCCGCGGCCGTCACGGTCCCAGATCAGGGCGGGGACGGCGACGCACACGAGCAGCGTGCGGACCAGGACGCGGCCGAGGCCGAGGCGGCCGGAGCCGTCCTGCGCGACGACGCGCAGCCCCATGATCCGCTTGCCCGGCGTGAAGCCGACCGTGCCGACGGTGAGCAGGCCGAGGGCGAAGAAGATCACGAGGGCCCAGTTCCCCGTCGCCTGGTTGTAGCCGTGCGTGAGGAGCCCGTATGCGATCAGCATGCACAGGGCCCAGTCGATGACGAGGGCGACGATGCGCCTGCCGGGGCGGGCGATGGAGCCCGGCCCCTGTTCGGGCAGCCCCAGCTGCTCACCGCGGTACCCGAACTCGACACCCGCGTCCTCCGCCGCCGCCCGCGGTCCGGAGAGCCACGATCCCATTACTTGCCTGTTGTCCACCCGTCCACGGTACTGCGCTCGGCCACACGGCCCGTCCCGGCCCCCGGCCCGGTTAACTTCGGCGAAACAAATGGGTCATGCTTGAGAAATCCCCCGTCCCTATGGTCGGGTCCCAGCGTGTGCCACCGCACTGGCCGCACCACCGAGCTGCAACCCCGCCCCTCCCCGGGTGGGAGTAGGAGGAGTTGGATGTTCCAGAACGCCGATGACGCCAAGAAGTTCATCGCGGACGAGGACGTCAAGTTCGTCGACGTCCGGTTCTGCGACCTGCCGGGTGTGATGCAGCACTTCACGGTGCCGGCCGCGGCGTTCGACCCCACCGAGGAGCTGGCCTTCGACGGATCCTCGATCCGGGGCTTCCAGGCCATCCACGAGTCCGACATGGCGCTCCGCGCCGACCTGTCCACCGCGCGCGTCGACCCCTTCCGCCGCGACAAGACGGTCAACATCAACTTCTTCATCCACGACCCGATCACGGGCGAGCAGTACTCCCGTGACCCGCGCAACGTCGCGAAGAAGGCCGAGGCGTACCTCGCCTCGACCGGCATCGCCGACACCGCGTACTTCGGCCCCGAGGCCGAGTTCTACGTCTTCGACTCGGTCCGCTTCGAGACGTCGGCGAACCGCTCGATCTACGAGATCGACTCCGAGGCCGGCGCCTGGAACACCGGTTCGGAAGAGAACAACCGCGGCTACAAGGTCCGCTACAAGGGCGGTTACTTCCCGACCCCGCCGGTCGACCACTTCGCCGACCTGCGCGCCGAGATCTCCCTCGAGCTGGACAAGAACGGCCTCCAGGTCGAGCGCCAGCACCACGAGGTCGGCACCGCCGGCCAGGCGGAGATCAACTACAAGTTCAACACGCTGCTCGCCGCGGCCGACGACCTGATGCTCTTCAAGTACATCGTGAAGAACGTCGCGTGGCGCAACAACAAGACCGCGACCTTCATGCCGAAGCCGATCTTCGGTGACAACGGCTCGGGCATGCACGTCCACCAGTCCCTGTGGGCGAACGGCGACCCGCTGTTCTACGACGAGCAGGGCTACGCGGGCCTGTCGGACATGGCGCGCTACTACATCGGCGGCATCCTGAAGCACGCCCCGTCGCTGCTCGCCTTCACCAACCCCACGGTGAACTCGTACCACCGCCTGGTCCCGGGCTTCGAGGCGCCGGTGAACATGGTCTACTCGCAGCGCAACCGCTCCGCCGCGATGCGCATCCCGATCACGGGCTCGAACCCGAAGGCCAAGCGCGTCGAGTTCCGCGCGCCGGACCCGTCCTCGAACCCGTACCTCGCCTTCTCGGCCCTCCTGATGGCCGGCCTCGACGGCGTGAAGAACAAGATCGAGCCGGCCGAGCCGATCGACAAGGACCTCTACGAGCTGGCTCCCGAGGAGCACGCGAACGTCCAGCAGGTCCCGACCTCCCTGCCGGCCGTCCTGGACGCCCTGGAGGCCGACCACGAGTACCTCCTGGCCGGTGGTGTCTTCACCCCCGACCTGATCGAGACGTGGATCGACTACAAGCGCACGAACGAGATCGCCCCGATCCAGCTCCGCCCGCACCCGCACGAGTTCGAGCTGTACTTCGACATCTAAGAACGCCACAGGTCGGAGCGGATTCCGCTCGCCTGGGACGTCTGTGGGCCGTCGGCCGTGTTCTTCCACCCCTGGAAGGCACGGCCGGCGGCCTTTTGCGTGGGTGCTGTTCAGGCTGCGAGACCGAGGGCAGCGCCTGCACCGCCGGAGGCATGGCGAGGCCGGTGCACCCGTCGTCCCGTGACATCAGCCACACGGACTTTTGGCTCTCAGGGCATCGAATAGTAGATCGAGGCTTGACGGCATAGAGCGTTTTATCCGTCTTGATGCAGACATTCTCCGAGCCGCGTCGAGCGGTGTTCGGCCCGCTCAACACTTTCGCCCGTTCGGCTGGCGAGCAAGGGCTTCTGACGGACCGACGGATTTCTTCGCGGCCCGGGGAGCCGGACCAGCACGCCTGCGCGCCCGTTTCAAGGGCCGTCCATGACTACGAGCCGAGGTAGTACCACCGCTTGTTGCCGCGCCCCGACACCAGTTCCAAGAATGTCGGCCGCAAGGCGTCTCCGCGGCCCTGGTGCAGGGACTGGGCAGAGTCGGACCCCCTGGGGGCGCTCCGCGATCACCGAACGAGGTCACGCATGAGTAAGCACCGCAGGAAGTCGCACCGCCGGCCAATAGCCATCGCTGTCATCGCCGTAGGAGCCGTGGGTGTGCCCTCCGCCGCCATGGCCTGTATGGGGAATCAGGACGATGCGGGCGGTCGCCCCTCCGGCCACTGGGAGAAGGTCAGTTCCCATCAGCGGTGGACGGGCTCGTCCTGGGGTCACGGGGGTAATGAGCCGACTGCGGGAGCGTCGAAGAGCCCCACCGCGACTCCCAGCGCACGGCGGACCACCGCGACTCCCAGCGCACCCCGGACCACTGCGTCTCCCAGCGCACCCCGGGCCACCCCCTCTCCCAGCGCACCGAAGACCACCACGACCCCCAGCGCGCCCGCCACGGCCGCACCGGCATCCGGGGACGCGGCTCGCGTACTGGCGCTCGTCAACAGCGAGCGCAGCAAGGCCGGATGCTCTCCGCTGACGATGAACGCGAAGCTGACCAAGGCCGCTCAGGACCACAGCAAGGACATGGCATCCCACGCGAACATGTCCCACACGGGCTCCGACGGGTCGGCGCCCGGCGACCGGATCACGCGTGCCGGTTACAGCTGGAGCTCCTACGGCGAGAACGTCGCCTACGGCTACTCCACGCCCGAGAAGGTCATGGACGGCTGGATGTCCAGCCCGGGCCACAAGCGCAACATCCTCGACTGCTCGTTCAAGGAGATCGGCATCGGCCTCGCGCAGCCCAACAGCTACTGGACCCAGGACTTCGGCACGGCCCGATAGGAACACTGCAGGGACCGTCGCCTCCTTCGGGAGGGGCAGGAGCTTCGTTCTGCGGAGGGTCGCAAACGCTCATAAACTCGGGCGAAGTTGAACAGACTTCCGAGGAGTGTCGCATGAGCAATCTGTTCGTCGTCGCCTATGAAGACCTCGCCACGGCCCATCAGGTGCGCGAGAAAATGCTCGATCTGGCCAAGCAGCACCTCGTCGAGCTCGAGGACATCGTGGTCGTCGAGCGGCGCGAGGACGGGAAGATCAAGCTGCATCAGGCCGTGAACTACACGGCGACGGGTGCGGCCGGCGGGGCCTTGTGGGGCGGTGTCATCGGGCTGCTCTTCCTCGTGCCGCTGCTCGGCGCGGCCGTCGGTGCCGCGGCCGGGGCCGCCGGTGGTGCCGTGACCGACACCGGCATCAACGACGACTTCATGAAGGAGCTGAGCCAGAACCTCCGGCCCGGTGCCGCCGCGCTGTTCGTCCTGGTGAAGCAGGCCTCTCCGGACAAGGTCATCCCTCAGATCGCGTCCTTCGGCGGTCAGCTCGTCCAGACCTCGCTGAGCAACGACGAGGAGGAGCAGTTGCGGGCGGCGCTGAAGGCGGCCAAGGGGGAGGCGGCGGCACAGGAGGCCTCGAACGGGGCCTCGGAGGAGGCCTCGAAGGAGGCCTGACGTATCCGTACGGTCCTGTTGGTGCGGCCGCTCCCGTCCGGGGGCGGCCGCACCGGCGTTCTCAGACGCCCGGAGCGATCGTGATCAGGCCCTCCGACGCCGCCTTGCGCAGGGCCGTGTGGTCGATGGCGTTCTGGTCGGCGTAGCGCAGCGCGAAGTCGGCCACGGCGCGGTCGAAGATGTCGGTGCGGCCGAGGTAGCCGGCGATGGCGATGCGGTCGCCCGAGCGGGCGTGGGCGCGGGCCAGGGCGGTGCCGCACAGTTCGGCGTAGGCGCGCAGATCGTCCGGGCCGAGGCCTGCGACGTCGGCGGAGCCCTTCATGTCGCGCAGCTGACGCCAGTAGAAGGCGCGGCCCTGGGGGCCGGTCATCCAGCCGAGGAAGATGTCACCGGTGGCCTGGAGCAGGCGCTGGCCCGCGACGACGCGGTGGCCCGGGTGGACGTAGGGGCCCTGCGGCAGGTGTTCCTCGATGACGGACCGGGTGGCCTCCTTGATCTGGAGGAACAGCGGGTCGTCGGCGTCGCGCCCTTCGAGCAGCACGATGAAGCAGCGGGTGCCGACGCTGCCGACGCCGACGACTTTGCGGGCGGCCTCGATGAAGCGGTAGCGGTCGAGGAGGCGGCGGCGTTCCTCGGCGAGGGTGGAGCGGTAGTCGCTGAACAGTTTGCGCACCGTGGCCGTGTCGGGGGTGCTCGCCGGTTCGAGGAGCGGCGGGTCCTGGACGATGCGGCGGCGCCCGTCGACGACCTCGGTGAGTTTGCCGAGCGCGTGGAGGCTGGTGCGGCGGGTGGCGCGGGCGAGGGTCGCCTGGACGCGGCGGCGGCTGCTGCCTGAGCGGATGAGGGGCAGCAGCTGGTGCGCGTTGGTGTGCTCGTACCAGACGGCGAGTTCGCCCATCCCCGCGAGCCGGTGTATCGCCGTGCGGTACGCGGCGGCGGCCGCGCCGGCCGATCTGAGGGCCTGGGTGTCGGTGTGCCCGTTGTCGCGGGCGGCGACGGCCACGCTCGCGGCCAGCCGTTTCACGTCCCATTCGAAGGGGCCCGGGCTGGTCTCGTCGAAGTCGTTGACGTCGAAGAGCAGGGTCCGTTCCGGGGACGCGAACAGACCGAAGTTCAACAGGTGGGCGTCGCCGCAGAGTTGGACCGTGAGGCCGGTGGCGCGCTGGGTGGCCAGGTCGGCGGTCATGACGGCGGCGGCGCCGCGCAGGAATGCGAACGGCGAGGCCGCCATCCGTCCGTACCGGATGGGCAGCAGTTCCGCGACGCGGTCGGCGGCCTGCCGTTCCAGTACGACGACGGGGTCGGTGCGGTCGGCGGCCGGGATCCACGCCCCGTGCGAGGAGCGTGACGCGCGCTTGCGGGCCGCCTTGCCCAGGGCGGCCCGGGCGTTCGGGGTGGTCACGCGGCACCGTCCGCGTGGCGGGCGGGGGCGGCCACGGCTAGTGCCGCAGCGCTCTGCCGACGTCCGCTTTCACGTCGCCGGTGAGGGTGCGGTTGCTGCGGGCCGTCGCCTTCTTGGACTTGCCCTTGTCTACGTCGTCGATCGTCACGACGACCGTGTCGAGGAGGTTGCCGCCGCTGTCGCGGAAGTTGACCTGTACCGCGTACGAGGCCTGGGAGCCGGAGCTGTTGGTGGCGGTGACGGGAACCGTGCTCCGGTCGCCGTCCTTCGCCACGGTGCCGAGGCCGATGTCGCCCTTGGCGTTCACGCCGCCCTTGACGCGGTCCAGTTCCTCCTGGGCCCTGGCCGTGGCCGAGGCGACGACGTCACCGGCCCGTGACCCCACGGACGACGCGGCGGACGCGGCCTTGGACACCGCGTCGGAGGGGCTGGTGTCGCTGCCCGAGCACCCGGCCGCCGCCAGCAGCACCGCCGCCACGAGCAGCCCGGCCTCCGCACCGCCCCGTATGCCACGTCTCGACATCACGCCTCCCGCTGCTCGTTCCGCTCCCCGTCAGCTCAGTCAAGGCGGCCAGGGCCCGGGCGGCATGCCGGATACGGCAAACGGGTGAAGCCGTGGGGCCCCGGGGGCAGGATGGGGGCACAGTCGAAGCACAGCTCTGGGAGGTCCTCTTGAGTGGTCGGCGGCGGCACATCGGGGCGCCTGAGCGGCGGGCCAGGCTCGCGGCCGGGCAGCGGCTCGCGCCCGCCGCGCGGGCCGGGTCCGCCGAGGAGGTCGCCGGGTCCCTCGTGGCGCTGCACGGCACGGACCCCGCCACCGTGTACCTGGCGGTCGGCGCACGGCTGCGGGACTCCTCGAAGACGGTCGCCGACGTGGAGCGCGCTCTGTACACGGACCGCTCCCTGGTGCGGATGCACGGCATGCGGCACACGGTGTTCGTGTTCCCCGCCGCGCTCGCCGCCGTGGTGCACGCGTCGACGGGTGTGGCGGTCGCCGCGCGGGAGCGCGCCTCCTTCGTCAAGCATCTGGAGGCGGGCGGCGAACACGACGCGGCGTGGCTGGCCGACGTCGAGGCGGGCACCCTGGCGGCGATGGCGGCGCGCGGCGAGGCGACCGCGGCGGAACTCGCCGAGGACGAGCCGCGGTTGCGTACGCAGCTGCTGTACGCGCCGGGCAAGAAGTACGAGGCGTGGCAGTCGATCTCGACGCGGCTGCTGCGCGTGCTCGGCATGGAGGGGCGCGTCGTGCGCGGGCGGCCCCGCGGGTCGTGGACGTCCAGCCAGTTCCGGTGGGCGCTCATGCCCGCGCACGCCGAACTCCCCGTGGCCGAGGCCCAGTCGGAGCTGCTGCGCCACTGGCTCGGCTCGTGCGGTCCGGCCACGGAGGCCGACCTGAAGTGGTGGACGGGGTGGAAGGTCAGCGACGTGCGCAAGGCGCTGGCAGCGGTGGGGGCGGTCGAGGTGGAGCTGGACGAAGGGGCCGGGTTCGTGCTCCCGGATGCCGTCGAGCCGGTCACCGCCGACACCGCGCCGTGGGCGGCCCTGCTTCCCGGGCTCGACCCGAGCCCGATGGGATGGCAGCAGCGCGACTGGTATCTGCCGCCGGAGCTGCGCGCGCCGCTCTTCGACGGGGCGGGCAACATCGGCCCCACCGTGTGGTGGGACGGGCGGATCGCCGGCGGGTGGGCGCAGGGCAAGGACGGCACCGTCCGGTGGCGGCTGCTCGCGGACGTGGGCCGGGAGGCCGCGGCCGCCGTCGAGGCGGAGGCCGCGAGGCTCCAGGAGTGGGTGGGCGAGGCCCGCGTCACGCCCCGCTTCCGTACACCGCTGGAGAAGGAGCTGGCGGGACCGGCGGCTCCGGCAGAGAAGTGACTGAACTGCCGTGCGCCGCCCGCCCGTTGGGCAAGACCACGGGCGGGCGGCGCACCTGGCCGTCAGCAGCTGAGGCGGATCAGCGGCCGTGGCGCATCAGCGGCTGTAGCGCATCAGCGCGCGCACCATGTGGCAGGTGATGTCCGACGGCGGATGGATACCGACGCGCTCCGCCGTGCTCCGTATCGTCCGGTTGTGGGCCTGGTTCGGGAGGTAGACGCCCGAGTCGAGCAGGGCGATCGCGAGGCGCATGGCCTTGAGGCGGCGGTTGTGCGCGATGTACCAGTCACGCGGCCGCCCCGCGGGCAGGGCCTTCTTTTCGAGCTTTTCGAGCTTTCCGAGTGGCTTGCAGGGCAGGTCGACGAGCATCGGTGCGGCAGCGGGCACAGGCATCCTCCTGTCGCGGGAGGGAGACCTTCCGAGGCCCTCCGCGGCCCCGGACGCTCCCTCGAACACTGCTTCAATTCTACTGCCGGGCACTGACAATAGCCGCTGGCCAGAAGGCCTTTCCCGTACCTTTGGCCCCATGGAGATCTGGATCAACCCCGCCTGTTCGAAGTGCCGCAGCGCGCTCACCCTGCTCGACGCGGAAGGCGCCGACTACACGGTGCGGCGCTACCTGGAGGACGTGCCGTCCGAGGACGACATCCGCGCCGTCCTGGAGCGGCTCGGGCTCGAACCGTGGGACATCACGCGGACACAGGAGGCCGACGCGAAGGAGCTCGGCCTGAAGGACTGGGCGCGGGACGCGGGTTCGCGCGACCGGTGGATCGCGGCGCTCTCCGCGCACCCGAAGCTCATCCAGCGGCCGATCATCACGGCGGAGGACGGTACGGCCGTGGTGGCGCGCAGCGAGGACGCCGTCCGGGACGCGCTCGGCCGCAAGTGAGCCGCTGCCGGGAGGCGGCGGGGTCGCCGCCGGGCCCTCGCCGAGACGCGGCCGGGTCGCCCGGATCCCAACTCTCATGTGACGTACGTTACTTGAGCTTCCCTTGGGTCAGTTGAGTTCCACCCTCCGGTTACCCGTACGTATCGGTGCGCGCACCGACGTTCGTAACGACGGCAGGAGGCGGACATGTCCCGCAGGAGAAGGATGGGCCCCCGGAAGAAGGCCGCGCTCGCCGTGAGCGCGGCCCTCGTCGCCGGTGGGGCGGCATTCGCGTTCGCGAGTACGGGCAATGCGGCGCCGGTCGCGCAGAACGCCCAGGTCTGCCAGGGCCTGGAGACCGCGATCGCCAACAACCAGAAGTTCATCGACGGGCAGCGGGCCGCCCCGGACGCGCAGTCCGAGGCCCGCATCGCCAACCGGGAAGCGGTCATCGCGGAGATCCGGCGCAAAGAGGCGGCGTCCGGCTGCGAGGCCGGAGCGGGGGCCGATGACGAGGCAGGGGCCGGGGCCGGTGACGGAGCAGGGGCCGGAACCGGTGCCGGTGACGCGGCCGGCGGTATGGAGACGGTGACGGCCGCACCCCCGGCCACGGTCACCGCCGCCCCCGACCCCGAATCCACCGACGCCGCCGCCGGAGGGGACGCCGCCGGTGAGCAGGTCTGTGCCGGTTCGACCGTGACGCTCTCCGGTGAGGGCGGCGCGCCCGCCGCGTCCAGCGGTCAGTTCCCGGCGGGGACGAGGCTCAAGGTCACCAACCTCGACAACGGCAAGTCCACGTCCGTCGAGGTCACGTCCGCCTCCGGGAGCTGCGTCCTGCTGAACAACACGGCGTTCGAGCAGGTCCGCGAACCGGGCAAGTTCCTCATCCGCAACGCACGTGTAGAGAAGGTGGGCTGACCTCAAAGGCAACACCAAGTCCACCAGGTCCAGAAGGCCCACCAGGCCCCGGCCCCGGCCCGCGCGCGTGCCCCCATGACGCGTGCGGGCCGGGGCCGTCCGGCGAAATGAAACGAAACGTGACTCCGGCCACAAAGGGCCCGGGTAACACGGGGTTCACATTCGGGCAACGGACGGGAAATCGCCTGTTGACAGTCTGCGGAGCAGCACACAGAGGCGCCGCACCCGCACATGTCCGCGCCGTACAGACCCACCCGAAGGATGTGGCCCCCCGTGACGTTCAAGGCTGAGTACATCTGGATCGACGGCACCCAGCCGACGGCCAAGCTCCGTTCGAAGACGAAGATAATCGCGGGTTCCGCGCCGGCACTCGAAGAGCTGCCGATCTGGGGCTTCGACGGTTCGAGCACCAGCCAGGCCAAGGGCCACGCCTCCGACCGTGTGCTGCGTCCCGTCGCCTCCTACCCGGACCCGATCCGCGGCGGCGACGACATCCTCGTCATGTGCGAGGTCCTGAACATCGACATGACGCCGCACGAGTCCAACACGCGTGCCGCGCTCGCCGAGGTGGCGGAGAAGTTCGCCGCACAGGAGTCGATCTTCGGCATCGAGCAGGAGTACACGTTCTTCGAGGGCGAGCGCCCGCTCGGCTTCCCCGTGGGCGGCTTCCCCGCCGCGCAGGGCGGTTACTACTGCGGCGTCGGCGCGGACGAGATCTTCGGCCGTGACGTCGTCGAGGCGCACCTGGACAACTGCCTCAAGGCGGGCCTCGGGATCTCCGGCATCAACGCCGAGGTCATGCCCGGCCAGTGGGAGTTCCAGGTCGGCCCGCTCGCCCCGCTCGAGGTCTCCGACCAGCTGTGGGTGGCCCGCTGGCTGCTGTACCGCACCGCCGAGGACTTCAACATCTCCGCGACCCTCGACCCGAAGCCGGTCAAGGGCGACTGGAACGGCGCGGGCGCGCACACCAACTTCTCCACCAAGGCGATGCGCGAGGGTTACGAGGCGATCATCACCGCGTGCGAGTCGCTCGGTGAGGGCTCGAAGCCGATGGACCACGTCAAGAACTACGGCGCGGGCATCGACGACCGTCTGACGGGTCTGCACGAGACCGCCCCGTGGAACGAGTACAGCTACGGCGTCTCCGACCGCGGCGCCTCGGTCCGCATCCCGTGGCAGGTCGAGAAGGACGGCAAGGGCTACATCGAGGACCGCCGTCCGAACGCGAACGTCGACCCGTACGTCGTGACGCGCCTGATCGTCGACACCTGCTGCACCGCCCTGGAGAAGGCCGGCCAGGTCTGATCCGCGGCTCCAGATCGCCGAAGGGCGCCCACCGGTCCGGTGGGCGCCCTTCGCGTTGCCGCGCACCTCGGGGAACGGTTGCGGCGCACCTCGGGGAACGCTGGAACGTCAAGTTCGCGCCAAGGTGCCGTCCGACCGGTGAGAGGGGGGTCCTGCCCCGCGAGCCCGTCTGCTTCAATGGGTCCATGGCCAGCTTCCAGAACACCGCGCCGGGTCGCCACGACCTGGAGCCTTTCTGGCCTTCCCGTCAGCACCACGACTTCGACCGGGTGTGTTGCCGCGCGGAGAACGCGCAGGCCCTCTAAAGCCGACTCACCCCGGCGTTCGGTCCGCGCGCACGACGCAGGTCCTTCTGTGACCTCGCAGTTCTCGACGATCTCGATGACTCCTCGCGCGAAAGAGTTGACCACTCATGGCGAACACCCGTTCCTTCTCCACCGCTTCCTCCGCGACCGCGGCCCCCTCCCCCGTCGTCTCCGGCCGCCACCGGCTGCGCGCCGTCGACCGGGACGAGGTGGTCGACGTCGCCGACTTCCTGCCGCCGGGCGCGACCTGGCTGCCCGCTCCCCCGCACACCCTGCCCACGCTGCCGGGCCGGCCCCCGATGATCGGCTACCTGGTCCTCGTACCCGCGGACCAGCAGCCGCTGCTCCCGGTACCCGACGAGCCCGAGCGGCAGCTCGCGGACGCTTCGCAGGACCGCGGCAACGGCAGCAGCAACCACAGCAATGGCAGCGACGCACTCGTCCGCATCGACGGCGTGCAGCGCACCGCGCGGGTCGACGGACGCCAACTCGACCTGACGTACCTGGAGTTCGAGCTGCTCGCGCACCTCGTCGCGCATCCGCACCGGGTGCACACCCGCGACCAGCTCGTGACCACCGTGTGGGGCTACGGGCACGTGGGCGACGGACGGACGGTCGACGTCCATGTCGCGCGGCTGCGCCGCAAGCTCGGGGCCGAGCACCGTCAGGCGATCCAGACGGTGCGGCGGGTCGGGTACAAGTACGCCCCGCCGGCCACGCGTTGACCGACGGGCGAAGCTCCGCCCCCTGGCCCCACCCGGCCTCCCCGGCCGAATCGTTCTCCCCCGGGCAGAAACGGATTCCCTGACGCGCCACGAGCGGGCAGAGTCACCGGTATGAGACTTCTGGTGCTCGGCGGTACGGAATTCGTGGGGCGCGCCGTGGTGGAGGCCGCGGTCGCCCGGTCCTGGGACGTGACGGTGTTCCATCGCGGGCGGCACGCGGCGCCCGAAGGGGTGCGGTCCCTGCACGGGGACCGCACCCTGTCGGACACCGACGGCGGGCTCACCGCGCTCGCGGAGAGTGAGGGCGAGTGGGACGTCGTCGTCGACACCTGGGCGGCGGCGCCCCGTGTGGTCCGCGACTCCGCCCGGCTGCTCGCGGGGCGCGCGGGCCGCTACGTCTACGTGTCGAGCTCGTCCGTGTACGCGTGGGCGCCCCCGCCCGGCTACACCGAGGACGCGCCGGTCGTCGACGGTGCCTCGCCCGACGCGGAGCAGACTGACTACGCGCGGGACAAGCGCGGCGGTGAGCTCGCGGCGGTCGACGCGTTCGGCGCCGGGCGTTCGCTGCTGGTGCGGTGCGGGCTGATCCTCGGCCCGTACGAGAACATCGGCCGGCTCCCGTGGTGGCTGGCGCGGATCGCGCGGGGCGGCCCCGTGCTGGCGCCCGGCCCCCGCGACCTGCCGCTCCAGTACATCGACGTACGCGATCTCGCCACCTGGGTCCTCGACGCGGCGCAAGCCGGCCTGAGCGGCCCGTACACCGTGATCAGCCCCTCCGGACACACCACCATGGGCGGGCTGCTCGACACCTGTGTCCAGGTCACCGGGGGCGACGCCGACCTGCGCTGGACCGCCCCCGAGGTGATCGCCGCGGCCGGGATCGAGCCGTGGATGCAACTGCCGGTGTGGGTGCCGCCGGGCAGTGACATGCATGCCGCGCTGCACAGCGGCGTCGTGGCGAAGGCGGTCGCGGCCGGGCTGCGGTGCCGGCCCGTCGAGGAGACCGTCGCCGACACCTGGGCGTGGCTCGAATCCATCGGCGGGGCGGCCCCGCAGCGCCCGGACCGTCCGGTGCTCGGCCTCGACCCGGCGACGGAGGCCAAGGTCCTGGAGGGCTGAGGCCCGAGGGCCAACGAGGGGCTGAGGCCCGGGGGTCAACGGGGGGGCTTAGGCCCGGGGGTTCCTGAGGGAGGCCGACGCCCGCGGGTCCTTGGGGTGGTGCCAGATACACCCCCAGCCGGGTGCCTCACCCCATGCCCCGTACGGTCCCGGCCGGGGAGACTGGGGGCGTACGGGTCGGGCGGTGGACGGAGAGCGGGATGGACGCGTCGAGTGCGTTCGGCGGGCGGGCGCGGCGGGCCCTGGTGGCGGGGGCGCGCGGACTGGCGCTCGCGGTGGTGGGGTTGGCCGGGTCGCTCACCCTCTTCGTGCTGTCCGTCCTGTCGATCGTGTTCATCGTCCTGGGTGTCGGCGTGCTCACCACTCCTGCCGTGCTCTCCCTGGTCAGGTCCTGGGCGAACTGGCGGCGCGTCCTCGCCGCCGAGTGGTACGGGATCCGCGTCCCGGCGCTGTACCGGCCCTTCCCCGCCGATGTGCGGACCGGGCTCGTCGGGCAGGCGGAGCGGTGCCGGCTGATGCTCGGTGATCCGGCGACCTGGCGGGACCTGCTGTGGCTGCTCGTCGACATGACGGCCGGGTTCGTGACCGCGCTCCTGCCGGCCGCGGTCGTCTTCTATCCGCTGGAGGGGTACGCCCTCGCGGCCGGCCTGTGGCGGGTCTTCACGGACGGCACGTACGTCGGCTGGTGGTACGGGTTCGTACCCATCAGCGGTCAGGGCTCCGCGTTCCTGGCCGCCGCTCTCGCCACCGCGCTGCTCGTGGCCGGATACTTCACGGCCCCGCTCCTGCTGCGTGCCCACTTCCAGCTGACGCGGGCGATACTCACCCCGGACGAGGGTGAACTGGCCGCCCGCGTCGAGGTGTTGACGCAGACGCGGCGCGACGCGGTCGACACCTCGGCCGCGGAGCTGCGCCGCATCGAGCGCGACCTGCACGACGGCGCGCAGGCCCGCCTCGTCGCCATGGGCATGGACCTCGGCACGATCGAGACGCTGATCGAGAAGAACCCGCAGAAGGCCAAGGAGCTGCTCGCGCAGGCCCGCAGGTCCTCCGCCGACGCCCTCACCGAGCTGCGCGACCTGGTCCGCGGCATCCATCCACCGGTCCTCGCCGAGCGCGGCCTCGGTGACGCGGTGAAGGCGCTCGCGCTGCGGCTGCCGGTCGCCACCGACGTCGACGTGGACCTGCCGGGCCGCGCCGAGGCGCCCGTCGAGTCGGCTGCGTACTTCGCCGTCAGCGAGGTCCTCACGAACGCCGTCAAGCACTCGGAGGCCGACCGCGTCTGGGTCGACGTGCACCACACGGGGGCGACGGGCATGCTGCGGATCTCCGTCACCGACAACGGGAAAGGCGGCGCGAGCGTCGGGGCGGGGTCGGGGCTGAGCGGGATCGAGCGCCGGCTCGGTACATTCGACGGCGTCCTCGCCGTCAGCTCCCCCGCGGGCGGTCCGACCATGGTGACGATGGAGCTTCCTTGCGCGTTGTCCTAGCCGAAGATCTCTTCCTGCTCCGCGACGGCCTGGTGCGGATGCTGGAGGCGTACGACTTCGAGGTCGCCGCGGCCGTCGAGAGCGGGCCCGAACTGACCAAGGCACTGGCCGAGTTGGAGCCGGACGTCGCGGTCGTCGACGTCCGGCTGCCGCCCTCGCACACGGACGAGGGGCTGCAGTGCGCGCTGGCCGCGCGGCGGGCGCGGCCGGGACTGCCGGTCCTCGTCCTGTCGCAGCACGTGGAGCAGCTGTACGCGCGCGAGCTGCTCGCCGACGGGAACGGCGGGATCGGCTATCTGCTGAAGGACCGGGTGTTCGACGCGGACCAGTTCGTCGACGCGGTGCGCCGGGTCGCCGCGGGCGGGACCGCGATGGACCCGCAGGTGATCCAGCAACTCCTGTCGCGGCGGGCCGCGGACGAGCCGCTCGGCGGTCTGACACCGCGCGAAATGGAGGTTCTGGAACTCATGGCGCAGGGCCGGTCGAATGCGGCCATCGCGGGCCAACTCGTCGTCACGGAACGGGCGATCGCGAAACACACCTCCAATATCTTTCTGAAGCTGGGACTTCCGGTGTCGGACGACGACAACCGGCGCGTTCTCGCCGTCATCGCCTATCTGGATCAGGGCCGTTGAGAATCCGCCGGGAAATCACCGGCGCTCTCTTTGAACAAGGGGCCCGTGTGTTGCGTACGTAGCTCCATGGGACGCACATCACGAAAACGGCGCTCGTCACTCGCGACGCGCATGACGGTCGCGTCGGCCGCACTGCTCCTGGGTGGAGGAGGGCTGGTCGCGGTGAACGTCTACGCGTCCGCCCACGAGGAGAACCCGGCGCAGCGCGGCGACGGCGCGCAGCAGCAACAGCAGCAGGTCGCCACCATCGACTGCCCCGACGTGGGCAACGGGCTCTCCGACGTACCGGACGCCGCGCGGTCGGAGGTCGACGGCGAACTGGCCACGATGGACAGCCAGATCACCGAGTCGTACCAGCGCCTCGCGGCCTCGCGGGACGCGGCGGCCCGGGATCCGCAGTTCGTACAGAACAGCATTCTGCAGCCGTTGAAGGAGCGGCGTTCGAACCTCATCGACCGGATCGGCCTGGAGATCAGCCGGGCCGGCGGCACGGCGCCCGAAGGCATGAAGGACCTCGCGGCCTGTACGGCCAGGTCGGCCGGCACCGACGGCAGCCCCCCGGCCGGCTCCGCCGCACCGTCCGCCCCCGCGGACGGCGGCCAGCAGAACGGCGGTCAGCAGGACGGCGGTCAGCAAGGGGACGGCGGTCAGCAGGGCGGCGGACAGGACGGCGGACAGCAGGGCGGCGGCCAGCAGAACGGCAACGGCCCCGACGCCTCCGACTTCGTCGACATCAACTCCGTCCAGCCCAACGTGCAGACGCCGCCCAACCAGCAAGCCGCCTCCCGCGGCACGTTCACCACGAAATGCGGGCGGAACGAGAACGGCAAGTTCAATCCCGACAACGTCATCGTGGCGCCCGGTGTGAGCAATGGCGCGCACCATATGCACGACTACGTGGGAAATCAGGCGAACGACGCTTTCGCCAGTGACGACGATCTTGCGAATGGCGACACGAGCTGCCGCAATCAGGGTGACAAGTCGACCTATTACTGGCCTGTTCTGCGCCTTCAGAACGGAAAGGACGAGAACGACGCGCAGGCCGACGGCGGCGGCAAGGACCAGAATGTCGGCGAGATCCAGACCCCGGCCTCGGTCACGCTGAAGTTCGCGGGAAATCCGGCCGGCAAGGTCGTCGCCATGCCGCGGTTCCTGCGCATCATCACGGGTGACGCCAAGGCGTTCACCAACGGCGACGCGAACGCGAACGCGTCCTGGAGCTGCACCGGTTTCGAGGACCGTCAGCTGAAGGACAAGTACCCGATCTGCCCTGAAGGCAGCAAGGTCGTGCGGTCCTTCAAGTTCCAGAGCTGCTGGGACGGGCGCAACACCGACAGCGCCAACCACCGCACGCACGTCGCCTTCGCCGACCCGAACAGCGGCGCCTGCCCGCAGGGCTTCCAGGCGATCCCGCAGCTGCAGCAGCGCATCGTGTACGACGTGCCTCCGGGCCCCGGCTTCGCCGTCGACTCGTTCCCCGAGCAGCTGCACAAGCCCGTGACCGACCACGGCGACTTCATCAACGTCTTCGACGACGGCCTGATGAAGCGCGTCGCGAACTGCATCAACCGGGGTCAGCGCTGTACCTGACGGCCTGACCCCCCGTCGACTGCTGCGCGGTCAGCTCGCGCGGTGACCGTTGTGCCCGGAGTGCCCGTCCGCCTCGTGACCCCCACCACCGCTACTCCCCATGTGGTGCGAGGAGGACTTCTCCACGGTCCCGCCGAGCCGGCCGCGCAGCGCTGTGACCGCCTTGTCGTCGCCGACGGCGATCCAGCGGCGGCCGACCAGATACGTGCCGCCGTAGTCGTCGGCCTGGTCGAGCCACTCGGCCTGGCCGCGGTCGGTGGCGAAGGTCGCGAGGATGTAGCGGTCCCGGCCGTCGCCGCAGGTGGCCTGGCGCAGCTCCTCGGCGTCCGTCTGGATGTCGGGCCTGCACTTCGCCTTGGCGGCGAGCTGTTCCAGGCTGCCGGTCGCGGTCTTCGGCACGCTGTCGCCGCCTGATCCGCAGCCGGTCAGGACCGCCAGAGAGACCATCGCCCCGGTCACCCATATGGGTCGCATGCGTCGCGTCATTCCCGTCGTTTCCTTGCCTCTCGTGCGGCGACACGAACTCGCCGGCTGCGTACACACCGTTGAGCGAAGGGGGTCACAGCGTTACCGTGCGCCGCATCATCCGACGCAGGGGGCACACCTATGACCGCACCGTCGCGACGTTCCGTCCTCGGCACCGCCGGCGCCATCGGCCTGGGAGCCGCCGCGGGGTTCCCTCTCACGGCTCGCGCCGCCGAGGGCCCTGCCTTCGATACGGCTCCCGTACGCTCCGCACTCAACAGACTCCTCCCGGAACACGCGGACCAGTTCACCCTCAGGCTCCTCGCTCCGCAGGGCGGCGACCGGTTCCGGGTGACCGGCACCCGGGGAAAGATCGCGGTGTCCGGCACGACACCGGCCGTGCTGCTCACGGGAGTTCACTGGTATCTCAAGTACGTCTGCGGGGCGCACATCGCGTGGAACGGCAGCCAGCTGGACCTGCCGAAGACCCTGCCGGCGCCCCCGCGCCCGCTGGAGAGATCCACCGCGCTCCCCCACCGTTTCGCGCTCAACGACACGAACGACGGCTACACCGCGCCGTACGCCGACTGGCCGTACTGGGAGCGGATGATCGATGTCCTCGCGCTGCACGGCTGCAACGAAGTCCTCGTCATCGCGGGCACGGAGGCCGTGTACGAGCGTGTCCTCAAGGACTTCGGGTACAGCGACGCGGAGTCGCGCGCCTGGCTGCCCGCGCCCACGCACCAGCCGTGGTGGCTCCTGCAGAACCTGTCGGGGTACGGCGGACCGCTCTCGCCCGAACTCATCGCGAAACGCGCGGAGCTGGGCCGGAAGATCACCGGCAGGCTGCGCGAGCTCGGCATGTCGCCCGTGTTCCCCGGCTACTACGGGCATGTCCCCCACGGCTTCGTGGAGCGTAACGGCGGCGACGCGCACGTCGTGCCGCAGGGCACCTGGCACGGCTTCGACCGGCCCGACTGGCTCGACCCGCGCACCCGGTCCTTCGCGGACGTCGCCGCCTCCTTCTACGGGCACCAGCGGGACCTGTTCGGCGCGGCCGGGCACTTCAAGATGGACCTGCTGCACGAGGGCGGCACAGCCGGTGACGTGCCCGTGCCGGACGCGGCGCGCGGCGTCGAGAAGGCCCTGCAGAAGGCGCACCCGGGAGCCACGTGGGTGATTCTCGGCTGGGAGGCCAACCCGCTGCCCGCGCTCATCGACGCGATCGACAAGAAGCGCATGCTGATCGTCGACGGTGTCTCCGACCGCTTCACGACCGTCACCGACCGCGAGAAGGACTGGGGCGGCACGCCCTACGCGTTCGGCACGATCCCGAACTTCGGCGGGCGGACCACCATCGGCGCCCGCGCCCACATCTGGAACGAGAAGTTCTTCGCGTGGCGCGACAAGGCGGGCAGCGCGCTCACCGGCACGGCCTTCATGCCGGAGGGCACCGACCGCGACCCGGCCGCCTTCGAGCTGTTCTCCGAACTCGCGTGGACCGACGGCAAGGTGGACCGGGCGGCCTGGTTCTCCGGGTACGCCGACTTCCGCTACGGCGGCCGGGACGCGGACGCGCGGGCCGCCTGGAGCGCCCTGCACGACACCGCGTACCAACACACGGCGGTGGAGCGCAGCGACGCGCACGACTCGCTGTTCTGTGCCCGGCCCGACCTCGCCGCGAACCGGGCCGCCGAGTACGCGCCCCGCGCCCTGGCCTACGACCCGGGCCGCTTCGACGCGGCCCTGAGCGGGCTGCTCGGCGTGGCCGGCGGGCTGCGGAGTTCCGCCGCGTACAAGTACGACCTGGTGGACGTGGCCCGGCAGGCGCTCGCGCACCGCTCGCGCCAGCTTCTGCCGCAGCTGCGGGCCGCGTATGCGAGGAAGGACCGGGACGCCTTCCGGAGCCTGGCGACGCTGTGGCTGAAGCTGATGCGCCTGTCCGACGACGTCACGGGGACGCATCCGGCGTTCCTGCTCGGGCCGTGGATCGACGATGCGCGGCGGCTGGCGACGAGCGACGGCGAGCGCGCCGAGTTCGAGCGCACGGCGAAGGTGCTCATCACGGTGTGGGGCGACCGCGCCACGTCCGACCCGGGGAACCTGCACGAGTACGCCAACCGCGAGTGGCACGGCCTGATGTCCGACTTCTACGTGCCGCGCTGGCAGAAGTGGCTGGACGCCCTGGAGGACGCGCTGGCCACGGGGTCGGCGCCCGCGGCCGTCGACTGGTACGCGTTCGAGGAGCCGTGGACCCAGGAGCGCAAGGACTATCCGCTGCGGCCCGTCGGGGACGCGTACAAGACGGCCGCGCGCGTACGTGACGTGCTCGCGCGGGCGCCCTACCAAGGCGCGCTGACCGTCACCGCCCGGCCGACCGCGTTCCCTCCCGGCGGGCACGCGCGCGTGGAGGCCGCTTTCCGTAACGTCAACGGGCTGCGGGCGACCGGGCGCGTGGACTTCACGCTGTCCGGCATCGACGCCGCGCCCGAGGGCCCCACGTCCCTCGCGAGCGTCGCGCCCGCGGGCACGGGCAGGGTCCGCTGGCAGGCGAGCGCTCCCGGAACGCCCCTGGACCGGCCGCTGCGCCCGCTGCCGTACGAACTCGCCGTGCGGTACGGGCCGCAGGGCGAGGACCGGGTGACGTCGGTCCACGCGGGGACACTCTTCGAGGCCGGGCCGCTCGACGGCACCTGGCGGACCGTCACCGACAACGGCGCCGTCTTCGGGCAGTTGGGCGACCGGTACGCGATCGACGGGGCCGGCGCCGACCTGTGGAAGGGGACCACGGAGTTCGGCTCGGCGTACCGCGAGGGCGTCTTCGCGGGCGGTTCGTCGGCACAGGTGAAGGTGGTCTCGCAGGCCGTCACCGGCCCGTGGGCGCGGGCGGGGCTCATCGTCCGTAACTCCCTGGCGGTGCCCGGCTCCCCGGGGTTCCTGAACCTGTCCGTGACGCCGTCCACCGGGGTCGTGCTGTCGTACGACACGAACGGGGACGGGACGCTCGACACGTACAAGCGCGTCACCGGGATCAAGGCGCCGGTGACGCTGCGGCTGAGCCGGTCCGGCGGCTCGTACACGGGTGAGTTCTCTACGGACGACGGGGCGACCTGGCGGACCGTCGCGACCGTGGCGGTGCCGGGGTCGGCGGCGGCGCAGGACGTGGGGCTCTTCATGACGGCGACGAACGGGGGCGGCGGGGCGCGCGGCACCGTGGAGTTCGAGGGCTGGCAGCTCGGGTAGCGGCGGGCCCTGGGCCACAATGGGCGGGACAAAAGCCGTGAATACGGTCACGGCTACGACCCCTGGAGTCCCGCCCATGCCCGCGATCCCCGCCACCACCGTCGCCAACCTCCGTGACCTCGGCGGGATCCCGCTGTCCGGCGGCCGCACCGTACGGCCGGGCCTCGCCCTGCGGTCCGGGCAGCTCGACCGGCTCGACCCCGGCGCCGATACGGAGTTCGCCGCGCTCGGCATCCGCACGATCGTGGACTTCCGCACGAACGCCGAGCGCGCCTCGCACCCCGATCACGTCCCCGAAGGCGTCCAGGTCCTGGTCGCGGACGCGCTCGCCGACAAGATCGCCCAGACCGGGGCCGCGCCCGCCGCCGCGCAGCTCAAGCACGTCCTGTCCGACCCTGCGCTCGCCGACGAGAAGCTCGGCGGCGGGCGCGCCGAGACACTCTTCGCCGACACCTACCGCTCCCTCGTCTCGACGAAGTCGGCGTGTGCCGCCTACCGCACGCTCCTGACCGAACTGGCCGACCCCGACGCGGGCCCGCTGCTCTTCCACTGCACCGCGGGCAAGGACCGCACCGGCTGGGGCGCGACGGTCGTCCTGACGCTCCTCGGCGCGGACGAGACCGCCCTGGAGGCGGAGTACCTGTCGGTCAACTCGGCGGTACGGGAGGCCTTCGCACCGCTCGTCGAGGGGTTCACCGCGCAGGGCGGCGACCCGGAGATCGCGCTCGCGCTCATCGGCGTACGGGCGTCGTACCTGCACGCCGCGCAGGACGAGGTGGCGGTGCGGTTCGGGGACTTCGAGACGTACGTGCGCGAGGGACTCGGAGTGCCGGACGAGGCCGTGAAACGGATCCGGCAGCGGCTGGTGGCCGGGTGACGCGAGGCTCGTAGAGCTCGTGAGGAACCCCTGTACCGCGTGGGCGCATCCGTGCCAAGGTGACCCGATGAGCAGCGAAGACTGGGAAGCGCGCCTGGCCGCGGCATGGGCGAGCATCGACGACTACGACGAGTCCACCGCGGGCGACTTCCGCGCCGCCATCGACGCGCTCGTCGCCGAGCTGCCGGACGTCAGCCCGGTCGGCCCCTTCGAGCGCGGCAGCGCGTTCGACTCGACGGGCCACTCGGACCGGGCCGTGCCGCTGTACCAGGAGGCCCTGAAGCTCGGCCTGTCCGGCTACCGGGGCCGCCGCGCGAAGATCCAGCTCTCCAGCTCCCTGCGGAACACCGGCCGCCCCGAGGAAGGTGTGGCGCTCCTCACCCCCGAACTCGACGCGCCTTCCGACGAGTTGGACGACGCCGTGCGTGCCACGCTGGCACTGTGCCTGTCCAGCCTGGGCCGGGACCGCGAGGGCCTGTCGCTGGCGCTCGGCGCGCTGGCGCCCCATCTGCCCCGGTACCAGAGGTCGATGGCGAACTACGCCCGCCTGCTGGTCGAACCGGAGCCGGAGCCGGGGTGACACCGTGAAGTGACCATCCGACGATTCGCTCGTTCAGATGAACGTGCAGTCGAAGGTGCAGTCACAGGATGTCGTCCCCCGTCCCGGTCCGGTCGTCGACGTGGAGCAGGCCGAGGCCGCTCTCGTCGAGCACTACCCGCGGCTCGTCCGGCTCGCCTATCTGGTGCTCCCGCCCAGCCTCGGCCGTAACCGCCGG
Source organism: Streptomyces sp. NPDC090032 (assembly GCF_044748025.1). Classification (NCBI taxonomy): domain Bacteria; kingdom Bacillati; phylum Actinomycetota; class Actinomycetes; order Kitasatosporales; family Streptomycetaceae; genus Streptomyces; species Streptomyces sp. NPDC090032. The sequence continues at coordinate 363,801 of NZ_JBIVFF010000003.1, read as the reverse complement.
GTGCTCACGGCGCACTCCCTGACCCAGCGCGCCCTGCCGCGCGCCCGCACCTCGGCCGACGCCGCGGCCGTCCCGGCACCCCGCACCGCCGAGGGGCGGGGTGGCGATCCGGGCTACGGCTTCGTACGGCTCAGGGTCCTGCGCACCGCGCTCGACGCGGGCCGCCCGCTGCGGCGCACGGCCTGGCCCCGGCGCTCCCAACTGCCTCCGCTGCTCCCCCAGGTGTGGGGCCTGCGGCTCTTCCCGCGCTCGGGCGGGGCCGATGAACTGGCCCTGGACCAGGGGCTGTCCGCGCTCAGCGGCCCCGGCCGCGCCGCCTTCGTCCTGCGCGGCCTCGAACGGCTCGACGACAGCGCCGTACGGAACATGCTGGCCGCGGCCGGTGCCGAGGACCCGGACGCGGCGCTCGCCGAGGCGGACGGCGTGACCATGCCGGCGGGGAAGGACGCGCTCGCCCTCCTGGAGTCGACGGAGTTCGACCCCTGCTCGCTCCAGGCCAGGCCGCCGGACCTGATGCGGCGCAGGCAGCACGTGAAGGCCGTGATCGCGGCAGCCGCGGCGACGCTGGTGTGCGGGGCGCTGCTCGGCCTGCCGGGCGGCGGCTGGGGCCCCGAGGGGGCCGCGGCGCCCGCGTACGCGCGGAACCCGGCGGGCGTGGCCGCCCTGGATCCCGGCAAGTTGACGAGGGTCCCCGCCACGGCGTGGCAGACGTCGGCCCGCACGGACTTCTCCGTGTGGCCCGCGCGCGGCTCCCTGACCGGCGACCGGCCGCTGCTGCGGCGCGCCCTCGCGGTCTGGGCGCGGCCGGGCGGCTCCGTGCAGGTCTCCGCGACACCGGGCACCCAGGCCGGCGCCCCGCCCGGACCTCCGCAGCTGCTGTACGCGGGCGAGGTCGACCAGGCGCGGATCGTGCTGTTCTACGACGGTCTTCGCATCGTGCGGTACGCGGAGCCGAAGGACGGCACGAGCGGCGCCGCGCTCGACTTCGCGCGGGCGGACGGCGCCACGGGCCCGGAGTCGGGCGCCCTGGTCGTGGACCGGGCCGACGGCAACGTCCGCTATCTGACAGCCCCTTGGGTACGCGCCGCCACCGTACGGAACCTGCTGGATCCGGCGGCGGCGCCGATGCCGCTCGACCGCGCGCCGGACGGCGTGACGGCGCCGTTCGCCAGCCCCGCGCTCGCCCGCGACTGCGCGTCGTGGAACGCGCTCGCCCTGCGGGACGACGCGGGCACCCGGCTCTCCACCGACCTCGGCGAGCTCGTGCCCGCGCATCTCACGGCGGGCCGTCCCGGCGCGCCGCGCGAGGCGGTCGCGGCCGACTGGCAGCACTCGGCGTGCTCCCTCACCTCCGTACGCTCGCACGGCGTGCGCACCGTCAACTCCTGGGCGTACGCGCGTCAGCAGCTCCCCGAGGGCAACGGCGCCGCGGACTGGGCGTGCGCGCGGGCCGACACCTGGCGGGGCGGCGGGGCACGGACGCTGGCCCTGTTCACGGCGCCCGGCGGGACGACGGCGGCGGTCGCCGCGAAGTCGGAGGGGACCCCGGCCTGCGGCAGCCGGGACCCGCTGGTCCTCGCGGGTGTGCTGTGGAAGTCGCGGGGCGGCGCCTGGTACGTGGTGGCCGCCGCGAGCAAGCAGGTCACGTCGATCGCGTCGTCGGGCGGCGCCCGTGCCGCGGACAACGTCCTGGCCGCGCCCACCCGGCACGGAGCCAGGACCAAGCTGACCGGCCGCACGGCGACGGGCCGCGAGGTGAGCGCCCTGCGCTGAACCCCCGGCGCCCCGACGGGAACAGCCGACCGGAGCCCCCGGGACACCCCTTGCTGACACCTCCGTAAAGAAAACGGTGCGCGAGGGGTGTACCCACTCCCTACCCGTCAGTACATTGACGCCATGTCTAATACGCAGAGCCGGGCACCGCGGCCCGTCGCTGACGAGCGCGTCGCGCTCAAGGCACGCAGGGTCTCCTTCTCCTGGGACAGGACTCCGCTGCACTGGATCCCGGACGACCCGTTCACCACGCACACGATCAACGTGCTGCATCTCCTGCTGCCCGCCGGAGAGCGCTGGTTCGTGCACGTCTACAAGCAGGTCCTGCCGTACATCTGCGACGACCGGCTCCGCGAGGACGTGATCGGGTTCATCGGCCAGGAGGCCATGCACTCGCAGGCCCACGACGAGGTGCTGCCGCACCTGAAGGAGCAGGGGCTCGACCCGACCCCGTACACCGCGCAGGTCGACTGGTTCTTCGAGAAGCTGCTCGGTGACCGGACCCTGCCGCCGGGGCGGGCGCGCGAGTGGTGGCTGATGGAGCGGGTCGCGCTCATCGCCGCGATCGAGCACTACACGGCGTTCCTCGGCGACTGGGTGCTGAACGCGGACGAGCTGGACCGCAAGGGCGCGGACCCCACGATGCTGGACCTGCTGCGCTGGCACGGTGCGGAGGAGGTCGAGCACCGCTCGGTCGCCTTCGAGGTGTTCGAGCACGTCGACGGCGGCTACCGGCGCCGGGTGCGGACCTGGGCGCTCGCGTTCTCGGCGCTGATGTTCCTGTGGCAGCGCGGAACGCGCTTCTTCATGGAGAACGACCCGACGGTGCTCGACGGCAAGGCGTCGTTCAAGGAGTTCTACCAGGGCGGGAAGCGGGGCGTCCTGCCCTCCACGGGCGCCATGGTGAAGTCCATCCCGCGCTATCTCAGCCGCTCTTACCACCCCTCCCAGGAGGGCAGCACCGCGCAGGCCGTCGCCTATCTGGCCACCTCCCCCGCCGCGACGGCGGCGGACGCCCGGACCTCGAACGGAGCCGTCTGACCATGCCCCGCCCGATCACCCCCCGGCTGCGTACCGTCCTGCTCGTCACCGGATCCGCCCTGCTCGCGCGCCGCGCCCTGCGCCGCCGCGTCCAGGCGTCCCCGCTGTGGCCGATGCCCGCCCTCGCGGAGCCCGTCTCCGGCCGGCCGCGCGCGCGTGCCCTGCGGCTCCTCGTCACGCGGCACGAGTCCGTCGCCGACGGTGTCGTCCAACTGCGCCTGGAGGGGCGGGACCTGCCCGCCTGGGAGCCGGGCGCGCATCTCGACCTCGTCCTGCCGTCGGGGCTGATCCGGCAGTACTCGCTGTGCGGTGACCCCGAGGACACCTCGTCGTACACCGTGGCGACGCGGCTCGTCGAGGACGGCAGGGGCGGCTCGCGCGAGGTGCACGAGCAGCTCCAGGAGGGGTCGGAGGTCGAGGTGCGCGGCCCGCGCAACCGCTTCCCCCTCACCGCCGGCGCCCCGTCGTACGTGTTCGTCGCGGGCGGCATCGGCATCACGCCGATCCTGCCGATGCTGCGGACCCTCGAAGCCCGTGGCGCGGACTGGCGGCTGCTGTACGCGGGCCGCACGCGCGCGTCGATGCCGTTCCTGGAGGAGGCGGAGAAGCTCGGCGGCGAGCGGGGCAGGGTGCGGGTCGTCGCCGAGGACGAGGACGGACGCCCCGATCTGGCCGCCCTGCTCGCGGACGCGGCGACGGAGACCGCGGTTTACTGCTGCGGGCCCGAGGGGCTGATGGAGGCGGTGGCCGCGGCGCTTCCCGGCCACTGCGAGCTGCATCTGGAACGGTTCGCCCCGCACACGTCGGCCGACGGGAACGGTCCGTTCGAGGTCGAACTGCGCCGCAGCGGCCGTACCGTGCCCGTACCGGCGGGCACTTCGGTGCTCGCGGCGGTGCGCGCCGAGGTGCCGAATGTGTCGTACTCCTGCGAGCAGGGGTTCTGCGGGACGTGCCAACAGCGGGTCCTGGAGGGCGAGATCGACCACAGGGACGAGCTGCTCACGGACTCGGAGCGTGACGACTCGATGCTGATCTGTGTCTCCCGGGCGCGCGGTGAGCGCCTCGTGCTCGACCTGTGACCCACTCGTGCGGACCGGCTCCGCACGGGGCCGGAATCGCTCGGTAGGGTGTTCGTATGACAACCGGGGTGCGCCGCAGGATGGGAGTCGAGGAGCGGCGGCAGCAGTTGATCGGGGTCGCACTCGAACTGTTCAGCCACCGCTCCCCCGACGACGTCTCCATCGACGAGATAGCCGCGGCCGCGGGCATTTCCCGGCCGCTGGTCTACCACTACTTCCCGGGCAAACTCAGCCTGTACGAGGCGGCGTTGAGGCGCGCGGCGGAAGATCTCGCGCAGCGCTTCGTGGAGCCGCACGACGGCCCGCTCGGGGCGCGGCTCGTCCGGGTCATGGGGCGGTTCTTCGACTTCGTGGACGAGCACGGTCCCGGCTTCTCGGCGCTGATGCGCGGCGGGCCCGCCGTCTCCACGGGCGGGGCCTGCTCGATCAGCACGGCGTCGACGACCAACGCGCTCATCGACTCGGTCCGGCAGGCCGCCTACGTCCAGATCCTCGCGCACCTCGGCGTCACCGACCCGCCGCCCCGCCTCGAACTGGTGGTGCGCTCGTGGATCTCGCTCGCCGAGTCGACGGCGCTGCTCTGGCTGGACGGGCGGCGCATCCCGCGTGGCGAGCTGGAGGCGCAGCTCGTGCACGACTTCGCGGCGCTGACCGCGGTGAGCGCCGCGTACGACGAGGAGATGGCGGGGCTGCTGCGCCACATCCTGGCCGACGAACCGGCCGACGGGACGTTCGGCGACCTCATCACCCGGCTTGTCGCGCTCGCGCCCGCTCCCGCCCCTTCGGGATCCTGACTCCATGACGCCGCGACTCACGTTCCGCAGGGCAGCCGACGGACCCGACGACCTCGCCGCGCTCGTCACCCTGTACGACGGGGCGGCCCGCTGGATGGTGCAGCAGGGCATCGACCAGTGGCAGCCCGGCGAGAAGACCGAGGACCACTTCCGCCTCCGGATCAAGGAGGGCGAGGTGTGGTTCGCCGACGACGCGCCTTCTGAAGAGGTCGGCGCGTACGAGCTGTGGTGGGACGACGAGCCCGCGTGGGGTGCCCGGCCGCCCGAGGCCGGCTATGTGCACCGCCTCATGGTGCGCCGCGGCGCCCCGGCCGGTACGGGCCGCGCGCTGCTCGCGCACGCCGAGGAGCGGGTCGCCGCCGCGGGCCGCGCCCTGTGCCGCCTGGACTGCGTGTCGACGAACCCCCGGCTGCGGGCCTACTACGAGAGCGCGGGCTACGCGGTCGTGGGCGAGCAGCCGTTCAAGTCGGGCGCGGGCGGCAGCAAGTACGCGGTGACGCTCATGGAGAAGCGGCTCGGGTGACGCGAACGCCCGGTACGGCAGGGCGTGCCACCCCTGTCGCACCGGGCGCCCGGCCTTTCCTCCGGTCAGCGCGTGAACACCGCCACCGTGCGTGCCGGGACCTGGAACGTTCCCGAACCGGCGTCGTACGAGGCCGACTTCACTACCCGATCGGCGCCCGCCGCCTGCACGGGATGCAGCCGGTACGAGGTGCCCGCGACCGTGCCGACGCGCTGCTCCTGTGTCTTCGGCGTGGCGTTGAAGACGACGACGAGGTCACCGAGGCGCATGGTGATCACCCCGGGTGTCTCGTCCTTGCCGGAGAGCGGGAAGGACAGCTTCTCCTGCACCTGCCCGGCCGTGGCGAGGTCGAATGCCGGCTCCGTGGTGCGGATCTTCAGCAGGCCCCGGTACGCGGACGAGGTCCCCTCGATGTCCGCGCACTTGGCGGCGGGCACCGAGGTCAGCAGGGGGGTGGCGTAGGGCCACTTGTCCTTGTTGTCGGCGGCCGGGGGCAGTCCGCGTCCGAAGCCGTTGCCGTCGCGGCAGTCCCAGTGGATGGCGTTGAACCAGTCGCCGCTGTCGAAGGAGTTGCGGTCGAGGGACTTGGACCGCAGGAGGTCGGTGCCGGCCTGGGACAGCGCGGGTCCCTGCGAGAGCGCGGCCGTCGCGAGGGCGAGGACCTGCATGCGCGAGCGGTCCGCCGGGGCGGTGGCGGCGGGCAGCTTGTAGGTGAGCGCGTCGTAGAGGGACTCGTTGTCGTGGGCGTCGGCGTAGGCGAGGGCGTCGCCCGGCGCGTCGGCGTATCCGGCGGGAGCGCCGTTGTAGTCGACGTCCGCGCCCTTGACCGTGCGGCCGTCGCTGGCGGTGAAGGTGTAGGCCGCGAGGTTCCCCGTCAGGCCGACCTTGATCAGGTCCTGGTAGTGCAGGAGGCGGGCCTTCTGCTCGGCCTCTGTGCCGTTCGCCTTCGAGGAGTTGGGGTCGGTGTAGAGGCCGGAGGCGAAGCCCTGGACGCCGGGGTCGGCGTCGAAGGGGCTGCCGCCGCGCACGGCGTCGCGGGCCCGGTCGGAGAAGGTGGCGATGCCGGTGCCCGCCATGTTCTTCTGCGTGGCCTGCACGAAGCGGGCGTCGTCGGCCACCTCGCCGAAGTTCCAGCCCTCCCCGTAGAGGATGATCTTCTTGCCGTCGACGCCGTCCTTCGCGACGGTGAGCGCGTCGAGGGCCTTCCTGACGGCGAGGATGTTGGCCTTGGGGTGGTGCCCCATCAGGTCGAAGCGGAAGCCGTCGACCTTGTACTCCTTGGCCCAGGTGACGATCGAGTCGACGACGAGCTTGCCCATCATCACGTTCTCGGTGGCCGTGTTCGCGCAGCATGTGGAGGTGGCGACGGAGCCGTCGGCGAGCAGGCGCTGGTAGTAGCCGGGCACGATGCGGTCGAGCACCGACGTCTTCGCCTGGCCGCTCGCGGCCGTGTGGTTGTAGACGACGTCCATGACGACGCGCAGCCCGTCCCCGTTCAGGGACTTGACCATCTGGCGGAACTCGACCGTGCGCGCGGTGCCGTCCGGGTCGGTGGCGTAGGAGCCTTCGGGGACGGTGTAGTGGTACGGGTCGTAGCCCCAGTTGTAGGCGTCCTTGGCGGCGCTCTCGCCGACGCACTCCTGCTGCCGCTCGGAGGCTGCGTCGAAGGAGTTCAAGTCACAGTCCGGGGTGGCCTGTTCGGACTTCTTCTCGGGGATCGTGGCGATGTCGAACGCGGGCAGGAGGTGCACGTACGAGGTGCCGGCCTTCGCCAGTTCACGCAGGTGCTCGCTGCCCTTGCTGTCGCGGTCGGTGAACGCGAGGTAGGTGCCGGGGTGCTTGGCGGTGCGGTCCTCTACGGAGAAGTCGCGGATGTGGAGCTCCTGGATCTGCGCGTCGCGCAGCGGCACGGCCTTCGGCTTCCTCAGCGCCGACCAGCCGGACGGGGCAAGGGACTTCGCATCCAGGTCGACGACGAGACTGCGCTCGGAGTCGGCGGTGAGGGCGGTGGAGTACGGGTCGGTGACCTTGTTCGTGACGACCTTCTGGACGCTGGGCGCCCAGACCTTCACGGAGTACCGGTACGGCTTGCCCTGCCAGGAGCGCGGACCCGTCACGGACCAGACGCCGGTCGCGCCGTCGCGGCGCATGGCGACGGCGCGACCGCCGAGGTCGAGGGCCACGGCCTGAGCGGTGGGCGCCCAGACGGACAGGGTGGCTCCACCCTTCGTGAAGACCGGACCGAGTGACGCCTTGCCGGCCCTGTGCGCGTACAGGTCGTCGAGAACTCCCGCCGTCTGTACGCCCGTTGCGGTGACGAGGGCGCCGTCGGCGATGCGGCGGGTGAGGATCAGCTGGCCCTTGAGGGCGTCGCCGACCCGGTCACGGTCGCGGGGGTCGACGGTGTAGGCGTCGTAATTCTTCAGCTGCGGGAAGCGGGCGAGCTGGGCGTCGGTGAGCCCGCCGGTGGCCTTGTGCAGCCGCAGCCGCCGCCCTTCGCCGCTGAGCGCGCCGTCCTTGACGGTGATGCCGCCGTCGCGGTCGTACACGAGCTGGGCGGACAGGGCCGCCGTGCTGTCGGCGGGCAGGGCGACCGTGTCGCGGTCGATCCACTGCGCCTCGGACTTCGTCAGGTCGAGGTCGGTACTGCTCGCGGAAGCGGCGGCGGGCCGTGCGTCGGACGGGGGTGCGGGCGGGTTCTGTGCGGCGGCCGCCTGGGGCAGGGCCGGGGCGAGGGCCGCACACAGGGCGGCTGCGAGGACGGCCGCTGTTCTTCGCGGCAGGGCGGGGCGTATCACGGGAAACTCCTCGGCGGGTAGGCGGCGGAAGTGACGCGGGGCGCGCGGACAGGGCCGCCCGGCGCGAGCGGGGAGGACGCGCCGGGCGGCCGGAACGGGGGTTACGGATAGGGGGCCGTGGTCCGGGTCAGCAGCCGGACTTGCCGGCGTACAGGGCGAGGGCCGTGTTAGAGGCGAGCGTCGCCGTGAACTGGCCCGAACTGTTCACGCTCACCGCCTTGTTGCTCTGCACGTCGCAGTACGTGCCCGCGGCGAGCGACGTCTGGTAGGTGCGGGTGAGCGCGGACGACTCGTGGTTGATCGCGACGTAGCCCTTGCTGCCGCGGCCGAAGGCGACGGCGTCCGCGCCGTTGTCCCACCAGTCGGTGACGGACTGGCCGCGGGTGGTGTTGCGGAAGGCGACCATGGACTGGATCTCGGGCCAGGCGTGCTGGCACTTCCAGCCGTCCTGCCAACAGGCGTTCACCGTGCCGCCGTTGGGCGGTCCGGCGTCCTTGTCGGTCCATTCGTAGCCGGAGTTGATGTCCGGCGATCCGTAGGGCCAGGCCAGCATGAAGACGTTGGCCAGGGTGTAGTCGGCGCCGTCCTTGTAGTTGAGGGTGTCGCCGCCGCGCTCGGTGTCGTGGTTGTCGACGAAGACGGCGGACTGGCCCGATGCCATGTAGCCCCAGCCCTCGCCGTAGTTCTTCAGGTAGGCGAGGTTCTCGCTCTGGAAGACGCGCTTGAGGTCGCGGGCGTAGCGGAACTCCTGGACATCGCCGGTGCCGAGGTACTCGCTGGGCGAGACGGCCTCACCGGCGCCGTAGATCGCCTCCTGTTTCCAGTAGGCGTTCGGGTTGCTGAGCCGCGACTTGATGTTGGCGAGGTCGGCGGCGGCGATGTGCTTGGCGGCGTCGATCCGGAATCCGTCGACGCCGAGCGAGAGGAGGTCGTTCATGTACGCGGCGATCCGGCCGCGCACGTACTCCTCGCCGGTGTCGAGGTCGGCGAGGCCGACGAGCTCGCACTCCTGGACGTTGAAGCGGTCCTGGTAGTTGCTGATCTGCGCGGTGCAGTTGTCCATGTCGGCGGCGGAGTAGGTGCCGGGGTAGTCGTACTTGGAGTACGCGGAGCCGCCGGTACCGGTCCCGGATCCGGCCGCCATGTGGTTGATCACGGTGTCCGTGACGACCTTGACGCCGGCCGCGTGACAGGTGTCGACCATGTTCTTGAAGGCCGTACGATCCCCGAGCCTGCCCGCGATCTTGTAGCTGACGGGCTGGTACGAGGTCCACCACTGGGAGCCCTGGATGTGTTCCTGGGGCGGCGAGACCTGGACGTATCCGTAGCCCGCGGGGCCGAGCCGGGCGGTGCACTCCTTCGCCACCGAGTCGAACCGCCACTCGAAGAGGACGGCGGTGACGTCCTTGGTGCCGGGCGGGGCCGCCTGGGCCGGCCCGGCGGACCCCAGGCCGGAGCCTATGAGGGTGCCGGCCGCGAGGGCGAGCGCGGCCGCACGCGATCTGATAGCCATGTTTCCTCCTGCACGTCGGTGTGCTGATGAGGTGTCCCTGCCAATCGCAGGGGGCTGTGGGGGGATGCTCTCCCCGGCCGAGCGGGGGCCGGGGAGAGCGGTTCAGAACGTCAGACGGTCCACCACACGGTCGTGTCGGCGGGAACGACCGTGTGACCGTCGCCGTTCTCGATGGCGTCGGCGTTCTCGATGGCGTCGGCGGCCGAGCTGGTCAGCAGGATCCGGCCCGGCACGGCCATGCGCACCGCGGCGCCCGTCGTGTTCGCGACGCACACGAACGCCTCGCCGCCGTGGCCCGGCTCCCGCCGGAACGCGAGCACGCCCTCGGGCGCCTTCAGCCACTCGACGGAGTCACCCGCGCCGAGCGCCGGGTGCTCGCGCCGCACGGCCAGCGCGGAGCGGTACATCTCCAGCGTCGAGCCGGGCACCCCGGTCTGTGCCTCCACGCTCAGCGCGCCCCAGCCCGCGGGCTGCGGCAGCCACGAGCCGCCCGCCCCGAAGCCGTACGAGGGTCCGTCGACGGTCCACGGGATCGGCACCCGGCACCCGTCCCGGAAGCCGTCCTGCCCGGCCGCGCGGAAGAACGAGGGGTCCTGGCGCACCTCGTCCGGCAGGTCGACGACGTCGGGCAGGCCGAGCTCCTCGCCCTGGTATACGTACGCGGAACCGGGGAGCGCCAGCATGAGCAGGGTCGCGGCGCGGGCGCGGCGCAGGCCGAGGGCCGGGTCCGCGGCGACGCGCTGCTGGGTGCCGAGGCCGGGCGGGTTGGCGTAGCGCGTGGTGTGCCGGGTGACGTCGTGGTTGGACAGGACCCAGGTGGCGGGGGCGCCGACCGGGCGCATCGAGTCCAGCGAGCGGTCGATGATGTCGCGCAGCTCGACCGCGTCCCAATAGGACGACAGGTACTGGAAGTTGAAGGCCTGGTGCAGTTCGTCGGGGCGTACGTAGTTCGCGGTGCGCTCGACGGTCGGGGTCCACGCCTCGGCGACGAAGATCCGCTCGCCGGCGTACTCGTCGAGGATCAGGCGCCACGCGCGGTAGATGTCGTGCACGCCGTCCTGGTCGAAGAACGGCATGACGTCGTTGCCGAGCAGCTTCAGCTGTTCGTGGGCGCCGAGGTCAGGCAGGCCCGCGGCCTTGACGAGGCCGTGCGCGACATCGATGCGGAAGCCGTCGACGCCCATGTCGAGCCAGAACCGCAGGATGGAGCGGAACTCGTCGCCGACGGCGGGGTGTTCCCAGTTGAGGTCGGGCTGCTCGGGCGCGAACAGGTGGAGGTACCACTCGCCGTCGGCGACGCGGGTCCAGGCGGGGCCGCCGAAGATGGACTCCCAGTCGTTGGGCGGCAGTTCGCCGTCCGCGCCCTTGCCCTCCCGGAAGTGGTAGCGCTCGCGCAGCGGCGATCCGGGCCCCTCGGCGAGGGCCCGCCTGAACCACTCGTGCTGGTCGGACGAGTGGTTGGGCACGAGGTCGACGATGACGCGCAGGCCGAGTCCGTGGGCGTCGCGGATCACGGCGTCCGCGTCGAGGAGGGAGCCGAACATCCGGTCCACGGCGCGGTAGTCGGCGACGTCGTAGCCGGCGTCCGCCTGTGGGGACGCGTAGAACGGGCTGAGCCACACCGCGTCCACCCCGAGGTCTCTGAGGTGCGGCAGCCGGGCGCGGATGCCTTCGAGGTCACCCATACCGTCGGCGTTGCTGTCGGCGAAGCTGCGCGGATAGACCTGGTAGATCACCGCGTCGCGCCACCAGCCGGTGGACGCCTGCGCGGGAACGGAGGTCGGGGCGGAGGCCGCGCCGGCCTGCGCCGTGTCGGCAGTGTGCTGACTCATGGTGTCCTTGCTGCGTCAGGGGTTTGCGTACATACGGAGGGGGGCGGGGCTCAGCCCTTGGTGCCGCCCGCCGTGAGGCCGGTGACCAGGTTCCTCTGGACAAGGTAGAAGAACGCGGACACCGGAATGGCGATCAACACCGCGGTCGCCGCCATGTAGTTCCACTGCGCGTCGTGCTCGCTGACGAAGCTGCGCAGACCCACGGCGAACGTGTACTTCTCGTCGTCGAGCATGAACGTGGAGGCGAAGGCGACTTCGCCGAACGCGGTGATGAAGCTGTAGAACGCGGCGACCGCGAGGCCCGGCTTGGCCAGCGGGACGATGAGGCGCGCGAAGGTGCCGAACGGCGAGAGTCCGTCGATGCGGCCGGCCTCGTCGATCTCGTACGGGATGGTGTCGAAGTAGCCCTTGAGGAGCCACGCGCAGTACGGGACGGCGGTCGAGCAGTACACGAGGATGAGGCCGCCGTAGGTGTCGATCAGGCCGAGGTCACCGAGGATCTCGTACATCGGCACGATCAGGACGGCGATCGGGAAGGCCTGCGTGAGCAGCAGGACCCACATCAGCTTGCGGTAGCCGGGGAAGCGCATGCGCGAGACGGCGTAGCCGGTGGTGGCGGCGAACAGGACGCCGACGACCGTCGTGCCCAGGGACACGATCAGCGTGGACTGGAGCCACTTGAAGAAGTTGGTGTGCTCCAGGACGAACGAGTAGTTCGAGAAGGTCGCCTTGTCGAGGATGCGCCCGGGGTGGAGGTAGTCGTCCTTGTCCGGGCCGAGCGACAGATAGACCAGCCAGGCGATCGGGAACAGGGCTATCAGGCTCGCGACGCTCAGGACGCCGTGCGACAGGAAGGTCGCGAGGCGGCTGCGCTCGCCGCGCCGGCGCATCCGGCGCGGGCGGACGGCTTCGGTGACCGGCTGCGCGCCGGTCGCCGGGGTGTCGACGGTCGTGGTGCTCATGGGGGCGGCTCCTGCGGCGTCAGGCGAGCTGCTCATTGCGGTTCAGCCAGCGGTAGTAGAAGGACGTGAAGACGGCGAGGAGCGACAGGAGCAGCACGCCGTACGCGGCGGACTGGGCGTAGTCGCGCGGCTGTTGGCCGAAGCCCAGGTAGTAGGCCCAGGTGACGAGGATCTGGGCGTCGGGCGCGGTGTTGCCGAACAGCAGGAAGATGACGTTGAACTGGTTGAACGTCCAGATGACGCCGAGCAGTACGACGGTGGAGCTGACCGACCGCAGGCCGGGCAGTGTGACGTTCCAGAAGCGCTGCCAGGGGCTCGCGCCGTCCATCTCGGCGGCCTCGTAGAGCACCGGGTCGATCGACTGGAGGCCGCCGAGCAGCGACACCATCATGAACGGCACGCCGCACCAGGTGTTGACCAGGACTGCGGCCGAGCGCTGGAAGAAGGTGTCCTCCAGCCACTGCGGCTGCGGCAGATGCAGCGAACCGAGCACGGAGTTGATGATCCCGGAGTCGGACAGCATGATCCGCCACGAGAACACGGTGACGAACGTCGGCACGGCCCACGGCAGGATGAGCAGCAGCCGGTAGAAGGTGCGCCCGCGCATCTTCTGGTTGAGGAGCATCGCGAGGCCGAGCCCGATGACGTAGTGCAGGGCGACGCAGAGCGCCGTCCACACGATCGTCCAGATGAAGTGCGACCAGAAGCGGTCGTAGGAGGTCGGGCCCCACAGGATGTCGGCGTAGTTGTCGAGCCCGATGAACCGGTACGTGGCGTCGATGTGGTTGACGCCGATCGTGCGCGCCGAGTTGAGACTGTCGGCGTCGGTGAGCGTCAGGTAGAAGCCGCGCACCAGGGGATAGATCACGAGGACCCCGAGCACGACGACGACCGGCGCGATCATCGCGTACGCGTACCAGTGCTTCTGGTACGAGCGCCGCAGGCGCTTGAGCGGGCCGGGGCGCGGCGCGCGGCCGCCGCGCGTCTTGGCGGCCGTGCTGTCGACGGCGACTGTCATGGTTCGGCACCTTCTGGGGATCGGCTGCTCAGTGCGTGCGGCGCGGCGCCGCCGGTTCCGCCCGCCCCCTCGCGGGCGGAACCGGCGGCAGCCGTCAGGACGGGGTCACTTGCTGAAGTCGGGGACCAGCTTCGCGAACGAGGTCCGCGCGTTGCCGATGCCCTTGTCCAGGGAGTCCTTGCCGGTGGCGACCTTGGGCCACTCGGTGTCGAGCGGGGCCCACAGCGAGCTGTACTCGGGCAGTTCGGGGCGCGGCTGGGCGCTGGTGAGGACCTTCTGGAAGCCGGCGATGCCCGGGTCGGTGACGACCTTCGTGGTGTACGCGTCCTGGCGCGTGGGCAGCGTCGAGTTCTTGAGGGCGATCTGCTCCTGCGTCTTCGCGGAGGTCATCCACTTCACGAACTTGAGCGAGGCGTCCTGGTGGGCCTTGTCCGAGCCGGCGTAGACCGAGAGGTTGTGGCCGCCGGTGGGGGCGCCCGCCTTGCCGGTGGAGCCGGCCGGGACGGTCGCGATGCCCAGGTTCTCCTTGTCCTTGAACGCGGAGCCCTTGTAGAAGTTGGTGATCTCCCACGGACCCTGGATGATCGCGGCGACCTTGCCGTTCACGAACGCGTCCTGGATGTGGGCGTACGCGTCGGCGGTGGCGTCGGCCTTGTGCAGGCCCTTGCCGTCGAAGAGGCCCTGCCAGGCGGTGAGGCCCTTCTTGGCCTCGGGCGAACCGATGGTGATCTTCTTCGCGGTGGCGTCGACGGTGTCACTGCCCTCGCCGTACAGGAACGGCATGGAGTAGTAGCCCTGCGTGGAGCCCCAGTAGCCGTCGACGCCCGTCTTCGACTTGATCTTGGCGGCGTCGGCCTTCAGGTCGGCCCAGTTCGCGGGCGGCAGGTCGATGCCGGCCTTCTTGAAGAGGGCCTTGTTGTAGACGAGCGCCAGGGTGTCGGTGACCAGCGGCGTGCCGTACGTCTTGCCGTCGAACTGGGCCTGCTTGATCAGGCTCGGCTGGAACTTGTCCTTCTCGGCGAGGGCCTCGGTGCCGTCGAGCGGCAGGAGGTAGCTCTTCTTCGCGAAGGCCGGCGTCCAGCCGACCTCGGCGCGCAGCACGTCGGGGGCACCCTTGGCGCCCGCGGCGGTGTCGAACTTGTTCTGCGCCTGGTCGAAGGGGACGTTGACGTACTTGACCTTGATGCCGGAGTTCGCCTTCTCGAACTCCTTGACCAGGGCCTGGTACGTCGGTGCCTCGTTGGTGGCGTTCGACGTGTCCCACCACGTGATGGTGACGGGGCCCGACGCCTTGTCGCTGCCGCTGTCGCTTGTGCCGCAGGCCGTCGCCGCGAGGGCGAGGGACGCCACCAGCGCGGTGGCCGCTATGCCACGCCGCATGAGATCTCCTTGAGGGTGAAAGCCCGAAGTGGTGGGAGACGGTCCCGCCCGTACCCCTTGCCGACTCGCCGACCGCACCGTTGCCGCCGCCGGGCGACGTGAACGTAACAGCGTTGCAAGCACGGCGAAAGACCTTGCAGAAAAATATTGCAAGGAGATCCAGCCGGTTATCGGTCTGTGACCTGCGCTCCGGTGCGTGCGGGGACCTTGCCGGGCCTGACAGGCCATGGATGCCTTGTGCAAGAATCTGCAAGCTCTTGCTACACCGGGCCGGCGCGGGGATCATCGAGACCCCATGGGCCCCACGCGAGCCACATGCCAGTCACACGAGGGAGCGCCATGACGCAGCAGTCCGCAGCGGGCCGTTCAACTGCCCGCCCGCGGCGACCGGTTGACGGTGGGCAGTCCGGCGCGCGGCCGGTACAGTCCCATCCCGTGACCGCGCGACTGGCCGACATCGCAGCGCAGGCGGGGGTCAGCGAGGCGACGGTCAGCCGGGTGCTCAACGGCAAGCCGGGGGTGGCCGCGGCCACCCGCCAGTCCGTGCTTGCCGCGCTCGACGTCCTCGGCTACGAGCGGCCCGTGCGGCTGCGCCAGCGCTCCGCCGGACTGGTCGGCCTGATCACGCCGGAGCTGGAGAACCCCATATTCCCGGCGCTCGCCCAGGTCATCGGCCAGGCCCTGACGCGCCAGGGCTACACCCCGGTCCTCGCCACCCAGACCCCCGGGGGCTCCACCGAGGACGAGCTCACGGAGATGCTCGTCGACCGGGGCGTCTCCGGCATCATCTTCGTCTCCGGACTGCACGCCGACACCTCGGCGGACATGCAGCGCTACGAGCAGCTGCGCGCGCAGGGCGTGCCGTTCGTGCTGGTCGACGGCTTCTCGCCGAGGGTGCAGGCACCTTTCATCTCGCCGGACGACCGGGCCGCGATGCAGCTCGCCGTCACCCACCTCGTCTCGCTGGGGCACACCCGCATCGGACTCGCCCTCGGCCCCAAGCGGTTCGTGCCGGTCCAGCGGAAGATCGAGGGCTTCGTACGCACGATGCAGGACCTCCTGCCCCTGTCCGCCGAGGAGATCGAGCGCGATCTGGTGCAGCACTCGCTGTACACACTGGAGGGCGGGCAGGCGGCGGCCACGGCGCTCATCGACCGCGGCTGCACGGCGGTCGTGTGCGCCAGCGACATGATGGCCCTCGGCGCCATAAGGGCGGCGCGGCAGCGGGGCCTCGACGTCCCCTCCGACATCTCGGTCGTCGGTTTCGACGACTCCCCGCTGATCGCCTTCACGGACCCGCCCCTGACCACCGTGCGCAAGCCGGTCCCGGCGATGGGCCAGGCCGCCGTCCGCACGCTCCTGGAGGAGATCGGCGGAACGCCCGCACCGCACAGCGAATTCGTCTTCATGCCCGAACTGGTGGTCCGCGGTTCAACCGCTTCGGCGCCCGGGGAACGTGTGGCGCGCCCCTAGGTATCGCCCCGGCCGCGTCCCTAGGTAACGGGTCGTCCGCAGGGTGTAGGGCATGCGCGGATGACCCACCCGAGGGATGATCGGACGCGGGGGCGGTATCTGGCAGACTCTGTCTCTATGGGTGAATCGACCGTGACGACACTGGAAGGCCAACAGGGGCCCGCCGCATCACCCATGGCGGACGACCGCCGCGGTGGGCGGGGACTCCTCGGCCGCATGCGCGCACCGCGTCGTCCCAGACTCTGGTTCGAGATACTGCTGATCGCGGTGAGTTACTGGACGTACTCCCTGATCCGCAACGCCGTTCCGGAGCAGCGCGCGAAGGCTCTGAGCAACGCCGACTGGATCTGGCGGACGGAGCACCATCTGTCCATCGCCATCGAGCAGAGCATCAACCACGCCGTGAATTCGGTGACATGGCTCATCGTCGGCATGAACTACTACTACGCGACACTGCACTTCATCGTCACGCTCGGTGTGCTCGTGTGGCTGTTCCGCCGCCATCCGGGCCGCTACGCGGCGGCCCGGCTCACGCTCTTCGCGACGACGGCGGTCGCCCTGGTCGGCTACTACCTGTTCCCGCTCGCCCCGCCCCGCCTGATGAACGGCTCGCACTTCGTCGACACCGTCATGGTCCACCACACCTGGGGCTCGATGGCGTCCGGCGACCTGAAGCACATGTCGAACCAGTACGCGGCGATGCCGTCCATGCACATCGGCTGGTCACTGTGGTGCGGCCTGACGATCTTCGCCCTCGCCTCGGCGCCGTGGGCGCGGGTCCTCGGACTCCTGTACCCGGCACTGACGCTGGTCGTCATCGTCTCGACCGCGAACCACTTCTGGCTGGACGCGGTGGGCGGCATGACCTGCCTCGCGTTCGGCTTCGGGCTGGCGCGGGTCTGGTACGGGGCGCTGCCCCACACCATGCCGCGCCTCGTGCCCGCGCCCGCCACGTCCGGCGTCAGGCCCCCCGGTACGTGACGTGACCGCCGACCGCCGTCAGACGGACCGGCGCCTCTGCCACCTCGTCGGCCGGCGCGTCCACCGGGTCGAGGCCGAACGCCGTGAGGTCGGCCCGCAGGCCGGGGGCGATACGCCCGGCGTCCTCACCGGCGGCGCGCGCCGCGTGTGACGTGCAGCCCTCCAGCGCCATGAGCCCCGTCAGCCCCTGCCCGGGACCCGCCGCGCCCTCCGGCACCCGGGCCATGGACAGGACCCGGCGCACGTCGTAGTGCGCGATCGGCCAGTCCGAGCCCAGGGCCAGTACGGCGCCCGCGTCCCGCAGGTCCCTGATGCGCCAGGCGCGCGAGGCCCGTTCCCTGCCGAGCCGCTTCGACCACTCGTCGCCCTGGTCACTGCGGGTGTACGCGGTGTGCGGCGGCTGCATCGACGCGGCGACGCCCAGGGCGGCGAACCGCGGGATCGTGTCGTCGGGCACCGTCTCGATGTGCTCGATGCGGTGCACGCCCCGGCCGCTCTCGCCCAGGGACTCGACGGTGTCCAGGACGTGCCGGACGGCCGCGTCCCCGATCGCGTGGGTCGCGGTGCCGACGCCCGCCGCGTGCAGGTACCGCACGGCGTCCGCGTACGCCTTCGGGTCCGGCCAGAACGCGTCGGTGCCCTGGCCGTGGCAGTCGGCGTGCTCCAGCCACGCGGTGCCGCCCTCGACGGTGCCGTCCATGAAGAACTTGACCCCGCCGACCCGCCAGTGCCGCCCGGCCTCGCGCTGGACGGCGATCAGCTCGTCCAGGCCGGCCTTGTCCACGCCCGGCATGCACCAGGGCGCGAGCCGCAGCCGCAGTGGCAGCACGGCCTCCTCCTCGACGGAGGCCAGCAGCTGCGGTACGTCGCCGTGCCCGAGGTCCATGACGTGGGCGCCGGTCAGGCCCGTGGCGGCCATGTCGGAGAGCAGCGCGAGCAGCCCGGCGCGGCGCTCGGCGAACGAGGGCCTCGGGATGACGGCGAGCATCAGGTCCATCGCGGCGTGCTCGACGAGGTGCCCGGTCGGGCGCCCGTCCGCGTCACACACGATCTCCGCGCGCTGGACGAACTCGCGCGGCCCGGTGATCCCGGCCGCCGCCAGTGCGGCCCCGCTGGCCAGCGCCGAGTGCCCGTCGTAGAGGCGGACGAAGGCGGGTGCCCCGTCGAGTACGTCCTCGATCAGTGCGCGGTCGACGAGGCGGCCGCCGAAGGCGTTGTGGTCGAGGCCCCAGGCGACGATCCAGCCGTCGACGCGGGGCGCCGCGCGCAGGGCCGCCCGCAGCTCGTCCAGGTTCCGTACGCCGGACAGGTCCGCGCCGGTCGCCATCTCCAGGCCCCACACCGGGTGGCTGTGCGCGTCGACGAGGCCGGGCACGAGGGTCGCCCCCGTGAGGTCGACGCGCTCGGTGTCCGGTCCGCTCCAGTCGCGTACGACGTCCTCGGTGGCGCCCACGGCGGCGATCAGGCCGTCGCGGACGGCCACGGCGGTCGCCTCGGGGTGCGCGGGGTCGAGGGTGCGGACGCGGGCGCCGGTGAGGAGGAGGTCGGCTGCGGGCATGGGGGTGAACTCCGTTCGGGGTGGGGCTGTGTTCCGTAGGGGCGGGCGCAGGGGCTAGGCGGTTTCCGCGTCGTCGGACGGTTCCGCCGCGAAGCGCTCGTACACGTCGGGCCTGGTGCGGCGCAGGCGGCGGGCGAGGGCGATGCCGAGGACGAAGACGGCGGGGGCCACGCCCATCAGGACCATGTTGACCAGGGAGGACGCGCCCGTGAACAGGTCGAGGTGGGTGCAGACCAGCACGATCGCGACGCTGAGCAGCACCGTCGCCGCGATCGGCGCGACGACCGTGCGCAGCACGCCCTCCTCGTGGGTGATGCGGCGGAAGTAGAACGGCACGGCGATCGCCGCGAGGAGCTGGAGCGCCATCAGGCCGATCATGCCGGGGGTGTTCACCCACAGGAGCAGCTGCGCGTACGGGTCGGCGCCCGCGGCCCAGAAGGCGAGGACGACGGCCGCGCCGAGCACGGTCTGCGCGACACCGGCGACGTACGGGGAGCGGTGCTTGGCGTGGACGGTGCCGAAGGCCTTCGGCAGGACACCCTCCTCGGCCAGCGCGAGCCCGTAGCGGTTGATGGCGTTGTGGAAGGCGAGGAGCGAGGCGAGGACGCTGGTCACGATGAGGATGTGCATCAGGTCGGCCGCCCAGCCGCCCACGAAGGTGGTGATGGCGGAGAAGAACAGGCCGACCGGGTCGCTGCCGGCCGCCGCGACGACGTGGGCGTCGCCGAAGGCCTGGATCACGGTCCAGACGATGAACGCGTAGAACAGGCCCAGGAAGGCGACCGCGATGTAGGTGGCGCGGCGCACCGTGCGGCCGGGGTCGCGGGCCTCGCGGCGGTAGATGACGGTCGACTCGAAGCCGGTGAACGCGGCGAAGGCGAAGGCGAGTACGGCGGCGGTGCCGGGGACGAGCACGTTGCCCGGCGCGAAGGACGCGGCGGACAGGCCGTGCGCGCCGCCCTCGAGGAGGACGCCGCCCGCGAGCAGGACGAGGATGCCGGTCTCGGCGCAGAGCAGGACGCCGAGGAGTTTGGCTCCGAAGTCGATGGACCGGAAGCCGCCGTACCAGATGAGTACGAGTCCCGCGAGGGAGACGGGCAGCCAGGGGATGTCGATGCCGAAGAGGGCGTGCAGGGTGTCCTGCGTGGCGGTGCCGAGCAGGCCGTAGACGCCGATCTCCATGCCGTTGTAGCCGACCATGGCGAGCAGAGCGGCGCCGATGCCGACGGAGCGGCCGAGGCCGCGGGTGATGTAGGCGTAGAAGGCGCCGGCGCTGCGGACGTGGCGGCTCATCGTGGTGAAGCCGACGGCGAAGACGGCGAGTGTCAGGCCGGCGAGGAGATAGCCGACGGGGGCGCCGATGCCGCCGAGCGCGATGGCGATCGGGGCGACGCCCGCCATGACGGTGAGCGGGGCGGCGGCGGAGACGACGAAGAAGGCGATGTCGGCGGTGCCGAGGGTGCCGGCGCGCAGGGTGGGTTCCGCTGCGGCGGCGGTGGCGCTGTCCTGAGTCTGCGGTGAGGTCACGGGCATGGAGAGGGAAGCCCTTCTGGCGGCGGGGGACGGGGGTCCCGGAGGCATCGTCCCGGTGGCCGGGAAGCGAAACCTAAAGGCTTTCGGTTTCGGCAATGTAGCCTCCCTTTGGGCATTCGGGAAGACCTCAGATTCGGGGAGCGCGCGATGGGACGGCCGAGCAAGCCGCTGCTGGACAGGGAGCGGATCACCACGACCGCGCTCGAACTCGTCGACGAGAAGGGCGACTTCAGCGTTCCGCGGATCGCGAAACGGCTCGGCGTCCAGACAGGATCCGTGTATCACCATGTGGACGGCCGGGACGGGATCGTGGAGCTTCTGCGCGAGCGGGTCGCCGTCGCGATCGACCCCGCGACGCTCACCGGCGAGCGGCCGTGGGCCGAGGCCCTCGCGGCCTGGGCCCGCTCCTACCGGGCCGCCTTCGCCGCCCACCCCAAGGCGATCCCGCTGCTCACCACGTCACCCGTGCGGGCCCAGCGCGTCCTCGACCAGTACGAGCTCGCGGCCGGGCTCCTGCTCGACGCCGGGTTCGCCCTGCCGGACGTGATGCCGGTGATCATCGGCCTGGAGAACGTCGTCCTCGGCTCCGCCCTGGACATGGCGGCGCCGGAGACGATGTGGGAGCTGGCCGACGAGACGGCGACGCCGCGCCTGGCGGCGGCCCTGGCCGCGATGGGCGCGGGCCACGCCGACGCGGCGTTCGAACTGGCCCTGACCGGGTTCCTCGCCCACGTCTCCGCGCTGGCCGGGTGACTCCGCCGGGCACCCCCTACGCCCCGTAGAAGCGCTCCTCCATCACCGCGCGCGCCCGGCGCGTCATGCGGCGGTAGTCCTCCAGCATGTCGCCGACGTGCCCGGGGTCGTAGCCCAGGTACCGTCCCACCGCCGCGAGTTCCCGCCCGTCGGACGGGAAGGTGTCGCCCGGACGGCCGCGCACCAGCATGACCGCGCCGCGCACGCGGGACGCCAGGATCCACGCCTCGTCGAGGATCGCCGCCTCCTCGCCCGGGATCAGCTCCGCCGCGCACGCCGCGGCGAGCGCCTCCCGCGTGCGGGTCGTGCGCAGCCCCGGCTCCGCCCACCCGTTCTGGAGCTGGAGCAGCTGGACCGTCCACTCGACGTCCGAGAGCCCGCCGCGGCCCAGCTTCGTGTGCAGCGTCGGGTCCGCGCCGCGCGGCAGCCGCTCGGACTCCATGCGCGCCTTGAGCCGCCGGATCTCGCGCACCGCGTCCTCCCCGAGCCCTTCGGCGGGGAACCGCAGCGGGTCGATGAGGTCGATGAAGCGACGTCCCAGGTCCAGGTCGCCCGCGACCGGTTCGGCCCGCAGGAGTGCCTGCGACTCCCACACCAGGGACCACCGGCGGTAGTACGCCTCGTAGGACTTGAGGCTGCGCACCAGCGGCCCGGACTTGCCCTCGGGGCGCAGGTCGGCGTCGATGAGGAGCGGCGGATCCGCGCTCGGCAGGGCGAGCAGCCGGCGCATCTCGGACACGACGCGGTTCGCGGCCTTCGCCGCCTCCTGGTCGTCGACGCCCTCGCGCGGCTCGTGCACGAACAGCACGTCGGCGTCCGACCCGTAGCCGAGCTCGTGCCCCCCGAACCGCCCCATGGCGATGATCGCGAACCGGGTGGGCAGCTCGTCGCCCCACCCCTCGCGCACGACGGCGCGCAGCGTCCCGGCGAGGGTCGCGGCCGTGATGTCGGAGACCGCGCCGCCGACGCGGTCCACCAGTGCGCCCTGGTCGGCCTCGACGGGCGTGTCCTCGGTGCCGTACGAGGCGATGATGTCGGCGGCCGACGTACGGAACAGCTCGCGCCGCCGTACGCCACGGGCCGCGGCGACGGCCTGCTCGGCGCCGTTCGCGCGCCCGACCGCGGCGAGCACCTCCTGCTCCAACTGGGCGTGCCCGCGCGGTTCGAGGCCCCGCTGGTCGCCGAGCAGGGCGACGGCCTCCGGCGCGCGCATCAGCAGATCGGGCGCGAGCCGCCCGGCCGACAGGACCCGGGCGAGGTTCTCCGCGGCCGCGCCCTCGTCCCGCAGCAGCCGCAGGTACCAGGGCGTCTTGCCGAGCGCGTCGGACACCTTGCGGAAGTTGAGCAGTCCGGCGTCCGGGTCGGCGGAGTCGGCGAACCAGCCCAGGAGCACCGGCAGCAGCGTCCGCTGGATCGCCGCCTTGCGGGTCACACCGGAGGCCAGCGCCTCCAGATGACGCAGCGCGGCGCTCGGGTCGTGGTAGCCGAGGGCCACGAGCCGCTCCCGCGCGGCCTCGGTGCTCAACCTGGACTCGCCGGAGGCCAGTTGGGCCACGGCGTCGAGCAGCGGCCGGTAGAAGAGCTTCTCGTGCAGGCGGCGCACGACAGAGGTGTGGCGGCGCCAGGCGCGGTGCAGTTCGGTGATCGGCTCGGTCCGCATGCCCATGGACCGCCCGGTGCGCCGCAGGTCCGCGTCCCCCTCGGGGACGAGGTGCGTGCGCCTCAGCTTGTAGAGCTGGATGCGGTGTTCGAGGGTGCGCAGGAACCGGTAGGCGTCGTCGAGCTGGACGGCGTCGACCCGTCCCACGTATCCGCCGTCGGCGAGTGCGGCCAGCGCGTCCAGGGTGGTGCCGCTGCGCAGCGAGAGGTCGGCCCTGCCGTGCACCAACTGCAGGAGCTGTACGGCGAATTCGACATCCCTGAGCCCGCCGGGCCCCAGCTTCAGCTCCCGGTCGACCTCGCCCGCGGGGATGTTCTCCACGACGCGCTTGCGCATCTTCTGCACGTCGGGCACGAAGTTCTCGCGCTCGGCGGCCTGCCAGACGAGGGGCGAGAGCGTCCTGACGTACGCGTCGCCGAGTTCGAGGTCGCCGGCGACGGGCCGCGCCTTGAGCAGCGCCTGGAACTCCCAGGTCTTGGCCCAGCGCTGGTAGTAGGCGAGATGCGAGGAGAGCGTCCGCACGAGGGGGCCGTTGCGTCCCTCGGGGCGCAGGTTGGCGTCGACCGGCCAGATGGCGCCTTCGACGGTCGTCTCGGAGCAGATCCGCATCATGTGCGAGGCGAGCCGGGTCGCCGCCTGGATCGCCTTGCCCTCGTCGGCGCCTTCGACGGCCTCGCCGACGAAGATGACGTCCACGTCGGAGATGTAGTTGAGTTCGTGGCCGCCGCACTTGCCCATCGCGATGACGGCGAGCCGGCACAGCGCGGCGTCCCCGGGCGCGTCCGCCTCCGCCAGGGCGAGGGCGGCGCGCAGGGTGGCCGTGGCCAGGTCGGCGAGTTCGGCGGCGGTCTGGGCGACGTCGGTCGTCCCGCACACGTCACGGGCGGCGATCGACAGGAGGCAGCGCCGGTAGGCGACCCGCAGGGAGTTCGGGTCGACGACGTCCGCGAGGCCCCGCTCGAACTCCTCCACCCCGGGGTGCAGGTCGGACGGCTCGTAGGTGACGAGGGCCTGCCAGTCCAGCGGGTGCCGGGCCAGATGGTCGGCGAGCGCCTCGGACGCGCCGAGCACGCCGAGTAGCCGGTCGCGCAGCGGCTTGGCTGTGATGAGCGTGTCGAGGAGCTCCCGGCGCTCGGGGTCACCGGCCTGCGCCTCGACGAGCCGGACGAGCCCGAGGAGGGCCAGATCGGGGTCTGCGGTGGCGCTGAGGGCGTCGAGAAGCATCGGGTCGGAGCGCACGGCCGACAGGCCCGGCACGTCCAGGAGCCGCTCGGCGGCGGAGGGATCCGTGAATCCGTGCCGCAGCAGCCGCGTGAACGTACTGCTCCTGCGCCCTTGGGGCACCGACATCGCACGGCCTCCTGTTCGATCACGCACTGGTCCAGAGCCTAGGGCCTGTCCGGCGGATCAGGTCGGTTCAGGTTGCCGGAAACAGTCCGCGCCCCCGGCACGATCCACCGGACAGGCCCGAAGGCCTCGCCGGTGAGTTCCGTCCGCGTGCGCGGTCTGCCCTTTGACGGGAGCATCGGGGTGGCCGGGGCGGAGAGAAGACCGCCGCGGCCGAGCTGTTCCGGATCCCGACGGTACGGCCGGACGGGCGCCCCCGCTCACGCCGCCGCCCGCCCGTGTGGCGGGAAACCTCAATCCGAAAGGGAACACCCATGGACTGGACCCTCGAAGTGATCGTCGTGCCCGTCTCGGACGTCGACCGGGCGAAGGACTTCTACGAGAACCGGGTCGGCTTCAAGGTCGATGTCGACCAGGTCGTCACGGAGGGCGTCCGCATCGTCCAGATGACGCCGCCCGGGTCGCGCTGTTCGATCACCCTGGAGGAGGGCGTTCCGGGGGCGCCGGGGCAGCGGCCTATGCAGCCGGGCTCGCTGACCGGCGTCCAGATGTGCGTGACGGACATCGACGCCGCGCGGGTCGAGCTGCTGGAGCGGGGCGTGGACGTGAGCCCGGTGCAGCACGTGGGGGCCACGGGGTGGGAGGACGGGCCCGGCGACGTATGGAACTCGTTCATGTTCTTCGCCGACCCGGACGGCAACGGCTGGACGGTGCAGCAGGCGCCGGCCCCGCTGTCGGAGCGCTGAGGGTTCACCGCCCCTTCACATGTGCGTGGGACAGGGGCATCTTGGCGTGTGCATGCTCTAGCCGCACCGCCGCCGTCTCTCCCCCCACCGGAGGTCTCACGTGCTTGGCAGATCACTGTTCCGACGCAGCCGCACCGCGGCGCTCGCGTCGGCCTTCGCCCTGACCGCCACCGCGGTCGCGCTCTGGTCCGGCGTGGGCGGCTCGTCCGCGCAGGCCGCTGCGGGCGTCCCCACCCCGGACCACACCGTGGTCGTGGTCTTCGAGAACCACGCCTACAACCAGGTGATCGGCTCCTCCAGCGCCCCGTACATCAACAGCCTGAAGACGAACGGCGCCGGCCTCTCCGCGTCGTACGCGCTGA
Source organism: Streptomyces sp. NPDC090032 (assembly GCF_044748025.1). Classification (NCBI taxonomy): domain Bacteria; kingdom Bacillati; phylum Actinomycetota; class Actinomycetes; order Kitasatosporales; family Streptomycetaceae; genus Streptomyces; species Streptomyces sp. NPDC090032. The sequence continues at coordinate 338,675 of NZ_JBIVFF010000003.1, read as the reverse complement.
CGCACCCGAGCCAGCCGAACTACTTCGCCCTGTTCTCGGGCGCCACGCAGGGCATCACGGACGACGGCTGCTACACGCCGGGCTTCTCCTCGCAGCCCAACCTGGCCTCCGAGCTGATCGCCGCCGGCAAGACCTGGGGCAGCTACAACGAGGGCCTGCCGAGCCAGGGTTCGACCACCTGCTCGTCCGGCGACTACGCCCGCAAGCACAACCCGTGGTTCGGCTTCAGCAACGTGCCCACGTCCACGGCGAAGACCTTCGCGCAGTTCCCCTCGGACTACTCGACGCTCCCCCAGGTCTCGTTCGTGGTCCCCGACCTGTGCAGCGACATGCACGACTGCTCGGTGTCGACCGGTGACACCTGGCTGAAGAACAACCTGTCCGCGTACGCGACCTGGGCGAAGGCGCACAACAGCCTCCTCGTCGTCACCTTCGACGAGGACAACCGCCTGGCCGGCAACAAGATCCCGACGGTCCTCTACGGCCAGCAGGTCACCCCGGGCGCCACCTCGGCGACCACCTACAACCACTACGACGTCCTGCGCACGATCGAGGACATGCACGGCCTCCCGCACGCGGGCAACGCGGCGTCCGGCAAGGACATCACGGGCATCTGGACGTCCTGACATGTACGTAGCGGACAGCCGCCCCCAAACACGGGGGAACTCCAGCGCGGCGTCCGCGGAACCCGCCGCCCGGCCACCGGCCGGGCGGCGCGGCACCGCGATCGCCACCACGGTCCTGGCCCTCGGCTCGGTCAGCCTGATCACCGACGTCTCGTCCGAGATGGTCACGGCGGTCCTGCCGCTCTACCTGGTCGCGGGCCTCGGCCTCTCCCCCCTCGGCTTCGGTCTCCTGGACGGCGTCTACAACGGCTTCTCGGCGCTGGTCCGCCTCGTCGGCGGCCACTTCGCGGACCGCGGAGGCGGCCGCCACAAGACCGTCGCCCTGTTCGGCTACGGCCTCTCGGCGCTCTGCAAACCCCTGCTCCTGCTGGCCGCCACGCTCCCCACGATCGGCATGGTCCTGGCGGCCGACCGCACGGGCAAGGGCCTGCGCACGGCGCCGCGGGACGCCCTGATCTCCCTGAGCAGCACCCCGGCCACCCGCGGCAGGGCCTTCGGCGTGCACCGGGCGATGGACACGACGGGCGCCCTCCTCGGCCCCCTCGCGGCCTTCCTGATCCTGCGCGCGACGACGGACGGCTACGACGCGGTCTTCACCGTCAGCTTCTGCGTCGCGGCAATAGGCGTACTGGTCCTGTTCCTCTTCGTCCCCCACCGCCACGAAGCCGAGCAGGTGACCACCAAGCACAGTCGCCCTGCACCCTCGCAGGAGTCCGCCGAGGAGAGCCGCCCCGCACCCGCACACGAGCCCACCAAGGACGGCCGGCCCGCCGCGCCCCCACGCCCCACCTTCCGGTCCGCGCTCGCGCTCCTGCGCCGCCGCGAGGTCCGCCGCACCACGGTCTGCGCCCTGCTCCTGGGCCTCGCCACGGTCAGCGACTCCTTCATCTACCTGCTCCTCCAGCGCCGCCTGGGCGTCCCCGACCAGTGGTTCGCGCTGCTCCCCCTGGGCACGGCGGCCGCGTTCCTGCTCCTGGCCGCGCCCCTGGGCCGGCTCGCGGACCGCGTCGGCAGCTGGCGCGTGTTCCTCGCCGGCCACGCCGCGCTCCTCACCGCGTACGGCCTGCTGCTCTCGCCGTGGCACGGCACCGCCCTGCCGTACGCGGTCCTGGCGCTGCACGGCTGCTTCTACGCGGCGACGGACGGCGTCCTGATGGCCGCGGCCTCCACCGCCATCCCCCAGGAGCTGCGCTCGTCGGGACTCGCCGTCGTGCAGACCGGCCAGGCGCTCGCGCGCTTCGTCTGCTCCATCGGCTTCGGCGCCGCCTGGACGGCGTGGGGCGACCGCACGGCTCTGGGCGCGGCCACGGTGGCGCTGGCGGCGGGCGCCGCGGTGGCGTACGCGTTCCGGCCCACCGCCCCCACCCCCGCGGAGGTAGTACCCGCATGACGCCACGTAACAGGCTGCTCGTCCTCGTCGCCGCGGTCGTCGCCCTGGCGGCCGTCGCGACGGCCTCGGTCCTGCACGCGGCGGCGCGCGCCGACCGCAGGAACGAGGCGCACGCGGGCGGCCCGACGGTCACGGCGGGCCGGGTCACCCTGCCGGCCGAGTCCACCGCGGCCCCCCGCCACCTCGTCTTCCGCAACATGGCGTGGGGCCCCCACCGGGACGAGCTCACCACGGTCCCGGCGGGCCGCCCGGACGCGCCCCGCACCGCGTCGGGCGTCAAGTGCCTGCGTTTCTACGCCGCTTCGGGCACGGCCATCTGCCTGCGGGCCGAGCGGGGTGCGATGCAGGACACGTACACGGCGCGCGTCCTGGACTCGCGGCTGAAGGAGAAGGCCCACTACGCGCTGCCGGGCATCCCGTCCCGCGCCCGTGTCTCGCCGAGCGGGCGGTACGCGGCGTGGACGGTGTTCGTGGGCGGCGACAGCTACGCGGGCACGAACTTCTCGACGCGGGCGGCGATCGTGGACACCCGCACGGGTCGCCTCACGCCGACGCTGGAGGACTTCCGGGTCGTCAAGGACGGCCGGACCTACCGCGCGGCGGACATCAACTTCTGGGGCATCACGTTCGCGGCGGACGACCGCCACTTCTACGCGACGCTCGCGACGCACGGACAGACCTACCTCGTACGGGGCGACCTGCGGACCCGCACGCTCACCACCGTCCACCAGAACGTCGAATGCCCGTCGCTCTCCCCCGACGGCACCCGCATCGCGTACAAGAAACGCGTGAAGGGCCTTTCGGCGGACGCCCCTTGGCGGCTGTACGTACTCGACCTGCGCACGCTGCGCGAGACACCTCTGGCGGAGACCCGCAGCGTGGACGACCAGGCGGTCTGGAGCGACGCGCACACCCTGACCTACGCGCTGCCGGGCGACTACGGCGCGGACCTCTACACGGTCCCGGCGGACGGCACGGGAGCGCCGCACCGCCTCACCAAGGCGGCGGTGTCTCCGGCGTACCTGTGACCCCGGGCGATCCGGAACCGCTGATACCGATGGCGGACGGGCCTGCCGCCCGCAATGCTCACGGCTCCGGGATCAGCCGCACCACCGTCACGACCAGGATCGACCCGGAGACGTAGTACCGGACGATGACGCCGCGCACGGTCGCCTCCCTGCGGTCCGCCCACCGGCCGATGGGGAGGGACCCGTGCCCGTACGGGTCGACGCCGAGGGTGCGTTCCAGCTCCGCCCTGAACGGCACGGGTCCCGCCATCTTCGCGAGGGTGTCGTCGGCGGGCGGGGCGTACGCGATGCGATGGCGGCGGCGATGACGAGGGCTCACGCGGCTCCGGCCCTCTCCGCTTCCTCACGGGCGAGCCGCTCCATGATGGCGTCGGCGGCCGGGTCGGGCACGGCCTCCAGCATCCAGTGCCGCATCACGGCGTGGATCTCGTGCACCCCGGCCGCGTTGATCTCCCGGTCGAACTCCTCGCGCCGCTCCCGCGGCAGGGCGTCACGGATGGCGGGGATGCTGTTGGGCACCTCGACCTCGACCCCGTCGACGAGGGTCTTGAGCGGCTCGGCCATGCTGCGCTCCCTTCTCGCTCACCGCCCACGGTAGCGACCGGGGACCGCAAAAGGGGCGGGACGCATCAAGCGCCCCATGGTTCTGCTCCTCCCTCTCAGCTCCTCCTTCTCAGCGCATTTGCTCGGCCAGTCCGACGATGATGCCCTCCGGGCCGCGGAGGTAGCAGAGCAGATAGCTGTCCTCGAACCGGGCGATCTCGCCGACGAGTTCGGCGCCGTGAGGGCGCAGGCGCGCAACGGTGTCCTCGATGTCGTCGACGGCGAACATGACGCGGTGCGTGCCCAGAATGTTGTGCGGCCGGTTGCGCGGCCCGGCGCTGATCACCGCGGGGCTGCGGTACTTCGACAGTTCCAGCCGGCTGTGACCGTCCGGGGTCCGGAGCATCGCGATGTCGCAGCGGACACCGTCGAGTCCGGTGCACTGGTCGGCGACGAGGCCCTCGACCTCCGCCCTGCCCTCCAGCTCCATACCGAGTTCCACGAAGAACGCGATGGCGGCATCCATGTCCTCGACGACGATGCCGACGTTGTCCATCCGCTGAATCGCCATGCTGGTTCTCCTTCTTCCCGTGCGGCCGGTGGTGGCCGCTGATGTCCCTGGGACGGAGCCGGTGCCACGTTCTCGACATCCACAGCGCACGCGAAGGGGCCGCCGGTCAACGGACCGACGGCCCCAGAGGCTCGGCGCGGCGCGAAACCGAGCGCTTCCTCGCTTATGCACCGCTTCTTGCGCAGGAACTGCAGGGCGAGCGCCACCAGGCCGCCCGTGTCAGTGACTCGCGGGCCGGAGCGACTTCCCCAATGCCACCCCGGCGGGGGCGTTGCCAACGGGGATCGGGGAGCCCACGACGGTGTTGGTCTTGGTGTCGATCACCGACACGCTGTCCGAGAGGGAGTTGGTCACGTAGGCGCGACCGCGGAGGGCGTCGGTGGCCACCCAGGCGGGTCCGTAGCGGACGAGGATCGGGGAGCCGACGACCGCGTTGGTCCTGGTGTTGATCAGCGACACGGCGTACGAGTCGGAGTTGGTCACGTAGGCGCGGCCCCGGAGGCTGTCGACAGCCACCCCGGCAGGGCCTTTACCGACATGAATCCGCGAGCCCACGACAGCATTGGTCTTGGTATTGATCACCGACACGGCGAACGAGTGAGCGTTGGTCACGTAGGCGCGACGACGGACGCTGTCCACAGCCACCCCGGCAGGGCCCTTACCGACATGAATCCGCGAGCCCACGACAGCATTGGTCTTGGTATTGATCACCGACACGCTGTCCGAGCCAGAATTGGTCACATAGGCGCGACCACGGACGCTATCGACAGCCACCCCGGCAGGGCCTTTACCGACATGAATCCGCGAGCCCACGACAGCGTTCGTCTTGGTATTGATCACCGACACGCTGTCCGAGCCAGAATTGGTCACATAGGCGCGACCACGGACGCTGTCCACAGCCACCCCCGCAGGGCCCTTACCGACATGAATCCGCGAGCCCACGACAGCATTGGTCTTGGTATTGATCACCGACACGCTGTCCGAGCCAGAATTGGTCACATAGG
>NZ_JBIVFF010000003.1:0-333420 GCF_044748025.1 Streptomyces sp. NPDC090032 | reverse complement strand
ACGTAGGCGCGACCACGGACGCTGTCCACAGCCACCCCGGCAGGGCCTTTACCGACATGGATCGGGGGGCCGACGAACGCGTTGGTCCTGGTGTCGATCACCGATACGGTGCCCGAGCCGGAGTTGACGACATAGAGGCGATCACTGCGCAGGTCTTTGTGCATCGCGGCAAAGGCGTGAGGAGCCGAGGCGGACAGGAGGGCGATGGAGAATGCCGCCAGGATGACGCTCAACCGGTCGAGCCGCCGACGCCGTGCGCTACGGCGTGAGAATGCGGGCACGTCGCCTGGCAGAAGCTCAGGGAGAGTTCGGGACATTCTTCCTCCAGGCCGGTCGACTCGTGGGGGCCGTCGTGATGGGTGCGACGGCTGAGCAGCAAAGAGCGTCCACGACCGTCACAGCACATCCTTGGGTCCGCTGCGGCGCTCTGCCAGCCGGACTGCGCTGAACGTGACCGCTTGCCGAGACTTCCCCCCATGAGTTCAGGAACCGAGGCCGCGACCGAAGGCAGCGGGCCGATCCCAGCCGAGCCCCTCGAAAGCCACTCCGACACCTCCCGATGGGCGTCCCCGGCCAAGCCGCGGAGCACGCAGCTGAGGCCCTGGTCCGGTTACCCCTGTGCCCTCAAGTGATCCAGGAGGCCTGTCCGGTGGGCCGGTCCGACGGCCCACGGCCCACAGACGGCCCAGCCCCCGACGCACGCGAAGGGGCCGCCGGTCACAGACCGACGGCCCCAGAGGCTCGACGCGGCTCGAAACCGCTCTGACCTGCCCTTACAGCACCGGCAGGTTCTTCCGCAGTTCGAAGGCCGTCACCTCGGAGCGGTACTCCTCCCACTCCTGCTTCTTGTTGCGGAGGAAGAAGTCGTAGACGTGCTCGCCCAGCGTCTCGGCGACGAGTTCGCTGCGCTCCATGAGGGCGATGGCCTCGCCGAGGTTCTGCGGGAGCGGCTCGATGCCCATGGCGCGGCGCTCGGCGTCGGACAGGGCCCACACGTCGTCGTCGGCGCCCGGCGGGAGCTCGTAGCCCTCCTCGATGCCCTTGAGTCCGGCGGCGAGCAGTACGGCGTACGTCAGGTACGGGTTCGCGCCCGAGTCGATGGAGCGGACCTCGACGCGTGCGGAGCCGGTCTTGCCGGGCTTGTACATCGGGACGCGGATCAGGGCCGAGCGGTTGTTGTGGCCCCAGCAGATGTACGAGGGGGCCTCGCCGCCGGCGCCCGCGGTGCGGCCGCCGCCGCCCCAGATGCGCTTGTAGGAGTTGACCCACTGGTTGGTGACGGCGGAGATCTCGGCGGCGTGCTTGAGCAGGCCCGCGATGAAGGAGCGCCCGACCTTGGACAGCTGGTACTCGGAGCCGGACTCGTAGAACGCGTTGCGGTCGCCCTCGAAGAGGGACAGGTGCGTGTGCATGCCGGAGCCGGGGTGGTCCGAGAACGGCTTCGGCATGAAGGTCGCCTGCACGCCCTGCTCCAGCGCCACCTGCTTCATGACGAGGCGGAACGTCATGATGTTGTCGGCCGTGGACAGCGCGTCCGCGTACCGCAGGTCGATCTCCTGCTGGCCGGGGGCGCCCTCGTGGTGGCTGAACTCGACGGAGATGCCCATGGATTCGAGCATGGTGATCGCCTGGCGGCGGAAGTCCATGCCGACGTTCTGCGGGGTGTGGTCGAAGTAGCCGGAGTTGTCGGCCGGGGTGGGGCGGGAGCCGTCGAGCGGCTTGTTCTTGAGGAGGAAGAACTCGATCTCCGGGTGCGTGTAGAAGGTGAAGCCCAGGTCCGAGGTCTTCGCGAGGGCCCGCTTCAGCACGTAGCGCGGGTCCGCGAACGACGGGGAGCCGTCGGGCATCAGGATGTCGCAGAACATCCGCGCGGTGCCGGGGGCCTCGGCGCGCCAGGGCAGCACCTGGAAGGTCGACGGATCAGGCTTGGCGATCATGTCCGACTCGTAGACGCGGGCGAAGCCCTCGATCGCGGAGCCGTCGAAGCCGATGCCTTCGTCGAAGGCCTGCTCCAGCTCCGCCGGGGCCACGGCCACCGACTTCAGGAAGCCGAGGACATCCGTGAACCACAGGCGGACGAACCGGATATCCCGCTCCTCGAGCGTCCGGAGCACGAATTCCTGCTGCTTGTCCATCTTCCGATTCCACCCATCCTTGCTGGTCAGGCCGCCTGCGTCCGCGCCCTGCGGGACACCGTCGGCAGGCTCCTGAGCATCCCACCACATCACCGTTTCGTGCGCGTTGCCGACCTTGATCGACCGGCCGGCCCGGGCCCGAACATCGTGCGAACAGCAGATGTATACGACTCCGTGCCCATAGTGCCTGCCGAGGCCCCTGGTCCCATAGTCCCTGCCGCCCGGAGCGCCTGCTACACGGCATGGCAACGGCCCCGTTCTCCCCACTACGATCAGCGGACCCGTAGCTCCGTCCCGTCCCTTTCCCAGAAGGACTCACCATGGGTTCCGCCAAGAACACCGGCTCCGCGACGCGCAAGGCCCGGATAGAGGAGATGCGCCGCGCCGAGCGCTCCCGCGAGCGCCTGCGCCGCGTCCTCGTCGTCGTAGTCAGCGCCGTCGTCGTCGTGTGCCTCGCCGGTTTCGGGGCGTGGGCCCTCATGAAGGGCGACGACGCGAAGGACACGGCGGACGCGAAGTCGTCGGCCGGGTCGTTCAAGACCGGCTCGGACGGTGTGAAGACCTGGACCGGGAAGCTGGACCGCAACCACGTCGCGAAGAAGGTGACGTACCCGATGACGCCGCCGGTGGGCGGGGACCACAACCAGGTCTGGATGAACTGCAACGGCGACGTCTACAAGAAGCCGATCCCGAACGAGAACGCGGTGCACGCCCTGGAGCACGGCGCGGTCTGGGTGACGTACACGGACAAGGCCGACCCGGGCGACGTGCAGAAGCTCGCGGCGAAGGTCCGCCAGACGCCGTACTCGCTGATGAGCCCGGACCAGGACCAGAAGGACCCGATCATGCTGAGCGCCTGGGGTCACCAGCGGACCGTGAAGAGCGCCACCGACCCGGACGTGGCCTCGTTCTTCTCGACGTTCGTCCAGGGCAAGCAGACGCCCGAGCCGGGTGCCGCCTGCACCAACGGTCTGTCCCAGTGAGGCGCGCGGCCTGGATCGCGCCGGCCGTGGCGGCGGTGCTCGTCGCGGCCGGGGCGGTCACGTACGCGGTCGCCGACGGGGACGACGGCGGTTCGTCGGCCGTGCGGGTGCCGGGCACCGAGTCCGCCGACGCGGGGTTCGCGCGGGACATGGCGGTCCACCATCAGCAGGCCGTCGAGATGTCGTACATCGTGCGCGACCGCACCGATGACGAGGAGGTGCGCCGCCTCGCCTACGACATCGCGCAGACCCAGGCCAACCAGCGCGGCATGCTGCTCGGCTGGCTCGACCTGTGGGGGCTGCCGAAGGTGTCCGCGAAGCCGCCGATGTCCTGGATGGGCATGGGTGACATGCCGCCGGGACAGGACGGCGCGCTGATGCCGGGCATGGCCACGAACTCGCAGCTCGACGAGCTCCGCAAGGCGAAAGGCAAGCGGGCCGAGGTGCTGTACCTCCAGCTGATGACCGCGCACCACAAGGGCGGCGTCCACATGGCCGAGGGGTGCGTGGAGCGCTGCGGGGTCGGGGTGGAGAAGCGGCTCGCGGCGGGCATGGTCGCCTCGCAGAAGTCGGAACTCGACCTGATGGCGGGAATGTTGAAGGACCGGTCATAGGACCGGGAAGCCTCACCCCGATCACGTACCGCCCCAAATCGCCCTCGTATGGCGTTCCTTGGGCTCTTCTTGGCGCTTCCATTCCCCTTGCATGAACGGTTCGGCGCAACAGTGATCAGTTGCGTGCGCAGGTCGATCCAGTGCACGCGCGTCACCGTCGCCACACGCGACGAACCACATCGCAGGGGGTTGTATGAGATCCACCCGTGCCGCGGCCCGCGCCGGGCTCAGCCTGGCAGCGACACTGCCACTGCTCGCCGGCGCGCTCGCCATCGCAGCACCCGTCGCCCAGGCCGACCCGAACCCGGGCGCCCGCGACGCACTGACCGGTACCAAGCCGCTGTGGGCCACGGCCAAGGCCGACCAGGGTGCCGCGTCGAACAGCTCCACCGTGCACGCCCGCGTCTACCTCGCGGGGCGCGACGCGGCGGGCCTCGCGGCGTACGCGAAGGCCGTGTCCGACCCGCAGTCGGCGTCGTACGGCAAGTACCTCAGCGCCAAGCAGGCGCAGGCCCGCTTCGGCGCGACCGAGGCCCAGATAGCCGAGGTCACGAAGTGGCTCGAGTCCTCGGGCCTCACCGTGACCGACGTCAGCAAGCACTACATCTCCGTGTCGGGCGAAGTCGCCGCCGCCGAGAAGGCGTTCGGCGCCCAGCTGCACAACTACGCCAAGGGCAAGCACACCTACCGCGCGCCCACGGCCGCCGCCACGGTGCCCGCGTCCCTGAACGGCGCGGTCCTCACCGTGACCGGCCTGGACAGCGCGCCGCACAAGGCGAACCACGACGAGACGCTGCCGCCGCCGGACGCCGTGTTCCACAACGCCGGCCCCTTCTCGTCGTACTACGGCTCGAAGACGGCGAGCACCCTGCCGTCCGCGTACGGCCAGAAGGCCCCGTACGCCGTGAAGGGCTACACCGGCAAGCAGCTGCGTGCCGCCTACGGCGCCGGCAAGAAGACCGGCAAGGGAGTCCGCGTCGCCATCACCGACGCGTACGCCTCGCCGACCATCGCGAAGGACGCGGCCACCTACGCCAAGCGCAACGGTGACGCGCCCTACCGCAGTGGCCAGCTGAAGCAGGTCCTGCCCGCGGACTACACCAAGACCGAGGAGTGCGGAGCGTCCGGCTGGTACGGCGAGGAGACCCTCGACGTCGAGGCCGTGCACGCCGTGGCTCCCGCGGCCGACATCACCTACGTCGGCGCCGCGTCCTGCTACGACGACGCGCTGCTCGACTCGCTCGGCAAGATCGTCGACGGCCACCTCGCCGACATCGTGTCGAACTCGTGGGGCGACATCGAGGCCAACCAGACCCCCGACCTCGCCGCCGCGTACGACCAGATCTTCCAGTACGGCGCGATCGAGGGCATCGGCTTCTACTTCTCGTCCGGCGACAACGGCGACGAGGTGGCGCACACCGGCACGAAGCAGGTCGACGTGCCCGCCAACTCGGCGTGGGTGACGTCGGTCGGCGGCACGTCGCTGGCCGTCGGCAAGGGCGACAAGTACCAGTTCGAGACCGGCTGGGGCACGCTCAAGGCCAACCTGTCGGCCAACGGCAAGAGCTGGGACGCCTTCCCCGGGGCGTACACCTCGGGCGCGGGCGGCGGCACCAGCAAGACGGTGAAGCAGCCGTTCTACCAGAGCGGTGTCGTCCCGAACTCGTTGGCGCGCGCCAACGGCGGCTCGCAGAAGATGCGTACCGTTCCGGACATCTCCGCGGTGGCCGACCCGAACACCGGCTTCCTCGTCGGCCAGTCACAGACGTTCCCCGACGGCTCGCTCAAGTACGACGAGTACCGCATCGGCGGCACGTCGCTCGCGGCGCCCGTCATCGCGGGTGTGCAGGCGCTGGTCCAGGAGGCCCGCGGCGGGCACGCGCTCGGCTTCGCCAACCCGGCGATCTACGACCGCTCCGGTTCGAAGATCTACCACGACGTGACGGACAAGCCGAACGGCCATGACCTCGCGGTCGTCCGTGTCGACTACGCGAACGGGTTCGACGCGGCCGACGGCCTGCTGACCTCCCTGCGCAGCCTCGGCAAGGACAGCTCGCTCAAGGCCGTCCGCGGCTACGACGACGTGACGGGTGTCGGCTCGCCGGCGCCGGGCTACGTGACGTCCTTCGGCCGTCGCTGACCCACGATGAGCGGCGCCCGCCCCCGGGGATGACCGGGGGCGGGCGCCGCTTCAACTCCCCACCGCCTACTACTGCTTGACGACCCTCAGGTCGTCGCACCAGCCGCTGCCCTTGCCGGTGCGGGTGTAGCAGTAGAGGGTCGCCGAGGTGTTGGTGGCGCCCGTGGTGAAGGTGATGCTGCCCGTACGCCACCCGAAGGCGCTGAAGGCGGGAATCCGGGTCTCGGTCCCGCCGAAGTTCTTCACTCCCACGGCGAGTTGGGTGTCGTACGCGTCGACGCGCCCCCAGCCGGAGAGCATGTACGTCGTGTTCGGCGCGACGGTGATCTTCTGCTCGGCCGTGCTCGGGGTCCCAGAGACGCGCAGGCTGGAGCCGCCTCCGTGCGGATTCGCGGTGTCGGCCGCGACGGCCCCCGAGGGCGCCCAGGGCGAGACGCCCGTCTCGAATCCGGGGTTGGCGACCAGATTGGTCCCGCCCGAACAGGCGGCGTCATCGAACGCGGAGACCTGCTGGGCGCCGATGTCGGGACGACAGGCGACGGGCGCGGGCGAGCCGAAGTAGTCCTTGCCGCCGGAGCCGGTGGTGACCTGCCCGGCACCGCGCGCGGGCGAACCGGCCTTGAGCTTGTATCCCGCGGGATCGGCGGAGCCCGGGTCGGCGAGGAGCGGGTCGGCGGTCACCTTGCCGGGGTCGGCGGGCTCGGACGCCGGATGGTTGCCGTACATGACGTTGTTGCGCCAGGTGTGCTCTGCGGGCTTGCCGCCGTAACCGCCGGTGCCGAGGTTGTAGAAGATGTTGTTGCTCCACAGCGTGGTGGACGCACCACCACTGCTCTCCACGACGGACGTGGTGGAACCGGCCCCCATGTAGAAGGTGTTGTCGAGGATCTGGGCGGCCGCGTCGCCGACGGCGTACAGGATGCGCGAGCCGTCGTTGACGGAGAGGTTGTAGCGCGCGACGGTCCCGGCCGTGTCGGCGCCGCTGCCGCAGGCCCCGCACAGCAGCAGGAAGCCGCCCTCGTTGTCGTGGCTGTAGTTGTACTGGAAGACGGCGCCGCGGGTGCCGAAGTCGGCGTCGAAGGCCATGCCGTCGTTCATGCCCGCCTTACGGCGCACATGGTGGACCTCGTTGTACTGGAAGACGGTCCCGTCGCTGTTGATGGTCCACAGCCCCGCGTTGTTGCCCGCCGAACGCATCCAGATGTCGTACGCCTCGTTGTGCTCGGCCAGGGCGTCGCGGGTCACGCGGACGACCATGCCGTCGCCGCCGATGTCGTGGATCTTGTTGCCGCGGAACACGACGCGCGTGCTCGCCGTCCACGCGGGACCACTGGTACAGCCGTAGACGGCTCGGCAGGCCCAGGTGGACTGGGTGGTCAGGCCCTCGCGGTCGACCTTGTAGATCTCGCTGTTCTGGACGAGTACGTCGTCGAAGCGGGTCGGTGTCACAGTCCCGGACACGCGGAACTGGATGCCGTTGCTGTTCTTGGTGTCGCCGCCGTTGACGTCGTGGACGTAGACGTCGTCGAGGACGTAGTGGGTACCGGTGCCGTGGTCGGCGAGTTCGACGAGGATGCCGTTGCGCTCGGCGTCCGTGGCGCCCTTGTTGGTGACCTCAAGACCCTGGATCTCCCACTGCTCGACATTGAGCAGATGGACGGCGGCGTAGACGGTGCCGCCTCCCTCGATCACGGGGCGCGCGCCGCCGGAGCCGTAGGGGGCGACCCTGACGGGTGCGGCGGCGGAGCCCGATCCGGTGGGCTTGAGCTGGCCGCGGCAGGTGGCTCCGCGCTTGAAGTAGAGCCGGTCGCCGGGCCCGTAGGTGACGGCGTTGGCGGCGGCGAGGCTGTTGTAGGGCGCGGCGAGGCTGCCGTCACCGTTCGCGGCGGCGGAACAGTCCACGTAGTAGGGGGTGCTCGCGGACTGCGAGGGGTGGGACGGACGGCCGGGGTGCGCGGGGCCGGCGGCCTGGGCGCCGGGCGGGGACACAAGGGCGGAGGCGGTGAGGGCGAGACCGGCCGCGAGCGGGGTGCAGGCTCTTCGGAGCGCGGATGTAACCGGTGCCATTCTTACTCCTGAAGGTAGGAGAGGCGGTCGGCAAGTACCGTGTCCAGCACGGAGGTTGACGTCAAGAGCCCGCCGGGAAACGGTTACATCAACCGACCCTCACTCTCTCAGGCGAGCCGCCCGAGCTCCTCCCTGACGAGCCGCCCGAGAAGCTCCTCACCCCGCGCGTACCGCTCGGCCTCCTCCACCGCGTACAGCCCCAGCCGACGCACCTCTCCGCCCTGCGCGCCCGCCACGTGCGGGGTGACGAGGACGTTGGGCAGGGCGAGCAGCGGGTGTTCCGGGGGCAGCGGTTCGGGGTCGGTGACATCGAGGAACGCGTCGAGCCGCCCGGCGACACACTCGCGAGTCAGCGCCTCGGTATCGACGAGCGAACCCCGGGCGGTGTTCACGACAACACCCCCGTCCGGCATGAGCTTCAGCATCGCCTCCCCCAACAGCCCACGGGTCTCCGGAAGTTGAGGAGCGTGCACGCTGACGACGGAACTGCGCCGGCACAGCTCGGGCAGCTCGACGAGTTCGGCGCCGAGCCCGGCGGCATCGGCCTCGGTGACGTACGGATCGGTGAGCAGGATCCGGTACCCCGCGTCCGAGGCGCGCAGCCCGGCGATGACGCGCCGGCCGATGCGGGAGGCGCCGATGATCCCGACGACGCGGCCGTCGGCGCCCTCGCGTTCGGTGAAGCCGGGCCAGCCGCCGGAGTAGCGGGCGGCGACGGGCAGCACCTTCTTGGCCGCGAAGGTGATCGCGGCGAGCGTGAAGGCGACGACGGGGCCCGCGTTGGCGTCGGCTGCGGAGGAGACGGTGATGCCGGGCCGGTCCCACAGGGCGTCCGAGACGACGGGCTTGACCGATCCGGCGGCGTGCACGACGGCGCGGAGCCGGGGCGCCTGGGCCAGGACGTCCTCGGTGAGCCGCGGGCAGCCCCAGCCGGTGATCAGCACCTCGACGCCGGAGAGGACCGTGCGGGCCTCGGGCGTGCCGAGCGGTCCGGTCAGCGCAACGGGCGCGAGGTCGGCGCACCGGCCCAACCGTTGCCGCAGGTCGGTCGGGATGACCCGGTCGAGCACCTCGGCATCCATGGCCAGTGCCGCGATCGGTCGGTGTGCTGCCACGCGCTACCACCCTCCAGCTGCAGATCTTTAGTAACCGGTTACCTCAAGATGTCAGGAGGCTAGGCCCAACCCTGAAGGATGGTCAATAGATCGCTGGGACAAGGGGGTTGACCTGGCGTAGTAACCGTTTTAGATTCCCGCTCACCTTGTTCCAACGACGGAGGGGTTTCCGTGCCCACGGTGGCGAAGGACAGGCCCGAGACCGAGGCGGTGAAGCCCCCCGGCACTGAGAGCAGCGGGTCAAACACGCACAAACCCAGGCAGGACAGCTTCCGGAAACGGTTTCGGAGCAGCCGCACGTTCCTGCTGCTCATGGTCCCGGGCCTGGCCTACTTCCTGGTGTTCCACTACGGCGCCTTCGTCGGCAACGTCGTGGCGTTCAAGGAGTACGTCCCGTTCGACGGCCTCTGGGCGAGCCCCTGGGTGGGCTTCGAGAACTTCACGAGGATGTTCGGCGACGCGGACTTCTGGCACGCGACGTGGAACACCTTCTACATAGCCGTGCTGCAGCTGACCTTCTTCTTCCCCGTCCCCCTGTCGATCGCCCTGCTCCTCCACAGCCTGACGTCGGACCTCCTGCGCCGCTTCGTGCAGTCGGTGGTCTACCTGCCGCACTTCCTGTCCTGGGTGATCGTGGTCGCACTGTTCCAGCAAGTCCTGTCCGACACAGGACTGTTGAACTCGTTCCTGGGCGACTCGGGGATCCATACGGTCGACATCATCGGCAACCCGGACGCGTACCGCCCCCTCGTCGTCGCCGAGGTGGTCTGGAAGGACGCCGGCTGGGGCACGATCATCTTCCTCGCGGCGCTGATGCAGGTCGACGAGCAGCAGTACGAGGCGGCGGCGATCGACGGTGCGGGCCCCTGGCGCCGCTTCTGGCACGTCACGCTGCCGTCCATCCGCCCGATCATCGTGCTCCTCCTGATCATGCGGCTCGGCGACATCCTGTCCGTCGGCTTCGAACAGATGCTGCTCCAGCGCCAGTCCGTGGGCCCGGAGGTGGGCGAGGTCCTGGACACGTTCGTGTTCTGGCAGGGAATTGTCGGCGGGGACACCGGATACGCGGCAGCGGCAGGGCTGTTCAAGGGCCTGGTGGGCGCGGTCCTCGTCTTCACGGCCAACCGGGTGGCGCACAAGCTGGGCGAACAGGGGATCTACAAGTGACCACGACGACGAGAAACCCCACACGCCCGGCGTGGAAGGAGAGGCCAGGGCCCGCCACCCAGGCAGCCAAGGCGGTCGCGATAGCCGTCGTCCTGGCCCTGGTCCTGATCCCGTTCCTGGTGATCATCTCCACGTCACTCGCCTCGAACAAAGAGGTGGTGGACAACGGCGGCTGGGTCCTGTGGCCCACGGACCCGACCCTGAGGGCGTACCGGAACATTCTCAGCGGCGGCATCGTCACCAAGGCCTTGGGCGTAAGCATCGGCGTAACCCTCACAGGCACCCTGGCATCCCTGGCCTGCACATCGTTCCTCGCCTACGCCCTGAGCCGCCCAGGGGTACTCGGCGGCAAACCGATCCTCCTCGTCATCCTCTTCACCTTCCTCTTCCCCCCGGGCATGATCCCGGCGTTCCTCCTGGTCAAGGGCCTCGGCCTGCAGAACATGTACGCGGCCCTGATAGCCCCCGTGCTGATCAACGTCTTCAACCTGGTGGTCCTGCGAGGCTTCTTCCAGGGGATACCGGAGGAGCTGTACGAGGCGGCGCGCCTGGACGGGGCGGGCGACTGGGCGGTGTTCTGGCGGATCGTGCTCCCGCTGTCCAAGGCAGCCCTCGCCGTAGTGGGCCTGTTCTACGCGGTGAGCTACTGGAACGCCTGGTTCAACGCCTCGATCTACCTGGAATCCGACCACTGGCCGCTCTCGCAGGTCCTGCGCACCTACGTGATCGGCGGAGCGCAGATCTCCGACACGGGCCTCAGTGAGGCCGGCATGGTCTCGGCCCCGCAGACGACCCAGATGGCGGTCCTGGTGATCGCCACCGTCCCGATCCTGCTCGTCTACCCGTTCCTCCAGAAGTACTTCACCAAGGGCGTGCTCACCGGCGCCGTCAAAAGCTAGCCAGCTGCCCACTTTCCCGAAGGGTCCACTCACGTGTCCGGTTCCTCGATGTCGCGTCGCACCCTGCTGCGTTCCATAGCCGTCGGCGGCGCCGCCCTGGCCGCCCCGTCCTTCCTGACCGCCTGTTCCACCGACTCGGGTGGCGGCGGCTCGGTCTCCAACGCGGGCAAGAAGGCGGCCGCGTGGCCGACGTACACCCCCGCCACCGGCGCGAAGCCGGACCTGGCGGCCACCGCGGAGGGCGTCCAGGCGGGCTACACCACGTACCCCGGCAAGCTGGTCAAGGCCGTCGCGGAGAAGCCCGGCACGGGCAAGGAGAAGATCAAGGTCCTCTCCATCACCTACGGCACACCCCCGAAGCCGGCGGCACAGAACAAGCTGTGGGCGGCGATCAACGAAGCTCTGGGCGTGGACGTCGAGTTCACCGTGGTCCCGGACGCGGACTTCCGCACGAAGATGGCGACGCTGTTCGCGGGCGACGACCTGCCGGACATCATCAACATCGGCGGCGGCTACGTCCTGCCGCGCGAGGCGCAGTTCGTGAAGTCCCGCTGCGCGGACCTCACCGAGTACCTGTCGGGCGACGCGGTGAAGGACTACCCGAACCTGGCGGGCATCCCGACGTACGCCTGGCAGGGCATGGGCCGGATCTCGGGCCGGATCTTCGGTGTCCCCGTGGAGCGCCCGAAGCCGCAGGACACGATGTACTTCAACGGCCAGGCGTTCACGAAGGCGGGCTACAAGCCAGGCATGTCCGCCGACGACTTCACGGCCATGGCAAAGGAAACGACAACACGCAGAACCTGGTCCCTGGGAGCGTCCTCCACCGCGTACTTCGGCTACAAAACACACGCCACATGGCACGGGGCGCCGAACCAGTGGCGCATCAAGGACGACAAGGCGACGTTCTTCGCGAGCACGGACGAGTTCAAGACCACGCTCGAGTTCATGTCGAACCTGCGCAAGGCCGGCGCGTACTACCCCGAAGCAACATCGGTCTCGCAGGTGGACCTCAAGACGCAGTTCTGGAACGGCACGGTCCTCTCCATGACGGACGGCTTCCTCTCCTACCCCGGCTCGGCACAGGGCATCAAGGACGCCTTCGACCTGGACGCGCTGGTCCCCTACACCCCCAAAGACACCACACCGGGCTACCAGCAGTCGCAGGGCATCTTCGGCTACACGGTGATCAAGAAGGCATCGAAGGACCGCGTGAAGCTGATGCTGCGGATCCTCGACTACCTGGCCTCGCCGTTCGGGACCGAGGAGTACGAGCTGGTGCACTTCGGCCTGGAGGGGACGCACTTCAAGCGGGACAAGGACAACAACCCGATAGCGACACCGCTCGGCCTGGTCGAGTCGAAGGTGAACCTGCCGTTCGTCTACCTGAGCGACGCGCCGCAGGTCCTGTACGCGCCGGGCTACGGAGACATCGTCGAACGCCTCCACGCCTGGCAGCAGAAGGTGATCCCGATGATGGTGCCGAACGACCGCTGGGGCCTGCAGTCGGACACGTACAACAAGCAGGGCGCGACGCTCGACCAGATCATCAGCGACGGCGTGACGGCCACGGTCACCGGCCGCCAGAAGGTCTCCGACTGGGACAAGGTCTACAAAAAGTGGCTGAACCAGGGTGGGCAGCAGGCGCTGGAGGAATTCGCCAAGGAGTACGAGGCGGCGCACTGAACGTACGGCATCGTCCATGATGGTCCGGGGCGGCATCGCCCGCCCCGGACAGGCAAGTTGAGGAGACACAACAGTGGGTGAGCGGGTCACCATCCGCGATGTGGCCGCACGCGCGGGCGTCTCGGTCGCGACTGTTTCGCGCGTCCTGGCGGGCAACTACCCGACATCGGCGGCCTCGCGCGCCAAGGTCCAAAGAGCGGTGAAGGACCTGGACTACGTGGTCAACGCGCATGCCCGAGCCCTCGCCGGCGCCGGCCGCAAGACGATCGCGGTCCTGATGTTCGACGTGGTCAGCTCGTTCTACGCGGCCGTGGCGCAGGGCGTGGAGATGGAAGCGGCCCAGCACAACAGACTCACCCTGGTCTGCTCGACGGGCGGCGACCCGGCCCGCGAACTGGCACTGGTCCAGATGATGCGCGAACAAGCGGCGGAGGCCGTGGTCCTGGTCGGCGGGGTCATCGAGGACGACGAGTACCGCGAGCGGATGGCGCACTACGCCCAGGCACTCGCCGCGGCCGGCTCGCGCCTGGTCCTGTGCGGCAGACCGGCACCGGCACCCGACGTCCCCGCACTCGTGGTCGAGTACGACAACGGAGCGGGCGCGCACGCGATAACAAGCCATCTCCTGGGCGCCGGTCACCGAAAGATCGCGATGATCGGCTACCAGCCGGGCAACACGACGGGCGAGGCCCGCGTAACGGGCTACCTGCGCGCACTGGACGACCACGGAGTCCCGCGCTCGGACGCGATCCTGCACGGCATCGGCTTCGGCCAGCACCACGGTTACGAGGCGATGCGGGACCTGCTCGACAAGTGCAACGGCAAGCCGGACTTCACGGCGGTCTTCGCGGGCGACGACCGCGTGGCGGCAGCGGCGATCCGCGCACTGGCGGAGGTGAACCTACGGGTCCCCGAGGACATCTCGGTGGTCGGCTACAACGACGACCCGGTGGCGGCAGACATCACGCCCGGCCTCACCACGGTCCACATCCCGGCCGCGGAACTGGGCCGCACGGCCGTAAGACTGGCCCTGACAGGCATGACCCGCCCAGGCCAGCAACGCCACCTCCTGGGCACGCACATAGTGATCAGAAACAGCGTCAGCCCACACCACGCCTGACCCGAGAAGCGGAAGACCCACCGGGCGGACAGCCGCGTACGAGACGCGGACCGCCGGCAGACAGCCCCACCGGACAGCCAGGCGCCGACGAATCGGGAGGGGCCGTGGGGGCATGTGCGCGCGGAGCCACCAGCACCACGTACGGGCGATTCGGCTGAGCAGCGGAAACCCGTAGAACAGCGAGCACGTACTGCCCCGCGGCCCCGCACCCAAGAAGCGCACCTGAGCAGCCCACACCGAGCCCGCACCCAAAAACGCACCCGAGCCCACCCCCACCGAACCCCCGGACCAAGACGACATCGCGTCAGACAGACGATAAACTGACCCCGTGCCTCAACTACGTCTCGCCCTGAATCAGATCGACTCGACCGTCGGAGATCTCGCCGGGAACGCCGAGGCGATCATCCGCTGGACCAAGCACGCCGCCGAACAGGGAGCGCACCTGGTCGCGTTCCCCGAGATGATCCTGACCGGCTACCCGGTGGAGGACCTCGCGCTGCGCGAGTCCTTCGTCGAGGCGTCCCGCCAGGCACTGACGGCCCTGGCCGAGCGCCTGGCCGCCGAGGGCCACGGCGACCTCCCCGTGATCGTCGGCTATCTGGACCGCTCGGAGAAGGCCCAGCCCAGGTACGGCCAGCCCGCAGGCGCCCCCCAGAACGCCGCCGCCGTCCTCCACAACGGCCGCGTAGCCCTGACGTTCGCCAAGCACCACCTCCCGAACTACGGCGTCTTCGACGAGTTCCGCTACTTCGTGCCGGGCGACACGATGCCCGTGATCCGCGTACGCGGAATCGACGTGGCGCTGGCCATCTGCGAGGACCTCTGGCAGGACGGCGGCCGCGTCCCGGCCACCCGAAGCGCCGGCGCCGGCCTCCTGATCTCGATCAACGCGTCGCCGTACGAGCAGAACAAGAACGACACGCGCCTGGACCTGGTGCGCAAGCGCGCCCAGGAGGCGGGCTGCACGCTGGCGTACGTCGCCACGATCGGCGGCCAGGACGAGCTCGTCTTCGACGGCGACTCGATCGTGGTGGACGCGGCGGGCGAAGTGGTGGCCAGGGCGCCCCAGTTCGCCGAGGGCTGCGTGGTCCTGGACCTGGACCTCCCGGCCGCCGAGCCGGAGGCCCCGTCGGGCACGGTCGACGACGGCCTGCGCATCGACCGCGTGACGCTCTCCGAGGACCAAGTCCCGGCGTACGACCCGGAGTTGACCGGCGGCTACGCCGACCGCCTGGACGGCGACGAGGAGGTCTACTCGGCGCTGGTCGTGGGCCTGCGCGCATACGCCGCGAAGAACGGCTTCCGCTCGGTGCTGATCGGCCTGTCGGGCGGCATCGACTCGGCGCTGACGGCGGCGATCGCGTGCGACGCGCTCGGCGCGCAGAACGTGTACGGCATCGCGATGCCGTCGAAATACTCCTCGGACCACTCCAAGGACGACGCGGCGGAGCTGGCCCGCCGGACGGGCCTCAACTTCCGTACGGTCCCGATCGAGCCGATGTTCGACGCGTACATGGGGTCGCTGGGCCTGACGGACCTCGCGGAGGAGAACCTCCAGTCGAGGCTGCGCGGCACGATGCTGATGGCGCTCTCCAACCAGGAGGGCCACATCGTGCTCGCGCCGGGCAACAAGTCCGAGCTGGCGGTGGGCTACTCGACGCTGTACGGCGACTCGGCAGGCGCGTACGGCCCGATCAAGGACGTGTACAAGACGACGGTCTTCCGGCTGGCCGAGTGGCGCAACCGGGCGGCGGCCGAGCGCGGCCAGACTCCCCCGATCCCGGAGAACTCGATCACGAAGCCGCCGAGCGCGGAGCTGCGCCCGGACCAGGTGGACACGGACTCGCTGCCGGACTACCCGGTGCTGGACGCGATCCTGGCGATGTACGTGGACCGGGACAGGGGCGCGGACGCGATCGTGGCGGCCGGGTTCGACGCGGACCTGGTGACGAAGACGCTGCGGATGGTGGACACGGCGGAGTACAAGCGCCGCCAGTACCCGCCGGGCACGAAGATCTCGGCGAAGGGCTTCGGCAAGGACCGCCGCCTGCCGATCACGAACAGGTGGCGGGAGACGGCGCAGTAGTCACCGCCCCCAGCCCTCCGAACCCCAAGCCCCGGAGCCCACCCGTCATATCACCGACGACGGGTGGGCTCCCCCGCGTCGTCCGGAGCCGAAGAAACGGCATCGGGCACATGCGAGGCCACGAGAAGCCCATGCCCAGCGGCACGCCCCGCCGTGGCGGAAGGGTCGACAACACGGGACGACCGACGAAGGTCGACCCCATAGGCAACCCCGGCCACCCCGATCCCGAGAACGGCGAGCCCGGCCCCGGCGACCGCAGGGGACGTGAGCCCGAACCCGGCGGCGAGTGCGAGCCCGCCGATCCAGGCCCCACCGGCGTTCGCGAGGTTGAAGGCGGCCTGGTTGGCGGAGGAGGCGAGGGAGGGCGCGGCGGAGGCCTTCTCCATGACCATGAGCTGGAGCGGGGACCCGGTGGTGAAGGCAGCCATACCGAGCAGCACGACGGCGACCCCGGCACTCCACTCGGCCCGCATCAGCACAGGGAACAGCGCCAGCACCACGACAAGCGAGACGAGCCCCCCGAACAGGGTCCCGCGCAGCGACCGGTCGGCAAGCCGCCCGCCGAGCAGGTTCCCGGCGGTGGCGCCGACGCCGAACAGGGCGAGGAGCAGCGTGACACTGGCCTCGGCGAACCCGGCGGTGCCGGTGAGCATCGGGGTGACATAGCTGTAGGCGGCGAAGAGGGCGCCGAACCCGGCGACGGTGGTGCCGAGGGAGAGCCACACGGGCAGGGAGCCGAGCGCCTTGAGCTCGCCGCGCAGCCCGCCGGTCTCGCCGTGGCCGTGGTCGGCGGGGACGAGGAGCAGGAGTGCGGCTATGGCGGCGAGCCCGATGGCGCTGACGGCGAGGAACGTGGCGCGCCAGCCGAGCTGCTGGCCCATGAGCGTGGCGATGGGGACGCCGATGACGTTGGCGACGGTGAGCCCGAGGAACATCAGGGACACCGAGCGAGCCTTGCGCTCGGGCGCGACGAGCGAGGTGGCGACGACGGCGCCGACGCCGAAGAAGGCGCCGTGCGGGAGCCCGCTGACGAAGCGCGCGGCCATGAGCAGGTGATAGTCGGGCGCGGCGGCGGAGATGGCGTTGCCGGCGACGAAGAGCACCATGAGCCCGACGAGGACGCGGCGGCGCGGCATGCGCGCGGTGAGGGCGGCGAGGAGCGGCGCGCCGATGACCACGCCGAGGGCGTACGCGGAGACGAGGTGGCCGGCGGAGGGGATGGAGATGTGCAGATCGTCCGCGACGTTGGGCAGGAGGCCCATCATCACGAACTCGGTGGTGCCGATGCCGAAGGCGCCCACGGCGAGGGCGAGCAGGGCCAGGGGCATGAAAACGGGACCTTCCACGGGAAGACGGGCGGGGGGACGCGGGAATCCGAATCCGTAAGTTTACGTGCGGAACAAACTGTCCCGCGCCAAGTATTCCGTGAGGTGAGGCCCCGGTTTCCACCGAGTCAACAACGGATGTGGGGAGCGGACGCGCACGTCAGGACCAGGTGAGGCGGACGCCAGAACCGGGTGACGCGGACGTCAGGACGAGGTGACGCAGACGTCGAGTGAGGCCAACGTCACGACCGGGTGAGATCGACCTTCGCCGCGATCGGCAGATGATCGCTGCCGGTCTCGGGCAGAGTCCACGACGTCACCGGCTCGACACCCTTGACCATGATCTGGTCGATACGGGCCATGGGGAACGAGGCGGGCCAGCTGAACCCGAAGCCACTGCCGGCGGCACCCTGCGTGGAGCGCATCTGGGACGTGACGCCGTTCAGCGCGCGGTCGTTCATCGTGCCGTTGAGGTCACCGAGCAGGATGACCTTGCCGAGCGTCTCGTCGGCGATGGCCTCCCCCAGCGCGTCGGCGGAGGTGTCGCGCTGGCTGGCGGTGAACCCGGCGTGGATCTTGACCCGGACCGACGGCAGGTGCGCGACGAACACGGCGACATCGCCCTGGGGCGTGGCGACCGTGGTGCGCATGGCGCGCGTCCAGCCGAGCTTGATGTCGACGGGCCGCGTCCCGCTCAGCGGGTACTTGCTCCACAGCCCGACCGTGCCGGCGACGGAGTGGTACGGATACGTCTTCGCGAGGGCCTGCGCGTAGACGGGCACGGCCTCGGCCGTCAGCTCCTCCAGGGCGACGACCTGCGCCCCGGAGGCGGCGATGGCGTCGGCGGTGCCGGTCGGGTCGGGGTTCTCCGCGTTGACGTTGTGCGTGGCGACGGTCAGGTCGCCGCCGCTCGCGGTCTTGTCGGTGAGGAGCCCGCCGAAGAGGTTGAGCCAGACGACGGCCGGGACCAGGACCGCGATCAGAGCCGTCGCGGACTTCCGTACGACGGCCAGGACCAGCAGGACGGGCACGAACACGCCGAGCCAGGGAAGGAACGTCTCGGTGAGGGAGCCCAGGTTTCCGAGGGTGTTGGGGATCTGCGCGTGGAAGAGCATCACGAGCGCGACCAGCACGGCCAGCACCGCGAGGATCGCTCCCCGGCGCCAGATCCCCCGGTCACCGCGCCATCCGCCGGTCAGGCGGCGCAGCGGGTCTCTGGAAGGCTGGTGCCCCGCGCCGCCGCCACCCGTTTCCGTCCTGAACCCCTGCGCCATACCGTCGTCGCCTCACTGCCCTGCCGTGCACACCGACCTCGCCCTGAAACCCTAGGCGATGATCGGCGCCCTCCTCGCCGTCCACGACGGCCGTACGGGCACCAGGACGAGCGCAGCGGCGCCCGGGGTTCCGGATCGGCGGCACGCATGGGGCCTCTGTGACGAAACGCGCACATTCAGTCCACTGGCCCCGCAGCTTCAGTCCGGTGGCCGCAGCCCGTTGAGCGCGCAGTCGACGATCGTCTCGGAGAGGTCGTCGGCGAGCGGCGCGTCGGGCCGGATCATCGTGCGCAGCAGCATCGGCCCGACGATGAGGTCGTTGATGAGCTCTATGTCGACGCCGGCGCGCAGCTCACCGTTCTCGACGCCGCGCCGCAGCACGTCGAACATGACGCGGCGGCGCGGCTCGATCACGGTGTCGTGGTACGCGTCCCAGAGCTTCGGCAGGCTCTTCATCTGCGCGAAGACGTTGTGCAGCAGGGCCGAGGAGCGCAGGGAGACGCCGCGCCTGCGCTGGTGCTCCAGCAGGCTGATCAGGTCGTCGCGCATGGAGGTGCCCGGCAGCTCGGGCTCGGGCTCCTCCATGATGCGCAGGACCTCGACGAAGAGTTCCTCCTTGCCGGACCAGCGCCGGTAGATGGTCGCCTTGCCGACGCCGGCGGTGCGGGCGATCCGCTCGATGGAAAGGTCGGTGAGCGGGACGCCGTCCTCGATCAGCTTGAGGACGCCCTCGACGATGGCCCGCTCGACGGCCTCGCTGCGCGGGCGTCCCCGCACCGCGCGTCCCGCATCCACGTCCACGTCCACGTCCGCTCCGCCTCTCCGCCTGCCCGCCGCCTTGCGCAGCGACGATTGTCTCAGCAGGCCACTGTGGCCCGCCCGGACCGGCGCGGGTCAGCGACCCGCCCCGACCGCCTCCTCCCTGCTCTCCTCGGCCGTCGTCCGCGGCGGGCGGCCCGGCAGGAAAATGAGCGTGACGACGGCGCTGAGCAGCGCGATACCGGCCCCGCACAGGGCGGTCACGTGCATGGCGTGCAGGAAGGAGTCGTTGGCCGCGCCGACCAGCGCGTCGCCGCGCGGGCCGAGCTTCGCCGCCACGCCGAGGGTGGCCTCGATGGACTCGCCCGCCGTGTGCCGCAGTCCGGCGGGCAGCAGGCCGAGCTTGTCCTCGATGCCGTTGCGGTACGCGGTGGACAGGACGGAACCGAGTACGGCGATGCCCAGGGCGCCGCCGACCTGGCGGAACGTGTTGCTGAGCGCGGACGCGGAGCCCGCCTTCTCGCGGGGCAGGGCCTGCATGATGACGACGCTGGTGGGGGTCATGACGTGCGCCATGCCCGTACCCATGAGGAAGAAGATGACTTCCAGGATCCAGATGGGCGTGTCCGCGTCGAGGACCACGAACGCGGCGAGCATCGCGCCGAGGATCACCAGGCCGCCGGTCGTCGTGGCGCGCACTCCGAAGCGGTCGACGACGAGCCGGGCGCGCGGCGCGAAGATCAGCTGGGCGGCGGCGAGCGGCAGCATCAGGAGGCCGGTCTGCAGCGGCGAGTAGCCGCGCACGCTCTGGGTGTAGAAGACCGAGAAGAAGGTGACGCCCATCAGCGCGAAGAAGACGAGCGCGATGGCGGCTATGGCCGCGGAGAACACCTTGTTCTTGAAGTACGTGATGTCGATGGACGGGTGGTCGCTGCGCTTCTCGTACAGGACGAAGCCGACGAGGACGACGAGTCCGGCCGCGATGGTCAGCAGGACCGCCGGGTCCGTGAAGTCGGCGAGCTGGCCGCCCTTGATGATGCCGTAGACGAGCAGGACGAGGCCGACGACGGAGAGTGCGACGCCCACCAGGTCGACACGGCCGGGCTTGGGGTCGCGAGAGTCCGGCACGAGGGCCAGCATCAGGACGACCGCGATGATCACGATCGGCACGTTGACCAGGAAGACCGAGCCCCACCAGAAGTGGTCGAGGAGCACGCCTCCGGTGATGGGGCCGATGGCGATGGCGATGCCGACGCCGCCCGCCCAGATGCCGATGGCCTTGGGCTGCTCGTCCCGCTCGAAGACGTTCATGAGGATGGCCAGCGTCGCCGGCATCACGAAGGCGGCGCCGATGCCCATGACCGCCCGGAAGATGATGAGCTGGACCGGCGAGCCGGACTCGGCGGCGAGGGCGGAGCCGAGGCCGAAGACGACGAGGCCGAAGACGAGCACCTTCTTGCGCCCGAGCCGGTCACCGAGCAGACCCGCGGTGAAGAGCAGTCCGGCGAAGACCAGTGTGTAGGCGTTGATCGCCCACTCCAGCTCGCCCTGCGTGGCGCCGAGGCCCGCGGGGGCCGGGGTCGAGATCGTCTTGATCGCGACGTTCAGGATGGAGTTGTCCAGCACAACGATCAGCAGGCTGAGCATCAGGACGCCGAGGATCGCCCATCGGCGGCGGTGCACAGCCTCGGGTATGCGCGGCGGTGCGGGAACGGCAGGAGTGGTCATGCCGGTCAGACTAGGGCAGTTTCGATACGAGACCGTCTCGTATTGGAATCCCTTAGGAAGACTTTACGAATCCGACGGGCGACCCCCTCGCGGGGTGACCCGACCGGCCCCCACCCCCCTAGCCATTCCTCGGCACGCGGTGCCACCATGGAGGGGATCCGGGGACGCCGTGAGGGCGCCTCGAGACAACAGAAGGAGCCGTTGCGATGACGCAGCTTTCGGCTGCCCAGAACAACCCCGACAGCAGCAACAGCGGCAGCAAGGCGCTGTACGGGGGCAAGAGCAACCGGCGCATCACGGTGCGCGACATCACGCTCGCCAAGGAACGCGGCGAGAAGTGGCCCATGCTCACGGCGTACGACGCGATGACCGCGTCCGTCTTCGACGAGGCCGGCATCCCGGTCATGCTCGTCGGCGACTCCGCGGGCAACTGTCACCTCGGGTACGAGACCACCGTGCCCGTCACCCTCGACGAGATGACGATGCTCTCGGCCGCCGTCGTACGGGGCACCAAGCGTGCCCTCATCGTCGGCGACCTCCCCTTCGGCTCGTACCAGGAGGGCCCCGTACAGGCCCTGCGGTCCGCGACGCGCCTGGTCAAGGAGGCCGGGGTCGGCGCCGTGAAGCTGGAGGGCGGCGAGCGGTCGCTGGCCCAGACCGAGCTGCTCGTGCAGTCCGGCATCCCGGTCATGTCCCACCTGGGTCTCACCCCGCAGTCCGTGAACACGATGGGGTACCGCGTCCAGGGCCGCGGCGACGAGGACGCGCACCGGCTGCTGCGTGACGCCAAGGCCGCGCAGGACGCCGGCGCGTTCGCCGTCGTCCTCGAACTGGTCCCGGCCGAGCTGGCCGCCGAGGTCACCCGGTCCCTGAACATCCCGACCGTCGGCATCGGCGCGGGCCCCGAGTGCGACGCCCAGGTCCTCGTGTGGACCGACATGCTCGGCCTCACCGGCGGCAAGATGCCGCGCTTCGTGAAGCAGTACGCGGATCTGCGCGGCGTCATGGGCGAGGCGGCGAAGGCCTTCGCGCAGGACGTGGTCGGCGGAACGTTCCCCGCGGAGGAGCACTCGGTCCACTGACGGGACCACCACCTGAACCACAGCGGCACCACAGCAGCTCGCCGATCTTCCCCCGTCGGCGGGCTGCTGCCGTCTCCGCCGCCCTTCCGTACCGCCACTGCCCGCACTGCCCCCGCTGCCCGTCTGTCGCCGTTCTGTAGGTGCCGTACACGGGGCTGTCGGCCGCCTGTCGGTGGATTGTCGGTGGCACCTGGCACCTTGTACCCCATGACGCGAATCGACAAGAAGACCTCACACAGTGACGTCGGCGGCCGGACGGCCTCCGTCACCGTGCGGGGGCTGGTCAAGCACTACGGCGAGACCAAGGCGCTGGACGGCGTGGACCTGGACGTGCACGAAGGCACGGTCATGGGTGTGCTCGGTCCGAACGGCGCGGGCAAGACCACGCTCGTCCGCTGCCTGTCCACCCTCATCACCCCCGACTCCGGCTCGGCGTTCGTCGCCGGGTACGACGTGACGAAGCAGCCCCGGCAGCTGCGCCGCGTGATAGGGCTCACCGGCCAGTACGCCTCGGTCGACGAGAAGCTCTCCGGCCGCGAGAACCTGTACATGATCGGCCGCCTCCTCGACCTGTCCCGCAAGGAGTCCCGCTCCCGCGCCGACGCGCTCCTGGAGCGGTTCTCCCTCACGGACGCCGCCACGCGCCCGGCGAAGACGTACTCCGGCGGCATGCGCCGCAGGCTCGACCTCGCCGCGTCGATGATCGGCAGCCCGGCCGTCCTCTACCTGGACGAGCCGACGACCGGCCTCGACCCCCGCACGCGCAACGAGGTGTGGGCGGAGGTCAGGCGCATGGTCGACGACGGTGTCACCGTGCTCCTCACCACCCAGTACATGGAGGAGGCCGAGCAGCTCGCCAACGAGCTGACGGTCATCGACCGCGGCAAGGTCATCGCGGGCGGCGCCATCGACGAGCTCAAGGCGAAGGTCGGCGGCCGCACCCTGCGCATCCGCCCGGCCGACCCGCTGGAGCTGCGCCCGCTGGCCGCCGCCCTCGACGACATGGGCCTCACCGGCCTCGCCACGTCGACGGTGGACGCCGAGGCCGGCGCCGTCCTGGTCCCGATCCTCAGCGACGAGCAGCTCACCGCCGTGGTCGGCGCGGTCACCGCGCGCGGCATCACGATCGGCTCGATCGCCACCGAACTGCCCAGTCTGGACGAGGTGTTCCTGTCCATCACCGGCCAGAAGGCCAGTGCCCCGCAGGACGACACCCGTACCTCCGAGCTCGAAGGGGCCGCCGTATGAGCGCCACCACGCTGACGCCTCCCCTCGACCTCGAGGCCGACTCGCGCATCTCCCTTCGCTCCCACATCCGTCACACCGGCGCGCTCGTCCGCCGCAATCTGCTGTGGATCCGCCAGGACCCGGAGTCGATGTTCGACGCGGTCCTGATGCCGATCGTCTTCACGCTCCTGTTCGTGTACGTCTTCGGCGGCTCCATCGGTCAGGCGCTCGGCGGCGGTCAGGACCAGTACGTGCAGTACGTGGTCCCCGGCATGATGGCGATGATGAGCATGAACATCGCCATGGCCGTGGGCACGGGGTTCAACCAGGACTTCCAGAACGGCATCATGGACCGCTTCCGGACCCTGCCGATCGGCCAGGGCTCGGTTCTCTTCGCCAAGATCGTGGTGGAGCTGATGCGGCTCCTCATCGCGACGACGATCATGATGATCGTCGGCCTCCTGGTGGGCTTCGACATCACGAACTGGCCCGGTCTGTTCGCCGCCGTGGGCCTCACCGCCCTCTTCGGCACGTCCATCATGTGGATCTTCCTGGTCCTCGGCGTCGTGATGAAGAGCGCCCAGGCCGTGCAGGGCATGGGCTTCCTGGTCCTCATGCCGCTGCAGTTCGGTTCGTCGATCTTCGCGCCGACGCAGTCGATGCCGGGCTGGCTCCAGGCCTTCACCGACTACAACCCGCTCTCCTCGCTCGCGGACTCCGCCCGCGGCCTGATGGTGGGCGGCCCGGTCGCGCACGACGTGTGGGTGACGGTGATCTGGTCCGCGGTCCTCACGCTCGCGATGGCTCCGATCGCGATCCACAAGTTCCGCACGAAGAACTGACGTTCAGCACGACAGCCACTTCAACCGCGTTCGCGTCCCAGCAGGGCGGCGGCCTCGTCGAGAGACAGGCCGCCGCCCTCGGCGTACGCGGCGTCGTACTCCCGGTCGCCGATGGTCTCCCGGATCGCGGACTCAGCGGACGCGTAGGCTGCGCGCTCCAGGTAGGACCGCACATGCCGGGACGGAAGCTGCCCGTCGGATGCGCCCATCAGCCGGGCGGCGTCGAGGGCTTCGCCACCCAGGCTCAGGGCGCGGGCACCGGTGACCAGATGCATGGCGGGCATGTGCGGGGCGATCACCAGGGACAGCGGGTCGGTCGCCATCTCCAGGGCCTCGGTGACGCCGGCGAGGGCTTCCTCCGCGCGGCCGTCCTCCGAGTCGAGCCAGGCCTCCATCCCGACGACGAAGCCCCGGAAGACGACGAAGTTCATCGCCTTGAACTCCTCCTGGAGGAGCCGCAGTTGCTCACGCGCCTCGGCGACACGGCCGGTGGCACCGTAGCGCCCGGCCAGGAACATGCGGGCGGCGGGCCAGGCCTCGTTGGTATGGCGCTTTCCTGGGTCGAGGATGCCGAGAAGCAGCTCCTCGCCGCGCTCGCCTTCATCGCCCTCGATGAGGGCCTGCCCGAGCCGCGCGTTCAGGAGCGCCACCTGCGCCTGCGCGCCGAGGCGTTCCGCGCCCTCGATGGCGGCCGCGTAGTCGTCGGCCGCGGCGGCGTACGCGCCGCTGCGCTCATGGGCCTCGCCGCGCGCGGACAGCGCCTCGGCGACGCCCCACCGGTCGCCGAGCCGGGTGAACAGTTCGAGGGACTCGTCGGCGTCCCGGACGGCGTCACCCGCCCAGTCGCTGCGGTTGGCGAGGATGTTGGCCCGCAGCTGGAGCGTGAGGGCGAGCTCCCAGGTGTAGCCGAGTTCGCGGCAGGTCCGCACGGTGACGTCGGCTAGGTTCCACAGCGCCTCCATGTCGCCGCTCATCATCACCGCGTAGAACCAGAGGTTGCCCGGCGGGCGGCAGGTCTGCGGAAGGCCCGGACGGTACGCCTGCGCGATCTCGCGCAGCTTCGCGCTGCCCTCCTCGCTCTGCCAGGTCTCCATCTCCATGTCCATGTAGGCGAGACGCAGCAGATGCACCCCGCGCCGTGCCTCCACCAGCAGGTCCGGGCCGAACGGCGGCGGGGCGTCGGTGCAGCGCTCGTAGAGCGGGGGCGCTGGGTCCGCGGACGGGGTGAACGGGTCGGGGCCCAGCTCGGTGGCCTCGTGCGACCAGTTGCGGGCGTCGACGCGCAGGTCGCGCATCTGCCAGAACCAGGCCAGCGAGAGCACCAGGGAGAGGGTCTCCTGCTCGTCCCGGGCGGCGACGGCGTGCCGCAGGGCGGTGCGCAGGTTCTCGTATTCACGTTCCAGGCGGGCGACGGCGGCACGCTGGCCGCGGCCGCGCAGCTGCGGGTCGGTGGTGCGGGCCAGTTCGCGGTAGTACGTGAGGTGGGCGCGCTCGGCGTCCGTCCGGTCACCGGCCTCGTCGAGCCGGTCACCGGCGTACTCGGCGACGGTCTCCAGGAGGCGGTAGCGCATGGCACCGGCCCGGTCGCGGCCCTCGCCGTCCCCGTAGCCCCCGGTATCTCCGTAGTCCTCGGTATCTCCACAGTCCTCGCGCTCAGACTCGTCGCCACCCCAAGGGGCCGCCACCACAAGGGACTTGTCCACGAGCGAGCCGATCGCGTCGAGGGCGCCGGGGCCGCACACCGCCTCGGCGGCGGCCAGGTCGCAGCCGCCGCTGAAGACCGACAGCCGGCGCAGGACGGTCCGCTCCTCCTCGTCGAGGAGGTCCCAGGACCAGTCGACGACGGCGCGCAGCGTCTGCTGGCGGGGCAGGACGGTGCGGGCGCCCGAGGTGAGCAGGCGGAAGCGGTCGTCGAGGCGGTCGGCGATCTGGCGCGGCGTGAGCATCCGCAGCCGGGCGGCGGCGAGTTCGATGGCGAGCGGCAGTCCGTCGAGGCGCCGGCAGATCTCGGCCGCGGCCCGCTCGTCGTCCTCGACCCGGAACCCGGACCGCACGGCGGCGCCCCGCTCCCCGAACAGGCGCAGAGCGAACGGCTCCGGCAGCGGCTCCACCGGGTGCAGCAACTCGCCCGGGACGCCCAGGGGTTCGCGGCTGGTCGCGAGGACCGTCACACCGGGGCACCGGCTGAGCAGCTGCTCGGCGAGGCGCGCGGCGGCCTCGATCACGTGCTCGCAGTTGTCGAGGATCAGCAGCATGCGGCGGTGCTCGCAGTGCTCGGTGAGGCGTACGAGCGGATCCTCGCCGTGCCGGTCGGACGCGGCCCGCAGCTCCTCGGCGCCGGCGCCGCGCAGCACCGTCTCGCGCGCCCTGAGCGCCGTGACGACGGCCTCCGGGACGGCGTCCGGGTCCTCCACTGGCGCGAGCTCGGCCAGCCACACGCCGTCCGGTACGTCCATGCCCTCGGCGGCCTCCTGGGACAGCCGGGTCTTCCCGGCGCCACCCGGACCGAGCAAGGTCACGAGCCGCACACGTCCGAGGTCCTCACGAATCGCCCCGATGTCGCCGGCCCGGCCCACGAAGGAGGTGAGCCGGGCGCGGAGGTTGCCGGTGGGGGCGGGTCCTCTTACGGGGGTGGTGGGAGAGGTAGCGGGGATGGGGGTGGTGGGCGGAGCGGGGGTGGTGGGGCGCGGCGCCAGGAGGTCGGCGTGCAGTGCGCGCAGTTCCGGGCCCGGGTCGGCTCCGAGCCGCTCCGCGAGCTCGACGCGTACCCCCTCGTAGGCCGCCAGCGCCTCGGCGGTGCGGCCTGCGTCGCGCAGGGCTCGCAACCGCAGGGCCTGAAGCGGCTCGTCGAGCGGATGCGCGTCGCACAGCGCGGTCAGTTCGGGCAGGGCGGTCTCTGCCCTGCCCAGGGCGAGCGACGCGGCGAGCCGCGTGCGCCGGGCGCCGAGGTGGAGCGCCTCCCAGCGGGCGGCGTCCGCCGAGCGGTCCGGCAGGTCGGCCAGCGCGGGGCCGCGCCACAGCGCGAGCGCGTCGTCGAGGACGACCGCCGCCTTGCCCGCGTCGCCGTCGGCCAGCGCCCGTGCCCCGTCCCCCACGAGCCGCTCGAAGCGGAACAGGTCGATGTCCTCGGAGGCGGCCGCCAGCCGGTAGCCGCCGTCGAGGGACTGCACCGCGTCGGCGCCGATCGCCCTGCGCAGCCGCCCGACGAGCGCCTGGAGCGCGCCGCTCGCGTCCGCGGGCGGATCGGCGCCCCACACCTCGTCGGCGAGCACCTGCGGCGGGACGGTACGGCCGGGGCGCAGCGCGAGCACGGTCAGGAGGGCACGCAGCCGCGCCCCGCCGACGGGGACGGCCGTGCCGTCGTCGCGGAGTGCCTGTGTGGAGCCGAGGATGCGGTAGCGCACTGGCCCATTGTCTCCAAACCGGCGGCCTTGCCGCGCCCGGGTTTCCGCGGGAGGGCAGTCCCGGGCGTCGGACATGTGTTCCGGCGGCGCCCGGATACCTGTCAGGTACCCGGGCCAGGACGGGGGCCGTGGTGGCGTTTGCGTCGGTCTCGCGGAACCCGCGGCCTGCCCCGGGACGTTCCCCACAGACGGCACCACCGATACGGTCAGCCCGTCGACCCCGCACCCCAACAGGCCGCACGCACTCCGGGAGCCCTCCTCCATGACCACCGCCGCCACCCGTCGCACCGATCGCAGCGATCGCAGGATCAGCCCTGTCTTCCTCGGTATCGCCGCCGTCACCGGCGTCTCAGGCTGGGCCGTGTGGACGGACTTCGCCGCGCAGCCAGGCCTCGCCGTCTTCCTGTTCGTGACGGGCGCCTGGATCGTCTCGCTCTGTCTGCACGAGTACGCCCACGCGCGCACGGCGCTGCACAGCGGTGACATCTCCATCGGCGCGAAGGGTTATCTGACGCTGAACCCGCTGAAGTACACGCACGCCCTGCTGAGCATCGTGCTGCCGGTCATCTTCGTGATCATGGGCGGGATCGGTCTGCCCGGCGGCGCCGTCTTCATCGAGCGAAGCCGGATCCGGGGCCGCTGGCGGCACAGCCTCATCTCCGCGGCGGGTCCGCTGACCAACGTCCTGTTCGCCGTCGTGTGCACGGCGCCGTTCTGGCTGGACGCGCTCGACGGGGTGCCGGACACGTTCCGCTACGCGCTCGGCTTCCTGGCCCTGCTCCAGGTGACCGCGGCGATCCTGAATTTCCTGCCGGTCCCGGGGCTCGACGGCTACGGCGTCATCGAGCCCTGGCTGTCCCAGGGGGTCCGGCGGCAGGTGGAGCCGTTCGCTCCGTTCGGGCTGCTCGCCGTCTTCGGCATCCTGTGGATCCCGGGGGTGAACGAGGTGTTCTTCGACGCCATCCACGCGATTCTGCGCTCGCTCGGTGTCACCGACTGGGACACCTACTGGGGTCAGGAGTTCTACCGATTCTGGCAGGGCACCCCTGAGATCCCCGTCGTCACGCAGTAGGCGCGGTGGCGGCTGCCGCCTTCGCCTGCTTCTCCGCCTTGGCCCGGCGCGCGTAGTACCAGGTCATGTTCGAGGTGAGGCCCGCGAGCAGGACCCAGACGATGCCGAGCAGGCTGCCCTGCGCGAAGGCGACCACGGCCGCGGCAGCCGAGAGGACGCAGACGACTAGGGCGTACAGAGCGAGGCGGGGCATGGGGGTCGGCTCCTGTCGGACGGAGAGGTCGTACGCCGACCAGTGTCCCTCATGCCCCTCTTCCGGCTGCACGTCGGCTCCGCGTCAGCCACACGTCGGCTGTACGTCTGCGGCTTCGCGGCTGTACGTCTGCGGTTTCGCGGCTTCGGCGGTGCCCTGCCGGTTACACGTCGGTGACCCTCAGGCCCGCGTGCGCCTTGTAGCGGCGGTTCACCGAGATCAGGTTCGCGACCAGCGACTCCACCTGGTGCGCGTTGCGCAGCCGGCCCGCGAAGACTCCCCGCATGCCCGGGATGCGGCCCGCCAGCGCCTGGACGATCTCCGTGTCCGCCCGCTCCTCGCCCAGCACCATCACGTCCGTGTCGATCTCCTCGATCGCCTCGTCCTGGAGGAGAACGGCCGACAGGTGGTGGAACGCCGCCGTCACCCGTGAGTCCGGCAGCAACGCCGCGGCCTGCTCCGCCGCGCTGCCCTCCTCCGGCTTCAGCGCGTACGCGCCCTTCTTGTCGAAGCCCAGCGGATTGACGCAGTCGACCACGAGCTTGCCCGCGAGGGCCTCGCGCAGCGATTCGAGCGTCTTGCCGTGGCCCTCCCACGGCACCGCCACGATCACGATGTCACTGCGGCGCGCACACTCCGCGTTGTCCGCGCCCTCCACGCCCAGGCCCAGCTCGTCCGCTGCCGCCGCGGCGCGCTCCGCCGCGCGGGATCCGATGATCACCTTCTGGCCGGCCCTGGCCAGCCGGTACGCGAGCCCGCGTCCCTGGTCGCCCGTGCCGCCCAGCACGCCGACCACCAGGCCCGATACGTCGGGGAGGTCCCAGGGGTCCTTCGCGGGAGCCTTCGCCGGATCCTTCTGCACACTGTCGGTAGAGGTCATACGGTGACCTTACTCAGACCTGTCCGCCAGGAGCGCGTCGGCCGGGATCCGCCTGAACGTGATCGTCTCGTACGCGCTGAAGTCCCCTGTCTCGTAGAGGAGTCCGACCGTCGAGCCGTCGATCCGTACGAGGTCGGAGTAGGCCGCGGGCAGGCCGTCGACCGTGTGGGCGACCCGCCATGTCACGCCCTCGTCCTCACTCGCACGCACCGTCATCAGCGCCCTGAACCCGGGGTCCGCCGGGCCCGCGAACAGCAGCACCTCCCCCAGCCTCAGCAGGCTCCCCTCCACCACCGGGCCCACCAGGCCCGCCTGCGGGCGGAATGCCTTGACCAGGCTCTCGCCGCCGTCCCGCGACGTCGCATCCGCCCTTGTGCCCGGCGCGGGCGAGTCGTTGCGGGCGTTGAAGTACAGGCGCCCGTCGGCCAGTTCGACCGCGGTCGTCTCGTTCACGTTCACGTAGCCGTCCGGGTGGTCGTCCACGTAACCGAGCCGCCAGGTCCTGCCCCTGTCGTCGCTCAGCAGGCAGTGACCACCGTCGTACTTTCCCTCCGTGCCGGTGTCGCCTCCGGCGGGCGGGAGGGAGTGGTTGGCCGGTACCACCACTCGTCCGGTCTGTGTCTGGAGCGCGTGGCCCGGGCCTGTGGCGTACCAGCGCCAGTCCTTGTTCTTTGCCTGTGCCGTGATCTCCTTGGGTGCCGACCACGTCAGGCCCTCGTCGTCGCTGTGCTGCACCCAGACGCGGCGCCCGTCCTCGGGCTCGACCTCGCCTCGTCTGATCGCCGTTTCCGTGGCGCTTGCCGCGTTCCGTACGTGGACGATCAGGACCCTTCCCGTGTCCAGAACCACCGGCGCCGGGTTTCCCGCCAGGTCGTCGCCGTTCGCCGCCACGACCTGGAGCGGGTCCCAGGTGCGGCCGCCGTCCGTGGATCTCTTCAGGACCACGTCGATGTTCCCGTAGTCCTCCCTCGATCCCACTCGCCCCTCGCAGAAGGCGAGCAGCACGCCGGAGCGTGTCGTGACAGCTGCGGGGATCCGGAAGCTCGCGTAGCCCTCGCGCCCCGCGCGGAAGGGAACAGACGTCTCAGTCAGCACCCCCCATCTCTCCCCACCCAGAGGGAATTCCCGGTGAACTCGACCTGACGAGTGGACTGTTGCGGCAGTATGCGCTGGCATGGACGCCGTACGGGTCGCACTGCTGCGGGAAGTGCT
The DNA here is from genome assembly GCF_044748025.1 of Streptomyces sp. NPDC090032. Classification (NCBI taxonomy): domain Bacteria; kingdom Bacillati; phylum Actinomycetota; class Actinomycetes; order Kitasatosporales; family Streptomycetaceae; genus Streptomyces; species Streptomyces sp. NPDC090032. The sequence continues at coordinate 302,410 of NZ_JBIVFF010000003.1, read as the reverse complement.
CGCCGGGACCGAGTGGCTGGGCGCCGCGCGCCGCTTCGCCGGGGCGCTGCGGACCTCCGTGGTGCCGCATGGGGGTGGGCTGCTCCTCGTCGGCACGCCCGAGTACGAGCCGTGGCATCTCGCGGCGCATCTCGTGGACGAGGCCGCCTGGTCCGGCATGCCCGAGCTGTCGCCCACGCTCGTGCGGCACCGGGCGGGGGTCGGGGATCCGGCCCATCTCGCGGTGGGGCTCGGGCGCATCGAGGCGGCCCGGCGGGGCGAGACGCTGCTCGTTGTGGCTCCTGGGGCTCCGGGTGAGGAGTTGCTGGAGCGGGTGCATGACGCCCGTCGGGCGGGGGCCACGGTTCTGGCCATCGACTCGGGCGACCGTGATCTGCACGCCATGGCCCATGAGGCGCTCACCCCCGGGCCCGATCTCGACCTCGATACGGCGCAGCACCTCGTCAGCGCTGCCGCGGGTGAGAATCCCGTCGGTGGTGGGGTCCGGGGGCCACGGCGTCGCTTCCGCGATCGGCTGTCCCGTCTCGCGGATCATCTGACTTCGCCGCCGCCCGCGGGGTGGTAGCGGGCGTCGCTTGAAGGGGGCTGGTGGGCTCGGGTGCGCTTTTGGGTGCCGGTTCGGGGGCGGTGCGCTCAGGTGCGTTTCTGGGTGCGGGGCCGTGGGGGCGGCCAGCCTGTACGTGGGTCAGTGCTGGGCGCCCCCTGGCGGTGTCAGGTTTTGTCGTCCTCGCCCTTGGCGTCGTGCCACTTGGGGTCGGTCTCCCACTCGAGGTTTCGTTCACGCGCCGTCTCCATCGCCTGCTCCGCCTCGGTGCGCGACGCGTAAGGGCCGAAACGGTCCTTGTTGGGGCACTCCGGCCCCTCTTCGACCTTCTGGTGCTCAAGGCAGTAGTACCACTCGCCGGGCTTCCCGACGGTCCGCCTCTTGAACAGGGCCATCTGTGGCTCCTCTCGCCATGACCATGGTCCCCCACAGCCGCTCGATACACTCGCTGGCATGTCTGGTCAGTCGCTGCTCGTACCAGGGGAGCTCTCTCCCATTCGTTCCGTACCCGGAAACATCCGGCGTCCCGAGTACGTGGGCAAGCCCGCGCCGACGCCGTACAAGGGTCCGGAGACCCAGATGCCCGAGACGGTCGAGGCCATGCGTCTCGCCGGCCGGATCGCGGCGCGGGCGATGGCGGAGGCCGCCAAGGCCATCGCGCCCGGCGTGACCACGGACGAGCTCGACCGCATCGCGCACGACTATATGTGCGACCACGGCGCGTACCCCTCGACCCTCGGCTACCGCAACTTCCCGAAGTCGCTGTGCACCTCCGTCAACGAGGTCATCTGCCACGGGATCCCCGATTCCACCGTTCTGAACGACGGCGACATCATCAACCTCGATGTCACTGCGTACATCGGCGGTGTGCACGGTGACAACAACGCCACGTATTTGGTCGGTGACGTCGACGAGGAGTCCCGGCTTCTCGTCGAGCGGACCCGTGAGTCCCTCGACCGCGCCATCAAGGCCGTCCGGCCCGGGCGTCAGATCAACATCATCGGGCGCGTCATCGAGTCGTACGCGAAGCGCTTCGGGTACGGGGTCGTGCGGGACTTCACCGGGCACGGGATCAACTCGTCGTTCCACTCCGGCCTGATCGTTCCGCACTACGACAGCCCGCACGCCACCACCGTCATCCAGCCCGGGATGACCTTCACCATCGAGCCGATGCTCACGCTCGGCACCCATGAGTACGACATGTGGGACGACGGGTGGACCGTGGTGACCAAGGACCGCAAGCGGACCGCTCAGTTCGAGCACACCCTTGTCGTGACCGAATCCGGCACGGAGATTCTCACTCTGCCCTGATCCGGTTCCGTCTCCTGGCCCGTCCCTGTGTGGGGCGGGCCTTTTGTGTTGCCCCGGCGGGTGATCGGGGTAGCGTTTTTACCGACAGGGTGTCGGGAAGGTGTTAGGTTAGGTAAGCCTAAGTTTAGTCGCCAGGAGGCTTCATGGATACGCCGTTCTCCATCCTGATCCGCACCGCCTCTCACGAGCAGCACACCGAGGCCGAGAGCACCACGTTCATGAGCGACCTTCTCGGCGGAGCCCTCGGCGTCGAGGCCTACGCCCGGTACACCGAGCAACTCTGGTTCGTCTACCGGGCGCTGGAGGGGGTGGCGGGGCAGCTGGAGGGGTCCGCTGTTGCCGGGCCGTTCATACAGCCCGAGTTGCTTCGGGTCCCTGCCATCGAGCGGGATCTGGCGCATCTGCGGGGGGCCGGCTGGCGCGACGGCGTTTCCGCCCTGCCGGCCACTCAGGCCTACGCCTCCCGCGTCGCCGAGTGCGCCCGCGACTGGCCAGGGGGCTACATCGCCCATCACTACACCCGGTACCTGGGGGACCTGTCCGGTGGGCAGATCATCCGCGACAAGGCCGAGAAGAACTGGGGCTTCGCCCGCAAGGGCGACGGCGTGCGGTTCTATGTTTTTGAGGGGATCGCGAATCCCGCCAGTTTCAAGCGCAGTTATCGCGCCCTGCTTGATGACGTTCTCGCCGATGATCTGGAGAAGCAGCGCATCGTGGCCGAGTGCAAGCGGGCGTTCGCTCTCAACACCGCCGTTTTCAAGGCTCTTGGCGAGGAGTTCAGCAGCGCTGCCTGATCAGGTGAGGCGGACCCTGCCGCCCACTTCGATCCATCCGTCGGGCTGGGGTGCCGTGAGGATTTGGGAGCCTTTGCCCTGGCTGATGTTCAGGGCCCTGTTCAGTTGCGCCGTGAGCAGTAGTGCCGCCGCTCCCGTCGCCTCGTCCTCGTCGATTCCGTCGTTCCTGCCCGGGAACGCTCGGGCCCGTACCTTTCCCGCCGCCGCGTCCTCCCACGCCCAGGCATAGATCCACTCTCCCGGTGGGGGGAATGGGAGTTCCGCCACTTCCGCTGCCGAGTCGTACCGGCGCAGCGTTCGAGGCGGTGCCCACTCCGGTCGCGCCTCGATCCAGGTGAACTCGCCGTCCAGCCGCGTTCCCACCACGCCCGCGGGCGTGACCAGTTCGGGTACGTCGAGGAGCCAGGCCGTGCCTACGCAGGGGTGTCCGGCGAAGGGCAGGCGCGTGGTCGGCGTGTAGATGTCGATGACGCCGCGCTCGGGGTCGTCCACGAACACCGTCTCGCTGAAGCCCAGCTTCGCTGCCAGGGCCTGCCGGTCGCCCCTGTCGGGGACGTCGCTTCCTTCGCGTACGACTCCGAGCTCATTGCCGTGGTCGCCGTGAGGGCCGCAGAAGACTCGGAGCATGTCGTAGTCCGTCACCGGGACAGTCAATCATTCGGTGGGGAGAGGCGGGACTTTGCCTTTCGTTTGCCTGTTTTGGGGTCGTCCATGGGTCGCTTGTATCCGCGGCGCGACCGGCGCTTTTTCGTGAGAGGTGAATCACTGGACCCATGGGTAGCACTGAGGTAAGCCTCGGTTAAGTTAGGTCCGCCTCACTCACTGTGCCTCACCGTCTTGGAGCCCGCATGCGAGCCGTCCGACTCACTGTTGTCACCGCCGCCGCCACCGCGGCGACCCTGGCCGCCGTCACGGGCTGCACCCAGAAGAGCGACGCCAAATCCGGTGGCGACCACGTCGTCGAGGTCACGGCCACGGACGACAAGTGCGACGTCTCCAAGACCGAGCTCCCGGCCGGCCATGTCGAGCTGTCGATCGAGAACAAGGGGTCCAAGGTCACCGAGGTCTACGTCCTGTTCCCGGACGACCGGATCGTCAGTGAGCGCGAGAACATCGGCCCCGGCACCAAGCAGAAGCTCACCGCCGAGGTGAAGGCCGGCTCGTACGAGATCGCCTGCAAGCCCGGCATGAAGGGCGACGGCATCCGGCAGAAGGTGACCGTCACCGGCGGCAAGGCCGTCAAGCGTGACCCCCGCCTGGACAAGGCCGTCGCCGCCTACCGGACGTACGCGCAGGAGCAGGCCGACGAGACGCTGCCCAAGGTCACGACGTTCACGGACGCCGTGCGCAAGGGTGATCTGAAGGCCGCGCAGGCCGCGTACGCGCCGTCCCGTATCGGCTGGGAGCGCACCGAGCCCGTCGCCGAGTCCTTCGGTGACATCGACCCGAAGGTCGACGTCCGCGCGGACGGCCTGGAGGAGGGGCAGGACCCGAAGACGGACTGGACCGGCTGGCACCGCCTGGAGAAGGCGCTGTGGCAGGACAAGAAGATCGGCTCGCGGGAGAAGGAGCTGGCGACGCAGCTCGACAAGGACCTGAAGGACTGGCAGACCCGCGTCGGCAAGGCGGACATCACGCCGACCTCCATGGCCAACGGCGCCAAGGAGCTCCTCGACGAGGTCGCCACCGGCAAGGTCACCGGCGAGGAGGAGCGCTACTCGCACACCGACCTCGTCGACTTCAAGGCCAACGTCGAGGGTGCCGAGAAGGCGTACGACCTGCTCAAGCCCGTCGCCGCGGAGAACGACGCCGCGCTGACGAAGGAGCTCGACAAGCAGTTCGCCGCCCTGGACACGCTGCTCGACAAGTACCGCAAGGACAAGACCTCCTACGAGTTCACCTCCTACGACAAGGTCGGCAAGGCGGACCGCAAGGAGCTCTCGGACGCGGTGAACGCGCTCGCGGAGCCGCTGTCCAAGCTCGCCGCCGCCGTCGTCGTCAAGTAGCCCTCCGGATTCGCAGGTAAGGGGTCAGGGATGACGGACACCACGGCCGACGCCTCGGTCGGCTCGGACAACTCCCGTACGCCGTCGCGGCGTTCGGTGCTCGCGGTCGGCGGGGCCGGGATCGCGCTCGGGGCCGCCGCCGCGGGAGGCGCCGTCGCCGTCACGCGGACGGGCGACGATCCGCAGCCGGTCGCCGACTCGGGCGGCGCCGTTTCCTTCCACGGCGCGCACCAGGCCGGTATCGCCACCGCCGTCCAGGACCGTCTGCACTTCGCGTCGTTCGACGTGAAGACCGACGACCGCGACGAGTTCGTGCAGCTCCTGAAGGACTGGACGAAGGCCGCGTCCCGTATGACGGAGGGGCACGCGGTCGGCGAGGGCGCTTACGGCGGGCTGCCCGAGGCACCGCCGGACGACACCGGCGAGGCGCTCGGCCTCAAGCCGTCCCGGCTCACCCTCACCATCGGCTTCGGTCCGTCCCTGTTCGAGAAGTTCGGGCTCGGGGACCGGCGGCCGGAGGCCCTCGTCGACCTGCCGAAGTTCCCCGGCGACAATCTCGACAAGGCCCGCAGCGACGGCGATCTGTGCATCCAGGCCTGCGCCGACGATCCGCAGATCGCCGTGCACGCGATCCGCAACCTCGCCAGGATCGGCTTCGGCAAGGTCGCCATCCGCTGGTCCCAGCTCGGCTTCGGCAAGACGTCCTCGACGACTCCGGACGCGCAGACCCCGCGCAACCTGATGGGCTTCAAGGACGGCACCCGCAACATCGCCGGCACCGAGACCGCCCGCCTGGACGAGCACGTGTGGGTCGGCACCAAGGACACGGACGCCGACTCGGCCTGGATGGCCGGGGGTTCGTACCTCGTCGCGCGGCGCATCCGGATGAACATCGAGACATGGGACCGTACGTCGCTCCAGGAGCAGGAGGACGTCTTCGGCCGCGACAAGGGCGAGGGCGCCCCGGTCGGCAAGGCCAAGGAGCGCGACGAGCCGTTCCTGAAGGCGATGAAGCCGGACGCGCACGTGCGGCTCGCGCACCCCGACGCCAACGCGGGGGCGACCATCCTGCGCCGCGGCTACTCCTTCACCGACGGCACGGACGGTCTCGGCCGTCTGGAGGCCGGCCTGTTCTTCCTGGCCTACCAGAAGGACGTGCGCAAGGGGTTCATCCGCGTCCAGCGGAACCTGTCGCGCAGTGACGCGCTCAACGAGTACATCCAGCACGTGGGTTCGGCCGTCTTCGCCGTCCCGCCGGGCGTCCGGGACTCGGGCGACTGGTGGGGCCGGGCGCTGTTCTCCAAGGAGGCATGAGGACACGATGTTCGGCAACTATCTGATCGGTCTGCGCGAGGGCCTCGAGGCCAGTCTCGTCGTCTGCATTCTCATTGCCTATCTGGTGAAGACGGAGCGGCGCGACGCGCTGCGTCCCATCTGGATCGGCATCGCCATCGCCGTCGCCGTGGCCCTCGGCTTCGGCTTCGCGCTGACCTTCGGCTCGCAGGAGCTGACGTTCGAGGCACAGGAGGCGCTCGGCGGTTCGCTGTCGATCGTCGCCGTGGGCCTGGTGACGTGGATGGTCTTCTGGATGCGGCGCACCGCCCGGCATCTGAAGGCCGAGCTGCACGGCAAGCTGGACGCCGCGCTCCAGATGGGTACGGCCGCGCTGGTGGCGACGGCGTTCCTCGCGGTCGGCCGTGAGGGGCTCGAGACCGCCCTGTTCGTGTGGGCTTCGGTGCGCGCGTCGAACGACGGCACGCACGGGCCGCTGATCGGGGTGCTGTTGGGGCTTCTGACGGCGGTCGTCCTCGGCTGGCTGTTCTACCGGGGCGCGTTGAAGATCAACCTGGCGAAGTTCTTCACGTGGACCGGCGGCATGCTGGTGATCGTGGCGGCGGGCGTCCTCGCGTACGGCGTGCACGACCTTCAGGAGGCGCAGTTCCTGGGCGGTCTGTCCAGCAAGGCCTTCGACATCAGCGGCACGATCCCGCCGGACAGCTGGTACGGAACGCTCCTGAAGGGCGTGTTCAACTTCCAGCCCGATCCGACGGTCCTCCAAGTCGTCGTCTGGCTGCTGTACTTGGCCGTGACGCTCACGGTGTTCTTCGCGCCGTCCGGTTTCCTGTCCAGGAAGCCGAAGTCCGAGGCGCCTGCGTCCCGCGAGTCCGCCAAAGCCTGATCCGGACGCTCACGCCGCTCCCCTCCCCGATAGGGTTCGGGCCCGGGAAGGGGAAGGTGAAGACAACCGATGAGCAAGCTCCTCCGCAGGCCTCGTGGTCTCAGGAAGCCGGTGACGGCGGTGGCCCTCGCGACTGCCGTGGCGGTCACGGCGAGCGGGTGTGTGACGGTGCACGGGGAGCGGGAGGTCCTCCCGGCGGCCACCAAGGCCGAGGCCGCCCGCGCCCTGAAGGATTTCACCGCCGCGTACAACAAGGCCGACAAGGCGTACGACGCGTCACTCGACGAGGACCATGTGACGGGCGCGCTCGGCGCGATCGACGCGGCCAAGCTGAAGGCCGGGCACGTCAATCACCCCGACGGCAACCCGAACCACTCGGACCTGGAGCTGTCGGACGCCGAGTTCACCATTCCCAAGAAGGCTGGCTGGCCGCGCTGGTTCGTCGCGGACACCAAGGCCAACCGGGGCGGTGACTTCCGGTGGATGCTGGTCTTCACCCGCGGCGATGTGAACCGGCCGTGGCAGGTGTCGTATCTGACGCTCATGGCGCCCGGCGACGTCCCCGAGTTCAAGAAGGACAAGGACGGCTGGGCGCAGCCGGTGTCGGCGGACGCCGCGGGGCTCGCGGTGGCGCCCGGGGACATGAGCCGGAAGTACGCGACATATCTGAAGGACGGCGGGGACGGTTTCGCGCCGGGCCGGCACACGTCGCAGTGGCGGACCACGCGGGAGAAGAACGCGAGCCGTCCGGGTCTCGCCCGGCAGTACGTCGACGAGCCGATGGCGTCGGGCGACTACGCGCCGTTGGGTCTGCGGACCGCGGACGGCGGGGCGCTGGTGTTCTTCGCCACGCACCACTACGAGAAGCAGACGGCGTCCAAGGGCCTGAGCATCACGGTCGACAACGAGAACGTGAAGGCCCTGATGACCGGCGACGTGAAGCAGTCGCTGACGCTGGAGCGGGTCTCGAACCAGATCGGCCTCGAGCCGGCCGGCGGAGGCGACGTCGAGATACTGACCCGGCTCGAGGGCCTCACGGGCGCGAAGGGCAGCTAGGCCGAAGGGCAAGCCAGGCGCCCAAGGGCAGCCAGGCCTTGTCGGCGTAGGAGCGGCTGTGCGCCGGCCGCCCTGCGCGCGGGTGGGTCAGCCGCGTGAGGGCCAGGCCGCGGTGAAGTCCTTCTCCTCGCCCACGTAGCGCGCGCAGGCGTCGGTGAGGGCTTCGAGCAGGGTGAGCGGGTCGGGGAGCGGGTGTTCGAGGCCGCGCAGCCAGTCGACGGTCAGGTCACCGGGGAGCCGGGCGGGCGGCACGGGGACGTAACTGCCGCGGCAGTGCCAGCGCAGGCCGGGGTGCTCCTCCAGGGTCTCGGGGTGGCAGTCCAGCTCGCAGGGCCACCACTCGTCCTCGTCCTCGGGGGTGCCGCGGGTGGCGGTGAAGAAGAGCATGCGGTCGCCGCCGGACTCCGCGACGGGGCCGACGTCGATGCCTTCCGCCAGCAGGCGCTCCAGGGCCTCGCGGCCGGCCTCCAGGGGGACGTCGAGGACGTCGTGGACCATGCCGGTCGCGGTGATGAAGTTGGCCTGCGGCTGGTGCCTGGCCCAGCGCTCGATCTGACCGCGGTCCGTCGTGGACTGCGTCTGCCAGGCGAACGAGACGGGGTGTCTGCCGGGCGTGGGACAGCCGATGCGGCTGCACGAACACCGGTAGTCGGTGGGGTACGCGGCGGGTGCGAGCGGCAGTCCCGCGTCGGCCGCGGCCAGGAGCAGCGCCTCGCGGCCGTCGTCGCCCTCGGCCTCCTTGGGACGCCTGGCACGCAGCCACTGGGAGATCCTGCCCTGTCCGCCGGACCGGCGGCCGTACTCCGCGCCCATCAATCCCCTCACCTCGCCGTAGTACCGAGAAGCATGTCCCATGGTCGCACCATCCTGCGCCGCGGGTGGCCACAGTCCACATCCGGGGTACCCGGGACGATGCCGAGCGATACGAAGCGCGGAAGATAATCGGGTGTCATTAGCGGCTTTATGGGGATTTGCCCGCCTACCGTGGTCGGCATGGTCACACGGACTGCGCTGACGAGCCTCGGCGGGCTCCTGGCTCTCGCCCCGCTGGCCCTCTCCCCTCTCGAGTGGGGCGCCGCTCCCCTGACCGTCGACAGCCTCCGCGGCATCGTCTACACGGCACACCGCGGCGGTGCCCTGGAGGTCCCGGAGAACAGCATGTCGGGCCTGACGGCCGCCTACCGGCGCGGCACCGCGCAGGTCCTCGACTTCGACACCCGGATGCTGCGCGACGGCACGATCGTGGTCCTGCACGACCCGACCCTGGACCGCACGACGGACACGACGGGCCCGGTGAACAGGATCGACGCGCGGCAGTGGGCCCGTGTGCGGATGCGCCCGAGGGCCTCGCTGCCGGGCCGCTGGCGCGCCGAGCCGCTGCCGACGGCGGCCGAGGTGCTCGACCGGCTCGGCGGGCGCTCCGTGCTGATGGTGGAGGCGAAGGACCCGCGGAGCCTGGACGGGCTCTCCGCGATGATCCACCGCCGGGGCCTGACCCGGTCGGTCTTCGTGAACTCCAACGACCCGGACGTCGCCCTGCGCGCCCACCGCCTGGGCCTCACCGCGCAGCTGTGGCGCTCGAAGGTGCAGATGCGCACGGACCGCCCGGCACGCTGGGCCGGTTTCGTCGACCTGCTCGACGTGGACTACGAGGCGCGGGACGCCGATCTCGTCCGGGCCGTGCGGTCCGGGATCCCGCGGGTGTGGGCGCACACGGTGGACTCGCCGCGGCAGCGGGACCGGGTGCTGCGGCTCGGCTGCAACGGTGTGATCTCGGACGCGCCGGGCCTGCTGGCCCGCACCCCCGTCGTACGTGTGGGCGCGGGTCAGCGCGGGCCGATCCCGTAGAGGGCGTATTCGACGAGGGTGTCGGCGTAGGCGTGGTTCAGGGGGCCCGTACCCTGGAGCCAGCGCTGGGCGAGTGGGGCGGAGAACAGGTCGCGGGCGATGTACGGATCGACGTCGGCGCGGATCTGGCCGGCCTCCTGGGCGGCGCGCAGGCGGCGTACGTACAGCTCCAGCGAGGGCAGCAGGAGGCGGCCGACGAACTCCTCGCCGAAGGCCGGGTTGGCGACGCCCTCGGCGGCGAGGGCGCGGGCCGGGGCGTCGTAGCGGGGGTCGAGCAGCTCGTCGACCGTGGCGCGCAGGACCATCTTGAGGTCGGTCTCGATGTCGCCGGTGTCCGGGATGCCGTCCGCCTCCGCCCAGTCGCCCGCTCCGGCCGCCTCGGCCGCCTGGACGCCGAGGTCGATGAAGGCCTCCATGAGGACCTCCGCCTTGGAGGACCACCAGCGGTAGATCGTCTGCTTGCCCACACCAGCGCGGGCGGCGATGCCCTCGATGGTGGTCTTGGGGTAGCCGATCTCGCCGACGAGGGCGAGGGCGGCGTCGTAGATCGCGCGGCGTGAGCGCTCGCTGCGGCGGTTGGAGTCAGGGACGGTCTTCTGGGCCATGGCTCGAATGTAGCAGCGAACGAGGCGAGACGTACCGTCTCAACTCTCTTGACAAGACGCTCCGTCTCGCCGAGAGTAGACCTCGTTGACGAGACGACCCGTCTCGCTCCGGGTGGTTCAACTCCCGCCCGGGACAGCACCATTCGCATTCGAAGGGAGACCACGATGAGCCGAGGTGGATCCGGCAACATGCTGGGCGTCGGCGGCACGCGGAGCAATCTCTCCCGCAAGACCCTGCGCGGCGGCGGCCGCGGCGGCCGGGTCGGCGGCGGGCTCGACCCGCAGGCGCAGAAGCGGGAGCTGCTGCGCAGGCTCCGGGAGGAACGCGCGACGGGCGAGGCTTCGTGACCCGGTGAGAGCCGGGCCGGGGGCAACCACCCGTTCGGTGCACAGCGGTACGGGCTCCTCACACCGCACCATGGGCGCATCTGCCACTGCGGTCGTGAGGAGCCCTCATTGCCTGGTCGAAGCGCCACACCCCGGCGTTACCTGATGTGCCCACCGGCACACTTCGAAGTCACCTACTGCATCAACCCCTGGATGGACCCCGCAAAGCCGGTCGACGTCCCGCTCGCGCTGACGCAGTGGGAGGACCTGCGGGACCGCTACCGCTCGCTCGGCCACCACGTCGACGAGCTCGACCCCCTCCCCGGCCTGCCCGACATGGTCTTCGCGGCGAACGGCGCGACCGTCGTCGACGGACGGGTGCTCGGGGCCCGCTTCGCCCACCCCCAGCGCACCGCCGAGGCCGCGGCGCACCTGTACTGGTTCAGGGAGCGCGGCTACGCGGCGGTCCGCGAGCCCGTCCACATCAACGAGGGCGAGGGCGACTTCGCCGTCACCGCCTCGTACGTCCTGGCCGGGCGGGGCTTCCGCTCCAGTCCGCTCTCGCACGCCGAGGCCCAGGAGTTCTTCGGCCGCCCGGTCGTCGGCCTCGACCTGATCGACCCGCGCTACTACCACCTGGACACCGCGCTCGCCGTCCTCGACGACACGGCGGACGAGGTCATGTACTACCCGGACGCGTTCTCGCCGGGGAGCCGGGCCGTCCTCGAACGGCTCTTCCCCGACGCGCTGATCGCCACGGAGCGGGACGCCGCGGTGCTCGGCCTGAACGCCGTCTCGGACGGCCTGCACGTGCTGCTTCCGCAGGCGGCCGTCGGCCTGTTCGAGCCGCTGCGCGCCCGCGGGTTCGAGCCCCTCGGGATGGATCTCTCGGAGCTGCTCAAGGGCGGTGGCAGCGTGAAGTGCTGCACGTCTGAGCTTCGCGACCAGAAGATCCGGGCCTGACCCGGTTCGTGGGGTGCGGAGGGGGATCTGCAGGCGCTCGCGCCCACGCTCCCCAGGGGCGGGGAAGAACTGCGCGACAAGCCGACGACTACGCGCAGATCCCGGCCCACAGCACGCGGCACCCCTAAAGGGCCGGAGGCCAAGCGTCTCCCCAGTCCGCGTCACGGGCCGCCCGGTACAGCGGCCCGTGCCGCTTCGTCACCGTCTCGCGGCCCAGCGCGCCCTCCGCCTCGCACAGCTCCAGAAGCACCTGGCCCTTGCGGATCTGGGGGCGGCGGGTGATCCGTGCGGCCGGGCGCTCGGGGGCGAACCGGGTCGCGGCCACGTAGCTGAACTTCTCGTCCTCGTACGCGAGCGATCCGCCCTTGACCTGGCGGTGCAGCGACGACCGGCTGACCCGGGCCGAGAAGTGGCACCAGTCGGTGCCGGGCACGATGGGGCAGGCCTCGCTGTGCGGGCAGGGCGCGGCCACGTGGAATCCGGCGTCGATCAGGCTCCGGCGTGCCTCGATGATCCGCTCGTAGCCGTCGGGGGTGCCGGGCTCGACGACGACCACGGCCCCGTCGGGGCTCGCGGCGGCGGCCGCGGCGTCGACCACGGCGCGGCGGTCGTCGGCGGTCAGCTCCTTGAGGACGTACGACACCGTCACGAGGTCGGTGCTCTCGATGGTGAGTGCCGATCCGATACGGGAACGCTGCCACCGTGCGGAGGCCAACTGAGCGCAGGAACCGGCCAGTTCACGCCCGAGGGCGAGGGCGGGCTCGGCCCAGTCGAGGACGGTGACCGGGCGCTCGCCCGCCCAGGTGTCGGCGACGGCCCAGACCGCGGCGCCCGTCCCGCCGCCCACGTCGACCTGGCTCCCGGGCGCCCAGCCCTCGGGCGCCGCGTCGGCGAGCGCGCCGAGCGCCGAGCGGACCGCCTCGAAGGTGGCCGGCATCCGGTACGCGGCGTAGGCGGCGACGTCGGCGCGGTCCCGCAGGATCGGCGCGTCCGTCGGGGTGCTCCCCCGGTAACTCGCGATCAGCCGGTCGACGGCGCGCGCCGCCTGCGTGGGCGGCAGCCCGTCGAGCAGTCCCGCGAGGGCCGCGCGCAGGGTGTCGGCCGGAGAGGCCGGCGAGTAAGGGGTCAGGGGGGCGTTCACCCCGTGATTCTACGGTCGCGCCGGGGGTCGCCTACGCGCCCACGGCCCGCGCGAGACGCGTCGCCGCCGCGGCGCGCGGCCCGTTCTGCGGGGGCCTGCGGCGCGGGTGGACCGTGTTCGCGAGGAGGATCAGGAACGTGTCCGTGGCGCGGTCGAGGACGAGCGACGTACCGGTGAAGCCGCAGTGTCCTGCCGCGCCGCGGCCCGCGAGCTCGCCCATGAACCGGGGCTGGTCGACCTGGAAGCCGAGGCCGGGCGCCGTCAGCATCAGCTCGACGTGGTCGGGGCCGAGGATGCGGGCCGTGCCGTACGAGCCGCCGTTGAGCAGGGTGCGGCACAGGACCGCGAGGTCGTACGCCGTCGAGAAGAGGCCCGCGTGGCCCGCGACTCCGCCGAGCGCCCAGGCGTTCTCGTCGTGGACGGTGCCGCGCAGGAGGCCTCGGTCGGCCTTGGCCCAGGGACGGCGCTGGTCCTCGGTGGCGGCGGCGCCGGGGTGCTGGCCGAAGCCCGTCGCGGTCATGCCGAGGGGCCGGGTGATGCCGTCGCGCACCAGGACGTCGAGAGGGCGGTTGGTGAGGCGCTCCAGGACGTGCTGGAGCAGCAGCATGTTGAGGTCGGAGTAGAGGTACGCGCCGGGTGGGGACGACGGGGCCTCGGTGCGCAGGGCCGTCAGGCGGGCCGCTTCGTCCGGGCAGTCGTAGAGCGGGAGTTCGGGGCGCAGGCCCGACGTGTGGGTGAGGAGCTGGCGGATCGTGATGTCGTGCTCGGCGGCGGTGCACTCGGGGACGTAGGCGCCCACCCGCGCGTCGATGCCGAGGGTGCCGCGCTCCAGCTGCTGCACGGCGGCGACGGTGGTGAAGAGCTTGGTGATCGAGGCGAGGTCGAAGGACGTGTCGGGGCGCATGGGGACGCGGGACGCGGGCGGCAGCTCGACGCCCCGGTCGGCCGTCTCGTCGTAGGCGAGGTACCGCATCGCCCAGCCCGCCGCCTCGTGCGCGGCGATGACCGGGCCGCGGCCCGCGAGGACGACGGCGCCCGCGCACCAGGGGCGCGCCCCGCGGGGCAGTTCGCGCACGTCCTGGACGAGGCGGCGCAGCTCGTCGGCGTCGAGCCCGGCGCGTTCGGGGGTGCCGGGGCGCAGTCGTGGGCTACTCAGTGCTCCACCTCCCGCGTCGGTCCGGTCCCGCGCTGCCAGGGGCGGCACAGTCCCAAGAAGCATGCGACGGCTGCCAGGGCGCAGGCCAGCTGGACGACGGCCATCGGGACGGCGGTGTCCTCGCCCGCGATGCCGACGAGCGGTGAGGCGATGGCGCCGACCAGGAAGGAGGAGGTGCCGAGGAGCGCGGAGGCGGAGCCCGCGGCGTGCGGGGTGCGCATCAGGGCGAGGGCGTTGGTGTTGGGCATGGCGAGGCCCATCGCGGACATGAGGACGAACAGTCCGGCCGCGATCGGTACGAGTCCCACGTCGCCGAAGACGCCGGTCGCCATGAGCAGGAGCGCGGCGGAGGCGAGCACGATGACGCAGAGGCCGACGGCGAGGGCCTTGTCGAGGCTGACGCGGCCGACGAGGAGCTTGCCGTTGATCTGGCCCACGGCGATCAGGCCGACGGAGTTGATGCCGAACAGGAGGCTGAAGGTCTGGGGCGAGGCGCCGTAGATCTCCTGGACCACGAACGGCGATGCGCTGATGTAGGCGAAGAGGGCGGCGAAGGCGAAGCCGCCCGCGATCATGTAGCCGGTGAAGACGCGGTCGGCGAGGAGGCCGCGCATGATGCGCAGTGCCTCGGCGGTGCCGCCGCCGTGCCGCCGTTCGGGGGCGAGCGTCTCGGGCAGGCCCTTCCATACGAGGGTGGTCAGCGCGATGCCGACGGCGGTGAGGACGACGAAGATGCCGCGCCAGTCCGTGATGCGCAGGACCTGGCCGCCGATGAGGGGCGCGACGATCGGAGCGACGCCGGAGATCAGCATGAGGGTGGAGAAGAAGCGGGCCATCTCGACGCCGTCGTACAGGTCGCGCACGACCGCTCGGGCGATCACGATGCCGGCGGCCCCGGCGAGGCCCTGCATCAGGCGGAAGCCGATGAGGAGCGGGGCCGTGGGGGCGAGGGCGCAGACGGCGGTGGCGACGATGTAGACGATCAGGCCGATGAGGAGGGGGCGCCTGCGGCCCCACTTGTCGCTCATCGGGCCCACGGCGAGCTGCCCGAGCGCCATGCCGGTGAGGCAGGCGGTGAGGGTGAGCTGGGCGGTGGCGGCCGAGGTGTGCAGGGCGCCGGTGACCTCCGGGAGTGCCGGGAGGTACATGTCCATGGACAGCGGCGGTACGGCGGTGAGTCCGCCGAGTACGAGGGTGACCAGGAAGCCGGTGCGCCGGCGGGCGGTGAGCGTGGGGCCCGCGACGGGTGGTGCCTCGGGTATGCGCTGCGCTTCGCGCGCGGGCGCGTGCTGGCGGCCGTGGTCCGGCATGCGGTTCCCCTCCCGGTCGTTCATTCGATTACCTATGCTCTCAGCTCAGGTGCATTGGTTGAGACCACATTTCGTGACGTGCCGGCGCCGGGGCGGTGGCCGGAACCGGGCAGGGGGCCTTCAGTGGTGGAACGTGAGCGTGTGCGGTGGGGCGTCCTGGCGACCGGGGGCATCGCCGCGTCCTTCACGGCGAACCTTCTCGACATGCCGGACGCGGAGGTCGTCGCCGTGGCGTCCCGCTCCGACGCCTCGGCGAAGGCGTTCGCGGAGCGCTTCGGGATCCCGCGGGCGTACGGGGACTGGTCCTCGCTCGCCGAGGACGAGGATGTCGACGTCGTGTACGTCGCGACCCCGCATGCCGCGCACCGCGCAGCCGCCGGGCTGTGTCTGGAGGCGGGGCGGGCGGTCCTGTGCGAGAAGGCGTTCACGCTGAACTCGCGCGAGGCGGAGGAGCTGGTGACGCTCGCCCGCAGCCGCGGCCTCTTCCTGATGGAGGCCATGTGGATGTACTGCCATCCGCTGATCAGGAAGCTGAAGGCGCTGGTCGACGACGGCGCTGTCGGTGAAGTCCGCACGGTGCAGGCCGACTTCGGGCTCGCCGGACCCTTCCCTCCCGCGCACCGGCTGCGCGACCCGGAGCAGGGCGGCGGCGCGCTGCTCGATCTGGGCGTGTACCCGGTGTCGTTCGCGCACCTGATCCTCGGCGAGCCGTCGGAGGTCACCGCGAGGGCGGCGCTCTCGGACGAGGGCGTCGATCTCCGTACGGCGATGCTGCTCTCGTGGGAGAGCGGTGCTCACGCGCTGCTCAACTGCTCCATCGACGCGGGCACCGGGGTGACCGCGTCGGTCACCGGCTCCCAGGGACGTATCGACATCCCGCACGGTTTCTTCTACCCCGACCGGTTCGTGCTGCACCGGGACGGGCGGGAGCCGCAGGAGTTCACGGCGGAGCCGGGGGACGGGCCGCGCGACAGCCTCCGGCATGAGGCGGGAGAGGTGATGCACCGGCTGCGGGCCGGTGACACGGAGTCGCCGATTGTTCCGTTGGACGGGTCCTTGGCCGTGATGCGCACGCTGGACTCCGTCAGGGAGCGGGTCGGGGTGCGGTATCCGTCGGAGCGGTAGCGGTTTCGTTGCCGGGCGCGGGCCGGTGGGGGCTTGTCGCGCAGTTCCCCGCGCCCCTGAAAAGCAGCTGCCCGCGCCCCTGAGCTGACTCGGGGGCGCGGGCCTGCCGGTGTCGGTCAGGCCGGGCGCAGGCCCTGGTCGCCCACCTTCGTCACGAACGACGCCGCCGTGCTGATCCCGGCCCCCGGGACGGTCACCGCCGGGACCGTCTTGAAGTCGGCGCGGGCCTCGTGCTCGCCGAGCGCGACCGTCACGTAGCCGCGCCGTCCGTTGTAGAACTTCAGGTGCGGGTTGGCCTGGGTGTAGGTGCCCCAGTTCGCCGGCTTGTCGGCGCCGTCCTTGCCGCTGCTGACGGACGTGGCGACGATCTCCGTGCCGAGAGTCTTCGACGACGGGTCGTCGAAGTTGTCCTTGATGTCGAAGGCGTAGCCGACGTGCACATCACCCGTGAGCACCATCAGGTTCTCGACGCGGGCCGCCTTCGCCCCGGCGAGGACGCGCTGACGCGAGGCGCGGTAGCCGTCCCACGCGTCCATGGACACCTTCGCGGCCGCGTTCAGGTCGAGCTTGCGCTGCGAGAAGGTGACCTGCTGCGGGACGACGTTCCACAGGGCGTCCGAGCGGCGCCAGCCGTCGATGAGCCACCGCTCCTGCGTGGCGCCGGTGATGGTGCGCGCCGGGTCGTCCGACTCGGGCCCGGGGACGTGGGAGCCGTCTCCGTACGCCTGGTTGGAGCGGTACTGGCGGGTGTCGAGGATGTCGAACTGGGCCAGCTTGCCCCAGATCAGGCGCCGGTACATCTGGGCGTCGGGGCCCTGCGGGAGCTGCGGGCGGCGCAGGGGCTGGTTCTCCCAGTAGGCGCGGTACGCGGAGGCGCGGCGGAGCAGGAACTCGGCGGGCGGGCCGTCCTGTTCGTCGATGTCGTCCGCGTAGTTGTTCTCGGTCTCGTGGTCGTCCCAGGTGACGACGAAGGGGTGCGCGGCGTGCGCGGCCTTCAGGTCGGGGTCGGACTTGTAGAGGGCGTACCGCAGCCGGTAGTCCTCCAGGGTCACGGTCTCGTGGTTGAAGTGGGCGGGCAGTGTGGCGCCGCCCGTGTAGGCGCGGACGCCGCCCGCGGGGGTCACGGCGTACTCGTAGAGGTAGTCGCCGAGGTGGAAGACGACGTCGACGGAGGAGTCGGCGGCGAGGTGCTTGTAGGCCGTGAAGTAGCCGTCGTGGTACGCCTGGCAGGAGACCGCGGCGAGGGTGAGGGCCGAGGTGCGGGCGTGGGCGGAGGGCGCCGTGCGCGTCCGGCCCGTCCCGCTGACCCACTTGCCGGTGCGGAAGCGGTAGTAGTAGACGCCGCCCGGCGCGAGGTGGTCGACCTCGACGTGGACGGAGTGGTTGAACTCGGGGTGGGCGGTTGCCGTGCCGCGCCGCACGATGCGCCGGAAGCGTTCGTCGTGCGCGAGCTCCCACTCGACGGCTATGCGCTGGGCGGGCAGTCCGCCGGCCGCCTCGTACGGGGCCGGGGCCAGGCGCGTCCACAGCAGGACGGAGCCGGGCAGCGGGTCGCCGGAGGCCACGCCGAGTGTGAACGGGTCGGCGGTGATCTTCCGCGCGTCGAACTCGGCGGCGCTCGCGGCACCCGCGGCCGGCAAGTTCGTGGCGAAGGCGAGCGCGGCGGCGGCGCCCGTGCCGGTGAGGAAGCGGCGGCGGCCCAAGTGGCGGGCTGCGGTGCGCAGTTCGGGCGAGTGCTGGCTCGGGTGGCGTCCTTCGGCTGTCATGTGGCCCTCCCCTGACGGTTGTTGTCAGGGGAAATTGGAGTGGTGCGGGACGACCGTCGACTGTCATGCACACGGCCTCCATATGGCGGATGGGTGATCTCCGCGTGACCCCTCCTCCCGTACGCTCCGGGGCCATGAACGATCAGCACAGCGCATCCGCCACCAGCACCCCGACCGCCGTCGTGACCGGCGCGGGCTCCGGCATCGGCCGGGCCGTCGCCGTCGAACTGCTCCGCGCGGGCTGGCAGGTGGCACTCGCGGGCCGCCGCACCGAGACCCTCGACGCGACGGCGGCCCTCGCCCCCGAGGCCACGGCCAGGTCGCTGTCCGCACGGACCGACGTCTCCAGCCCCGACGACGTGGCGGCGCTCTTCGCCGCCGTACGCAACCGGTTCGGCCGCCTCGACCTGCTCTTCAACAACGCGGGCACGTTCGGGCCCTCGGCCCCGGTCGAGGACCTGGAGTACGAGGCCTGGCGCCACGTCGTCGACACGAACCTCAACGGCGCGTTCCTGTGCGCGCAGGCGGCGTTCCGGCAGATGAAGGAGCAGGACCCGCAGGGCGGCCGGATCATCAACAACGGCTCCATCTCGGCGCACACGCCCCGGCCGCGCTCGACCGCGTACACGACGACGAAGCACGCGCTGACCGGGCTGACGAAGTCGCTGTCCCTGGACGGGCGTCCGTACCGGATCGCGTGCGGCCAGATCGACATCGGCAACGCGGCGACCGACATGACGGAGCGCATGCAGACCGGGACCCTCCAGGCGAACGGAACGCTGGCGCCGGAGCCGGTGATGGATGTCGCGGACGTGGCGCGCACGGTCCGGCACATGGCCGAGCTGCCCCTGGAGGCGAACGTGCAGTTCGCGACGGTCCTGGCGACCAACATGCCGTACATCGGGCGTGGTTGAGGATTAATCTCCACAAGCGGAATGGGACCTACCGGCCCAATTCCGGGCAGCGCGACCCGTATGCTCGGCATCTCTCCATGGGAACTTCACATTCGGAGCACACCTTGCGCATACGTTCCGCGGCCCCGGCCGCTCTGGCGGCCGGCGTCCTGTCGGTCTCCCTGCTCGCCGCGTCCCCGGCCTCCGCGGCCGCCCACCAGGGCGGTCTGCACCTGGGTTACATCCAGTACGACAGCCCCGGCAGCGACAACCGGTCGAACTCGTCGCTGAACGCGGAGTGGGTGAACATCCACAACAACACCCGCTCCGCGATCCAGCTCAAGGGCTACAAGCTGAAGGACAACACCGGCTACACGTACACGTTCGGCAGCTACAACATCGGCGCCGGCAAGACCGTCAAGGTCCGCACCGGCAAGGGCACCAACGCCTCCGGTGTGCGGTACTGGGGCCGCGGCTCGTACGTCTGGAACAACACCGGCGACAAGGCCCGCCTCATCAAGCCGAGCGGCGCCCAGCTCGACTCCTGCTCGTGGGGTGACGGGCCCGGCGGAATCAGCTGCCACTGAGCCATTTGCGAGGGGGAAGGCGGGCAGCCGTTCCGCGTCCCGGGGCCAGGGGGGACCTGCCGGCGGGACCGCAGGAGAACCCGGGCCGCGCTGCGGCTGCCCGCGCTACGCTCCCCTGCCATGAACACCAACGCCGACGTGCTGCGATACACCGCCTTCACCACGGACCCCGAGGGCGGCAACCCCGCCGGGGTCGTGCTCGACGCGCGTGGGCTCGACGACGACGAGATGCTCGCCATCGCGGCCCGGCTCGGCTACAGCGAGACGGCGTTCCTGACCCCGGCGCCCGACAGCTCCCCGGCGCCCGGCAGCCCGCGACGCTCGTACACCGTGCGCTACTTCAGCCCCAAGGCCGAGGTCTCGTTCTGCGGGCACGCCACGGTGGCCACGGGGGTGGCGCTCGGCGAGATCGACGGGCCCGGCGACTACGTCTTTGCGACACAGGCCGGCGAGGTGCCGGTGACGGTCGCCCTGGGGGCCGACGGCACCCCGCGCGCGACGCTCACCAGCGTCGAGCCGCACATCACCGACGTGACGCCGGAGGACCTGGCCGAGGCGCTCGCCGCGCTCGGCTGGCCCGCCGCCGACCTCGACCCGGCGTTCCCGCCGCGCATCGCGTACGCGGGCGCCCGCCACCTCGTCCTCGCGGCCGCCACCCGCGCGCGGCTCGCGGACCTCTCCTACGACTTCGCGCGCCTCGAGGCCCTGATGCACCGCCTCGATCTCACCACGGTCCAACTGGTGTGGCGCGCCTCGGAGTTCGTCTTCCACGCCCGCGACCCGTTCCCGGTCGGCGGCGTGGTGGAGGACCCGGTGACGGGCGCCGCCGCGGCCGCGTTCGGCGCGTACGCGCGCGCACTCGGACTCGTCCCCTCCGACGCGGTCCTCACCCTCCATCAGGGCGAGGACATGGGCCGCCCGGGCGAGCTGACAGTGACACTGCGCGAGGGCGACCCGCGAGTCCGGGTGAGCGGCGCGGCGGTACGGATTCCCGGCTGACGCGAGCGGGGCCGGGCTGCCGGCCCGCACTACCGGCCGGGGGCTACGCCTGGCCGGTCTCGAAGCGGGTCACCTTGCCGCCCTCCACGACGAACTGCCACTTCGTCCGCATCTCGCCCCAGGCGTCGTTGCTGTAGCGGGCGGTGAGGGCGAGGCCGCCCGAGGACTCCTTCTCGATCTCCATGTGCCCGTGGGAGTCGAAGATCTCGCGCCCGGTCCACTCGTCGACGTCCCGGTCGGACCCGTCGTCGGACATCGTCGCGCCGGGCGCGAGGGCGGCGCGGAACGCCTCCCGGTCATGGGCGTTCACCGCGGTGACGAAGGCCCGGACCGCGGGGTCGCTGAGCTTCGTTGTCTGGATGGGCATATCGCCGTCTCCCGCCTCTCCTTCCGGCGCTACGGTGCCGGACCTTCCGGTCGTACGTCGCCGGGTCGGGACCCCGGCCGCACGGGGCCCGGGCCCCCGGCCCAGACTCACACCGCGGCCCGCGGCCCGCCACCCGAACGGGCCCGCGCACCGGGTGCCGTGGCCCGGCCTGCCGGACCGTAGAAGCATGACCTGTCACAAGCACCGTAGGACCATGACCTGCCACAAGCCTTGTGTGGACCGGAAAGACCTGGGACTGCTCGCCCTGCGTGTGGGCACGGGCGGTGTGCTCGCCGCGCACGGAGCGCAGAAGCTGCTCGGCTGGTTCGGCGGCCCGGGCCTGCGCGGCACGTCCGCCGGGATGGAGGCCATGGGCTTCGCCCCGCCGAAGGCGAGCGCCCTGGCCGCCGGTGTCGGCGAGGCGGGCGGCGGCATCCTGCTCGCCCTCGGCCTCGCCACGCCCGTCGGCGGGGCCGCCGCCGCGGGCACGATGGCCGGCGCGGTCGCGGTGCACGCGCCCAACGGCTTCTTCGCCCAGGGCGGCGGCTACGAGTACCCGGCCTTCCTCGGCTTCGTCGCGGCCGGACTCGCGGTGACCGGCGCGGGCCGCTACTCCCTCGACCATGCGCTCGGCCACGCCCTGGACCGGCACTGGATGGTCCCGGCCGCCCTCGTGGGCAGTGCCGCCGCGGCGCTCGCGGTGGTGGCGTCGCGCAACAAGCGGGTGAGCGGGGCGGGTCCTCGGGCGGATTCCGCGGACGGCACGGACGAGTAGCCCGTCCGTGGCAGGCTGCGGGTATGCCCGACTCCACGCAGCCCAGCGCCCAGCACGACCCCACGTACGACAGCGTGTGGGAGACCGTCGCCGGGCTGCGCGCCTGGCTCGACTCACACAACCGCCGCACCGGCGACGAGACCCTCCTGCTGCGGGTCCTCAAGCTGTCGGAGGAGGTCGGCGAGGTCGCCGAGGCGGTCATCGGCGCGATGGGCCAGAACCCGCGCAAGGGCGAGAGCCACTCCTGGCAGGACGTCGAGTCGGAGCTGTGCGACGTCGTGGTCACCGCCCTCATCGCCCTGCGCACCCTCACCCCGAACGCCCCCGAGGTGCTGGCGGCGCATCTGCGCCGGGTGGCGGAGAGGTCGCTCACTCCTCGATCGTCCGGCTGAACGGCAGCCCGGCGACGTACCGCATCCAGGCTTCCGCGCGCAGGGCCGGGGTTAGGCTCGGAACGGATCGCGGTCCGGACGGTCGCGATGACGGATCAGGCGGCCGGGGTCAGGGATCACCGGCTCGGAAACGGGGGCCCCGGTATGGGCAGGTTCGACGGTGGCACGGTCATCGCGGTCAGCAGTAACGAGACGTACTCCTTCACCAAGCCGAACCGGGAGAGCATCACGCTGCTCGGCGGGCTCGGTGTGGAGGGTGATGTGCACGCGGGCGTCACGGTCAAGCACCGTTCCCGCGTCGCGAAGGATCCGACGCAGCCGAATCTGCGGCAGGTCCACCTCATGCACGAGGAGCTGTTCGCGGAGGTCGCCGAGCAGGGCCACGAGGTCGCTCCGGGCGACCTCGGGGAGAACGTCACGACGACCGGGATCGACCTGCTCGCGCTGCCCGCGGGCACGCTCCTGCACCTGGGCGAGGGCGGCGCGGTCGTCGAGGTCACGGGCCTGCGCAACCCCTGTCTGCAGATCGACCTCTTCCAGGACGGACTGCTCAAGCGGGTCGTCGGGCGCGACGAGAACGGGGCGGTCGTCCGCAAGGGCGGGATCATGAGCGTGGTGCGGACCGGCGGCGTGGTGCGCCCCGGCGACGCGATCCGCGTGGTCCTGCCGGCCGAGCCACACGTCGCTCTGGAAGCCGTCTGATGACGACCGAGCCGGAGCTGCCCGTCGTCGTCCCCTACGACACGGCGTGGCCGGAGCGGGGCCGCGAGCTGTGCGCCGAACTCGGCGCGGCGCTCGGCCCGTTGGCGCTGCTGGTGCAACACATCGGCAGCACGTCGATCCCGGGGATGGCGGCCAAGCCGGTCTACGACCTCCAGGTGAGAGTCACCGACCTCGACGAGGCGGAAGCCGCTTTCGCGGGGCCCCTCGCGGACCTGGGCTTCCGGCTCTCCCCCTACCGCCGGGACCACGTACCGGCGGGCCTTGACGACCACCCGTCCCGCTGGGCCAAGCGCTTCTGGTCCCGCCGCGGCACGTCCGCCGATCCGGTCAACCTGCACGTACGCCTCGACGGCTCCCCCAACGAACGTCTCGCCCTGCTCTTCCGCGACTGGTTCCGCACCCACCCGGAGGCGGTCCCGGCCTACGCCCACTTCAAGTACGCGCTCGCCTCCCGGGTCGCCGACACAGGCACCTACGCCGACGTGAAGGACCCGGTGGTCGACCTGGTGGTGGCGGTCGCGGAGGCGTGGGCGGCGGAGACGGGGTGGACGCCGGAGCCCACGGTCTGACCCCAACTCCCCCTGGCTGCCGGGTGACTTCCCGGTGAACGGATACCATCGCGGGCACCGCACCGGGATGTCCGAGGAATGGGGAGTCGACCGTGGAGCAGCCGCCGCGTCTGGGCGTCGCGATCGTGACGATGGGCAACAGGCCCAGGGAGGTCGACGCCCTCCTGGCGGCGGTGGCGAAGCAGGACGTGGCACCGGCGCGGGTCGTCCTCATCGGCAACGGCTCCCCGCTGCCCGACTTCACCGGCTCCGGTCTGCCCTTCACCGTCACGACCGTGGAACTCGACGACAACCTCGGCTGCCCCGGTGGCCGCAACGTCGCTCTGGCGCGGCTACGCGACTTCGGCGACGTGGACGTGGCGGTCGAACTCGACGACGACGGGCTCCTCGTCGACGCGGACGTCTTCCGCACGGTCCGCGACCTGTACGCCGGTGACCCGCGGCTCGGCATCGTCGGCTTCCGCATCGCGGACGAGCAGGGCGAGACGCAGCGCCGCCACGTGCCGCGGCTGCGCGCGAAGGACCCGATGCGGGGCGGCGAGGTGACGGCGTTCCTCGGCGGCGGCCACGCGTTCTCGATGCGGATGCTCGCCGAGACCGGCGACTGGCCCGCCGACTTCTTCTTCACGCACGAGGAGACCGACCTGGCCTGGCGGGCCCTCGACGCCGGCTGGAAGGTCGTCTACGAGCCGTCGCTCCTGCTCCAGCACCCCAAGACGTCGCCCGCCCGGCACGCGGTCTACCACCGCATGACGGCCCGCAACCGCGTCTGGCTGGCCCGGCGCCGGCTCCCGCTCCCCCTGATCCCGCTCTATCTCGGCACCTGGACCCTC
This sequence comes from Streptomyces sp. NPDC090032, assembly GCF_044748025.1. Classification (NCBI taxonomy): domain Bacteria; kingdom Bacillati; phylum Actinomycetota; class Actinomycetes; order Kitasatosporales; family Streptomycetaceae; genus Streptomyces; species Streptomyces sp. NPDC090032. The sequence continues at coordinate 278,141 of NZ_JBIVFF010000003.1, read as the reverse complement.
CTCACCCTCGCCCGCACCCGGTCCGCCGGGGGCCTGCGCGCGTGGGCGGGGGGCTTCGCGGAGGGCGTGCGCACGCCGTGCGGGGACCGTCGGCCGATGCGCTGGCGCACCGCGTGGCACATGACGCGGCTCGGGCGGCCGCCGGTGATCTGAGCCGGGACGGAGCGGCGGGGCGGGACGTGGCGTCGCGGGACGTGGCGTCGCGGGACGTGGTGTCGCGGGACGTGGTGTCGCGGGACGTGGTGTCGCTGGACATGGTGCGTCGCGGTGCCGACAGGCGCACCCTGGTAATAGCAGTCCCGGAGGTGATCGCGATGTCGGCACAGACCGCTGTCGGATGGCATGTCGAGCTGGAATTCGAGGAAGACACACATCGCACGCGTGCCGCCGCGCTCGTCCGGCTCCCCGACGGGAGCGAGGTACGGGCCCATGGTTACGCGAGCCGCCACCCCTCCGACGCGAACCAGCCGCGGGTCGGCGAGGAGGTCGCGGGCGCGAGGGCGCTCAACGAGCTGGCGATGAAGATGCTGACGAAGGCGCACGACGAGATCGACGAGGCGTCGGGACGGACGTCCCACACGTTGCGGTGATTCGTTGCAGGCGCCACGATTCATGGCGATGTAGCCCTCGGCCACCCGTAAGCCATGCGGTGCGCCGGTCCGGGGGCCTGGACGCCGAGCGGCGCCCGATCAGTGACCTGGACGGCAGACGAGTCGGGCTGTACGCCGGGTTTTGTCGCCCGGTCGCCTCGCGGCGGCCGGGGAGACGGCCATCCATCTAGGACCGGCGTTGCCGCCGGCCTCGTGCGGTCTACCCGCGGACTCGGGCGGGCAGCCCTCGAACGTCCGCGCAGAGCCACCTCTTCTTACGAGGAAGCGGCTCCTTTTGACCTTGCTCCAGGTGGGGTTTACCTAGCCGCCTGAGTCACCTCAGGCGCTGGTGGTCTCTTACACCACCGTTTCACCCTTACCGAGGGCCTTGCGGTCCCCGGCGGTCTGTTTTCTGTGGCACTGTCCCGCGGGTCACCCCGGGTGGCCGTTAGCCACCACCTTGCCCTGTGGAGCCCGGACGTTCCTCGGGAAAACCCTGGTGAAAGGGTCCTCACGCGACCGTCCGCCCGGCTCGTCTGCCGTGCCGACCATGGTACCCGCCGCAGCTCAGAGGAAATCCGCCGTGTCCAGGTCGAACCCGAAGAGTTCCGGCAGCGGGAGCGGCTTGCCGAAGGGAGCCGTACGGCTCTGCAGATAGTCGCGGCCCTCGGGCTCGCTGAAGAGCGTCACCGCCGAGGCGTCCCGGTCGACGAGGAGGTAGAGGGGGATGCCTCCGTGCGCGTAGCAGCGCCGCTTCGTCTCACGGTCCGCCTTCGGTCGGGTGGAGGTGACCTCGAGGACCATGGCCACGCCGTCGCAGGGCATCCAGGAGGCGGCGCCGCGGAACAGCCGTGCTTGAAGTGGCGCGAATATGGCGTCGGGAATGACGTGGTCGCGCGGACTGCCGGGGACGTCCTTCAAGGTCAGGCCCTTGTTCCCGGAGAACTGCATGTCCGTGAGCGAGCGCCTGATCACCTGGCTCACGATCAGGCTGATGTAGTCCTCGTGGTCCCCGTCCGGCGGCGGTGTCGCGACGATTTCCCGCTCGATCAGTTCCGCCCGGAAACCCTCCGGGGTGTCCAGGGCAAGGAAGCCTTCGAGCAGGACGTCTGCTTGCGTGAGCGACTCGTGCGGCTCGTGCGCCATGGCCGTCATGTCACGCCCCTCCCTCGGTCGCTCGCCAGACTCGGCCATCGAGGGATCCACCGTCCGTGAGATCGGAAGTCTTCCCTCGATCGTGGCACACGAGCAGGGCACAAGGGGCCTACGCGGGAGCGAACTGGACCTTCGCCGCCCCCGGGTCGGCCTGCGTCAGCCGTACCCGCAGCCGCTCCCCCAGCGGCAGCGGAGCCGTACCGCCCTCGATGCGGGCGACGACCGCGGGGTCGGTCAACTGGACGGTGCCGACGGCCGGTTCGTGGTCCTTCACGTCGACGACGCACGCCTCGAAGATGTCGCCGATCCGGTCCTTGAGGAGCGCCGCCTCGACGATGTCGACACAGCCGTGCTCGACGGCGTTGGCCCGGCGCGTGCCCTCCGCCATCTCCTTCGGCAGGGCGGGCAGCGCGGCGAGCACCCACTCCGGCGGCGCGGTGCCCGCGCTCGCGGCCAGGCACAGTTCGCAGGCGTAGCGGTCGGCGAGGCGGCGCAGCGGGGCCGTGCAGTGGGCGTAGGGCGCGGCGACGGCGGCGTGGACGGTGAGGTCCGGGAGCGTGCCGCCGCTGAACACGGTGTAGCCGGCGCCGCGCAGGAGCGTCGTGCACTCCTGGAGGAAGGCCGCGTGGTGCGGCTTCTTCGGGTCGAGCGAGCGGATGAGCTGTGCGTACGGGACGTGGTGCGGCCAGTCGATGTGCAGGGCGTGGGCCGTGCGGCGCAGGCGGCCGACGGCACCGTCGGGAGCGGCCGGCAGGGTGCGCAGGATGCCGGTGCCCGCGGCGAGCATGAGGTCGGCGGCGGCCATGCCGGTGAGCAGGGAGATCTGGGCGTTCCAGCCGTCGGCGGGGAGCGGAGCGCGGTAGCCGAGCTCGTAGCGGCCGTCGCGTTCGGTGATCTCCTGTTCGGGGACGTTGAGGGAGATGCCGCCGCGCTCCGTCTCCAGCTGTTCGCGCAGGCGCCCGATCTCACGCAGGAGCGCTACGGGTTCCTCGGCGCTGCCGTCGTCGATGGCCCGCTGCACGCCCTCGTAGTCGAGCTTCGCGCGGCTGCGGACGGTGGCGCGGGCCACGTCGGTCGCGACGGTGCGCCCGCCGGCGTCGAGGTCGAGCGTCCACAGGACGGCGGGGCAGGTCTGGCCGGGGAGCAGGCTGGCGGCGCCCTCGCTGAGCACGGTGGGGTGCAGCGGGACCTTCTCGTCGGGGAAGTAGAGCGTGGTGACGCGGCGGTGGGCCTCGGCGTCGAGGGGGCCGCCGGGCGTGACGTACGCGGCGACGTCGGCGATGGCGTAGCGGACCCGGTAGCCGCCGTCGCGGCGCGAGAGGTGCATCGCCTGATCGAGGTCGACGGAGGCCGGCGGATCGATCGTGAAGAAGGGGATGTCGGTGGCGTCCGCCCGGCCGGTGGGTGACGGTGGGTGCGGGGCCGCCGCGGCCCGTTCCGCCTCAGCGAGGGCGTCGGCCGGGAAGGCCCCGGGGACGTCCAGGGTCGTACGCAGTTCACGCAGTGCGGCACACAGCTGGGCCTCGGCTGCGCCGCTCATACAGAGATGACGGCGGGGCATGCACCGAGCGTAGGACGGGGCGCGGGCGTCGGCACCCCGTGACCGCAAGGCACCCGTGACCGCAAGGCACCCCACGGTCCCCGGCGCCCCGTGTTCCCCGGCACCCCTCTCCCTTCCGTACGCTTTCGATGGGGCCGCACCCCCGAATCCGCATCCCTGTCCCGAGGAGTCCGATCGTGCTCGTGCTGCTGCCGCCGTCCGAAGGCAAGGCCCCGTCGGGTCGCGGCGCCCCGCTGAAGCCTGAGTCGCTGTCCCTGCCGGGACTCGCCGGGGCGCGGCAGGCCGTGTTCGACGAGCTGGTCGAGCTGTGCGCCGCCGACGAGGACAAGGCGCGCGAGGTGCTCGGCCTCAGCGAGGGGCTGCGCGGCGAGATCGCGAAGAACGTGGAGCTGCGCACCGCGGGCGCGCGCCCCGCCGGTGAGATCTACACGGGTGTCCTCTACGACGCGCTCGGCCTCGCCACCCTGGACACGGCGGCGAAGCGCCGGGCGACGCGTTCGCTGCTGGTCTTCTCCGGTCTGTGGGGCGCGGTGCGGGTGAGCGACCGGATTCCCTCGTACCGCTGCTCGATGGGTGTGAAGCTGCCGGGGCTCGGGGCGCTCGGCGCGCACTGGCGCAAGCCGATGGCCGAGGTCCTTCCCGAGGCGGCCGGGGACGGGCTCGTGCTCGACCTGAGGTCGTCCGCGTACGCGAGCGCGTGGAAGCCGAAGGGTGAGGTCGCGGGGCGTACGGCGACGGTGCGGGTGCTGCACGCGCAGACGGATCCCGTGACCGGCGTGGAGAAGCGCTCGGTGGTGTCGCACTTCAACAAGGCGACGAAGGGCCGGATCGTCCGCACGCTCCTGGAGACCGGCACCACGCCCGCGGGCCCGGCTGAGCTGGTCGAGGCGCTGCGGGATCTCGGCCATGTGGTGGAAGCGCAGGCGCCCGCGAAGGCGGGGACGGCGTGGGCGCTCGACGTGGTGGTGACCCAGATCCACTGAGCACCACCCTCACGCACATTCATTCATTGCAGCATGCGCAACGCCCTTTGCGCATGCTGCACACAGCGGGGCAGGATGGCCCCATGACTGATTCCTCCGTGCTCGATCTCGCCCCCGTCGTACCCGTCGTCGTCGTGGAGGACGTCGCCGACGCCGTGCCGCTCGCGCGGGCGCTCGTCGCGGGCGGCCTGCGGGCGATCGAGGTGACGCTGCGGACGCCGGCCGCGCTCGACGCGATCCGCGCCATCGCGGACGAGGTGCCGGACGCCGTCGTCGGCGCGGGCACGGTCATCTCGCCGCAGAACGTCGCCGACTCCGTCGCGGCCGGTGCGCGCTTCCTGGTCAGCCCCGGCTGGACGGACTCGCTGCTCGACGCGATGAAGGGGTCCGGGGTGCCGTTCCTGCCGGGCGTCTCCACGACGTCGGAGGTCGTGGCGCTCCTGGAGCGCGGGGTGGGCGAGATGAAGTTCTTCCCCGCCGAGGCCGCGGGCGGTGTGCCGTATCTGAAGTCGCTGGCGGGTCCGCTGCCGCAGGCGCGGTTCTGCCCGACCGGCGGGATCTCGGTGACCTCGGCCCCGTCCTACCTCGCGCTGAAGAACGTGGGCTGCGTGGGCGGCAGTTGGATGTTGCCGGCGGACGCGGTGGCGGCGAAGGACTGGGGCCGGATCGAGGAACTGGCCCGCGAGGCGTCGGCTCTCTGAGGCGCCGGCCCCGGTGGATCCAGCCCGTCCGGCGCTTGAGGACCGGGGTCCGGGGCAGGGCCCCGCGACGTCAGCGCAGGTGCGCCGTCTCGTTCAAGAGCCGCACGCTCGCGTTGCCGTCGCCGTAGTACGCGACCGCCGAGAGCGACGCCGCCGAGAGCTCCATCCGGAACAGTGACTCCGGCGGCGCGCCGAGCGCGAGCCGTACGAACGTCTTGATCGGCGTGACGTGCGTGACGAGGAGGACCGTGCGTCCCGCGTACTGCGCGACGAGCCGGTCCCGCGTCGTGGCGACCCGGCGGGCGACCGCCGCGAAACTCTCGCCGCCGCCGGTCGGTTCGGCCTTCGACGAGGCCAGCCAGGCGTTCATGTCGTCCGGGTAGCGCTCGCGGACCTCCCCGAAGGTCAGCCCCTCCCACGCCCCGAAGTCCGTCTCGCGCAGGCCTTCTTCGATGGTCACGTCGAGCCCGAGGCGGGCCGCGACGGTCCGCGCCGTCTCCTGGCACCGCTTGAGCGGCGAGGAGACGATCGCCTGCACGGTGCCGCGCGCGGCGAGCGCCGCGGCCACCCGCTCGGCCTGCGCGCGCCCGGCCGCCGACAGCTCGGGGTCGCTGCCGCCGGAGCCGGAGAACCGCTTCTCGGGTGTGAGCGCGGTCTCGCCGTGCCGCAGGAGTACGAAGGTGGCGGGCGCCCCGAGATCGGGCGCCGCCGACCAGCCCTGGGACGCGGTGCCCGCCACGTTCTGCGCGGCCCGCGCGTCCGTGCCGCCCCGCGTGCCCGCGAGTGCGGCCCGCGCCTTCGCCGCCCCGGCCGCCGCGTCCCCAGGCGGAGCCCCCCGGTCCGTCTGGGGACGCGGTGCATCGAGCTCGGCGGTCGAACGCGAGGCCTCCCACTGCTTGCCCCGCTTGCCCGCGTCCATCGCCTCGTTGGCAAGCCGGTCCGCGTGCTTGTTCCGCTCGCGCGGGATCCACTCGTACGTCACCTGCGACGCAGGCAGCACGGTCGCCGCCTCCGCCGCGAGGGGCCGCATGTCGGGGTGCTTGATCTTCCAGCGGCCCGACATCTGCTCGACGACGAGCTTGGAGTCCATCCGGACGTGCACCGACGCCGTCGGGTCGAGGGCGTGGGCGGCGCGCAGGCCCGCCACGAGCCCCCGGTACTCGGCGACGTTGTTCGTGGCGATGCCGATGTACTCGGCGGCCTCGGCCAGGGTCTCCCCCGTCGCCGCGTCGATGACGACCGAGCCGTAGCCCGCGGGCCCCGGGTTGCCCCGGGAACCGCCGTCGGCCTCGACGATGAACTCCCGCACCACGAAGGCTCCTACAGGCCGGACTCGGACGTGCGCACCAGGATCCGGTGGCAGTTCTCGCAGCGCACCACGGAGTCGGCAGCCGCCGCCCGCACCTCGTTCAGCTCGGTGATGTTCAGCTCCAGCTGGCAGCCCTCGCAACGGCGCTGGTAGAGGCGGGCCGCACCGACGCCGCCCTCCTTGATCCGGAGCTTGTCGTAGAGCTTCAGCAGGTCGGCGGGGACGGTGCCGGAGACGACCTCGCGCTCCTTGGTGACCGAGGCGGCCTCGCCGTCGATCTCCTCGAAGGAGGCGTCGCGGCGGGCCGTCGCGTCGTCGATCTTGCCCTGGACGGAGGCGACCCGGCCGGTCAGCTCCTCGAAGCGCTCCTGCGCGGACTCGCGGCGCTCCATGACCTCGAGGACGACGTCCTCCAGGTCGCCCTGGCGCTTGGCGAGCGAGGCGATCTCGCGCTGGAGGTTCTCCAGGTCCTTGGGGGACGTGACGGCGCCGGAGTCCAGGCGCTGCTGGTCGCGGGCGGCGCGCTGGCGGACCTGGTCGACGTCCTGCTCGGCCTTGGTCTGCTCGCGGGCGCAGTCGCTCTCCTCCGTCTGCGCGGCGACGTGCAGGTCGCGCAGCTGCGTGAGGTCCTTGTTCAGCGACTCGATCTCGGCGTGCTCGGGCAGCGACTTGCGCTTGTGCGTGAGCTGCGACAGTCGTACGTCCAGGGCCTGGACGTCGAGAAGTCGGATCTGGTCGGCGGGCGCGGCGTTCAGTTGGGGGCTCCAGTTGGGATCGGTGTGGCGTTGGACGCCGCGTGGGCGGTCCAGGGGTCGGTGACCGTCTTCGAGACGTGGACGCGAAGTCCCCATCCGTTGCGGTCGGAGATCTCGTCGAGCTGGGCGGCCGCCAGCTCGCACCAGGGCTGCTCGGTGGCCCAGTGGGCGGCGTCGAGCAGGGCGAGGGGGCTCTGCTCACGTGCCTCGGACGCGGGGTGGTGGCGCAGGTCCGCGGTGAGGAAGGCGTCGACGCCCGCGGCGCGCACGTCGGCGAAGAGGCTGTCGCCGGAGCCGCCGCTGACGGCGATCGTGCGGATCGTCGCGTCGAGGTCGCCGGAGACGCGGATGCCCTGCGCGGTGGCGGGCAGCCGGTCGGCGGCCAGGCCGGCCAGTTCGCGCAGGGTGAGGGGGTGTTCGAGTTCGCAGATCCGGCCGAGTCCGCGGCGGCCCGCGGGGTCGGTCGGGTCCGGCACGAGGGGGCCGGTGACGCGGAAGTCGAGGGCGCCCGCGAGTGCGTCGGAGACGCCCGGGTCGGCGCTGTCGGCGTTCGTGTGCGCGACGTGCAGAGCGATGTCGTTCTTGATCAGCGTGTGGACGACGCGGCCCTTGAAGGTGTCGGCGGCGACGGTCGTCGTGCCGCGCAGATAGAGCGGGTGGTGCGTGACCAGCAGGTCCGCGCCCAGCTTCACCGCCTCTTCGACGGTCTCCTGAACGGGGTCCACGGCGAACAGGACCCGGAGGACCTCGGCGTCGGGATCGCCGGCGACCGTGCCGACCGCGTCCCACGACTCGGCCCGCTCGGGGGGCCACAGCTTCTCGAGCGCGGCGATGACTTCAGACAGACGGGGCACGGTGAAAGGCTACCTTCCCTCCATGCCCCGTCGGCCCTGGCGCACATCCGGCCGCGGCCGGGGCCGGTACGGGCTCACGTACCGCTACCGGCCGGGGACGGTCGGCTACTTGGCGAGGTGAAACGGCGGACCGCTTGCCGAGGTGAACGGCGGGGACTACTTGACGAGGTAGCCGTGCAGGTCGTCGAGGACCTCGTTCGCGGCGGTGACGCCGAGCCCCAGGTACCAGGTCTCGTCCGGGACGTCCTTGGCCTGTCCGTTCTTCACGGCGCCGAGCTTCTTCCACAGCGGGTTGCCCTCGGCGGTGGCGCGGTCGGTCTTCTTCGCGTCGCCGTAGACACCGGTGAAGATCCAGTCGGCGTCGGCCTGGTCGATCTTCTCCGGGCTGACCTCCGCGGCGAGGTCCACGACCTGCTGGTTCTTGGGGCGCGGGATCCCGGCGTCGTCGAGGATCGTGCCGATGAAGGACGCCTTCGCGTAGAGGCGGATCATGCCGGGCATGTAGCGCAGCATCGTGACGGTGGGCTTCTTCTCACCGATGTCGTCGCCGAGCTTCTTCGCCTTCTTCTCGTAGGCGGCGAGGTTCGCCTTCGCCTCGGCGGTCTTGTCGAGGGCGGACGCGTTGAGGAGGTAGTTCTCCTTCCACGTGAAGCCGGGGCGGATGGAGAACACCGTCGGGGCGATCTTGGAGAGCTGCGGGTAGAGCTTGGCGGCGCGCAGCTCGCTGCCGAGGATCAGGTCCGGGTGGAGATTGGCGATCGCCTCCAGGTTGAGGGAGTTGATCGTGCCGACGTCCTTGGGGGTGCCCGCCGTCTTCTTCAGGTAGGACGGGACGCCGTCGTCGCCCTCGGTGGGGGCGTAGCCGACGGGCTTGACGCCGAGCGACGCGACGTTGTCCAGCTCGCCGACGTCGAGGACGACGACCCGCTTGGGCTGCGCCTTGAGCTCGGTCTTGCCCATGGCGTGCTCGACGGTGCGCGGGAACTGGCCGGCCTTGGCGGTCGTGCCCATCTCGGCGGTCCGCGAGGCCGCCTTGGCGAAGTCCTCGCCGCCCTGGGCGACAGCCTTGGAGCCGCTGCCGTTGTCGGACTTGCCGGAGCCGGCGGAGGAGCCGGAGCCCGAGTCGCCCGACCCGCAGGCCGCCAGCGACAGGGCTGCTGCCACGGCGAGGGCTACGGCGGCGGTGCCGCGGGTGCGAGGGCTTGTTCGCAGGGCCATGGGTGTTCCAGCTCCGAACTTCGTGGCGTCAGGCCGCCGTCATGATGGTTAGGCAAACCTAACATCAGGCACTTCCGGACGTGCCAGCACATCCGACCCACCCCTTTCAGGCAGATACGGACATGGCCACCCTTTGGTGTGAAGCCTGCGCCGCGAGTGCCACGGCAGCGCGTGCGAAAACTAGCTTCGGCTCGGACGAACCGGAGGTGAGTGATCCCCATGACGGCCTTGGCGATCGAGCCCACGACGGAGCCGGAGAGCGGACCGGGCCCGGCGCGCGGCCCCGCCCCGGACAGCGGACACGAGCCGGAGAACGCACAGGACCCGGACCCGGAGCCGGGCGCAGACGCGGCCTCGGACGCGTACGCGTACGCGGACCGGGAGAACGGGCAAGCGCCCGAGCGCGGACCCGCCACGGATTACGGGCGGACCCCGGAGCGCGAACCCGACACCGGGTACGGGCACGCCCCGGACACCGACCTCGGCACCGGTCCCGGATCCGGCACCGATCCGCGGCTGGACGGCGCCCCAGAACCGGAGAGCACCCCGGGACGGGACAGCACCCCAGCACCGGACAGCCCGCGAGCCCCGGAGAGTGACCCCCCGCCCGCTCCCCCGATGCCCCTTCCCCCCACGCACCACCGCGCGCCCGCCCCCCTCACCCACCGCCCCGCGTGCGTCATCACCGTCGACGGGGCCTACGCCGCGCGGCTCGCGTCCGACGGGACATCCTGGTTTCCGGAGCGGTGGACCCTGGACGGGCCGGAGCCGTACGCGGTGCCGTTGCCCGGGAATCAGCCGGAGGAGCCGGGGACCGAGGTCGTGCCGATGGGCGACGGGCGCGTCCTCATCCGGCGCGTGGTGGACGGCCGGCACTCCTTCTCCCTGCTGTACCCGACGGGTCCGCGAACGGGCGAGGTGCCTCTCGGGGCCGTGAGCGGCGGGCAGTTGACGCTGCTTCCGCCGGCTCCGGGCGGCCGATGCGCGTACGCCATCACCGTGGGCGAGCGGTCGACGGGTGTGTGGATGGTCGCGGGCGGGGCGTTCGGGCCCGAGTTCGTGGCCGAGGTCCCCGGTCGCTGTTCGGGCGGGGTGTGGCTGGATCGCGCGGGCCGGATGCTGGCTCTGGACCGCTCCCTCGACGGGGGTCCCGTCAAGGCGGTCGCGGTGGACCTGGGGCGGGGTGGCGAGGTCACGCCGCTGCTCCAGATCGCGGAGTCCAGCGCGGACCGCCTGATGCTCGCCGATCCGGACAGCGGGCTGCTCCTGATCCGCTCGGACGCACCGTCGCCCGGTCATGAACGTCTGGGCTGGGGCGTGTTGGGCTCGACGCTGCCGGTGCGCTTCCCGGAGTGCCTGCGTCTGACGGACCGCACGGTGACGCCGTTCGCGATCCAGCCGGGGCAGACGCTGATGCCGGAGAGCTGCGCGGTGGCGCTGCGGATCGACGGCGCCGCGGGCACCTGGCTGGGCCTGTGGCGGCCCACCGACCGTCAGATGCATCAACTCGCGCCCCCGCACGGCTGGTTGGCGGGCACGGGGTTCTGGACGCGCGACGGTGAACTGCAACTCCCGTACGCCACCGAGTCGGTGCCCTGCGGGATCGCGCGCACGTCGGTGCCGGAACCCGTGGAGGAAATAGGGGAACAGGTTCCGCAGACGGTGCCCGAGCCGCCCTCGGCGGCCCGTCCCGTCCCGCTCCAGCAGGCTCCTCTCGCCGGTCTCATGCGACGCGCGACAACCGCCGGGACAACGGCGGCACCCGCCGGTTAGACTCGCCCGGCTGTTTGAAGGATCTTGTTACGGGGTGAGTTTTCGATGGCCGAGACGATGAACGCGGCGATGACCACGACGGAGTCCAGGGAGGCGGCGGACCGGTCCGCCGGTCCCGGCCGGCACCGTGGTGGCGTGTCCTCGCGCGACGAGAACGCGGCGCCGCACGGGCGGCACCGGAAGGTCCAGTCCGACCAGGGCTGAACGGCATGACAGAGGGGCCCGGAACCACATGGTTCCGGGCCCCTCTGCCATGAGGTCACATGGATCACATGGATCACATGGGGTCACATGGGGTCACATGGGGTCAGGCGTGTTTGAGGCCGAGCACCTCTGCCGCGGCGAACGTCTCGTTCGGCGGCCGGTCCGCGTAGTGCGGGGTGAGCAGCGCGTCCAGCTCCTCGTAACTGAAGGCGTCCTTCTCGGTGTCGAACTTGGCGGAGACCTTGGGGCGTTCGACGACGGCGACCAGGCCGCCGTGCACGACGAGCAGCTGGCCGTTGACGTTCCCGGCGGCCGGGGACGCGAGGTAGCCGACGAGCGGGGCCACGTGTTCGGGGGCCAGCGGGTCGAGCTCACCGGCTCCGGGCTCCGCGAAACCGGCGAAGACGTCCTCGGTCATACGGGTGCGGGCGCGCGGGCAGATGACGTTGGCCGTGACGCCGTACTTGCCGAGGGCGAGAGCCGTGGAGGTCGTCAGGCCGACGATGCCGCCCTTGGCCGCCGCGTAGTTGGGCTGTCCGGCCGAACCGGCGAGGAAGGCCTCGGACGAGGTGTTGACGATGCGGCCGTAGACGGGTGAGCCCGCCTCCTTCGAGCGGGCGCGCCAGTGGACGGATGCGAAGTGGCTGGTGTTGAAGTGCCCCTTGAGGTGGACGCGGATGACCGAGTCCCACTCGTCCTCGCTCATCGAGAAGATCATGCGGTCGCGCAGGATGCCCGCGTTGTTGACGAGGATGTCGAGCTTTCCGTACGTGTCGATGGCCAACTGGACGAGTTCGCGGGCCTGTTCGTGGTCGGCGACGTCGCCGAGGTGGGCGACGGCCTGCCCGCCCGCGGCCCGGATCTCGGCAGCGACCTCCTCGGCCGGGGTGGCGTCGGCGCCGCCCGAGCCGTCGCGGCCAGGCTGGCCGAAGTCGTTCACGACGACGCTCGCGCCCAGCCGGGCGAGTTCGAGCGCCTCCGCCCGGCCGAGGCCGCGGCCCGCGCCGGTGACGATCGCGGACAGGCCGGCGAGTGGCTGTGACATCAAAGTCCTCTCAGAGCAAGGAAGTTCAGATTTCGATGCAGGTGCGCAGTGCCGCGCCCGTCCGCATCTGGTCAAGGGCTTCGTTGATCTCCGCGAGCGGTACGCGGTGCGTGATGAGGCTCTCCAGGTCGATGCGGCCGGCCCGCCACAGGGAGATGGCCCGCTCGTAGGAGGTCAGGACGTCGCCGCCGCCGTACATGGACGGCAGGATCTTCTTCTCGTCGAAGAACAGCTCGAACATGTTCAGCTGGAGGAAGTCGTCGAGGGCGCCCGCGCCGACGACGCACAGGGTGCCGCCGCGCCGGGTCGTCTCGTAGGCGGTGCGGGCCGTGGCGGACTTGCCGACGACCTCGAAGACGTAGTCGAAGCCCTCGCCCGCGGTGACGCGCTGCTTGGCGTCGGCGAGTTCGTCCGGGGACACGGCCTCGGTGGCGCCGAACTTCAGGGCGGCCTCGCGGCGTGACGCGACGGGGTCCACGGCGACGATCTGCGCGGCGCCCTTGAGCCGGGCGCCCTGGATCGCGGAGATGCCGACGCCGCCGCAGCCGATGACGGCGACGGACGAACCGGCCGCCACGTCCGCGGTGTTGATGGCGGCGCCGAGCCCGGTGGTGACGCCGCAGCCGATGAGGGCCGCGATGTCGAAGGGCACGTCGTCGGGGATGGGCACGGCGCAGCCCGCGTCGACGACGACCTCCTCGGTGAAGGTGCCGGTGCCGGCGAAGCCGAAGACGTCACCACCGGGGCGCTTGAAGTTGGGGGTGCCCGCGTTCATGAACCCGGCGAGGCAGAGCTGGGTCTGGCCGCGTTTGCACGCCGGACAGGCGCCGCAGGCCGGGAGCCAGCAGACGAGGACGCGGTCACCGGGCTTGACGTTCGTGACGCCGTCGCCGACGTCGACGATCTCGCCGGCGCCCTCGTGGCCGGGGATGAAGGGGGCGGGCTGCGGCAGCACGCCGTTCATCGCGGACACGTCGGAGTGGCACAGTCCGGTGGCCCTGACCCGGATCTTCACCTTGCCGGGACCGAAGCCCACCGCCTCGACGTCGTCGAGTACCTCGAGTTTGTCCTGGCCTATCTCGTGCAGTACGGCTGCGCGCATGGCGTGCGGCTCCTCTCCCGAAGGGGGCATTCAACTTCTGTTTTTTCTGCGCATTACTACGCATGGGCGTGTATGTCCGCGCCCCGCTCTGCTCGGTATTCCCCGTCACCCCGACCATCCCCATGGACGCCGCGCCGGCGCACGGGGTGATCGGCGTGGACACCAACGCCGACCACCTCGCCGCCTGGCGGCTCGACACCCATGGCAATCCGACCGGCCGGCCCCGACGCTTCTTCTACGACCTGACCGGCACCGCCCAGCACCGCGACGCCCAGGTCCGGCAGGCCCTCACCCGGCTGTTGAACTGGGCCAAGTCCTGTGGCGTCGCCGCCGTCGCAGTCGAAGATCTGGACTTCGCGACGGAGAAGACCCGCGAGAAACACGGACGCAAGCGCCGCTTCCGCCGGCTGATCTCCGGCATGCCCACCGGCAAACTCCGTGCCCGCCTCGCCTCCATCGCCGACCGGACGGGCATCACGGTCATCGCCGTGGATCCGGCCTGCACCTCCAACTGGGGCGCGCGGCACTGGCAGAAGCCCCTCACCAGCAGGACCAGGAAAACCAGCCGTCACGATGCCGCGAGCATCGCCATCGGCAGGCGCGCCCGAGGGCACTCGATCCGGCGACGGACGGCACCGCCCCCACACGAGCGGAGCGATCGTGTGGGGCATCGGACCATCCAGGCCGACCAGTGTGCTCTTGGGGGTGAGGAACCCCGCCCCTGCATTCCCGGACCACGGACACGATCCGTGCCGCCCGGACGCGGGGCGAACGCGGGGGACCAGTGTGCCCAAAACCGTTCGGGGCACACGGCTGAGCATGGGTTCTGGCAACAGGACTCACTCCCGCTCAGTCTCTAGGAACGGTCAGGCGTGTTCGACGATGGTGTCGGCGAGTACGGGCGCCTCGTCCCGCTCGACGGCGGTGACCGTGACCTGGATCCGGCCCTCGGAGCGCCACATCCGGATCCGCAGCGTCTCGCCCGGGAAGACGACCCCGGTGAACCGCGTCGCGTAGGACCGCACGCGGGACACGTCGCCGTCGAGGAGGGTGTCGACGACGGCCTTGAGCGTCATGCCGTACGAGCACAGGCCGTGCAGGATGGGCCGGTCGAAGCCGGCGAGCTTGGCGAACTCCGGGTCGGCGTGCAGCGGGTTCCAGTCCCCGGAGAGCCGGTACAGGAGCGCCTGGTCCTCGCGGACGGGGCGGTCGACGGTGCGGTCGGGTTCGCCGGTGGGTGCTTCGACGCGGGCGGACGGGCCGCGGTCGCCGCCGAAGCCGCCCTCGCCGCGGACGAAGATCTGCGCGTCGCTGGTCCACAACGGCCCGTCGGCGTCGGCGACTTCGGTGCGCAGGACAAGGATGGCGGCCTTGCCCTTGTCGTAGACGGCGGCGACGCGTGAGGTGGAGGTCGCGCTGCCCTTGACGGGGATGGGGCGGTGCAGTGCGACGCTCTGGCCGCCGTGCAGGACGTGGGCGAGGTTGACGTCGACGCCGGGGGCCGAGAGGCCGCCGACGACGCCCATGCGGGCGCCCGCGACGGTGGCGAAGCTGGGCAGGACGTGCAGCCGGGACTCGAGGGTGTAGCGCAGCTCGTCGGGGTCGGTTGCGGGGGTGCCCGCGCCCAGGCCCAGGTGGTAGAGCTGGATGTCCTTGTGGTCCCAGGTGATCTCGGCGGACCGGGGTTCGGCGGCTACGGCCTTGGCGGCGTCGATCGGCATCAGACTCAAGACTCCTTGTGCGGGGAAGACCTCGGTGCGGCCGTCCGCACCGTCGGTCGCACCGAGGTCGTTGCTGGGCCGGAGGAACCCCGTGCTGGAGGGATCCTGGTGGAACGCCACGCGCCCGTTCTAGAACGCGTTCCAGTCCGGCGATCCCATGTATAGCCAAGACCACGGCAGTTGGGAAGACTCCTGACGCCATGTCAGATCCGGCGGCCGTGACATTTGTACTGCCCGGCTCCGTACAACCGCCATCTGCCGCGCGCGGCCCCGCGCCCGTAGCGTCCTTGCCATGACGATGACAGACGGGACACCGGTGGCCGTGTCCTTCACGGGGGCGGTCAAGACGTTCGGCGCGGTGCGCGCCGTGGACGGGGTCGATCTGGAGATCCGGCGCGGCGAGACCGTCGCCCTGCTCGGCCGCAACGGCGCGGGCAAGTCCTCCACGATCGCCCTCCTGCTCGGCCTGGACGAGCCCGACGAGGGCTCGGTCTCGCTCTTCGGCACGTCCGTGGCGCAGAGCGTTCGCGCCGGGCAGGTCGGCGCGATGCTCCAGGAGGGCCGCGCGGTCCCCCGGGTCACGGTCCGCGAACTGGTCTCCTTCGTGGCGGGCCGCTACCCCGCGCCGATGCCGGTCGCCGACGCGCTCGCGCTGGCCGGAATCGAGGAGCTCGCCGGAAGGCGGGTCGACAAGCTGTCCGGCGGCCAGACCCAGCGGGTCCGGTTCGCCGTGGCCCTGGCCGGCAACCCGGCCCTGCTCGTGCTCGACGAGCCGACGGCCGCGCTCGACGTCGAGGCGCGACACGCGTTCTGGGCGTCGATGCGGGCGTACGCGCGGCGCGGTCACACGGTGCTCTTCTCCACGCACTACCTGGAGGAGGCGGACGCACACGCCGACCGGATCGTGGTGATCGACCACGGCCGGATCGTCGCCGACGGCAGCGGCGAGGAGCTGAAGCGCGCCGCGGGCGGCAGTCTCGTCTGTATCGACCTGGCCGGGCGCGGCACGGAGGGCCTGTCGCTGCTGCCGGGCGTGACGGCGGTCGAGGTCCGCGGGGACCGGGCCAGGCTGCGGACGGACGACTCGGACGCGACGGTGATCGCGCTGGCCGAACTGGGCGCGATCCGGGGCCTGGAGGTCGCCCCGGCCTCACTCGACGACGCGTTCATGGCGTTGACCAGCAGCTCCGACGACGACCGCACCGATCGCACTTCCGACAGCCGTCCCGACGGCGGTTCCGAGAACCGTCCCGGCAGCGGTTCCGACACGGATCTGGAGACGGTTCGATGATCGACTACATCAGGCTCGAAGTGCGCAGGACCCTGCGCGACACCATGTTCGTGATCTTCGGTGTCGGGATGCCCGTGATGATGTACCTGCTGTTCACCAACCTCGGCGAGAACGACCCCGAGTGGAAGACGGTCTCCATGGTCGGCATGGCCGCGTACGGCGCGGTGGGCTCGGCCCTCAGCACCGGCGGCGGGGTCGCCGAGGACAAGACGATCGGGTGGCTGCGGCAGCTGCGGGTCACCCCGATGACGCCGCGCGAGGTCGTGGCGGGCCGGGCCCTGACCGGGTCCGTGACGGTCCTGCCGTCGATCGCGGCGGTGCTCCTCGCGGGCGGTCTGGTCAACGGGGTGCGGCTGGACGTGTGGCAGTGGGCGGCCATCACCGTGCTGCTGTGGCTCGGCTCGATCCCCTTCACGCTGCTCGGTCTCGGCAACGGCTACCGGCTGACCGCGCAGACCACGGGTGTCGCGAACATGGTGTGCAACCTGGGGCTCTCCGTCCTCGGCGGCCTGTGGTTCCCGATCGCGCTCTTCCCCGGCTGGCTGCGGTCCGTGTCGTCGTACACGCCGACGAACCGGTTCGCGCAGCTCGGCACGGCCGTCGCCGACGGGCACGCGCCGACGGCCGCCGCGGTCGGGGTGCTCGCCGCCTGGCTGCTGGCCTTCGGTTCGTACGCTGTGGTGTCGTACCGCAGGTCCGCGCGGACCGTCTGAACGACGGACCGTCTGAACGGGGAGCAGGGGAACCATGTCCTGGATGCACCGAGTCACCTGCCGGACGCACGAGCTGCGGGACGCCCGCAAGCAGTGGAAGTCGGACCGGGACGTGTGGAAGGCGGAGTGGCGGGCCCGGCGCAAGGGGGGCTCGCCGACGGATCCCATGGGGCCGCCGCCCAACGGGTTCTCGCTGCTGCCCTGGCTCCTGATGGGGCTCGGGGCGTTCTCGAACCTCCTCCAGGGCAAGACGGCCAACCCCTGGATAGGCGCCATCGGCTTGTTCGTCTTCAACAGCCTGTACATCTCGGTCGTGTTCCAGGCATTCGACAAGAGGCGGCGCGAGGCCCGCTACACGCTCCTGGCGCTGATCGCGATGGGCCTGCTCACCTGCGGGCTCGCGATCACCTACGGCGGCAGCTGGCTGATGTTCTTCCCGCTGCTCGGCCTGGCGACGGGCGCGGTCGCGCGGGGGCGGCGCCTCGGCCAGGTCGCCCTCGGCCTGAGCGCGCTCGCCGGGACCATCGGCGGTCTCAAGGAGGGCTGGGACGCGGTCAACATCGCGTACGGCACGTTCCTGTCCACGATGGTGACCGCCGCGATCCTCTCCCTGTCCGAGGCGGTACGTGAACTGCGCGCCGCCCGCGAGGAGTTGGCGCACCGGGCGGTGGAGCAGGAGCGGCTGCGCTTCTCCCGCGACCTGCACGACCTGCTCGGGCACACGCTGTCCGTGATCGTGGTGAAGTCGGAGGCGGCCCGCCGGCTCGCGCACCGCGACCTCGACGCGGCGCTCACGCAGGTGTCGGACATCGAGTCCGTCGGCCGGCAGGCGCTCACCGAGATCCGCGAGGCGGTCACCGGCTACCGCGAGGGCAGTCTCAGCACGGAGCTCGACCGGGCCCGCTCAGCGCTCACGGCCGCCGGGATCGAGCCCGTCGTACGCCAGTCGGGCCCGCCGCTCGCCGCACAGACGGAGGCGCTGCTGGGCTGGGTGGTACGGGAGGCGGTCACGAACGCGGTGCGTCACAGCGGGGCGGCACGCTGCGAGATCTCCGTGGACGGCACCCCGGAGCGCGTACGGCTCAGGGTGCACGACAACGGACGCGGCGCCGCCGCCGAACCGCCGGAGCCGGGCATCGGCGGCACGGGCCTGAAGGGCCTGACCGAGCGCCTCGGCGCGGCGGGCGGCTCCTTGGAAGCGGGCCCGGCGGCGCGCGGCTTCACGGTGACGGCCGAACTCCCGGTTCTTCAGGGCGAAGTGGAGCCGGACGCGGTGCTGGAGCCGGAACGCGCGCGCTGAGGCTCGGGCACTGCGAGTGTGCGACCGCCCGGGGCTGCGGCGGGGAGAGAACCCGCCTGCGTCGGAATCGGTCGTGTCCTGGCATCCACCTCGGCCAGCAGTACCGATGACGGAGGATTCGTGCCGCAGACACCGAGGGTCTTGCGGGTCTCTGCGGGCCTCGGCCGGCTGCCCCAGCTCTTCGAGCGACTGCAGAGCGCCGAACCTGTTCCGGAACGGGCCTCCGCGCCCGATCAGTTCGAGTGACCCGCGGCTGCCACCCATACCCTGTTCCCCGTGAACGAGATGCCCCGGGATCACCGGCCCGCCAAGTCCGTACGCGTCCTCCTCGCCGAGGACCAGGGCATGATGCGGGGCGCTCTCGCGCTGCTGCTCGGGCTTGAGGAGGACATCGAGGTCGTTGCGCAGGTCGCGACGGGGGACGCGATCGTCGGTGCGGCCTTGGAGTCGCGGCCCGACGTGGCGCTGCTCGACATCGAACTGCCGGGCCGCAGCGGCCTGGACGCGGCGGCCGACCTGCGTGCGGAGTGCCCGGACTGCCGGGTCCTGATCCTGACGACGTTCGGCAGGCCGGGGTATCTGCGCCGGGCGATGGAGGCGGGCGCGGCCGGTTTCCTGGTGAAGGACGGTCCGGTGGAGGATCTCGCGGAGGCCGTGCGGCGGGTTCTGCGGGGTGAGACGGTCATCGACCCGGCGCTCGCCGCCGCCGCGCTGAGCGCGGGCCCTAATCCGCTGACGGCCCGCGAGTGCGACGTCCTGAAGGCATCGGTGGACGGTGCGACGGTCTCCGACATCGCGGGGAGACTGCATCTGTCGGAGTCGACGGTGCGTAACTATCTGTCCTCGGCCATCGGCAAGACAGGGACCCGTAACCGCATGGAGGCGATGCGGGAGGCGCGGCAGCAAGGGTGGCTCTGAACGCTCCCGCGCCACGGGGCTCCACTCCGGACCCCCGCCCCGAACCCCGCTCCTCAAGCTCCCCCGGACTCCGTCCGGGCGGACTCCCAGGCGCTTGATTTTCCGCCCCGCGGCATCCACGTCACCAGCAGAACCACCGCCACCAGCAGGATTCCCGCACCCCACCGGAACGCGGCCGCGTACCCGTTGGTGAGGTCCTCGGGCCCGGTTCCCCCGGCGGACCGGCCGGCCGCCACGGTGGACAGGATCGCGAGGCCGAGCGAACCGCCCAGTGTGCGCGAGGTGTTGATGAGTCCGGACACCAGACCGGCGTCCCCGGGCGCGGCGCCCGAGGTCGCGAGCGAGGCGAGGGGCGTCATCGCGAGGCCTGCGCCCAACATCATCACCATTCCGGGCAGCATGATCCCGGTGACGTAACTGCCGTGCGGGCCCATCGTCGACTGCCAGGTGAACCCGGCGGCCGTGATGAGGACGCCGGACACGGCGACGGCCCGTGCTCCGGCGCGGCGCATCAGACGCGGGGCGAACTTGGATCCGGCGACGACGGCGAGCGAGCTGGGCACCAGGGCGAGGCCGGCCTCGATCGGGGTGTAGCCGAGGACGTTCTGCGCGTACAGGGTCATGAAGAACCACATCGCGAAGCTGCCCATGCCGCACACGAACATCGCCGCGTTGGCCGCGGCGACCGCGCGGACGCGGAACAGGCCGAGCGGCATCAGCGGCAGCCGGGTGCGCGCCTCGACGGCGAGGAACGCCACGATCAGCGCCAGGGCGACGCCGAGCGGCACCAGGGTCGCGGCGGCGCCCCATCCCTCGGCCTCGGTCTGCACGACTCCATAGGCGAGGGTCGCGGTGCCCGCCGTGACGAGGACGGCGCCCGGCAGGTCGAGGCGCCGCTCGCCGCCCGCCTTCGACTCCTGGATCCAGCGGGCGGCGGCCGTGAGCACCAGGGCGCCCAGGGGGACGTTGATCAGCAGCACCCAGCGCCAGTCGAGGCCTTCGGTGAGCACGCCGCCGACGAGGCCGCCGGCCGCGCCGCCGCCCGCCCCGACGGCCGTCCACGTCGCTATGGCCCGGGCGCGGGCGGCGCCCTCGGGGACGGCGGACGTCAGGATGGTGAGCGTCGACGGCGCGAGGACCGCGGCGCCGAGCCCCTGGACGGCGCGCGCGGCGAGGAGCTGCCAGCCCTCCTGCGCGACGCCGCCGGCGAGCGAGGCGAGCGTGAAGAGCCCGAGCCCCACGAGGAACATCCGCTTGCGCCCGAACAGGTCGCCGGCCCGCCCGCCGAGCAGCATGAACCCGGCGAACGCGATCGAGTAGGCGTTGACCACCCATTGCAGCCCGGTGGCGCTGAGCCCCAGGTCCGCGCGCATGGACGGCAGGGCGACGTTGACGACGGAGACGTCGAGGACGACGAGGAACTGTCCGGCGCAGGCAGCGGCCACGATGAGCCAGGTGGGCGGCGCGGCCTTGCGGGCTGTCGCGATGTCGGCAGGGGCTTCAAGCATGAGTGTCATGGTCGCAGGCGGGGGACGGGCCGTACATCCGGATTTCGGCGCACCCGGCGCTGGTCCGCAGGGACTAGGTCCTGGTCCGGACGAGAGGCCGCCCCACGTCATGTCGTCACCCTTCCGTTCGCCCCGGTGACGACAGGACTGACGGCCAGACCGACGACAAGGCTGACGACCAGACCTAGGACCTGCGCAGCATCGTCACCACGGCGGCGCCGCCGAGTCCGATGTTGTGGGCCAGTCCCACGCGGGCGTCCGTGACCTGGCGCGCCCCGGCCTCTCCCCTCAACTGCCAGGTGAGTTCGGCCGCTTGGGCGATGCCGGTGGCGCCGAGCGGGTGGCCCTTGGAGATGAGGCCGCCCGACGGGTTCACGACCCAGCGTCCGCCGTACGTCGTCGCGCCCTCCTCGACGAGCTTTCCGGAGGCGCCGGGCGCGCACATGCCGAGCGCCTCGTAGGTGAGCAGTTCGTTGACGGAGAAGCAGTCGTGCAGTTCGATCACGTCGACGTCCTCGATGCCGAGCCCGGACGTCTCGTAGACGCGGGTGGCGGCGGCGCGCGACATGGGCTGTCCGACGACGTCGATGCAGGACCCGGAGGCGAAGGACTCCCCGGTGTCCGTCGTCATCGCCTGCGCGGCGATCTCGACGGCTTTGTCGCCCAGGTCGTGGAGTTCCACGAAGCGCTCCGACACGACGACGGCCGCCGCGGCGCCGTCCGAGGTGGGCGAGCACTGGAGCTTGGTGAGCGGCGCGTGGATGGTCTTCGCGGCGAGGATCTCGTCGACGGTGTACGGGTCCTGGAACTGGGCGTACGGGTTGTTCACGGAGTGCCGGTGGTTCTTGGCCCCGACGGCGGCGAGCTGGGCCTCGGTCGTGCCGTACTTCTCCATGTGCTCGCGGGCCGCGTCGCCG
This sequence comes from Streptomyces sp. NPDC090032, assembly GCF_044748025.1. Taxonomy (NCBI): domain Bacteria; kingdom Bacillati; phylum Actinomycetota; class Actinomycetes; order Kitasatosporales; family Streptomycetaceae; genus Streptomyces; species Streptomyces sp. NPDC090032. Next base: position 256,523 of record NZ_JBIVFF010000003.1, on the reverse strand, counting down.
AAGATCTGGGCGGTGGGCGGGGACATCTCGAAGCCGTGCTTCGCGGCCATGATTCCGTAGTGCCTGGCTACGGGGGATGTCTTGAAGTCCCCGCCGTCGGCTCCCCCGCCGAGCGCGCCGCGCTGCATCTTCTCGAAGCCGAGCGCCAGTACGCAGTCGTTGATGCCGCCCTCGACGAACTGCCGGGCGAGCATCAGCGCGCTCGATCCCGTTGCGCAGTTGTTGTTGACGTTGTAGACGGGGACGCCGGTCAGGCCGAGTTCGTAGACCGCGCGCTGCCCGGCCGTGGAGGCCTGGAAGCAGTAGCCGACGGGGACCTGCTCCACGTCCTCGTACCCCACACCGGCGTCCGCGAGGGCGGCCGCGCCGGCCTCCTTCGCCATGTCCCAGTACTGCCAGTCACGACTCTCGGGCTTCTCGAACTTGGTCATTCCGACGCCGACTATGTACGACCTCATGGCTGTGGAACCCTCCTGCCACTATCTGACGATGCGTCAGATAGTGGCAGGAGGAGGCTCATGAGGGAAGGGCGGGCTCCTAGCGGAAGGCCGCGTGACCCGTCAGCGCCTGGCCGAGCGCGAGCGTGTGCATCTCGGTCGTGCCCTCGTAAGTGAGCACGGACTCCAGGTTGTTGGCGTGGCGGATCACCGGGTACTCCAGCGAGATGCCGTTGGCGCCGAGGATCGTGCGGGCGGTGCGGCAGATCTCGATGGCCTCGCGCACGTTGTTCAGCTTGCCGAAGCTGATCTGCGCCGGGTGGACACCGGCGGGTGAGTCCTTCAGGTCGGCCAGGCGCAGCGCCGTCAGCGTCGCCTTGTGGAGTTCGAGCGCCATGTCGACGAGCTTCTGCTGCGTGAGCTGGAACGCGGCGATCGGCTTGCCGAACTGCTCGCGCTGGCCCGCGTACGTGGCGGCCGCCTGCCAGGCCGAGCGCGCGGCGCCGGTGACGCCCCACACGATGCCGTAGCGCGCCTCGTTCAGGCAGGTCAGCGGCGCGCCCACGCCGCGCGCCTCGGGGAGCTGGGCCGACGCGGGCAGGCGTACGCCGTCGAGGACCAGCTCGCTGGTCACGCTGGCCCGCAGCGACATCTTGTGCTTGATCAGCGGCGCCGAGAAGCCGGGGGTGTCGGTGGGCACGACGAAGCCGCGCACGCCGTCCTCGGTCTGCGCCCACACGACGGCGACGGCCGCGACCGAGCCGTTCGTGATCCACATCTTGCGGCCGTCGAGGACCCAGTCGTCCCCGTCGCGGCGGGCGCGCGTCGTCATGGACGACGGGTCGGAACCGTGGTCGGGCTCGGTCAGACCGAAGCAGCCGATGGCCTCGCCCGCCGCCATGCGCGGCAGCCACTCCTGCTTCTGCTCCTCGGAGCCGAAGCGGTGGATCGCGAACATGGCCAGCGAACCCTGCACGGACACGAAGGAGCGCAGACCCGAGTCCGTCGCCTCCAGCTCGCGGCACGCGATGCCGTACGCGCGGGCCGACATGCCGGCGCACCCGTAGCCCTCCAGGTGCATGCCGAGCAGGCCCATCTTGCCGAATTCGCGGGCGAGTTCGGGCAGGTCAGGCAGCTCCCCGCTCTCGAACCACTCGGCGATGTGCGGCTCGACCTTGTCGTCGAGGTACTGGCGGACCGTGTCGCGCACGGCTCGCTCCTCGTCGGTGAAGAGCGCTTCGAGGTTCAGCGGGTCGACGGGGTCGAGGGCGGCGAACGGCATGATCAGGCTCCTTGAGGGTGGTCGAGCAGGCGGTCGATGGCGGACTCGTCGTAACCGAGTTCGGTGAGTATGTCCCGGCTGTGCAGGCCGAGGGTGGGCGGGGCGGTGCGCACCGCGGGGCGCTCGCCGCGGAAGGTGACGGGGAAGGCGACCTGCTGGAGCGGGCCCACGTCCGGGTGGTCGACCTTCTGGACCATGCCGAGCGCCTCGGTCTGCGGGCAGTCGTAGACCTCGTCGAGGGTGCGGATCGGCGCGACGGGGACGCCGCGCGGCTTCAGCAGGGCGCACCAGTTGGCCACGGTGTCGTCGACGAGGACGGACTCCAGTTTGGCGTTGAGGGCCGTACGGTGCGTGACGCGGGCGCGGTTGGTGGCGAAGCGCGGGTCGTCGGCCCACTCCGGGTGGCCGAGCGCCTCGCTCAGCTTGCGGAAGAGGCCGTCGCTGCCGACCGCGATCACGAAGTGCCCGTCGGACGCCGGGTAGGCCTGGTACGGGACGAGGCTCGGGTGGCCGGAGCCGAGGCGGGTGGGGCGCTCCCCGGTGGCGAAGTAGCCGGTCGCCCAGTTGATGTGCAGGGCGAGCTGGGACTCGTACAGGGAGGTCGTGACGTACTGGCCGTGGCCCGTGCGCTCACGTTCCACGAGTGCCGCGTTGACGCCGATCAGGCCGAAGAGGGCCGCGCCGAGGTCGCCCATCGCGTAGCCGGCCTTGACGGGCGGGCCGTCGGGTTCGCCGGTCAGGGACATCAGGCCGGCCGACGCCTGGGCCACCATGTCGTAGCCGGGCTCGTCGCGCAGCGGGCCCGTGTCGCCGAACGCGGAGATGTGCAGGATGACCAGCCGCGGGTAGCGCTCGCTGAGTTCGCGGTAGTCGAAGACGCGGGCGAGCGAGCTGCCGGGGCGGAAGTTCTCCACCATCACGTCCGCGTCGGCGAGCATGCGGTGGACGGCCTCCTGTCCCTCGGGGGACTTGAGGTCGAGGGTGACGGAGCGCTTGTTGCGGTTGGCGGCCAGGTAGTAGGTCGCGTCGGGGCCGTTGAAGGGCGGGCCCCAGGCGCGCGTCGGATCGCCGCCGTCGGGGTGCTCGACCTTGATGACGTCGGCGCCGAGGTCGGCGAGCGACATGGTGACGTAGGGCCCGGCGAGGATCTTGGACAGGTCCACGACCTTCATACCGGCCAGCGGTGCGGCGGGGCGGGGCTGCTCAGACATGTACGGCGACCTCCTTGGCCGGGGAGAGCGTGACCTGTCCACCCTCGGCCAGTTCGGCCAGGTGGTCCAGTGCGAGGCGGGGCGGGGTGTCCGGGGCGTCGAGGAGCGCCGTGCAGGTGCGGGCGACGAGGAGGGCGCGGCCGTTGCCGGTGGTCTCCGCCTCGTGGGCGGCCTGGTCGTACAGGAGGGTCTCCATGACGGCGCGCGTGAGCTCGTCCGCGTACCGGCCGATCCTCATCTCCTGCTCGTCGGCGGGGAGTTCGAGGAGCGCGTCGCCCTTCTTGCGCAGCAGTTCCCAGCGACCCCGCGTCTCGGCGCGGTCGCCGTACGTGTCGGCGAGGGTGCGGTGGGCCCCCTGGCGGCGCATGCAGCGCAGCACGTCGAGCGCGATGACGTTCGAGGAGCCCTCCCAGATGGAGCCGAGGTGCGCGTCGCGCACGAGCCGGGGGTCGACCCAGTCCTCGATGTAGCCGTTGCCGCCGCGGATCTCCATGGCCTCACCGGTGACGGAGCGGGCGCGCTTGCACAGGGTGTGCTTGGCGAGCGGGGTGAGGACGCGGACCAGGTCGCGGGCAGTCCCGTCGCCGTCGTCGGCGGCCGTGAGCTCGGCCGCGGCCTCCAGGACGAGCGCGAGCGCCCCCTCCGTGTCGATGATCATCGGCAGGAGCGTGGCCCGCATCAGGGGCTGCTCGAAGAGCGGCTTGCCGAAGACGTGGCGTGCGTGGGTGTGGTCGACGGCCTCGCGGACGGCGCGGCGCATCAGGGCGGTGGCGCGCATGGCGTTGGACAGCCGGGAGACGTTGAGCATCTCGGCCATCTGCCGGAATCCGTCGGTGAGCCGGCCGACGGGGGTCGCGTACGCCTCCTCGAGGGTGACCTCGCCGCTCGCGATGGACTTCGAGCCGAGCTTGTCCTTGAGGCGGTCGATGCGGATCGCGTTGCGGGTGCCGTCGGGGCGCAGGCGCGGGACGAGGAACATGCCGAGGCCGCGGGTGCCCTCGCCCTGGCCGGGGACGCGGGCGAGGGTGAGGATCACGTCGGCGCCCGGGTTGGACGCGAACCACTTCTTGCCGGTGAGCGTCCAGTGCGCGCCCTGGTCGGTGGCGACGGTCTCCGTCAGGCCGACGTCCGTGCCGCCCTGCCTCTCCGTCATGAACATCGCGCCCGTGGCCCGCAGTTCGGGGTCGGTGGAGGAGAGTGCGGCGATCTCGGCCGCGTACCGCTCGGGGTCGAACAGGCGCAGGATGCGCGCCGCCGAGTCCGTCATGGACAGCGGGCAGGCCATGCCGAACTCGGACTGCACATAGAGGTACGACAGGGCGTACTTGACGGTGTGCGGGACCTTGGACGGCCAGCCGTGGACGCCGGGGCGGTGCGACATCGCGGCGAGCCCGAACTCCTCGTAGGCGATGGCGGCGGCGCGGTCGTGGGCCGGGTGGTACTCGATCTCGTCGACGCGTTCGCCGCCCGGGGCGTACTGGACCAGGCGCGGCGGGTTGGCGTCGGCGAGCGCGGCTTGCCGGTCGAGGTCGCCGGCCGCGAGCGCGCCGAGTTCGGTCAGGAGCGGCTCGACGCGGGCGCGGTCGTCGGTGGACAGGACACGGTCGAGGAAGGGGCGCAGCGCGGGGTCGCGGTCGGCGTAGTTCATGGTGGATCTCTCCGGGTCAGGCGTGGGAGGCGGTGCGGGTGGCGGCGGCCGGCTGTGGCGCGGCGGCGGCGGTACGGGCGAGCAGCGGCAGGACGCCGGCGAGGGTCACGAGGGTGTAGCCGAGGCCCAGCGCGACGACGGGCCAGATCGAGCCGGTGGCGTTGAGCAGAAACTGGGAGACGATCGGCGCCGTCCCGGCGAACAGCGTCGTGCACAGCTGGTACGAGAGGGACATGCCCGTGTAGCGGACCTCGACGGGGAAGACCCGGGCGAGGATGCCGGCGAGCGCCGCGTAGTACATGGCGTGCGGGAAGGTGGCGAGGCCCATGCCGAGGACGGCCAGCCAGAAGTTGCCGGTCCCGACGAGGACGAACATGAGCGGCAGCACGACGAATTCGGGCAGCAGCATCCACAGCACGGCTTTGCGTACGGGCCACTTGCTCGCGAGGACGGCACCGAAGGGCTGCACGATCACCTGCACGACCAGCGCGAGCGAGATCACGGTCAGGAACGACGTGCGGTCGAAGCCGAGGTCGGAGGTGGCCCAGGACAGGGCGAACGTCGTCTTGACGTAGGTGATCGCGACCCCGGCCGTACCGGCGAGCATCCCGAGCAGGACCAGCATCGGCGAGCGGGTCAGGACGTCCTTGATGGGCAGCTTGGACGTCTGCTTGCGTTCCAGGGCGGCAGCCATCTCGGGGGTCTCGGCGAGCCGCAGGCGGATGAACAGGCCGACGGCGACGAGCACGGCGGAGAAGAGGAACGGGACGCGCCAGCCCCACGACTCGAAGGCGGCGTCCGGGAGTTGGGCGATGCCGAGGAAGGCGAGCGTGGCGAGGAGGTTGCCGACCGGGGAGCCCTGCTGGGCGAACGCCCCGTACAGGAGCTTGCGCCTGGGCGGGGCGTACTCGGTGGCGATGAGGACGGCGCCGCCCCACTCGCCGCCCATCGCGACGCCCTGGATCATGCGCAGCAGGACGAGGAGGACGGGCGCGGCGGCGCCGATCTGCGCGTAGCCGGGGAGCAGGCCGACGCAGAAGGTGGCGGCGCCCATCATGGTGAGCGTGGTGACGAGGGCCTTCTTGCGGCCGTACCGGTCGCCGAAGTGGCCGAAGATCACGCCGCCGAGGGGGCGGGCCAGGAAGCCGACCCAGAAGGTGGCGAAGGCGGCGAGGGTGCCTACGGCGGGCGAGGCCTCGGCGAAGAAGATCTTGCCGAGGACCAGAGCGGATGCGGAGCCGTAGATGTAGAAGTCGAACCACTCGATGGTGGTGCCGACGAAGGCGGTGACACCGGCGCGGCGGGCGTCACGGGCCTGGGTTGCGCTGACCCCGGGGACTGGGGCGTCGTGCTGCATGACGAGCGTCCTCTCGTAGCGGCATCCCGCTGGGAGGGGACGGGCCGGAGGGGGCGGGGCCACCGAGCGGCCGGTGCCTGTCCACGCTCCACGCCCGGCGCTCATCGCTCCGTCGCGAGACGTGGATCACTCTGCACCCGCTCATTAGGATGTGTCCAAGACCAATACCGGAGTCCAGTCAGACGTCATCCGTCAAAATGCCGGGGGATCATCCGGATCCGGTGGCGTCGGGCGCGTCCGGGGGTGTCGGCAGGACCGCCTCCGCCACGCGCAGGACCGCCTGGAGGGGCGCCGACCGGTTTCCGGTGCGCCAGCCGAGGGCGATGGGAAGCACCGGCACGTCGTCCCCGACCAGCGGGCGGAACACGACGTGTTCCAGATGGATGGCGCGCGCGGACGCCACGACGACGGCGAGCCCGACGCCCGCGCCGACGAGGGCGAGCATGTTGTACGAGTCCGGCGCCTCCTGCGCGATCCGGGGCGCGAACCCGGCGTCGTGGCAGGCCTGCACCATGGCCTCCCGCACGGCGGAGCCGCGGGCGACCGGGAACGTCACGAACTGCTCGTGAGCCAGCTCGGAGAAGTGCACCTCGTCCTGCCGGGCCAGCGGATGGCTGTCGGGCAGCGCGAGCACGAGGCGCTCCATCCGCACGACGCGCGCGGTGATCCCGCGCCGCACGGGGAGCGCCACGAACCCCACGTCGAGCGACCCGTCCGCGATCCTGCCGAGCGCCTCGCCGGTGTACGTCTGCCCCTCCAACACCAGCTCGATACCGGGGAGTTCGGAGGTGACGGCGCGGGTCAGCAGCGGCAGCGCCGAGTAGCTGCTGGCCCCGGCGAAGCCGACGGTGACCCGGCCCACCTCCCCGAGGTGCGCGGCCTGCACGGTCCTGCGCACGGCCGACGCCTCGGCGAGCAGATGCCGGGCGGGCCCGAGCAGCGCGTGCCCGGCCGCGGTGAGCCGCACGGTCCGCGTGGTCCGGTCGAACAGCTTGACGCCCAGGTCCCGTTCGAGCAGCTTGATCTGCTGGCTGAGGGGCGACTGCGCGATGTGCAGGCGCTCGGCGGCCCGCCCGAAGTGCAGTTCTTCCGCGACGGCGACGAATCCTGAGAGGTGTCTGAGCTCCACGCGGCGACGATACGGCCCGCCCCACAGCCTTCAGCCTTCAGCCTTCAGTCCCGAGGCAACCCCAGAATCCGCTCGGCCACCACGTTCAGCTGCACCTGCGTCGTGCCGCCGGCGATCGTCAGGCAGCGCGACATCAGGAACCCGTGCAGCGCCCGCTCCCCCGCCCCCTCGCGCAGGGCGCCCTCGGGGCCGAGGAGCTCCAGGGCGAGTTCGGCGACCTTCTGCTGGTGCGGCGTCTGCACCAGTTTCCGCACGGACGCCCCCGGGCCGGGCTCCGCCCCCGCCACCTGCCGCATCGTCGTCCGCAGCCCGATGCAGCCCAGCGCATGCGCCTCCGCGGCGAGCGCGCCGATCCGCGCCCGGTACGCGCCGTCGAGGCTCGCGGCGCGGTCGATCAGCGCCTCCAGGCCCGTGTCGAAGGTCAACTGGTCGGCCATGTGGACCCGTTCGTTGCCGAGCGTGTTCCGGGCGACGCGCCAGCCGTCGTCCACCTGCCCCACCACGGCGTCCTCGGGGAGCAGCACGTCGTCGAAGTACACCTCGTTGAAGAGCGAGTCCCCGGTGATCTCCTTCAGGGGCCGTACGTCGATGCCCTCGGTCCGCTTCATGTCGACGACGAAATAGGTGAGGCCCTTGTGCTTGGGGGCGTCCGGGTTCGTGCGGGCGAGCAGGATCCCGTGGTCGGCCCACTGGGCCGCGCTCGTCCACACCTTCTGCCCGTTGACCCGCCAGCGCCCGTCCTCGGTGCGCTCGGCCCTCGTCCGCAGCGAGGCCAGGTCGGAACCGGCGCCGGGTTCGGAGAACAGCTGGCACCACAGGACGTCGCCCAGGAGCGTGGGCAGGAGGTAGCGGTCCCGCTGCTGCGGGGTGCCGTAGGCGAGGAGCGAGGGGACGACCCAGGTCCCGATGCCGAGGTCACTGACGCGGACGCCCGCGGCGGCGAGTTCCTGCTGTACGGCGAGCTGCTGGACGGGGCCCGCGCCGAGGCCGTACGGCTCGGGCAGGTGCGGCGCCGCGTAGCCGGTGGGGGCGAGGGCGCGACGGGCCGCGGCCGGGTCGAGGCCGCGGATCCCCTCGACGGCCTCGCGGGCCGCCGCCCGGAACGCCTCCGCCTCGGCGGGCAGCTCCAGGCGCAGCTCGCGCCGCGCCCCGCCCTCCGCGAGCCGCACCGCCCGCAGCCGGTGCGCGTCCCCCGCGCCGAGCAGCTGCCGCGCGACGACGGCCCGCCGCAGATAGAGATGGGCGTCGTGCTCCCAGGTGAACCCGATCCCGCCGAGGACCTGTACGCAGTCCTTGGCGCAGGAGTAGGCGGCGTCGAGCGCGGCCCCGGCGGCGAGGGAGACGGCCAGCTCACGCACCTCGGCGGAACCCTGCGCTTCGGCGTCCCCCGCCGCCCGCGCCGCGTCCCACACCAGGGCCCGCGCCTGCTCGACCCGGACCAGCATGTCCGCGCACAGGTGCTTGACGCCCTGGAACTGCCCGATCGGCCGCCCGAACTGTTCCCGCACCTTCGCGTACTCGGCCGCCGTGTGCAGCGCCCATGCCGCGACGCCGCACGCGTCGGCCGCGAGGACGACGGAGGCCAGGTCACGGGCGGTGGCCGTGTCGACGGCGAGGATCCGGCCGGCCGGCACGAGGGCGCCCCGGGCGGTGATCTCCGCGGTGGGGCGGGTGGGGTCGGCGCTCTCGTGGACGCGGATCCCGATTCCGGCGGTGCCCGCGTCGACGGCGGCCCATACGGTCCCGGTCGCGGACTCGGCGGCCAGGAGGAGCAGGTCGGCGTCGCCGCCGGACAGGACGGGCGGCGCCACCCCGTCGAGGACGAGCCCGTCGGACACGGTGACTGCGGTGAGCGTTCCCGTACCGAGGGCGGCGGCACCGATGCGGTCGCCGGACGCGAGGGACGCGGCGAGGCCGGCGGCTCCCGCGTGGCGCAGGATCAGCGAGGCGGCGGCGTTCGCCGCGAAGGGGCCGGGCAGCGCGGCCCGGCCCGCCTCTTCGAGGACGACGGCGAGGTCGACGAGGTCGCCGCCCCCGCCGCCGTACTCCTCGGGCAGATGGAGGCCGAGCAGCCCTTGTCCGGCGAGGCCGTCCCAGTGGGCGGGGCGGCCCGCAGCGACTGCGGGGGCGTCGAGCAGTTTGCGCACTTCCTCGGGCGGTACGGCGCGTGCGAGCCAGCCGCGTACGGCGTCCGACAGCTCCTCTTGCTCCTGCGTGATCGCGATGCCCATGCGGCGCACGGTAGAACACGTTCCAATCTGACGGAAGGTCAGAAGCAGTTTCCGCGACCCCCGGGCATGTAATCAAAAGGTAAAGACCGTCAAGTCTTGCCCTTGTACGACGCCCGTCGGAATAGTCGCCCCAGGTAACGGGTTCAGGTTCACGTACCCGACGCGCGAAACCCGCCGGCCGCGCGACGCCTGAAATCTCTGCCTCCGGAGGCCCTACGTAATGACGCAGACGACCCAACAGCCGACCGCGCAACGCGGAATACGCGGAGTCGTCCCCGTACTCGCCTTCGCCGGCATCACCGTCGCGGTGATGCAGACGCTTCTCGTCCCGGTCATCAAGGACCTCCCGGTCCTGCTCGGCACCGCCCCCTCCAACGCGACCTGGGTCCTGACCTCGACCCTCCTCGCGGGCGCCGTCTCCACCCCGATCATGGGCCGCCTCGGCGACCTCTACGGCAAGCGCCGGATGCTCCTCACCAGCCTCGCGATCATGGTCGTCGGCTCGCTCGTCGCGGGCTTCACCAGCGACCTCATCGTGATGATCGTGGGCCGCGCCCTCCAGGGCTTCGCCATGGGCGCCATCCCCCTCGGCATCGGCCTGATGCGCGACGAGCTGCCGCGCGAGAAGCTCGGCTCCGCGATGGCCCTCATGAGCTCCTCCATCGGCGTCGGCGGCGGACTCGCCCTCCCGCTGGCGGCCCTCGTGGCCCAGCACGCCGACTGGCACGCCCTCTTCTTCGGCGCGGCGGGCCTCGGCGTCGTCGCCATCCTGCTCACCCTGATCTTCGTCCCGGAGAGCTCGGTCAAGGCCCAGGGCAGCTTCGACGTCCTCGGCGCGATCGGTCTGTCGGCCGGACTCGTCCTCCTGCTGCTGCCGATCACCAAGGGCAGCGACTGGGGCTGGACCGACCCGATGACGCTCGGCCTGTTCGGCGCGGCCTTCGCCGTGCTCGTGCTGTGGGGCGTCATGGAGCTGAAGCTCAAGGCCCCGCTCGTGGACCTGCGCACCACCGCCCGGCGCGAGGTGCTCCTCACCAACCTCGCCTCGATCATGGTCGGTGTCGCGTTCTACGCGATCTCGCTCGTCCTGCCGCAGCTCCTCCAGCTTCCGAAGGCCACCGGCTACGGCCTCGGCCAGTCGATGGTCGTCGCGGGCCTGTGCGTGGCACCGCTGGGCCTCACGATGATGTTCACGGCCCCCGTGTACGCGCGCCTCTCGGCGAAGTACGGCCCGAAGATCACCCTGATCCTCGGCATGCTGATCATCGCGGTCGGCTACGGCGCCGGCCTCGGCCTGATGAGCGCCGCCTGGCAGACCATCGTCATCTCGGTGGTCGTGGGCGCCGGCATCGGACTCGCGTACTCCTCGCTGCCCGCCCTGATCATCGGCGCCGTCGACGCGTCCGAGACGGGTGCGGCCAACGGTCTCAACACCCTGATGCGGTCGATCGGCACCTCGGTGTCGAGCGCCGTGATCGGCATGGTCCTCGCCAACACGGCGAACCACGTCGGCGGCGCGGCCGTGCCCACCATGCACGGCTTCCGCGTCTCGTTCCTGATCGCCACGGCCGCGGTCGCCATGGGCGTCCTGCTCGCCGTCTTCCTGCCGAAGCAGCGGCAGGCGACCAAGCCGCAGCTGCGCGCCAGCAGCGAGGAGGACGCCGCGCTGGAGCGTGCCGAGGAGGTTCTCGGAGGCTTCCGCGGCCAGGTGCTCGACGCGGCGGGCCTGCCCGTCTCCCGGGCCAAGGTCACGCTGATCGACCGGCGCGGCCGCCAGGCGGGCGCCGCCCTCACCGACCACGAGGGCCGTTACGCCCTGGAGGTCCCGGCAGGCGGCTCGTACGTGCTGGCCGCCACCGCCGCCGGGCACGCGCCGCGGGCCTCCGCGGCGACGCACCACGGCGAGGACCGGGCGGTCGACGTCGACCTGGCCCTTGAGCTCATCGCGCAGGAGAGTCGAACCGCGGCTCAGCACTGAGCAGTCCGGAGACATCGGAGCCGACCGGCAGCTCCTCGGGGGACGCGCCGCGGGTGAAGAGGCGGGCAGCACGCTCGCCCTCGACCGCGGCGCGTTCGCCGTTCACCCGCAGCCAGGATCCCTCGCGCAGGCCGAGCACCGGCACGTCGTTCTCCTCCAGGAACTCCGTGAGGCGCTCCTCGCGGGTCTCGCCCTTGTGCGTGGAGGCCGGGTCCGGGTCCAGGTAGTGCGGGTTGATCTGGAAGGGGACGAGGCCGAGCGCCTCGAACGACGGGGGCTGCACGATCGGCATGTCGTTGCTCGTCCGCAGGCTGGGCGCCGCCATGTTCGTGCCGGCGCTCGCGCCCATGTAGGGCAGGCCCGCGCCGACCGACTCGATCAGGGCGTCGCGCAGGCCGGTGCGGTAGAGCGCGCTCAGCAGCCGGAAGGAGTTGCCGCCTCCGATGAACACGGCGTCGGCCGCGGCGAGTTCGGCCACCGGGTCGTCGCCCTCGTGGACACCGCGCACGCCGATCCCGGCGCCTTCGAGCGCACCGCGCACCCGGTCCGTGTACGTGTCGTGGTCCGCGAGCGCGTACGGAACGAAGGCGAGACGGGCCTTCGGGGGCAGGAACCCGGTGACGGTGTCCAGGGCGTGGGCGAGGTAATCGCGGCCGTACTGGGTGGAGTTGGAGAGCAGCAGCAGGTTCAAGGGAGTAACTCCTCAGGGGTGGTTCAGGACTTCAGGACTGCGCGGGGCCCTGAACTTCAGGACCGGGGCTTCAGGACTGGGTGGCGCGCGGTTTGCGCGTGCGCTGCGGAGGGTGCGTGAGCCGCTTCTCCAGGAGGCTCGCGGCCTTGCGCAGGGCGTCGAGCCGCCCCTCGGGCCCGTCCGCGAAGCGCTCCTTGGCGCCGCCGAGGCTGAGGCTGCCGTAGGGCTCGCGGCCCAGGAAGACCGGCACGGCGACGGTCGCGATCCCGGCGTCGTACTCGCCGACCGTCCAGGCGTATCCCTGGGCACGCACCTGCACCAGCTCCCGCTCCAGCTCGTCGGGGTCGGTGACCGTGCGGTCGGTGAAGCGGGCCATGGGGCGGCCGCGGAAGAGGCGGTGACGCTGCTCGTCGGGCAGGAACGCGTAGAACGACTTGGCCGTGGCTCCGGCGTGCGCCGGATACAGCTCGCCGACCAGCGGGTAGTAGCGCAGCGGCCCCGACTCGCCCTCGACGGCGGCGACGCAGCGCATGTGGAAGCTGTCCGGCAGACAGAACAGGACGGTGTCGCCGGTCGCCCGGCCCAGTTCCTCCAGGACGGGTGCGGCGAGCAGTTCGAGCGAGCCCGAGCGCTCCCAGAGCCGGCCGAGCCGGAGCACGGCGGGCCCGATGCGGTAGCGCCGGGTGGCCGGGTCGGAGACCAGGAAACCGCGGCCCGCGAGTGTCGAGAGCAGCCGCTGGGCGACCGAGGTGTCCCAGCCGAACTCGGCCGCCACCTCCGTCACGCCCCAGTCGGGCCGCGTCCGCTCGAAGGCGAGCAGCACCAGCAGGGCGCGGTCGACGGTCTGCAGCGCGCCGGCGGGCGTCCGCCGGTCCAGTGGGATCTCACTCATCCCGCCGCTCCTCTCTCATGATCCCCGACGGATCTCTGTATCTCGTCGGCCATCTCACCATTCAGACCTGAATTGCAGATAACGGGAAACAGTTGCCGACAACGCTAGCCGATCCCGACTCTGCTGTCAGCACCACCCGACCTGGAGTGAGTGTCGGGAGCGAGAGAGGCCGCCCAATGCTGAAGTACGTCCTTGACATCGTCGAACTCCTCGACGACCCGAACGCCGACGGCAAACGCGCCGTGGAGTACCTCGACTCGGTCGCGGGCCCCGAGGGCTGCGGCGCCGAGGTCACCACCGTCACCGGCGAGCGCGGCTCGACCGACTTCGTGCTGGTACGCATCCCGGGCAGCACGGGACGTACGAGCGGCGGCTCGTCCCGCACGCTCGGCGTGGTCGGCCGGCTCGGCGGCGTCGGCGCCCGGCCCGAGATGACGGGCCTGGTCTCCGACGCGGACGGCGCCGCCGCCGCGCTCGCCACCGCGGCCAAGCTGCTCGACATGCGCCGCAAGGGCGACGTGCTGCCGGGTGACGTCATCGTCGCCACGCACATCTGCCCGGACGCGCCCACCGCGCCGCACGACCCGGTCCCCTTCATGGACTCCCCGGTCGACATCGCCACGATGAACCGGCACGAGGTCACCGGCGAGATGGAGGCCGTGCTCTCCATCGACACCACCAAGGGCAACCGGATCATCAACCACAAGGGCCTGGCCCTGTCCCCCACCGTCAAGGAGGGGTGGGTGCTGCGGGTCAGCGAGGCGCTCGGCGAGCTGCTCGCGGTCGTCACGGGTGAGCCCTTGGTCACATACCCGGTGACCACGCAGGACATCACGCCGTACGGTAACGGTGCACATCACATCAATTCGATCCTCCAGCCGGCCACGGCGACCCCCGCTCCGGTCGTCGGCCTCGCGGTCACCTCGGCCGCCGCGGTCCCCGGCTGCCAGACCGGCGCGAGCCACGAGACCGACATCGCCAGTGCCGCACGCTTCGCCGTCGAGACGGCCAAGGCGTACGGGGGCGGCCGGCTCGACTTCCACGACGAGGCGGAGTTCGACAACCTCGTGAGCCGTTACGGCTCCCTGTCCCACCTTCAGACCCTCGGCCGTGAGAGCCGTGAGCCCCGGGAGTCCTCATGACCGCCACCGGCACCGAGACCAAGCGGCTCGGCAGCGACGACTACTCGCTGACCCGCGTCCCGCGCGACCAGCGCCTCGGCTTCTGGACGATGCTGCTCCAGTGGCTCGCCCAGTCGGGCTCCATCTCGCAGTTCACGCTGGGCGCCACCATCGGCGTCGGCATGACCTTCGGGAACGCGTTCCTCGCCTTCACGCTCGGCGCGGTCATCCTCGAAGTGGTGATCTTCGCGATCGGCCTGGCCGGTATGCGCGAGGGACTCGCGACCCCGATGCTCACCCGCTGGATCGGCTTCGGCCGCAACGGCTCCGCGCTGGTCAGCTTCGTCATCGCGGTCAGCCTCGTCGGCTGGTTCGGCGTGCAGAACACGATCTTCGGCAACAGCGTGTCCGCGCTCATCGGCGGCCCGTCGTGGATGTGGTGCGTGGCCGCGGGCCTCGCCATCACGGTCCTGGTCATCTTCGGCTTCCGCTACATGGCGCTCTTCGCGAAGATCGTCACGCCGCTGTTCTTCGCCCTGGTCGCCTGGTCGGTCACGAACGCCCTGATGGACCACTCCATCGGTGACCTGATCAGCTCCCCGGCGCCGGGTCAGACGATCCCGCTCGCCGTCGCGGCCACCGCCATCGCGGGCGGCTACATGACCGGCGCGATCGTCTCCCCCGAGATGACCCGCTACAACCGCAAGGGCTCGCACGTCTTCCTGCAGAGCGCCTCGTCGATGATCCTCTCCGAGTACATCGTCGGCCTCACGGGCGTACTGCTCGGCCACCTGGTGAAGTCCAGCGAGGTGTCGCACATCGTGCTCTCCACCTCGGGCGCCTTCGGTGTGATCGTGGTCCTGATGTCCACCGCGAAGATCAACGACTGGAACCTGTACGGCTCCTCGCTCGGCGTCGTCAACTTCTTCCAGGTCGTCTTCGGCAAGCGCCTGCACCGCGGCGCCGTCACCATCGTGCTCGGCCTCGCGGGCACCCTGCTCTCGGCGGTCGGCATCATGACCCACTTCACCGAGTTCCTGTCCGTGCTCGGCGTCGCCATCCCGCCCATCGGCGGCATCATCGTGGCCGAGTACTGGGTCGTACGGCGCCAGCGCAAGCCGCTCGACGAGACCCGCGAGGCCGGAACACTGCCCGCGACGTCGCCGACCTGGGTGCCCCTGTCGATCGTGATCTGGATCGCGGCGTTCTGCGTCGGCAAGTACGTGACCGTCGGCATCCCGGCGCTCAACTCGCTGGCCACCGCCTTCGTCCTGTATTCCGTCCTCGGGCTCCTCGGCCTCGTGCGGCCGTACGGCACCTCCACCCTGGACGACGAGGACACCACCGTCCCCGCCGCCCCCGAAGCGACCCCTGTGGGAGCGGCATGAACACCCCCGGCGCCCTGACCCCCGCATCCGAAGAGGCCCAGGCCGAGGTGGTCGGGCTGTGCGCGGAGCTGATCCGCTTCGACACCTCCAACCCGACGAGCGACGAGCGCGCCTGTGCCGACTGGGTCGTGGACCGCCTCGCCGAGGCCGGCATCGAATCGACGCTCGTCGAGAGCGCGCCGGGCCGGGCGAACGTCATCGCCCGTATCCCCGGCGCGGACAGCACCCGCGGCGCCCTCCTCGTGCACGGCCACCTCGACGTCGTGCCCGCCGACGCCGCCGAATGGCAGGTGCCGCCCTTCTCCGGCGAGATCCGCGACGGCTACCTGTGGGGCCGCGGTGCGATCGACATGAAGGACACGGTGGCCGTGATGCTGGCCACCGCCCGCCACTTCGCCCGCACCGGCACCCGCCCCTCGCGGGAGATCGTCCTCGCGTTCCTAGCCGACGAGGAGGCGGGCGGCAAGTTCGGCGCGCACTGGCTCGTCGAGCACCACCGGGAACTCTTCGCCGGCGTCACCGAGGCCATCGGCGAGGGCGGCGGATTCTCGTACGCGATCGACGACACCCGGCGCCTCTACCCCATCGAGAACGCCCAGCGCGGCATGGCCTGGATGGAGCTCACGGCGACGGGCCGGGCCGGCCACGGCTCGTCCCCCAACGACGAGAACGCGGTCACCGACCTCGCCGAGTCCCTCACCCGCATCGGCCGCCACACGTTCCCGATCCGCCTGATCGAGCCCGTACGGGCGCTGCTGGCCGAGGCCGCCGCGCTCAAGGGCGTGGAGATCGACTTCGAGGCCGAGGACCTCGACGCCGAACTCGCCGGGCTGGGACCGGTCGCCGACTTCATGCAGGTGGTGCTCCGCAACTCCGCGAACCCCACCATGTTCACGGCCGGCTACCAGACGAACGTCATCCCCGGTAAGGCCACCGCCCGCGTCGACGGCCGCTTCCTGCCCGGCCACGAGCAGGAACTCATCGACACCATCGACGAGTTGCTCCTGCCGTCCGTGCGGCGCGAGTGGGTCAACCACGACATCGCCATGGAGACGACGTTCGACGGCCCGCTCGTCGACGCCATGTGCGAGGCCGTGCGCGCCGAGGACCCCGACGGCCACCCGGTCCCGTACTGCAACCCGGGCGGCACCGACGCCAAGGCCTTCACCAAGCTGGACATCCGCTGCTTCGGGTTCAAGGGCCTCAAGCTGCCGCACGACCTGGACTACGGCCGCCTCTTCCACGGCGTCGACGAGCGCGTCCCGCTGGAGGGCCTGCGCTTCGGCGTCCGCGTCATGACCCGCCTCTGGCAGAGCTGCTGAGACCTCCGGCCCTGCCCCTGTGAACGCCCCTGACCCGGGCTCACCCCCCGTACGCCCCCGCCGCAGCCGGCAGCGGGGGCGTACGGCAGCATGGGCGGACCACATGTACGTACGACCTACGGGGGACCCATGAGCGCGGCGCCCAAGCCGGAGATCCTCGCCGCCTTCGAGGCCGCCAAGGGGTTCATGCCTCTCGGTGAAGGCCTCGCGCTCCATGCTGCCGCCACCGAGGCCGCCGCGCTCGGCCTGCCGCTCCTGGAGGTCGGCACGTACTGCGGGCGCTCCACGATCCTGCTCGCCGACGCGGCCCGCCAGGCCGGCGTGAGCGCGCTCACCGTGGACCACCACCGCGGCAGCGAGGAGCAGCAGCCGGGCTGGGACTACCACGACCCGGAGACCGTGGACCCGGTCGTCGGCCGCATGGACACCCTCCCCACGTTCCGGCGCACGCTGCACGCGGCCGGCCTGGAGGACCACGTCGTGGCCCTGGTGGGCCGCTCCCCGCAGGTCGCCGCCGTCTGGGGCGGCAAGCTCGGCCTCGTCTTCATCGACGGCGGCCACACCGACGAGCACGCCACCGCCGACTACGAGGGCTGGGCCCCGCACGTCGCCGAGGGCGGCCTGCTCCTCATCCACGACGTGTTCCCGGTCAAGATCGACGAGTGGACGGGCCAGGCCCCGTACCGCGTCTACCTCAGGGCCCTGGAGTCCGGCGCGTTCACCGAGGTCTCTGCGACGGAATCCCTGCGCGTCCTGCGCCGAACAGGCACCGGGATCTGAAGAAGGACCGTTAGGCTCACCCACGTGTCATACGTAGGCCCGGACAGCGACGGTTTCTTCGACGGCGACGGGGACGGCCCCCGGCGGCCGCGCCGGTTCAGCGGTGGTCCGCTGACCGTGGCGCTCGCCGCGCTCGTGCCCACGGCTCTCGCCGGGTGGCTGATCTGGCAGGTGGCGGGCGGTCCGGGCGAGAGCGAGCCCGCGAAGACCCTGCCCGCCGCGAGCCGGTCGTCGACGGCGGGCACGGACACCACGTCCCCCTCCCCGTCGAAGTCCGACGACGGGAAGAAGGGCACCAGGTCGCCGAGCGCCACCGCGTCGAAGTCGAAGCCGCCCGCCTCTTCGTCGAAGCCCGCCGGATCCGGCCCCCTCAAGGGCAAGGTCGTCGTCATCGACCCGGGTCACAATCCGGGGAACTTCCAGCACACCGCGGAGATCAACCGGCTCGTCGACATCGGGACGAACCGCAAGGAATGCGACACGACCGGCACGTCCACCAACGCCGGTTACACCGAGGCCCAGTTCACCCTCGACGTCTCGCGCCGGCTGCGCACGCTGCTCCAACAGCAGGGCGCCACCGTCGAGTTGACCCACAACGGTGACCGCTCCTGGGGCCCGTGCGTGGATGAGCGCGCCCGGATCGGCAACAAGGCGCACGCGGACGCCGTGATCTCCGTGCACGCCGACGGCTCCGCGGCGGGCAACCGCGGCTTCCATGTGATCCTTCCCGCATCCGTGAACTCCGGTTCCGCGAACACCACGGCGATCGCCGGCCCTTCGCGCGACCTCGGCGAGCGCGTCGCGGGCAACTTCCTGCGCGCCACGGGCTCGGCCCCCTCCAACTACATCGGCGACCGCACCGGCCTCGACGTGCGCAAGGACCTGGGAGGTCTCAACCTCTCGACCGTGCCGAAGGTGTTCATCGAGTGCGGCAACATGCGTGACGCGAAGGACGCGGCCCTGCTGACGAGCGGCACGTGGCGACAGAAGGCGGCGCAGGGGATGTCTGACGGAATCGTGAGTTTCCTGCGCGGGTAGTTCTCACCCTGCGGATCTCGGCAGACACCTCCGCCGAGCGGACGATAGTGTCTCCTTACGATGTGGGGCCACCCCCGCGCTTCGCACGGCACAGCAGCGACAGCGACGCCTCCGCCGACGACCGGACGACTGACGAAGGACCGACCTGAAGTGAATATCCGCTCCCTCACTCGAGGCGACGGCGTGGTGATCGGAGCAGCGGTGTTGCTGTTCATCGCCTCGTTCCTCGACATCTATTCGATCGACGGGAACTCCAGCAACGAAAGCCTCCCGAACGCCTGGGAGAGCGCGCCGCTCCTGTTCAGCGTCTTCCTCGCGGGCGTCATCGCCGCGGTGCTGATCGTCGTCGCCCGGGGGCTGCCCAACGTGCCGAAGGTGGCCGGTCTCGACCTCGGCCAGTTCGGCATCGCGCTCGCCGTGTTCGCGGCATGGAGCGCGCTGGGGAACATCTTCGACCCGGCGGGTGGCTGGAACAACATCGGCACGTTCCCGGACAACGCGTTCGGTGCCGGTACGGGCGCGATCCTCGGCCTGATCGCCGCTCTCGTGCTCGCGGGTGCCGCCGTCGCCACGCCCCTCGTGCCCGCGCTGAAGGCGGCCCTCGTCGGCGCCCCGCGCCCGCAGGCCCCGCAGCCGTACGGCGCGCAGCCCGCCGGTGCCTACGGCTACCCGGGCGCCCAGCAGCCGGGCCAGCCCTACGGCGCACAGCCCGGCCAGCCCGGCCAGCCCGGTCAGCCCTACGGTGCCGCCCAGCCGCAGCAGCAGGCGGCGCCCGCGCCGCAGGCCGCGCAGGCCCCGGCCGGCGACTTCTCGCCGTTCTGGTTCGCGGTGCCGGTGCCGCGTCCGCTGTACGCCGAGGACGGCTCCCCGACGCCGATCGCCGAGCTGGCGCCCGGCACGTGGTACCTCGCGGTGGAGCAGCGTGGTCCCGGGCTTGTCGCCCAGACCCAGGACGGTCGTCGTGGTGTCCTGCAGGACACGACGGGGATCCAGCGCGGCTGACGTCGCCCGGCCTTCTCCGTCACGGCCCCTCACCCGTCTTCCGGGTGGGGGGCCGTTGTCGTACAGTCGCCCCCGGAACCATGAGCTGACGCTTCGTCAGAAAGGGGCAGGGCCATGCGACTCGGACTCGCGCTCGGCTACTGGGGCCGCGGTCCCGATCCGCGTCACCTCGAACTCGCCCAGGAGGCCGAGCGGTTGGGGTACGACTCGGTGTGGACGGCCGAGTCCTGGGGCAGCGACGCGTTCACGCCGCTGACGTGGATCGCGGCGCACACCTCGCGCATCCGCCTGGGCACGGCGATCGCGCAGATGGCCGCCCGCTCCCCCACGACGACGGCGATGCACGCGCTCACCCTCGACCACCTGTCCGGCGGCCGCATGATGCTGGGGCTCGGCCTGTCGGGGCCGCAGGTGGTGGAGGGCTGGTACGGGCGGCCGTTCCCGAAGTCCCCGCTCACGGCCACCCGCGAGTACGTCGACGTGGTGCGGCAGGTGCTGCGGCGCGAGGGTCCGGTCGAGATGGACGGACGTTTCCACGCGCACCCCTATCGCGGCGAGGACGCCACCGGCCTCGGCAAGCCGCTGAAGCCGATCACGCACCCTCTGCGCGCCGGTCTGCCGATCCTGCTCGGTGCCGAGGGCCCGAAGAACATCGCGCAGACGACCCGCATCGCGGACGGCTGGCTACCGCTGTACTGGTCGCCGACGCGCACGGACGCGTACGAGGCCGCCCTCACGGAGCTCCCCGACGACTTCATGATCGCGCCGATGGCCCGGGTCACGGTCTGCGACGACGTCGCGGAGGGGCTGCTGCCGGTGAAGGCGATGCTGGGCTTCTACATCGGCGGCATGGGCCCATACAAGGGGCGCGCGGAGCGCTCCATCGGGGGCGGTGGTCGGGCGACGGGTGGGAGGAACTTCCACGCGGACCTGATGGCGCGCATGGGGTACGCGGACGAGGCCCGCCGGGTCCAGGAGCTCTTCCTCGCGGGACGGCGCGAGGAGGCCGTACTGGCCGTGCCGGACGCCTTCGCCGACGAGATCTCGCTGGTCGGCCCGCGCGCCCGGATCGCCGAACGCCTCGAACTGTGGCGCAAGGGCCCGGTCACCGACCTGCTCGTCCTGGCCCCGGACCCGCAGACGCTGCGGGTCCTCGCGGAGCTCAACTCGTAGCGCAAACCGCCCAGTTGAAGGGTTGTGGCGCTACGACCCCGAGGTCAGCTCCTTGGTCGACGGCACCTTGTCCTTCACCTCGGCGCCCGCGCTCTTGCCCGCGTCCTTCACCGAGTTGATGACATCGTCGAAGGAGTTGACCGCGCCGTCCGTGCCGTCGCCCTTGCGCAGCTTGGACGGCAGGTCCTTCAGCTTGTCGATGCCCGCCGTGAGCGGCGCGACGGCCTTGGAGAGCAGCGGGTCACCCTTCGCGTTCTTCACGGCCGCCTTCAGCCTGTTGTACGCGAACGCGCCCGCGACACCCGCCTTGACGAGGGCGAGCTTGCGCCCGTGGGCGCCCTTCTTGAACTTGCCCTTGCGGTACGGCTTCACGATCCACTGGTAGGTCGCGCCGGCCGCGAGCCCCGCGTTGGCGACGAAGCGCGTCTTGGCGAACTTCTGCTTCTCGGCGGAGCTGGTGGGGCTCGGTTCCGCCACATCCGCGGCCACGGATGCCGACGCCTTGGCCTTGGCCTTCGTCGTGTCGTTGCCGCTGCACGCCGTCCCGCCCACCAGGAGGGCGGAGCTGACGGTCAACGCCACGACGGCGCGGCGTATGGGCAGGGTGGAACCGGTCACGACGAACCTCCAGGTCAGGGTGCTGCTGCTCCCTGGCAGCGTCCCCCGACACCTACGCCTGCGCTACTCGGGCGAGCCCGTACGGGTTTCGCCCGCTCCGGAGCGGTAATCCGTGCTTCATGTCTCCCAGACAAGCAACCCGAGGCACCAACCAAGCCGCGACGATCGTGATGGTCGTCGCAGACATCCTGGCCGTCATCCTCGGCCTGTGGATCCTGATGTACCTGCTGGACGCCAACCGCGCCAACTCCCTGGTGCAGTTCATCCACGACGCCGCCCTGTGGCTCGCCGGATGGTCGCACGACCTGTTCACGTTCGACGACGAATGGGCACGGGTGGTCGCGGGCTACGGCCTGGCGGCACTGGTGTACCTGTTCGTCGGGCACTTCGTCGCGGGCCGGCTGCGCCGCTACTGAGCCGGGCTGCCCTCGCAGCAGTCCGGTTCGAAGCCCGCCGGGAGGCGGCCGCCGAACACCGAGCACGTGGCCTCGTCGCCGCCGAGCGCGGCGACGGCGAGCAGCACCGAACCGGCTGTCCACGCGGTCAGCTCCCTGGGCCATATCGCCCGGTCGTCGAAGACGTAGCCGGTCCAGTACAGGCCCGACTCCGGGTCGCGCAGGTGCTGGATCGACTGGAGGATCTCCAGAGCGCGGTCGGACTCGCCCACCGCCCACAGGGCGAGGGCGAGTTCGGCGCTCTCGCCGCCGGTGACCCACGGGTTGGGGACGACGCACCGCACACCGAGCCCGGGGACGACGAAGCGGTCCCAGGACCCCTGGATGCGCTCCTCGGCCTCGGCACCGATGAGGGCGCCGCCGAGGACGGGGTAGTACCAGTCCATCGAGTAACGGTTCTTGTCGAGGAACCGTTCGGGGTGGCGGCGGATCGCGTGCCGCAGGCTGCCCGCCGCCAACTCCCAGTCGGGCTGGGGCTCTTCGCGCTCTTCGGCGATCGCGAGGGCGCAGCGCAGCGCGTGGTGCACGGACGAACTGCCGGTCAGGAGCGCCTCGTCGACGGGTGTCCCGTCCGGCTCGCGCTTCCAGCCGATCTGCCCGCCGGGCTGCTGGAGCCGCAGCACGAACTCCATGGCCGCGTACACGGTGGGCCACATGCGGTCGAGGAAGGCGTCGTCGCCGGTGGAGAGGTAGTGGTGCCAGGCGCCCACGGCGACGTAGGCGACGAAGTTGCTCTCGCGGCCGTGGTCGGTGATGTCGGCGGCGTCCCCGTCGGCGTAGGCCGCGTACCAGGAGCCGTCCTCGTTCTGGTGGCGGGCGAGCCAGTCGTAGGCGCGTTCGGCGGCGTCGTGCTCGCCGGCCGCGTCGAGGGCCATGGCGGCCTCGGTGTGGTCCCACGGGTCGAGGTGGTGGCCGCGGAACCAGGGTATGGCGCCGTCCTCGCGCTGCACGGCGAGCAGCCCGCGGACGGTCGCGGCGGCCTGATCGGCGGTCAGTACGCCGGGCAGGACGAGGTGTTCGGTCTTCTCCGGGCTCGTCACGCCTCGGCCTTGGGCAGGTGCGGCTTGGTGGCGTACGCGACGAAGCTCTTGCCGACGACCGGGTTGAGGAGCTGCTCGGTCACCCGGGTGAGCGCCGGCTTCTTCATGATGTCCCAGACCAGGAGCTTGTGGTACGCCCGCACGGGCAGCGCCTTGTCGTTGTCGACGCCGAACGCGCACTTCAGCCACCAGTACGGCGAGTGCAGGGCGTGCGCGTGGTGGGTGCCGTACGGCTTGAGGCCCGCCTCGCGCATCCTGGCGAGGAGTTCGTCCGCCTTGTAGATGCGGATGTGGCCGCCCTCGACCTCGTGGTAGGCGTCGCTGAGGGTCCAGCAGACCTTCTCGGGGCCGTAGCGGGGCACGGTCACGGCGATGCGGCCGCCGGGCTTGAGGACGCGGACCATCTCGGCGAGCACGCCCTTGTCGTCGGGGATGTGTTCCATCACCTCGGAGATGATCACGACGTCGAACGAGGCGTCCGGGAAAGGGAGGTTGAGGGCGTCGCCCTCCATGGCGGTGGCCGTGGCGCCTGCGGGGGCCTCACCAGCCTCCTTCATCGCGGCGAACCACTTGGCGACCTCGCGGATCTCCTCGCCGTTCTGGTCGAGGGCGACCACCTGGGCCCCGCGCCGGTAGCACTCGAACGCGTGCCGCCCGGCTCCGCAGCCGAGGTCGAGGACGCGGTCGCCTGCGGCGAGCGGGAAGCGGGTGAAGTCGACGGTCAGCACGTGGCCCTGCTTTCGCGGTCGGATCCTGCACGTTCGAGAGGGGTGGTGGCCGCGGCGCCGAGGGGCCGGCCGGCCGAGCGGGCGATGGACTCGCGGTAGAGCTCGGCGGTGCCGAGCGCCGCGCGGGCCCAGGTGAAGTTCCCGAGGACGCGTTCACGTCCGGCGGCGCCGAGCCGCGCCCGCAGCTGCGGGTCGTCCAGGAGTCTGCCGAGCGCGGTGGCCAGGGCTCCCGCGTCGCCGGTGGGCACGGCGAGGCAGGTCTCCCCGTCGGGCCCGGCGACCTCGGGGATCGCTCCGCCGGTGGTGGCGACCAGGGGGGTGCCGGTGGCCATGGCCTCCGCGGCGGGCAGCGAGAAGCCCTCGTACAGGGAGGGCACGCAGGCGACCTCGGCCGACCGTACGAGGTCGACGAGTTCGGCGTCGGTGATGCCCTTGACGAAGGACACGGCGCCTTCGAGGCCGTACTTCTCGATGGCCGCGGCGACGGGCCCGTCCTCGGCGCGCTTGCCGACGACGACGAGGTGGGCGGCCGGGTTCTCGGTGCGGACCTTGGCGAGCGCCTCGACGAGGAAGACGAGTCCCTTGAGGGGGACGTCGGCGCTGGACGTCGTCACGATGCGGCCCGGCACCTCGGCGACCGAGGGGTCCGGCGAGAAGAGGTCGGTGTCGGCGCCGATGTGCACGACACGGATCCGGTCCTGGCGCACGCCGAGGTGGTCGACGATCTCCTGGCGTGAGGTCCCGGAGACGGTGAGCACGGCCGGCAGGCGGCGGGCGACGCGCTTCTGCATCCGCGTGAACGCGTACCAGCGCCGCACGGAGGCGCGCCGCTTCCAGTCGGGCGCGGCGTCGATCTCCAGCTGCCGGTCGACCGTGATGGGGTGGTGGATCGTGGTGACGAGGGGGGCGCCGAGCGCGGCGGGCCCGCCCAACAGGCCGTAGCCCAGGGTCTGGTTGTCGTGCACGACGTCGAACTCGCCGCGCCGCGCCCGCAGATGACGCCGGGCGCGCAGCGAGAACGTGAGGGGTTCGGGGAAGCCGCCGGTCCACATGGTGCCGACCTCGAGCGCGTCCACCCAGTCGCGGTACTCGTCGCGCTTGGGGGTGCGGAACGGGTCGGGGCTGCGGTACAGGTCGAGGCTGGGCAGCTCGGTGAGCCTGAGCCCCTCCAGGTCCTCGCCCTCGTCGAGGACGGGGTAGGGCTGGGATCCGATGACCTCGACCTGGTGCCCCAGCCGGGCGAGTTCGCGGGACAGATGGCGTACGTAGACGCCCTGCCCGCCGCAGAACGGGTTCCCCTTGTACGTAAGGAGAGCGATACGCAACGGACGGTCACCATCGGCGGAGGACCCGGCCCGGGGGCCCGCCTCCACGGCCTCAGCGGTCACTCGTGGCCCCCTTCTCGCGGCACGTTCACGCGAGACTACGCGTGGGCGGTAATCTAGAACAAGTTTCAGAGTTGCCAGCTCTTTGATGCTTCAAGGAGCACAGAATCTACCGGCAGGTAGCCTCGCTGTAACGCTCGGATCAGGTGATTCGCGCCACGACGGAGCCCCCGCTCCCCTGCCATGATGAGCCTCTCGAAAGCACCGGATTACGGCTTGACAGCCACGGAACGGGACACATGACAGCGGAAGCGAAGACAGCACATCCGGCGTCGCCGCCCCTCACCGAGCGCCAGGAGGCGCGCCGCCGCCGCATCCTGCACGCGAGTGCCCAGCTGGCCAGCCGCGGCGGGTTCGACGCGGTGCAGATGCGCGAGGTCGCCGAGTCCTCGCACGTCGCGCTCGGCACGCTGTACCGGTACTTCCCGTCCAAGGTGCATCTCCTCGTGGCGACGATGCAGGACCAGCTCCAGCACATGCACTCCACGGTCCGCAAGCGCCCGCCCTCGTCCGACCTGCCCTCGGAGCGGGTCGCGGAGACCCTGATGCGGGCCTTCCGCGCGCTCCAGCGCGAGCCGCACCTGGCGGATGCGATGGTGCGCGCCCTGACCTTCGCCGACCGCAGCGTGAGCCCCGAGGTCGACCAGGTCTCCCGGCAGACGACGGCGATCATCCTGGACGCGATGGAGCTGGACGACCCGACCCCCCAGCAGCTCTCCGCGGTCCGCGTCATCGAGCACACCTGGCACTCGGCGCTCATCACCTGGCTGTCGGGGCGCGCCTCGATCGCGCAGGTGAAGATAGACATCGAGACGGTGTGCCGGCTGATCGACCTCACGACGCCGGACGCCAAGAAGTAGGCGCACCGGCGCGGTTCACGGCCGGGAACCCTGGACCCCGTGCCGCGAGCGGCGCCGGGGCCCAGGACAGACCCGGAGGCCAGGGAACATCCCGGGGCAGAGAAAAAACCTACGAGACGGGTTCCCTGCGCCGGCATGGTCCGGATCAGGTGTTAGGGGTCGCCGTCCGGCTCTGCTACTGCCTTCCGGCCTCTCAGCCCTACCGTCGACGTCGGCCACGGCGGATGCCGTTTGCATCGCGCCACAGTCGGCTACTCCGGTGGGACTCCCTCACTCGCCTCATAGGCCAATACCAGAATAGACCGCACATGTCGTGATGCAACCCACCAAAGGGGACTTTTTTCAATCCTCTGGCGGAAAGACCGACTCCCCGCTGCCCAGTAGCGTGATCATGACGGCTTCCACGGGGCAGCCCTCCGCCGCCGCCAGGATCTTCTCGTTGGCGTCGGCCTCCGCCTCGACCGGCCGGGACTGCCTGCCGGAGTCGAGACGGAAGGCGTCCGGAGCGTGGTGAACACACTGGGCCGAGCCGATGCAGACGCCCCGGTCGACCTCGACGTGCCAGCGGTCCCCCATCACGCCTCCCAGCCGGCCGGCAGGTGGATCATCTTGTGCTCCAGGAAGGCGCTGTACCCCTCGGGCCCGAACTCCCGGCCCAGACCGGAGTTCTTGTAGCCGCCGAAGGGGCCGAGCATGTCGAGGCTGAAGGTGTTCACGCTGTACGTGCCGGTGCGCACCTGTCGCGCGACGTCGATGCCGTGCGCGACGTCGGCCGTCCACACACTGCCGCTGAGCCCGTAGTCGGAGTCGTTGGCGATCTTCACCGCCTCGGCCTCGTCGCCGTACGGGAGCAGGCAGATGACCGGGCCGAAGATCTCCTCGCGGGCGACGCGCATCGAGTTGTCGACGTCTCCGAAGAGGGTCGGCTCGACGTACCAGCCCCGTTCGAGCCCGGCCGGACGGCCGCCGCCGGTGAGGATCTTGGCGCCCTCCTCCTGGCCGATGCGGATGTAGTCGAGGGAGCGGCGCTGCTGGCGCTCGGCGACCAGCGGCCCGACCTGGGTCGCCGGATCGAGCGGGTCGCCGACGACGAGCGCGGCCGCCGCCTCGGTGAGGGCATCGGCGAACTCGTCGTAGCGGGAGCGGGGCAGGAGGATGCGGGTCTGGGCGACGCAGGCCTGGCCGTTGTTCATCCAGGCGGACTGGACGATGCCGGGGACGGTCGTCGCGAGGTCCGCGTCCGGCAGGACGACGGCCGCGGACTTGCCGCCGAGTTCGAGGGTGACGTGGGTGAGGTTGCGGGAGGCGACCTCCATGACGCGCCGGCCCGCGGCCACGGATCCGGTGAAGGAGACCTTGTCGACGCCGGGGTGCCCGACGAGGTACTCGCTGACCTCGCGGTCGGCGGGAAGGATGGACAGGACGCCCTCCGGCAGGCCCGCCTCCGTCGCGATCTCGCCGAGCAGATACGCGTCGAGCGGCGACTCCGGCGACGGCTTGAGGACCACGGTGCAGCCGGCGAGCAGCGCGGGCGCGAGCTTGGCCGCGGCCACGAACTGCGGGACGTTCCACGGGACGACGGCCGCCACGACGCCGACCGGCTCACGCCGCACGAGGATCTTCCCGAGCGCGCCGTCGCGCGTCTCCTCGTACGTGAAGTTCTTCGCGACGGTGATCGCGGAGTCCCACACCATCATCGCGCCGAGGGCCTGCGCGAGGACGCTCCACGAGTACGGGGAGCCGTTCTCCGAGGAGATGAGGCGGGCGATCTCCTCGTGCCGTACGGCGATCGCGTCCTTGATGCGCGTGACCACCGCGATCCGCTCGTCGAGCGGGAGCCGCGGCCAGGGTCCCTCGTCGAACGCCCTGCGGGCGGCGGCGACCGCCCGGTCGACATCGGCGGGCGCGGCGTGCGGCACGCGCCCGAAGACCTCGCCGGTGTGCGGGGAGATCACCTCGATGACGTCCGTGCCGGACGGCTGCGTCAACTCCCCGCCGATGTAGAGCTGTCCGTGTTCCACGAACTCGTGCTCAAGCCGTTCCCCATGCCCGGTCATGACCGACCGCCTCTCGCGGGACGTTTTCTGACACTGCATCAGAACCTTTGGAAACTGATACCAGTTCCAGTTCCAGGAGTCCACGGATCGGCACGGCGACCGTCGGACAACAAGTCGGCCCGGGCGACCATTGGAACAAGTTCTATTACAGTGACGGGAGTTCGCGGTCGTCGTACGAGAGGTGGGACCCGATGACGCAGGTGACCGACCACGGAGGAGGCGTCCGGTCCCTTCGGGTGCCGATCCCCGACAACCCGCTCGGCTTCACCCTGGTCCACCTCCTCGACACCGACCGTGGCCCCGTCCTCATCGACACCGGCTGGGACGACCCGGAGTCGTGGGACGCGCTCACCGAGGGCCTCGTCGCCTGCGGCACGAGCGTCGGTGAGGTGACGGGAGTCCTGATCACCCATCACCACCCCGACCACCACGGCCTGTCGGCCAAGGTGCGCGAGGCGTCCGGTGCCTGGATCGCCATGCACGAGGCGGACGTCTCCGTGGTGCGCCGCACCCGGGAGAACCCGCCGGAGCGCTGGTACGCGTTCATGGCCGCCAAGCTCGCCGCGGCCGGCGCCCCCGAGGAGCACATGGCGCCACTGATCGCCGCCCGCGACTCGGGCCGGGCCCGCACGCTCCCGGGTCTCGCCCCCGCGCTCCCCGACCGCACCATCACCCCCGGCGACCTGCTCGACCTGCCGGGCCGCCGCCTGCGCGCGATCTGGACGCCGGGGCACACCCCGGGCCATGTCTGCCTGCACCTGGAGGAGGACCACCCGGCCGGCCTCGCGGGCAACGGCCGCCTCTTCTCCGGCGACCATCTGCTCCCCGGCATCACCCCGCACATCGGCCTCTACGAGGACCCCGACGACGCCACCGTCACCGACCCGCTCGGCGACTACCTGGACTCGCTGGAACGCGTCGGCCGCCTGGCCCCCGCCGAGGTGCTCCCGGCCCACCAGCACACGTTCACCGACGCCCCCGGCCGCGTACGGGAGCTGCTCGACCACCACGAGGAGCGCCTCACCGGCCTGCTCACCCTGCTCGCCACCCCGCTCACCCCCTGGCAGCTCGCCGAGCGGATGGAGTGGAACCGGCCCTGGGAACAGATCCCCTACGGGTCGCGCACCATCGCGGTCTCGGAGGCCGAGGCCCATCTGCGCCGACTGGTGAAACTGGGCCGCGCGGAGGCGGTCGCCGGGAGCGACCCGGTGGCGTATGCACCGGTCTGACCTACGCTCTTGACCTTCGCTTTACCGGCGTTGCGCGATCTTTACCGGGCGTACGAAACAGCCTGCCCGGCGGGCCTTCCGCCGCATGGTCGGCGGGTGCCAACAGGCGTAATGTCTGGCATCTCAGAACTGGACCGACAAGGGGGCGGCCACCGATGGCGCCGGACGAGGCCGTGGTCGGCTGTACGGGGAAGCTGGTCATCGCCACGCGCGGAGCCGAGGGCCCGGGCGAGGCACTGGTGCGGGTGCGGGGCGGCAGCGAGACGTTTCTCGCGTGGTCCGACGAACCTCTGGAGCGCGGGGCGACCGTCCTGGTGATCGAGTCCCGCGGCACCCGCCAGGTCGTCGTCATGGCCTGGAGCGATCCGTCGCTCGACGACTGGGCCGACGGCTCCGGCGACACGGGTGACGCCCGCTAAGGAGACTGAAGGATGTTCGGATATCGCGTTCCCGCTCCCGATGAGGCGATGCTGATCTCGGGTGGCAGGCGGGGACTTGGGGGAGCGCCGTTCCGGGTCGTGACGGGCCACGGAAAATTCGTCCTGCCTATCTTCCGCAAGACCCGCTTCCTGTCCTTGGCCATGTCCGAGGCCGAGGTCGTCGAGAAGTGTGTGACCCGGCAGGGCATCGCCCTGACCGTGCGCGCCGTCATCGCGTTCAAGGTCGGCAACGACACGGAGTCCATCGTCAACGCCGGCCAGCGCTTCCTGTCCGACCAGGACCAGATGTCGGTCCTGACCGGCCGGATCTTCGCCGGTCACCTGCGCTCCATCATCGGCTCGATGACGGTCGAGGAGATCGTCACGGAGCGGCAGAAGCTCGCCGCCGAGGTCCTCGACACCTCGAAGGCCGAGATGGCGAAGATCGGGCTGATCGTGGACTCGCTCCAGATCCAGTCCATCGACGACGGCAACACCGGCTACATCGACGCGATGTCCGCCCCGCACAAGGCGGCCATCCAGCGGCAGGCCCAGATCGCCCAGGCGCAGGCCACCCAGGCCTCGACCCAGGCGGAGCAGGAGGCCCAGCGCAACCAGGCCGAGTACGCCCGGCAGACCGCCGTCGTCCAGGCCGAGTACAAGGCCGAGGTGGACCGCGCGCAGGCGGCGGCCGCCCAGGCCGGGCCGCTGGCGCAGGCGCACGCCGAGCAGGAGGTCCTCGCGGCGCGCACCGAGCTGGCCGAGCGGGCCGCCGAACTGCGCCAGCAGCAGCTGGTGGCCGAGGTCGTGAAGCCCGCGGAGGCGGACGCCGAGCGGATCCGCGTGATGGCCATCGCCGAGGCCGAGCGCATGAAGATCCAGGCCGCCGCGGCGGCGTCGTACGACCGGGTCGCGCTCGACCGGATGCTCATCGACCAGCTGCCGCAGATCGTGAAGGAGGCGGCCGGCGGCCTCAAGGGCGCCAACGTGAACGTGCTCAACGGCGCGGACGGCCTCGGTGAGATCGCGGCCGGACTCGTCGGCCAGGGTCTGACCATCCTCGACTCCGTCCGCCGCAACCTGGGCGGGCCGGACGGCGACGCGAAGAAGAGCGGCGGCGAGCTGGAGATCCAGCGGTACCTGGGGTCCGCGGACGGCGGGGACGACCCGAAGCGCTCGGGCGACGACGGGCCGGTCGACATCCGCTAGGCACTCCCGTCCGGATCGGGCCGGGGCGGATCAGATCCGCCCCGGCCCTTTCGGGTGCCCCGGGGGAGGCCCCCTACGGGCCGGTACAGTGGGCGGGTCGTCATCATGCGCGCACGGGGGGAAGCCGGTGCGAATCCGGCGCTGACCCCGCAACCGTGAACCACGTAGGTGTGGTGAGCCGGACTGCCCCGTTGCGGCGCGTGACCGGCTCGTGTCACCGGCAGCCGCCGGTGGCCGGCACCGTCGAGGCATACGGAGCCGGAGCCGCCCGGTGCCCGCGTGTGCCGTGCCGCCCGGCTCCCCGCAGGGAGAGGCACCCGCCCCACCATGAACATTCGCCGCAGCGCCGCGCTCGTGGCGGCCACCGCCGTCATCGGCATGGCCACCGCCCCGGCCGCCCTCGCGGACGCCTCCGCGCCCTCCGCGTCCCCCTCGGTGGCCATCCCCTCCGGGCTCTACGGGAAGACCGACCCCACGTACGACGGTGTCTGGCGGCAGTCGGTCGCGCTGGTCGCGCAGGACACCGTCGGTGTGAAGCCCGCCGACAAGGCCGTGGACTGGCTGACCGGGCAGCAGTGCACGAACGGCGGGTTCGCCGCCTTCCGCGCCGAGCCGGGCAAGGAGTGCGACAAGAAGACGCCCGTCGACAGCAACAGCACGGCCGCCGCGGTGCAGGCCCTCGTCGCGGTCGGCGGCCGTGAGGGCGAGGTCACTCGCGGCGTGGACTGGCTGAAGAAGGCGCAGAACGGCGACGGCGGCTGGGGCTACAACGTCGGCATGGACAGCGACGCCAACTCGACCTCTGTCGTGATCGGCGCACTCGTCGCCGCCGGTGAGAAGCCCGCCGACGTGAAGTCGGGCCGCGGCAAAACCGGCCAGGACGCCTTGGCCGCGCTCGCGCTCCCCTGCTCGGACGGCAAGGACGGCGGCGCGCTCGCCTATCAGCCCGACAAGAAGGGCAAGCTCGCCGCCAACGCGGACGCCACCGCGGCGGGCGTGCTCGGCGCGCTCGGGACCGGCATGGCGCCCGGCAAGGGCAAGGCCCCGGACAGTTACGTCTGCAAGGACGGCAACGCGGCCGGGGACCTCGCGCACAACGCCGCCGTCCACCTCCAGGGCCAGCTCAGCACCCGCCTGTACCTGAAGGCCGTCACCCCGGGCAGCACCGAGTCGCAGCCCGACTACGGCAACACCGCCGACGCGGTCACCTCGATCGCGGCCGCCGAGGGCGTCAAGTACACGAAGGACCCGTACGCCTGGCTGGAGAAGAACGCCGGGGACTGGGCCGAGCGGTCCGGTCCGGCCGCCTACGCCCAGCTGATCTTCGCCGCGCACGCGACGGGCAACGACCCGCGTGACTTCGGCGGCACGGACCTGGTCAAGGCCCTGAACGCGACGGGCCCCGCGCCGTCCTCCACGAAGGCCGCCACGGCCGACGAGAAGAAGGACGAGAAGAAGGACGACGGCGGCATCAGCGTCTGGTACGTCGTCGCCGTCGCGGCCGTCGCCGGTATCGGCATCGGCTTCCTGTTCAGCGGCCGCAAGAAGCAGCAGCTGTGACCACCTACCGCCGCCGAAGCCTGGCCGTTCTCATATCGGGCGTGCTGTGCGCGCTCGTCGCGGGGGCGGGCCAGGCGCAGGCCACCGGCTACCGCTACTGGTCGTTCTGGGACCGCGACGGTTCGGCCTGGGTGTACGCGTCGCAGGGGCCGTCGACGGCCCGCCCGTCGGACGGCGATGTGCAGGGATTCCGGTTCTCCGTGAGCGAGGACTCGCAGGACTCGGCGAAGCCGCGCGGTGCGGCTTCCTTCGACTCCATCTGCGCGGCTACTGCGGCGAAGGGCGGCGAGAAGCGGGTGGCCCTCGTCGTCGACTTCGGTACGGCGCAGGACGCGCCGTCCGGTGAGACGCCGCCGAAGCCGCGTACGGCGTGCGCGCGCGTCACGGACGACGCGACCAGCGCGGAGGCGCTCGCCGCCGTCGCGAAGCCGCTGCGCTACAACGACCAGGCGCTGCTGTGTTCCATCGCCGGCTTCCCGAAGACGGGCTGCGGCGAGCAGGTGTCCTCCTCCAAGGGGGCCTCCTCCAACGGGTCCTCCTCCAAGGGGACTTCGGACGGAGCGAGGACGGACAGGTCCGAGAACGCGGCGTCCGACAGCGGTGGTGGCCCCTCCGTCGGCCTGATCGCGGGCGGCGCCGCCGTCGTCGTGCTCGGCGCGGCCGCTGCCTGGCAGGCCCGCCGCCGGCGCGGCTGAGGCAGGCGCGGCTGACGCACGCACGGCGGACACAGGCACCTGACACGGACACGGATACGGCGATTCGATGAGCAGCACCGGCGCAGGTTCACCGCACCCCGCCCCGCGTACGCGCCTCGCGCGTGACCCGGGGGCGGGGCCGTCCGCGCGTCCTCGTCCCCTCGCCGCTCCCCGGGCCCACCGCTCGAACGCGCTGCACCCCGGTGCCTGGTGGCTCTGGGCGCTCGGGCTCGGCACCGCGGCGTCCCGGACGACGAATCCGCTGCTGCTCGCGCTGCTCATCGGGGTGGCCGGGTACGTGGTGGCCGCGCGGCGCACGTCGGCGCCGTGGGCGCGCTCGTACGGGGCGTTCGTGAAGCTGGGGCTCGCGGTGATCGGGATCCGGCTGGTGTTCGCGGTGTTCCTGGGGTCGCCGATCCCCGGCACGCATCTGCTCGTCACGCTTCCCGAAGTACCGCTGCCCGACTGGGCGCAGGGGGTGCGGATCGGGGGCCGGGTCACGGTCGAGGGCCTGGTGTTCGCGCTGTACGACGGCCTCAAGCTGGCCGCGCTGCTGATCTGTGTGGGCGCGGCGAACGCCCTCGCGAGCCCGGCCCGCCTCCTCAAGTCCCTGCCGGGCGCGCTGTACGAGGCCGGGGTCGCCGTCGTCGTCGCGATGACGTTCGCGCCGAACCTGATCGCCGATGTGCGGCGGCTGCGCGCCGCGCGCCGGCTGCGCGGCCGGCCCGACAAGGGGCTGCGGGGCCTGGCGCAGGTCGGCCTGCCGGTTCTTGAGGGCGCGCTGGAGCGGTCGGTGGCGCTGGCCGCCGCGATGGACGCGCGCGGGTACGGGCGCACCGCCGAGGTCCCGGCC
The DNA here is from genome assembly GCF_044748025.1 of Streptomyces sp. NPDC090032. Lineage (NCBI taxonomy): Bacteria > Bacillati > Actinomycetota > Actinomycetes > Kitasatosporales > Streptomycetaceae > Streptomyces > Streptomyces sp. NPDC090032. Next base: position 222,735 of record NZ_JBIVFF010000003.1, on the reverse strand, counting down.
GCCGTGCGCCGGGCCACCGCGGTGCTGACGCTGGGCGGCCTGGTCGGGGTGTGCGCCGGCACGTACGGGCTGCTGACCGCGGACGGCGCGCGGTACGGGCTGCCCGTGCTGCTCGCCGGGGTGGCGGCCGCGCTCGGCGGGCTCTGGCTGGGCGGGCGCCGCTCGGTCCGCACCCGGTACCGGCCCGACGTGTGGGGCGTGCGGGCGTGGCTCGTCGCCGCGTCGGGGGCGGCCGTCGCCGCCGTGCTGATCCGGGCCGGTTCCTACGATCCCTCGGCCCTGGCGCCCGGCGTCGTGCCGCTGACCGCGCCGGCGCTGCCGCTGTGGCCCGCGGCCGGGGTGCTGCTCGGACTGCTCCCCGCGTTCGTGGCGCCCGCGCCGCCGCTCGCCGAAACACCCTCGAAGGAGGCTTCATGATCCGGTTCGAGGACGTCTCGGTGACGTACGACGGGGCCGCGACACCCACGGTCCGTGACATTCAACTCGACGTTCCCGAGGGCGAGTTGGTGCTACTGGTGGGCCCTTCGGGTGTCGGCAAGTCGACGCTGCTCGGTGCCGTGAGCGGGCTCGTGCCGCACTTCACCGGGGGCACGCTGAGCGGGCGCGTCACGGTGGCGGGGCGCGACACCCGTACGCACAAGCCGCGCGAACTCGCCGACGTGGTGGGCACGGTGGGGCAGGACCCGCTCTCCCACTTCGTCACCGACACGGTCGAGGACGAGCTCGCGTACGGCATGGAGTCGCTCGGGCTCGCGCCCGACGTGATGCGGCGCCGCGTCGAGGAGACCCTCGACCTGCTGGGCCTCGCGGATCTGCGCGACCGTCCCATCGCGACGCTGTCCGGCGGGCAGCAGCAACGCGTCGCCATCGGCTCCGTCCTCACCCCGCACCCGCGGGTCCTGGTCCTCGACGAGCCGACGTCCGCGCTCGACCCGGCCGCCGCGGAGGAGGTCCTCGCGGTGCTGCAGCGCCTCGTGCACGACCTCGGCACGACGGTCCTGATGGCCGAGCACCGGCTTGAGCGGGTCGTGCAGTACGCGGACCAGGTCGCGCTCCTCGCAGGACCCGGCGAGCCCCTGCTGCTCGGCGCGCCCGCCGAGATCATGGCCGTATCCCCGGTGTTCCCGCCGGTCGTGGACCTGGGCCGCCTCGCGGGCTGGTCACCGCTGCCGCTGACGGTGCGGGACGCGCGGCGCGGTTCCGGGGAGCTGCGGGAGCGCCTGGCCGGACATGAGCCGCGCGAGCCTCGTGAGCAGCCGCGGGTCACCGCCTCCCCCGACTCCCGCCGGTCCCCGCTGCGCCGCAGCCGCAAGCGGCCCGAGGTGGCCGCCGTCGCCGAGGTCGCGGGGCTCGCGGTGCGGCGGGGGCGCGTCGAGGCGCTGCGCCACGTCGACCTCTCGGTCGGGCCCGGCGAGATCGTCGCCCTGATGGGCCGCAACGGCGCCGGCAAGTCCACCCTCCTGTCCACCCTGGTCGGCCTGGTCCGCCCGTCGTCCGGGACGGCCCTGGTGGGCGGCGTGGTCCCGCACCGCACGGGCCCGCGCGAGCTGATCCGCCGCGTCGGCCTGGTCCCGCAGGAACCGCGCGACCTCCTGTACGCGGACACGGTGGCCGCCGAGTGCGCGGCCGCCGACCACGACGCGGGCACGGATCCGGGCACCTGCCGCGCCCTGGTCACGCGGCTGTTGCCCGGCATCGCGGACGACACCCACCCCCGTGACCTCTCGGAGGGCCAGCGCCTCACCCTCGCCCTGGCGATCGTGCTGACGGCCCGCCCTCCGCTGCTCCTGCTCGACGAGCCGACGCGCGGCCTCGACTACGCGGCGAAGGCCCGCCTGGTCACGATCCTGCGCGGCCTCGCGGCCGGGGGGCACGCCGTCGTCCTGGCCACGCACGACGTGGAACTGGCCGCCGAGCTGTCCCACCGCGTCGCCGTCCTCGCCGACGGCGAGATCGTGGCGAACGGCCCCACCCCCGAGGTCGTCGTGGCCTCCCCCGCCTTCTCCCCCCAGGTCGCCAAGGTCCTGGCCCCGGGGAAGTGGCTCACGGTCGCCCAGGTCCGCGAGGCCCTGGAATCCGCGGGCGGGCCGGAGGAAAGGGCATGAAGACCGCACCCAGGACCGCACCCGGGACCGGGCGCCCCGACCGCCAGGCCCGCGCCGTACGCCTCGGCCCCCGCTCCGTAGTGGCCCTGCTCCTCGTCAGCGCCGTGGGGGTGGCGGCCTTCGGGTGGCCACTGCTCGCGGGCCCTTCGTCGCAGGTCAGCGCACATGCGCAGGACGCCCCCTGGCTGTTCGCGGGGCTGCTCGTCCTGCTGGTGGGCGTGGTGGCGGCCGCCGTGTCGGACGGCGGGATCGGGCCCAAGGCGGTGGCGATGCTCGGGGTGCTTGCCGCGACGGGCGCGGCGCTGCGGCCGATCGGGGCCGGTACCGCGGGGATCGAGCCGATGTTCTTCCTGATGGTGCTGAGCGGGCGGGTGCTCGGGCCGGGCTTCGGGTTCGTGCTCGGGTCCGTGACCATGTTCGCGTCCGCGCTGCTCACCGGCGGGGTCGGTCCGTGGATGCCGTTCCAGATGCTGTCGATGGGCTGGTTCACGATGGGCGCGGGACTGCTCCCCGGCCCTGACCGGCTGAGGGGCCGCGCCGAGGTACTGATGCTGGCGGCGTACGGGTTCCTGGCCGCGTTCGCGTACGGCACCGTCATGAACCTGGCCGGCTGGCCGTTCCTGGACTCGCTGTCGTCGAGCGTCGCCTTCCAGGCGGGTGCCCCGCTGCACGAGAACCTGGTCCGCTTCCTCGCCTACTGCCTGGCCACGTCGCTGGGCTGGGACCTGGGCCGGGCGGCCCTGACCGTCGTCCTCACCGTCACCGTCGGCCCGGCGCTCCTGAGGGCGCTGCGGCGGGCCACGCGCCGCGCCGCGTTCGAGGCCCCGGTCACATTCGAGGGCACTGAGCCGTAGCCCTTCACGCGCGCCGGGTCACCGAAACGTGCCCGCGCCGTGAAGCACCCCACATGAGCCATGTCACCTACGAGGCGCGGCCGTAGGTCCGATCGCTTGACGCGTCTCCACCAAAATGCCCCCTGACCTGCACAATGAGAGCCAGGTCACATAGGGGACATTTCAACCACCTGCGACCTCAACTAGTAAAAGGGGTGATTGCCACCGCGAACCGGGCCTGTTCCTCTGGAGGAGTCGCAAGGCGCCGACAGCCCCCGCCGGGGCCCCGGCGCCTCCGTACGCCGCAGGGCGTACGAAGCGGCCCCTGTCCCCCACGGAAGGTTCACGCTTTGTCCGCCACCATCCTCCGCCGCGTCGCCGCTCCGAAGAAGGCCCTCGCCGGAATCGCCCTGGCCGCCGCCACGGCCGGCATGGTGATGGCCGCCGCCCCGGCGTCGAACGCCGCGGACGCCTCTTCGCCGAAGGCGATCGCCCAGCAGAAGATGAGCGCTGAGCAGTTCGCCTGCTTCGACAAGATCGTGTCCCACGAGAGCGGCTGGAACGTCAACGCGACGAACGCGTCGTCCGGCGCCTACGGCCTGGTCCAGGCCCTGCCCGCCGGCAAGATGGCCTCGGCCGGCGGCGACTGGAAGACCAACCCCGAGACCCAGATCGAGTGGGGCCTCTCCTACATGAACGAGCGCTACGGCAGCCCTTGTGGCGCCTGGTCCCACTGGCAGTCCGCCGGCTCGTACTGAGCCCGGCCGGCCCGCAGTCCGACCTGAGAAGGCGGCACCCTCCCCCCGCGGGAGGGTGCCGCCTTCGTCGTGCGTTCCGGACCACCCGCGACAAGACCTACAGCCGCTGGATGATGGTGCCCGTCGCCAGCCCGCCGCCCGCGCACATCGTGATCAGCGCGAACTCCTTGTCCTGGCGCTCCAGTTCGTGCAGGGCGGTGGTGATGAGCCGGGCGCCGGTCGCGCCGACGGGGTGGCCGAGGGCGATGGCCCCGCCGTTCACGTTGACCTTCTCCAGGTCCTGCTCGAAGACCTGGGCCCAGCTGAGCACGACGGACGCGAACGCCTCGTTGATCTCGACGACGTCGATGTCCTTCAGCGACATGCCCGCCTTGCCGAGCACGGCGCGCGTGGCGTCGATCGGGCCGTCCAGGTGGAAGTGCGGGTCGGCGCCGACGAGAGCCTGGGCGACGATCCGGGCGCGCGGCCTGAGCTTCAGGGCGCGCGCCATCCGCTTGGACGCCCACATGATCGCCGAGGCGCCGTCGGATATCTGCGAGGAGTTGCCCGCGGTGTGTACGGCGGTCGGCATGACCGGCTTGAGCCCGGCGAGGCCCTCCATGGTCGTGTCACGCAGGCCCTCGTCCCGGTCCACGAGCCGCCACATGCCCTGCCCGGCGGCCTGCTCGTCCTCGTTCGTGGGCACCTGCACGGCGAACGTCTCGCGCTTGAAGCGCTCCTCGGCCCACGCGATCGCCGCGCGCTCCTGCGAGATGAGCCCGAGCGAGTCGACGTTCTCGCGGGTCAGCCCACGGTGGCGCGCGATGCGCTCGGCGGCCTCGAACTGGTTGGGCAGGTCGACGTTCCACTCCTCGGGGAACGGCTTGCCGGGCCCGTGCTTGGAGCCGGAGCCGAGCGGCACCCGCGACATCGCCTCGACCCCGCAGCTGATGCCGATGTCGATGACACCGGCGGCGATCATGTTGGCGGTCATGTGCGAGGCCTGCTGCGAGGAGCCGCACTGACAGTCGACGGTCGTCGCCGCCGTCTCGTAGGGCAGGCCCATGGTGAGCCACGCCGTGCGCGCCGGATTCATGGACTGTTCGCCGGCGTGGGTCACCGTGCCACCCACGATCTGCTCGACGCAGTCGGCGTTGATGCCGGTCCTGCCGAGCAGTTCCCGGTACGTCTCGCCGAGGAGATACGCGGGATGAAGGTTGGCGAGCGCGCCTCCGCGCCTGCCGATGGGCGTACGTACGGCTTCGACGATGACGGGTTCCGCGGCCATGAGCTCGTCCTCTCCACACATTCCCGGACCGAACCAGAAGACGTAAGAACTAGAACGCGTACCAGTTCTCTGTGCAGTCTCGACGGTGCTACTCCCGGTACGCAAGGGTCGTGCACGTACCGCGCGCGTAATCGGGCGTACCACGGGTCTTGCCACTTGTAGAACCCGTTACTACGGTGCCGACAAGCTGACGCCCCGTCAGACCGTCACCGGGAGTTGCCCATGCCGTGCCCAGCGCTGCCCGAAGGGTTTGACTTCACCGACCCCGACCTCCTCCAACACCGTGTCCCCTTCCCCGAGTTCGCCCAGCTCCGGCAGACGGAACCGGTCCGGTGGATCACCCAGCCGACCGGCATATCCGGCTTCGGCGACTCGGGCTACTGGGCCGTGACCCGGCACGCGGACGTCAAGTACGTCTCCACGCGCCCGGAGTTGTTCTCCTCGAACCTCAACACCGCCGTCATCCGCTTCAACGAGTCGATCAGCCGCGACCAGATCGAGGTCCAGAAGCTGATCATGCTCAACATGGACCCGCCGGAGCACACCCGGGTGCGGCAGATCGTCCAGCGCGGCTTCACCCCCCGCGCCATCCGCTCGCTGGAGGACGCCCTGCGCAACCGTGCGGGCTCCATCGTCGGGACGGCGCTCGCGAACGCCGCGCCCGACGGCTCCTTCGACTTCGTCACGAACGTCGCCGTCGAACTCCCGCTCCAGGCCATAGCCGAGCTGATCGGCGTCCCCCAGGACGACCGCACCAAGATCTTCGACTGGTCCAACAAGATGGCCGCGTACGACGACCCGGAGTACGCGATCACCGAGGAGGTCGGCGCCGAGGCCGCCATGGAGATCGTCAGCTACGCGATGAACCTGGCCGCCGCCCGCAAGGAGTGCCCGGCCAAGGACATCGTGAGCCAGCTGGTGGCGGCGGAGGACGAGGGCAACCTCTCCTCGGACGAGTTCGGCTTCTTCGTGATCCTGCTCGCCGTGGCCGGCAACGAGACGACGCGCAACGCCATCACGCACGGCATGCACGCCTTCCTCACCCACCCCGACCAGTGGGAGCTGTTCAAGCGGGAGCGCCCGGAGACGACGGCGGAGGAGATCGTCCGCTGGGCGACCCCCGTGGTCTCCTTCCAGCGCACCGCGACCCAGGACACCGAACTCGGCGGCGCGCAGATCAAGAAGGGCGACCGGGTCGGCATCTTCTACTCGTCGGCCAACCACGACCCCGAGGTCTTCGACCGCCCCGACGCGTTCGACATCACCCGCGACCCGAACCCGCACCTCGGATTCGGCGGCGGAGGCCCGCACTTCTGCCTCGGCAAGTCGCTGGCCACGCTCGAGATCAACCTCATCTTCAACGCAGTGGCCGACGCCATGCCCGACCTGCGCCTGACCGGCGACCCGCGCAGGCTCCGCTCGGCCTGGCTCAACGGCGTCAAGGAACTCCAGGTCAGCACCGGCTGACCGACGGCGGCCGCACGCCGGCCCAGGGAGGCAGGGGCCCATCTCTCCACGCCACGCCCCTGCCTCCCTGTCTACCTGCCCCCGGTCCGCCTGTCCCCCTCACACCCACACACCCGCGCCGCGCTACGCGCCCGGTTCCGGGCACTCCGACGGTGAGGGGCTGGGTGACGGGGACGGCGACGGGGTCTCGGCCGGGTCGGGCGACGGGGACGGGGACGTCGTGCCGGTGGGGCAGTCCGTCGGCGGGGTGGGGCTGCCGGGGTCGGTCGGGGTGCCCGGGTCCTGCGACGACGGGGGCGCGCTCGGGTCCGGTGACTGCGTCGGCGGGTCCGTGGGGTCACCGCTCGGGTCCGGACCGGGGCTGGGGTCCGGGCTGCCCCCGTCCGAGGGCCCGGACGGGGTCGGATCGGGCCCGATGACGATCCCGCCGCCGTTGCCGGGGTCTTTGCCGCCGCCGACCGGACTGGTCGCCGGGGTGTCTCCGCCCGCGCCGGGGCTACTCGGGATCACGCCCTTGCCGTCGGGCACGGTGTGCACGCCCTCGCGGTAGAACTCCATCCAGTACAGGACCAGTTGGAGATAGTCCCGCGAGTAGTTGTAGCTCAGGACGGCGCGTTCGAGGCCGGCCGTACGGCTGACGTCACGGTTTCCGGCGCACAGGTAGTGGCCCGCCGCCAGGGCCGCGTCGAAGATGTTGTTGGGGTTCCTGTCCCCGTCGCCGTTGCCGTCGGCGCCCCAGCGCCGCCAGGTCCCCGGCAGGAACTGCATCGGGCCGACCGCCCGGTCGTAGACCGTGTCCCCGTCCCACGCCCCGCCGTCCGAGTCCCTGATCAGGGCGAACCCCCGCCCGTCGAGGGCGGGTCCGGTGATGCGGCCGAGGGTCGTGCCGTGCGCGTCGACGGCGCCGCCCCGGGCCTGGCCCGACTCGACCTTGCCGATGGCGGCGAGCAGCTCCCAGGGCAGCCGGCAGCCCGCGTCGGTCCGGGCGACCGCCGACTCGGCCCTGCGGTACGCGGCCAGGACGGTCGCCGGGATGCCGGACTGGGCGCGGATCTGGGCGGGCGGGTAGACGTGCGTGGGCGCGTCCGGGCTGTTCAGGGGCGGCAGTTCGGTGTGGAACGAGTCGTCGCCCTGCGAGTTCACGTACGGCAGCGGCGCCTCGGCCGACGCGGGGCGCTCCGCGCTGTCTCCGCCTTTCCCGCCGCCCAACTCCTCGACGATTCCGGGCGCTTGGGACGCCGTGAGCAGGGCCACCGCCGCAGCCGCTACGGCGGTGCCGCGCAGCCCGCGCCGGGTGCGGGCGTCGCGGGGGCGCAGGCGGGCGAGGAGGTGCGGTCCGCGCTTCACGGGGTTCACGGGGTTCACGGGTCGGACTCCTTGTCTCACGTGGTGGCGGAACGTGCCCTCAGCGGCCTGCGGTCTAGCTACCGAAGGTGTCGATGGCCGAGACCAGCCAGCGGCCGTCCCGGAGCACGAGGTCGACTGCGAGCATCGCGCCCGCGTAGCTCGCGGCGTCCTTCGCCTTCGCCGCGGTACTCGTACTGCTCTGGTCGGCGAAGACGAGGACGCGGGCACGGTTGCCGTCGATGCGCTCGACGGCGCTGTCCGTGACGGTGGTGGTCACGACCGTCTTCTGCTTCTTCGCCTGCGCGAGCACGGGGGCGAGCAGTCCGCGGTGCTGTTCGACGGCCTTGCCGGTGAGGAGGGTGGCAACGGCCTTCTCCTCGGCGCCCGGGTTGGCGTGGTCGTACGAGAACAGGGCGTTCACCGCTTCGGCCGCCTGCCCCTTGACCTCGCTGGTGCGGGCCGGGTCGGTGAGCGCGGTGTTGCGGCTCGCCTCGTCGTCCCGCAGCCCGCGCGCCTCGGCGTACGCCCAGCCGGCGAAGGCACCGAGGAGGAGGGTGAGAGCGCACAGGACGAGGAGCAGGGGAGCGGGGCGACGGGGACGACGGAGTGGGTGATCGGTGGTGGGGCGCTTGGGGCGGGGGCGGCGCGGGGAGTCCGCCGCCGTGGCCTTCGGGCGGGAGTGCGGCGAGGGGTCCACGGCCGCGTTCTTAGGGCGGGTGCGGGGCCGGACGAGCGGGATCACGTTCTTCGGGGCGGGGGGCGCCTTCGGGACGGCGGTGGCCGCGGTGGTCGTATCGGCGTCGGTCCGCACGGGCGTCGACGCCGGGGAGGCGGACCGGTCCCGTTCCGGCCGGAACGGCTTCGTCGCCAGGCGGCGCTGGCGGTTGAGGTGGTGGCGCGTGGTCGACATCTGGTGGGCCTCTCCCCTGGTCAGTCCGTCGTCGCGGTGTCGCCGACCGGCGCCTGGCCGAGGGCGCTGAGCTTCCAGTGGCCGCCGGTCCGGATGAGTTCGCCGAGCATGCGGCTGTCCTTGTCGGTCGCCTTCTGGCCCGAGGCCCGGACGGTGACGCGCAGGGCGACCATCACGCGGGCGCGGCCCGCCCGTTGGTCGAGCTCTGTCACCGCCCCGGACAGCACCTTGGCCGTGCTGACGGTCTTCGCGGTCTTCACCTGTGCTGCGAACTCGTCGCGGCCCTTGACCAGTTGGCTGTGCAGGTCGCCGGTGGTCGAGGACTCCCACAGGTCGAGTCCGCTGCCGAGGCGGCGATGGTCCAGCGTGTTGAGGTTCTGCACAGCCTGCTCGCCCGCTTCCAGGACGTCGTCGCGGGAGGCGGAGTACGCGGCGGAGTCGTCGTGCGCCGCCCCGTACCAGGACCAGCCGGCCCATGCGGCGACACCGCCCGCGACAAGGGCGAGGGCGAGCGCCGAGACGAGCAGGGGCTGGGTGAACCGGGTCATGCGCGGTCCCTTCTTCGGGTCGGGGGGCGAGGGCTCAACGGGCCTTGATGTCGACGATCAGCCATACGTCGCCCCGCAGCCGGGCGGTCACGGAGAGCTGGGCCGCGGACGTCGTGGGCTTGCCCCCGTCGCGCCGGGCAGTCTGGTCGAGGAAGATGAGCAGATGCGCGGTGTCCCCGCGCAGGCTGACGGTGCCGATCCGTACGGCCTGCGTGGTGAGGGTGACACGTTGGGTGCGGACGTTGTCCTTGACCTGGGCGAAGAGCTGTTCGTACTGGTGCGCGGCGCGGCCCGAGAGCACTTCACGCGCGGAGCGCTCGGTGGCGTCGGTGCCGCCGGGCGCGTACGAGAAGACCTTGGCGAGCGCGCTGCCGACGTCCCCGCCGACCCGAGTGGTCGCCTCGGCGTCGGTGAGCGCGCGGTTGGCCGCGGCGGGCGCGCTCCTCAACTCGTGGGCCTGGTAGAGGAATACGCCACCGACGAGGGCGAGCAGGACGGAGAGGACAGTGGTGCCGAGGAGGAACCGGCTGCGGGGCCGGACGCCGGGCTGCTGGGCGTCGGTACCGGTCTCCACATGAGCGTCGATATCGGTTCCCGCAGCGGCGTCGGAACTGGTCTCCGCGTCGGCATTGGTCCCCGGAGCGGCGTCGGGCGCCGGGGCCGGATCAAGGTCCGTCGACGCAGGCCCGCTCCCGGGCTCGAGCTCCGGTCCGGTCGCACGCAGTTCGTCCCCCTCCGCCCCTACCCGCACCACGCGTCCGACCCCCTCCCACATCATCCGGACACCTCCGTCACCGGTACCGCGTTCAGCGCCTTCACGCGCCAGGCGCCGTCCGAGGAGCGCGCGAGGAGCGCCTCCAGGCGCTTGCGGTCCGCCGACGGGGACTTGGCGTTCTTCGGCATGGTCTCCACCCGGACCGTGGCGATGAGCTTCGCGGTGCCCGCGCGGTCGTCGAGCGCCGTGATCGCCGCGTCCGTGACCACGCCCCGCGAGGACGCCCCGGCAGCCGGTGTCAGACGGCCGAGCTGTGTGCGGAGCGGGCCCGTCGTGACCGTCTTCCAGGTGGTGATGCCCGAGCGGGCGCGCGTCTTCGTCGACGCGTCCAGGGTCGTCAGCGTCACCACGGCCGCGCGCCCATCGGCCAGGGCCGCGTCGCGCGAGCGGGCGTATGCGAGGTCGTCGTCGTCCCGTGCCTGCGCGTACGACCAGGCGCCCGTCCCGCACAGCGCGAGGGCCGTGACGAGTCCCGCCCCCGCGAGGAATCGTCGCAGGCCACGCCCCCACGCCCTCACGCGCCACTCCCGGGCGTGAGGGCGAGCAGGTCCGCCATGCCGGGTGACGTGCGGTCCGCTGCGTCGTCCACCGAGGGCAGGGACAGGGCCCCGGGCCGGGCCGGCTTCGGGACGCCTCCGCCGTCCGGCGCGTTCGCCGAGCCGCGTACGCCGATCCCGCTCGACGGGGGTGACGTGCAGCGCGCGCCTTTGTTGAGCGTCGGCGCCGTGCTCAGGTCCGTGCCGAGACGGTAGCGCGTACCGGAGTAACCGGCCGTGCAGGGCAGGGGGTTGAAGAAGGTGACCGCCATGCCGAGGTTGACCTTCTTTCCGTCGACGGCCGATGCGCCCGCCGCGACGGCCGCGGGCAGCTTCACAAGGAGTTCCTCGGTGCCGTGCTGCCGGGTGACGGCGACCTCCGAGGTGGTGAGGAGGTTGGCCAGGACGACACCGATGTCCGGGTCCAGGTCACGTAGGAGTGCGCTGAGCTGGGTGGCGGCCTCCGGCGCGGCCATGATGAGGCGGCGCAGGTCGGCGTCGGAGCCCTTGAGCGTGGCCGCGAGGTCCTTCGCGCCGGACGCGAAGTCCCGTATGGCCCGGCCCTCTTCGGCCTGGGTGCGCAGCACGACCTCACCGTCGGCCATGAGTTTCGTGGTCTGCGGCAGGGCGCGGTCGGCGGCCCGGACGAAGTCGGAGCCGTTGTCCATGAGGATCTGGAGGTCGTCGCCGCGTCCTTCGAAGGCCTTGCCGAACTCGTCGACGACGGTGCGCAGCGAGTCGAGCGGCACGGATGCCGTCAGGTCGTCCACGCTCGACAGGACGTCCGTCACCGGACGCGGCACGCTCGTCGCGACCGGGGCGATCCGGGCCCCGTCCGCGAGATAGGGGCCGTCCGTACGGCCGGGGCGCAGGTCGATGTACTGCTCGCCGACGGCCGACAGACTCGCCACGACTGCCTTGGCGTCATCGGGGATGCGCGGCGCGGACTTCTTGATGCGCAGTTCGGCCTGCACCCCGTCGGGAGTGAGCCCGATCGGTCCGACCCTGCCCACCGACACGCCGCGATAGGTGACGTCGGAATGTGTGAACAGGCCTCCGGTGCGCGGCAGTTGTACCTTCACCGTGTAGTAGTCGGCGGCTCCGACGTAGCCGCCCAGATCGGCGTATCGAATGCCGAGGTAGCCGAGGACGAGGACGGCGACGACGAGGAACGCAAGGTTCTTGAGGCGGACCGCGAGGGTGATCACCGGCCACCACCCCCCGGCGTCACGGAGGGCAGCGGCAGCGGCGACTTCCGCGAGGAGGAGGACTGCGCTGTCGTCGAGGGGGACGGGGACGGGGACGGGTCCTCCCCGGCCAACGGTGGGATCAGCTGGGTGCCCGGCACGGCCGTCACGTCCAGATACGCATTGAGGTAGTCGCCCTTGACGCCGCGCAGCACCTCGTCCGTGAACGGATAGGTGAGCAGGACCTGGAGGGAGTCCGGCAGGTCCTTGCCGGCGTCGGCCAGCGCCTTGAGGGTGGGCGCGATGGCCTTGAGGTCGGCGACCATGTCGGCCTTGCCCGCGTCGATGGTGTCGACGGCGACTCCCTTGAGGCGGTCGAGGGAGCGCAGCATGGTCACCAGCGAACCCCGTTGCTTCTTGAGGGTCTTGAGCCCGGGTGAGAGCTTCGTCAGCACGGTCCCGACATCCTCCTTGCGGTGCGCGAGTGTCGCCGACAGCTGGTTGACGCCGTCGAGCGCCGCGGTGATGTCGCCGCGGTGGTCGTCGAGGTTCGTGACGAGGGTGTTGACGCGGCGCAGCGTCGAGCGGACTTCCGGTTCCCGGCCGCCGAGCGCCGAGTTGAGCTCGGTGGTGATCGTCTTGAGCTGGTTGACGCCGCCGCCGTTGAGAAGCAGCGACAGGGCGCCGAAGACCTCCTCGACCTCGGTGTTGCGGCCGGTGCGTGACAGGGGGATGCGGTCGCCGGCGTGCAGGGACCCGGTGCCGTTCCTCGGCGTGACGAGCTGCACGTACTTCTCGCCGAGCAGGCTGGACTGTTCCAGGCGGGCACCTGTGCCGGCGGGCAGCTCGACGTCGCCGTTGATGCGCAGGGTGACGCGCGCGGCCCAACTGCCGCCGCTTGCCAGGCGGATGTCGGTGACGCGCCCCACAGCGACGTCGTTCACCTTGACCGCGGACTGCGGGACGAGGCTGAGCACGTCCTTCATGTCGGCGGTGATCGTGTAGGGATGGGGGCCGAGGTCGGCGCCGCCGGGCAGCGGCAGGTCCTCGATGCCGCCGAAGGACGGGGTGGGGACGGATATCACGCCGAGGGTCAGGCAGAAGGCGACCACGACCGCCAGGACGCAGCCGATCCCGGCTCCGGTGGCCGCCTTCCGGCGCCGGACGGCGGTCACCGGTCGCCCCCTACGACGGGCAGCGGCAGCAGGGGCCCGCCCATGCTCAGCTCGTTCAGGTTCGCGCGCCCGTCCAGGGTGCGGGTGCGCGGGTTGTACGCGTTCACCACGTTCCCGGCGGCCAGTGGCGCGACGTCGAGGGCCTCGGCGAGCGACGCGCGCTGGTCGACGAGCGTCTGGGTGATCGGCACGAGCCGCTCGACGTTCTTCTTCAGCTCGCCCCGGTTGTCCTTGATGAACGCCTTCACCTGGCCGAGTGCCTTGCCGAGTTCCTTGAGCGCGGCGGCGAGGTCGTCCTTGTTGTCGGCGAAGTAGTTCGTGACGTCGTCGAGGTTCTCCTGTGCGGTGCGCACGCCGCCGTCCTTCTCCTTCAGCATCGTGGTGAACGTCTGGAGTTGGCTGAGCGTCGTGAACAGGTCGTCGCTGCTGCCGTTGAGCGTCTTGGCGGCCTTGCCGAACTGTTCGATGCTGTCGCCCATCGCCGCCCCGTTGCCCTTGAGGTTCTTGGCGCCGGTGTCGAGCAGTCCGGAGAGGGCGCCCTGGGCGTTCGCGCCGCCGGGGCCGAGCGCCTTGCTCAGCTCGGTGACGCTGTCGTAGAGCTGGTCGATCTCGACGGGGGTGCGGTTGCGGGACGCGGGCAGCTTCGCGCCGTCGCGCAGCGCGGGGCCCGTGGTGTAGGCGGGCGTGAGCTGCACGTACCGGTCGGCGACGACGCTGGGCGCGACCGCCACGGCCCGCGCCCCGGCCGGTACCTTCACCCCGTCGTCGATGTCGAGCGTGACCCGCACCTGGGTGCCCTCGGGATCCACGGAGGCGACCCGTCCGACGCGTACGCCCAGGATCCGCAGGTCGGAGCCGACGTAGATGCCGACGGCCCGCTCGAAGTAGGCGGTGATCCGGGTGCCGCCCGGCCCCGTGGCCCGTACGCCGACGATCCCGGCGGCCAGGAGCACGGCGAGCGCGAGTGTCCCGACGAGCAGTCTGCGGCGCGTACTCATCACTGGCCACCACCCTTGACGTCGTACTTTCCGTTCTTCGGCGGCATGCAGGAGGTCGCCGGCAGGGAGTCCTCGGGCAGGTAGTTGCGTGGCACGACGCCGCAGAGATAGCTGTCGAACCAGCGGCCGTTGCCGAGGGTGTTGCCGATGAGCCGGTAGTAGGGGCCGACGAGGGCGAGGGTCTTGTCGAGCTTGCCCTGGTTCTTCGCCAGGACGTCCGTCACCCGGCCGAGGGCCTTCAAGGTCGGTCCGAGTTGTTTCTCGTTGTCGGTGACGAGTCCGCCGAGTTCCTTACCGAGTGCCGAACTGCCGCTGAGCAGCGCCTTGATGGCGGCTCGCCGTCTGCGCAGCTCGCCGAGCAGGGAGCCGCCGTCGTCGATGAGCGTCTCGAAGCTGGACTTCTTCGTCTTGAGTGTCTTCGTCAGCTTCTTGCTGCCCGCGAGGAGTTCGGCGAGCTGCGTGTCCCTCGACGACACGGTCCTGGACAGTGCGGACAGGCCCTTGACCGCCGCCCGCACATCCGGCGGCGAGTCCTTGAACGTGTCGGAGATCGTCTCGAAGCTCGTGGCGAGCTGCTTCGTGTCGATCTCGTCGATGGTGCCGCTGAGGTCCTGGAATGCCTGCGTGACGTCGTACGGGGATGTGGTGCGGGAGAGCGGGATGCGGGAGCCCGGGTCCTGGCGGGCCGAGCCGACCGGGTCGAGGGCGACGTACTTCTCACCGAGCAGGGTTTTGATGGCGATGGCGGCGGTGGTGCGGTCGCCGATCCAGGTGCCCTTGTCCTGGATGTCGAAGGTGACCTTCACCTTGTTCCCGTCGAGGGCGACGCCGGTGACCTCGCCGACCTTGACCCCCGCGATGCGCACCTCGTCGCCGTCGCCGAGGCCGGCGGCTTCGCTGAAGTCGGCGGAGTAGGCGGTGCCGCCGCCGATGACGGGCAGGCTGCTCACGTTGAACGCGGCGAGCGCGAGGAGGGCGAGCAACAGGAGGCCGACCACGGCCACGGCTACGGGGTTGCGCTCCTGGATCGGTTTCACCGAGGGCCACCTGACCTTCGCCGGCATCCGCATCACTGGCACCTCGCAGCGGTGACGGCGATGCCGGTGGGCGGCTTCGATCCGTCGGACATGGTCAGGCCGCCGACCCTGGCCTCGCAGAGGTACAGGTTGAACCAGGAGCCGTACGACGACAGGCGCGACAGGGCGGTCAGCTTGGCGGGTGTCCTGTCGAGGAAGTTCTCGATCTGCGGAATGCCGTCCCCGAGCGAGGTGGAGAGGCGTCCCAGCTGGTGGATGTCGCCCTTCAGGGGCGCCCGGGCGTCCTTCAGGAACCCGGCGGTGACGGTCGTCAGGTCCCCCATCGCCTCGATGGCGTGGCCGAGCGGCTTTCGGTCGTCGTTGAAGCCGGAGACGAGCTCCTGGAGGGTGGTGACGAGGTCGTCGAATTGGTCCTCGCGGTCGTTGATCGTGGTCAGGACGTCGGTGAGGTTCCCGACGACCTCGCCGATCACCTTGTCCTTGGCGGCGACGGTCGACGACAGCGAGCCGACGTGCTCGATCAGGCTGTTGACGGTGCCGCCCTCGCCCTGGAGCACCTTCACGATGGACCCGGCCAGCTCGTTCACGTCTTTCGGGGACAGGCCCTCGAACAGCGGCTTGAACCCGTTGAACAGGAGCGTGAGGTCGAGGGCGGGAGTGGTGCGGGCGAGCGGGATCGTGCCGCCGGGACCGAGGTCGCCGGCCGCGGCGCCGGTGCCGCGGCCCAGAGCGATGTAACGCTGACCGACCATGTTGAGGTACTTCACGGCGGCGGTCGTGGTCAGCGGCAGGGGCCGGCCCTTCTCGACGGTGAAGGTGACCTGGGCGGTGCGCCGGTCGACGACGCGCACGTCCGTCACCTCCCCGACCTTCACCCCGGAGATCCGTACGCCGTCCCCGTCGATGAGGCCGGTGACATCGGTGAACAGGGCCTTGTAGGTGACGGTGTCGGTGCCGACGCCCGTGTTGGCGATGGAGAAGCCGAGCACGGTGGTGGCCAGGGCGGTGACGACGACGAAGACGAGCGACTTGACCAGCGGCCCGGCGAGGGACCGCCGCTTCATGTGCGCGAACTCCCCTGCTGATCCACTCATTTGAGCTTCACCTCCGTCCCCCGGTACACGGGCCCGGCGAGCAGGCTCGACCAGTCGGGCAGGTCGTCGGGCGAGGTCTTGGCGCCCGGTGCGATGAGCTCGTTCACCAGGTCGTTCTCCTGCGGCGAGTTGGCGGGCCCCAGGTCCTGCTCCGCGGACGCGGTGGCGGTGACGGGCGCCTTGGCGGTCCCGGCGCCGAGATACGGCACCGGGTAGCAGTGCGGACCGCCGCCGGAGGTGTACGCGGGGGTGTCCCGCCCGGCGGCGTACCCGCCGCGCGAGGGAACGGTGGTGACGTCCACATGGATGCCGTGCTGGTCCGTGCCCTTGCCGAGGACCTTGTCCATGCGCGGCACGAAGTCGGCGAGGGTGCGCAGGGTGCACGGGAAGGACGGCGCGTACTCGGCGAGCAGCTGGAGCGTGGGACGGGAGGTGGCGGAGAGCCGGATGATGTTGTGCTGGTTGGCACGCAGAAAGGCGTCGAGGTCCTCGGCGGTCCGGGTCGTGGCCCCGTAGGTGCCGGCGAGTTCGCTCTCCTTCTCGGCGATCGTGCCGCTGGTGGTGGTGAAGTCGGTGAGCGCGTCGATGATGCCGGGCGCGGCATCGGCGTACACGTGGGAGACCTTTACGAGCTGCTTCAGATCCTCGTTCAAGGTGGGCAGGTTCGGGTTGAACTTGCGCAGATGCGCGTCGAGTTGAACAAGCGTGTCGCCGATGCGGTCGCCTCGCCCCTGCAGCGCCTGGGAGACTGCGGAGAGGGTCGCGGACAGCTTCTGCGGCTGTACGGCGGTGAGCATCGGCAGGACGTGGTCGAGCACCTGCTGCAGCTCGACGGCGTTGGCGGACCGGTCCTGCGGAATGACGGCCCCGGCCGTCAGCATCCTGGTGCTGGGGCTCGAGGGCGGTACGAGGGCGACGTACCGCTCGCCGAACAGCGTGGTCGGCAGCATCTGGGCGCGGACGTCGTCGGGGACGTGGTCCAGGGCGCCGGGTTCGAGCGCGAGGGTGAGGCGGGCGCCGCCGGCGGTGGCATCGATCCCGCGGACCTCGCCGAGCACGACGCCCCGCAACTTGACCTCGGCGCCGAGATGCATCTCGTTGCCCACGTTCCCGGTCTCGACGACGACCTGGTCGGAGTTGGTGAAGTCCTTGTTGTAGACGGCGACGGCGAGCCAGATGAGCAGCGC
Organism: Streptomyces sp. NPDC090032; assembly: GCF_044748025.1. Lineage (NCBI taxonomy): Bacteria > Bacillati > Actinomycetota > Actinomycetes > Kitasatosporales > Streptomycetaceae > Streptomyces > Streptomyces sp. NPDC090032. Next base: position 205,511 of record NZ_JBIVFF010000003.1, on the reverse strand, counting down.
GGGCACGATCAGGAAGACGACACCCGCGAGTCTGCGGCGCAGGGTCCTCATGTCAGCCCGCCACCTTCACCGTCGTGGTCGCGCCCCACAGGGCGAGCGACAGGAAGAAGTCGGTGACGGAGATCAGGACGATGGCGTTGCGCACGGACCGTCCCACGGCGACGCCGACACCGGCGGGCCCGCCACTGGCGCGGAAGCCGTAGTAGCAGTGGGCGACGATGACCATGACGCTGAAGATCAGCACTTTCAGGACGGACAGCAGGACGTCCGTCGGCGAGAGGAAGAGATCGAAGTAGTGGTCGTACGTGCCCTGCGACTGACCGTTGAAGACGACCGTGACCAGGCGCGAGGCGAAGTAGGAGGAGAGCAGCCCGACGGCGTAGAGCGGCACGATGGCGACGACCCCGGCGATGATGCGGGTGGTGACGAGATACGGCAGGGACCGCACGCCCATCCCTTCGAGCGCGTCGACCTCCTCGTTGATCCGCATGGCCCCGAGCTGCGCCGTGAACCCTGCGCCGACGGTCGCCGACAGTGCGAGACCGGCCACGAGCGGGGCGATCTCGCGGGTGTTGAAGTACGCGGACACGAACCCGGTGAACGCGGCGGTACCGATCTGGTCCAGGGCGGCGTAACCCTGGAGTCCGACGACGGTGCCCGTGGCGGCGGTCATCGCGATCATCACGCCGATGGTGCCGCCGATGACGCCGAGCCCGCCGGACCCGAAGGCGACCTCGGCGAGCAGCCGCTGCACTTCCTTCGTGTAGCGGCGCAGGGTCCGCGGGGCCCACGCCAACGCCCGTAGATAGAAGATGAGTTGATCGCCGGAGCGATCGAGCCATGCCAGTGGGGAAGCCATGGGGCGGCTCAGCCTCCCTTCGGCGGAACGATCTGGAGGTAGATCCCCGTCATCACCGTGTTCACGAAGAAGAGCAGGATGAAGGTGATGACGACGGACTGGTTGACGGCGTCCCCGACGCCCTTCGGCCCGCCGCGCGGGTTGAGCCCGCGGTAGGCGGCGACGATCCCGGCGATGAACCCGAAGATGAGGGCTTTCAGCTCGCTGATGTAGAGGTCGGGGAGCTGGGCGAGCGCGCTGAAGCTCTGCAGATACGCGCCCGGGGTCCCGTGCTGCATGACCACGTTGAAGAAGTAGCCGCCGAGTGTGCCGACGACGGACACCATGCCGTTGAGGAGCAGCGCGACCGACATGGTGGCGAGCACGCGCGGCACGACGAGCCGCTGCACCGGCGAGACGCCCATGACGGTCATGGCGTCCAGTTCCTCGCGGATCTTGCGCGAGCCCAGGTCGGCGCAGATGGCGGAACCGCCGGCCCCGGCGATGAGCAGCGCGACGATGAGCGGGCTGGCCTGCTGGATGACGGCCAGCACGCTGGCCCCGCCGGTGAAGGACTGCGCCCCCAACTGCTGTGTGAGCGAGCCGACTTGAAGAGCGATGACCGCGCCGAACGGGATGGAGACGAGGGCGGCGGGCAGGATGGTGACACTGGCGATGAACCAGAACTGCTCGACGAATTCCCGGAACTGGAACGGCCGCCGGAACACGGCCCGCGCCACTTCGACCCCGAGGGCGAACAGCTTGCCGGTCTGTCTGAGCGGCCCGAGCAGCGGATTGGCCTGCGCCCCGTCGGGGCGCGGGGAACTGCCCGCCCGACCACGACGATGCCGCACCCGGGACTCGGCCCTCTTCGGCAGACGAGTCTCCGTGCTCATACGGCACCCCCGGCCCGGGGCAGCACGGCAGTCGGCTCCAGCACTTCGCGGCCGTACGTGGCCCGGATCGCGTCCCGCGCCGACTCCGGCAAGGAGTCGAGCAGCCCGAGCACCCGCTCCCGGCGCCGCGCGACAGCACCTCGCACCCCGAGTCCGGGTGAGGGCTCGAGTTGCGGCACGATCTCACGCGGCGAGACGGTGGCCACACCCCCGTTCCGTTCGGCCTCAGCGGCCAGCGCCGCCGCGTCCTTCTCCTCAGACATCCCGATCGGCCCGGCCTTGCTGGCGGTGAGGAACTGCGCGACGACCGGTTCCTCACTGGTGAGGAGCACCTCGCGCGGCCCGAACGTCACGAGGTTGCGCCGGAAGAGCATCCCCATGTTGTCGGGCACGGTCGCGGCGATGTCGAGGTTGTGGGTGACGATGAGCATGGTCGCGTCGGTCGTCGTGTTCAGGTCGATGAGCAACTGCGAGATGAAGGCGGTCCGTACGGGGTCGAGCCCGGAGTCGGGTTCGTCACAGAGGATGATCTGCGGATCGAGCACGAGGGCTCGCGCCAGCCCGGCCCGCTTCCGCATACCGCCGCTGATCTCCCCCGGCAGCTTTCCCTCCGAGCCCACCAACCCGACGGCGTCGATGCGCTCCATGACGATCCGCCGGATCTCCGACTCCTTCGTCTTCGTGTGCTCGCGCAGCGGGAAGGCGATGTTGTCGAAGAGGTTCATCGACCCGAACAGGGCGCCGTCCTGGAACATCAGCCCGAACAGCTTCCGGGCCTCCATCACATCCCGCTCGGGACTGCGCACCATGTCGACACCGTCGACCATCACCCGCCCCCGCTCGGGCTTGAGCAGCCCGATCAGGGACTTGAGGAAGACGGTCTTGCCGGTACCGGACGGCCCGAGCATCACGCTGATCTCGCCGGCGGGCAGGGTGAGGCTGACGTCCTGCCAGATGTTCTGCTTGCCGAAGGACTTGGTCAGGCCCTCGACCTTCACTTCGATTCCCATGTCACCTCCAGCAAGCACTCGTTGCTCATGTGCACCGGGAGGCGCACGCTAAGTCGGCCGATACCGCCGGGACAAGCAGTACGACAGCTGATTCCGCACCGCGGTGAGTAATTTGTCAGCGGGTGACAAAGTCGCGGCACGGCCTTGTTTCCAAGTGAGCAGAACCTGTGGGGGAGGCCACACGGATTTGACGTTACGGCCGAGTAACCTGACCCGGCAATAGCGGTTCACGAAGTTTCCACGGAACCTCGAACACCCCTATTGTTTTTGTCAGTTCCGTACGAATCGGGTCGGCTGTTCTGTTCGTGGGTTACGAAAAAGGCCGGGGCGGGGTTACTTCACGGCCGCATGCCAGTACTGCGACAGCAGTGCCCCCTCGTTGGGTGCCACGCTCTTCGGGTCGGTGAACACCGCGACGTGCGTGGACGCGCTCTTCAGTACGACGTTGTTCTTGCCGGAGGCGGCGGGGATCCCGGACTTCAGGTTGACCGCGAAGTCGAGGACGCCGAGCAGGCCGCAGCCGTTGGCACCGGGGACGGTGTACGTCGCGTCGCCCTGGTCGGCGTCGCCCGCGTTGATGCGCCCGAGAACACCCGTCGGGTCGGCCGTGCCGTCCGGATCGAACCGGCTCTGGGAGACGGCCGGGGCGGTCACGTTCTGCGGGCGCAGCACGATCGGGTCGGACGCGGAGCCGATGTAGCAGGAGTCGCCGAGGAACGGGTTGTCCAGCTTGATGCGGACCGGGAGCGTAATGATCGGCTTGCCCTGCTGGACGCCGTTGAGCAGCTGGAAGTCGGTCGGAGTGTTCACCGATTCGACGGTGGCGGTCACCCGGTTCAGGGCGTTGCCGGTCAGCTGCCTGCAGATGTCACTCACCAGCGGAATGTCGCTCGGGCACATCAACCCGAGCAGCCCGCCGGGCAGTTCGGCCGGGTCCGCGACGAGCGCGCCGCCCGGGGGCGAGACCACCGTGGAGGTGCCGCCGGGGTGCGTGACGACGCCGGCCTGGAGGTCGGTGCGGCCCGTCGGAACCTGGGAGTTGCCCAGCTTGATGGAGCCGCTCGCCGAGCTGGAGGCGATACAGATCGCCACGTCGGTCTGGCCGTCGGCGGCGAGCATGGCGGGGTTGTCGACGGGGCAGCGGGTGAACGGGGCCCAGGCGCCGCCCAGTTCGGTGGCGGCCGACGACGGCGCCACGGCGGCGAGCGTGGCCAGAGCTGTCACGGCGAGCACCGTTGCGGGTCTGCGGATACGCATGGTGAATTCCCTTCGCGGAGGTCGAAGGTGCGCGGGGAGAAGTAGTGGGGCCATCCGGACGTTACTGACGGGAAACCCCCCGCGGCAATGGGCTCGTTGACGGGAATTCAGCTACTCGCGCGTTTGTAGCTGGCTGAGCAATACAAGGACCGGACTGCTCACCGAGTGAGCGTTTTCTCGCCCGCCGCCCGAAGTCCTCATCCGGCGACAAGAAGCAGCGACCCGATTGAGCAACGGCCGACAAGAAACGCAGCGAATTCCCTCACCAGCAAGGAATCTCACGACACTCCATTGCGGGCCGCGGTTACTTGCTCGTAACGTCCCTTCCTAGGCGACGGACAGCCGCTCCCTCACATCGGCTGCGTCCGCACGGAGTTGAGCCGTAGCCCGCCCTGGTTCCCGCCGGGCGGCGCATTCCATCTCGTACGCCACCCATCCCTTGGAGGGATTCATCGTGCGCAGAATCGCCCGAAACACTGCTCTCGCCGTTGCCGCCGCAGGCGCGGCCCTCGGACTGTCCGTCACGCAGGCCTCGGCCGGGGCGCTGGCCACCTTCACCGTCTCCGGCGGCACCTCCTACACGGCCCACGCGGTCAACCCGACCCTGTCCGTGCCGGCCACCACGCTCACGTGTGACTCGTCGGACGCATCGGGCACCCTCAAGAACGGCAGCGGGCTCGACGGCGCCGGCATCGGAACCGTCGGCGACATCTCCTTCACCAACTGCAACGTGGGCGGCATCGGCTTCGACGTGACGCCCGGCGCGCTGGCGTGGTCGATCAATCTCGACAGCATGAACGGCACCGACGAGGCCGACGGCACCATCTCCGGGATCAAGGCCAGCATCAGCGGCATCGGCTGCTCCGCTTCGTTCTCCGGCAGCGTGACGGGCCACTACACGAACAGCACCCACACCCTGCACGTCACCGGTGGCGGCACCCTGGCGGCGGACCCCGGCGCCAGCTGCCTCGGCCTGATCAACGCGGGTGACCCCGCGGACTTCGTCGGCGACTACGTCCTGGACCAGACCCCGGTCGTCTCCTCGCCGTGACGCCCTGAGCTCGCCCCATGCAGCCCGCCGCCGGTCGGTCACCGGCGGCGGGCCCGGCCGCGTCCAGGGAACGGCACGCACCAGCGGAGGTCAGCAGATGAGAGTGCAAGGGCGGCAGGGCGGACGGTCAGGTGTCGCGCGCACACTGCGGATGGCGCCGGTCGCCGCCGTGGTACTCGCCGCGGGCCTGCTGTCAGGCCCTGGCTCGCAGGCGGACGAAGGTCAGCCGACCGTGGAGATCGCCTACGACTGCGCGGTCCCCGACCACCCCTCCTCGCATGCGTCGGGGACGCCCGACAGCACGGACGCCACGCCCTCCGCGGGCACGACCCTGAGCGCGTCCGTCCGGATCGGCACCCAACTGCCGTCGTCCGCCGAGCCGGGCCGCCCGATCAACCCGGGTGACGTGACGGTGGAGACCGCCCTGCCGTTCGCCGGCCTGGCCTCCCTCCTCCCCCCGGACACGGACGGTCTGGCCGGCGACGCGACGCTCGGCGTCCGGGTCCGCCAGGGCAGGGAATCGGCCAACGCCACCTGGGCCGCACTGACGGCGAACGCCCCCGCCCCGCCGCCCACCGACACCCTGCGCCTCGGCCACACCGGCCCGGCCCCCACGATCACCGTCAGCGAACCGGGCGACGTCGACCTCTACGCCACCGAACTCTCCCTGAGACTCACCCCGTCGACGCAGGGGGTGCCCAGCTCAGAAGCCGCGTTCACGCTCGACTGCGCCCCCGCCGAGAAGGACCCGGCACGCACCCGCCTCGCCCACATCAGCGTGCCGGACGGCACGGGCCCGACCGGCACCCCCTCGGCGAGCGCCCCCGACGGCGCCGGCGCGCCACGCGAGGGCCTCACCGTCACCCCGCAGGACAGCGGCACCACAGGCGCGGACACCTGCCCGCCACCGCCGACCACCGGAGTAGCGGACCTCAGCCAGCTGCCGGAGCCTCTGCCCGGAACGGTGCTCGGCCCCTTGCTGCCCCACCCGGGCGTTCCCGCGTGCGCGTACGCGGTGGGCCTGAGCACCGTACGGAAACAGAACAGCTCCATGATCATCAACGACCCGGCCAAGGAACCTGGCCTGATGAACATTCGCGCGGCCATGCAGACGCAGTTCAGGACGTCCGGGCCGTTCTACACGCGGATCGACAGTCTGGGCGAACTCGACCTGCCCGACGCCGAATCGACCTTCCTCTCCTTCGGCTTCACACCCGTCACCGCCAGGGTCTCCTTCAAGAACGAGCCGATCACCATCTCCACCGGCACCATCGGTACCTCCCCCAACGCGATGCCGTTCGCCGTCGCGACGTTCTTCCAGTCGCTGCGCGTCCACGACGTGGAGATCAACGGCACGCCCCTGGACGTCGGCCCCAACTGCCACACGGAGCGCTACCGGGCGACGCTGCGCGGCGACTTCACCTCGACGACCGGCCGTTACATCAACGTCCTCTCGGGCGGCATCCTCAAAGGAACGGTCGACATCCCGGCGTTCACCGGCTGCGGAGCGAACGGTGAGAATCTCGACCGTCTGTTCACGGCCGGGATCAGCGGCCCCGGCAACGACATCATCATGAACCAGGCCCCGACCTGCATCCCGGGCCCTCCGCGTGCCCAGTGCCCGCCCGTCATCCCGCCCCTGCCCGGAGGCAAGACCTCCTGAGAACGTTCGCTTCCGGACAACCCTCTCCCAAGTGGTGTACGTCACACGCAAGTTGCTCTAGCTTCAGGAGTTCCCAAAGGTATGCACCTGACGGCCACCGCAAGGGCCACATGGGCCACACCATGGGCCCGTGCGGCACCCGTCCCCCACCGGGCGCCCGTACACCGAGGACCGTGCCATGCCCCAGCACGTACAACCACCGGACGTGAACGAGCCGTTGGGCCCGCTGCCCAGGGAGTTCGCCGCCATCATGCGGCCCGAACTCCCCGGTCTCATCAAAGAGATCAGAGTCGAGGTGACCCGCGCCTACCCCGAGTACGCGCAACTCCTCAGCGGCCCGAACGCCGCCGCCATCCGCCAAGGCGTGGATCTCGCGCTCTCCGCCTTCGTGGACCGTGTCGCCGACCCCGGCGCCACCTCGGACCAGCGCGACGAACTCCTCCGTAAATTCGGTCGAGTCGAAGCCTATGAGGGTCGCGACCTGGAGACCCTGCAGGGCGCCTACCGGCTCGGCGCCCGCGTGGCACTGCGCCGCACCAAGACCATCGGCCGCCGCTACGACCTCTCCCCCGCCCTGCTCCTCGCCTTCGCCGACGCGCTCTTCGCGTACGTCGACGAGTTGGGAGCGCTCTCACGGGAGGGCTATCTGGAGGTGCAGGCGAGATCGGGATCGGCGTTCGAGGTCGTGCGAAGACGGTTGCTGCATCTGCTGCTCGCCAGCACTCCCCTTCATCACGCCACCATCAACGAGCTGTGCGAGCAGGCCGGCTGGCCCCTCCCCGAGGAGGTCACCCTCATCGCGCTGCGGGCTCCCGCCCCCGACCACATCCAGGCCGGCCTGGACCCCGACGTCCTCGCCGACCTCGGCATCCCGCAGCCCCACATGCTCATCCCGGGCCCGCTCACCGCAGAGCGCCGCGCCATGCTGGAGTCCGCCATCGGTACCGCCCCGCTCGCGATCGGCCTCACGTTACCGACCGCGCAGGCCTCGGACTCACTGCGCTGGGCGCGCAGAGTGTTACAGCTCGTGGACGATGACATCGTTGCCGACGCCCAAGTCATCGACAGCGCGGACCACTTGGTGACGATGTGGCTGCTCTCCGACCCGGCCCTGACCGCGCAGATCGCGGCCCGCGAACTCGCCCCGCTGGCCCCCGTCTCCGGCAAGCGCCGCGCCCGCCTCGTGGAGACCCTGCACGCCTGGCTCACCACCCGCGGCACCGCGGACCAGGTGGGCGACGTCCTCGGCGTCCACGCCCAGACCATCCGCTACCGGCTGCGCAACCTGGAAGCCCACTTCGACACCCAACTGGCCGACCCGGAACGCCGGTTCGCCATGGAGGTGGCGCTGCGCGCGCAGCATCTCCAGGACGGCAGCGTGTCCGAACTGAACTGACTTCCCTACGAGTTCACGGACCCGGCTACAAACAGGCGGAACGCCTCCGGCGTGAACGTGAGGCTCGGGCCCGCCGTGTTCTTGGAGTCCCGAACGGCGACAGCGGAGCAGGAGGTTCCGGCGACCTCCACGCGCTCGCCGCCCTGGTCGCCGCTGTAGCTGGACTTACGCCACTTCCGGTCGATTGCACAGCGTAGTCAAGGCTCGTCACGCTCGTCCCATGAACGAGCAGACCGAGCAGCACGCGTACACGCTGCCCCTCACCGTCGGCACCCACTCCGCCCGCCACGTACGCCGCTTCGTCCGCGCTCTGTGCGAGGACTGGGCGGAGGTGAGCGACGAGGGGGCTGCGCTCCCGCCCGAAGCACCGCACTCGGCCGACACGTTCGCCGAGTCGGGCCGCGGCCTCGCCATCGTCTCGGCGGTCGTGACGAAGTGGGGTGTTCAGCCCTTGGCGGTCGGCAGGACCGTCTGGTTCGAATGCGTCGCCTCGTCCGCCTGACCGGTGGCCGCCGCCGTCACCGTCCGCGCCCGGGGCCCCTGGAGCAGGTACGTCAGCAGGAAGCCGAGACCGACCACTGTCGCCCCGCCCACCGCGTCGAGCACCCAGTGGTTGCCGGTGGCGATGATCGCGGAGATCGTGCACAGGGGGTGGACGAGACCGATGGCCTTGATCCACCACCTCCGCGCGAACACGACGATCACGAGCCCGCACCACAGGGACCAGCCGAAGTGCAGTGAGGGCATGGCCGCGTACTGGTTGGTGAGCGCGGTCAGCGTGCCGTAGTCCGGCTTGGAGAAGTCCTGCACGCCGTGCACCGTGTCGATGAAGCCGAGCGAGGGCATCAGGCGCGGCGGAGCCAGCGGGTAGAACCAGAAGCCGATCAGCGCGAGCACCGTGGCGAAGCCGAGCGCCGAGCGGGCCCAGCGGTACTGGGCGGGCCTGCGGACGTAGAGGATGCCGAGGACGCACAGCGGCACGATGAAGTGGAAAGACTCGTAGTAGAAGTTGAAGAACGACTTGAGCCACGAGACCTGCGCCACCGCGTGGTTGACCCAGTGCTCGATGTCGATGTGGAGGAACTTCTCCAGGGAGTGGACCTGCGTGCCGTGCGCCTCGGCGGTGGCCCGGCCCCCGGTGGTCGTGCCGCCCGTGGCGGCGAGCCTGACCTGCTGATACGCGTAGTAGCCGACGCGGATCAGGAGCAGTTCGAGCAGCAGGTTCGGGCGGGTCAGGACCCGGCGCCAGAACGGCATGAGCGGGACCCGTGACCAGCGCGACGGGACGGGCTCCGCGTATTCGGTGGGGACGGGCGCGCGGTACTCGGGCGCGGTGCGGGACAGGAACGGGACGAGCGTGGCCGCGGCGACCGCGGCGATCAGCACGACGTTGTCGCGCAGCGGATCCGCGAGCGCCGTGCCCGGCAGCAGCATCCTCGCGGGGAGCGTCATCACGAGGATGACCGCGACCGGCCAGACATACCGGTCCGAGGCCTTCTTGCCGACGCGGCCGACCAGCGCGAGCAGCACCCACAGGAGCTGGTGCTGCCAGGTCGTCGGGGACACGGCGACGGCGACGCAGCCGGTGAGGGCGACGGCGAGGAGGAGCTGCCCGTCCTGCGCGTAGCGCACCGCGCGCCGCAGTCCGACGACCGCGACGGCGGCGCCCAGGAGCAGGAAGAGCCCGATCTCGACGGGACCCTCGAGTCCGAAGCGCAGGAGCGCGCCGTGCAGCGACTGGTTGGCGAGCCCGTCGGGGCTCGACCCGAGGCCCGCTCCCGCCAGGTGGTGCACCCAGTATGTCCACGAGTCGTGCGGCATCGCGGCCCACGCGAGGAGCGTGCACGCCGCGAACGTGACGCCCGAGGACACGGCGGCGCGCCGGCGCCCGGTGAACCACAGGAGGGGTGCGAAGAGGAGGACGGTCGGCTGGAGTGCGGCGCCGATGCCGATGAGCAGCCCCGAGCTCCTCTCGCCGCGGGCGGCGAAGCAGCCGAGCAGCACGAGGAGGACGGGGATGATGCTGGTCTGGCCGAGATACAGGGTGTTGCGCACCGGCAGCGACAGCATCAGGAGGCTGACAGCGACCGGCGCGGCGAGGAGCGAGGTGCGCCGGGTGACGGGCTTGGGCAGGGCGCGCGCGGCGACGAGACCGAGGACGACGACGAGACCGAGCGTGCCGAAGGTCCAGGCCCAGCCGAGCGCCTGTTCGGCGCCGCGGGCGAGAGGCTTCAGCACGAGTCCCCCGAACGGGGTACCGGTGAACCGGTCGGCGTCGTAGAGCGAGCCCGTCACGTGGAGGACACCTTCAGGACCGATCCAGGTCTCCAGGTCCGTGAGCCGCTCCCCGCTGGGGGTGCTCAGCACGGCCACGACCTGCCGGACCGCGAGGACCGCGGCGATCAGCCAGAGGCCCGCCCGGACCATCCCCAACCGCGCTGTCGCGGTCCCCGCCCCCAAGGCTTTGCCCGGTCCATGCTCCACGTTTGCCACGCGCCGTCGGCCCTCCCGCCATGCCTGCTGTCCCAAGAGGCTCGCACTACCCCCGGGGTGAGACGCAGGCAACCCCCACTTCACCTGAGCGTCCACCGGTTTTTGACCGGATGACGATGATGCGGGGCATGCGGGGACTGCGTGGTTGCGGTCGAGGGCCGCGACAAAGCTCACAGATCTGTCCGTTCGCGACGCACCGAGGCCGAGGCGTCATGCCTGGCCGGAGCCACTTTTCCCACGGTGCGCGACGGCTCGAACACTACCCGTAATGATCGCGAATGCCCCTATGGTCGATTTCTGGCCGCCCCGCCGTGGGCGGCTTCGTCCGTCCCCACGCGGACATGTCCCTGTCCCCGTTGAAAGCAGGCGAGCAGACCCTTGTCGAGCGCACTGACCGTCGTATCCAGGACCGACGCCCCAGCGAAGGGCGCCTCCCCCGAGGTCACCGTCACCGATCCAGCGCTGGTCAAGCGCGCGGTGAAGGCGGCGGCGCTCGGCAATGCGATGGAGTGGTTCGACTTCGGTGTCTACAGCTACATCGCCGTCACCCTCGGCAAGGTCTTCTTCCCCTCGGGCAACCCCACGGCCCAGCTCCTCGCGACGTTCGGCGCCTTCGCCGCGGCGTTCCTCGTGCGTCCGATCGGCGGCATGGTCTTCGGACCGCTCGGCGACCGCGTCGGCCGGCAGAAGGTCCTCGCCGTCACCATGATCATGATGGCGGCGGGCACGTTCGCGATCGGCCTGATCCCGTCGTACGCGACGATCGGCGTCTGGGCGCCGATCCTGCTGCTCCTGGCCCGTCTGGTGCAGGGCTTCTCGACCGGCGGTGAGTACGGCGGCGCGTCCACCTTCATCGCCGAGTACGCGCCCGACAAGAAGCGCGGCTTCTTCGGCAGTTGGCTGGAATTCGGCACGCTCGCCGGATACATCGGCGGCGCGGGCCTGGTCACCCTGATGACGGCGCTGCTGTCCTCGGACGACCTCGTCTCCTGGGGCTGGCGCATCCCGTTCCTGATCGCGGGCCCGATGGGCATCATCGGCCTCTATCTGCGGATGCGGCTGGAGGAGACCCCGGCGTTCGCGGCCGAGCTGAAGAAGGCGCACGCGTCGGAGAAGGCCCGGTCCAAGGTCAAGGTCCGCGACATGATCACCGGTCAGTGGAAGGCGCTGCTCCTGTGCGTCGGCCTGGTCCTCGTCTTCAACGTCACCGACTACATGCTGCTGTCGTACATGCCGAGCTACCTCACCAGTGAGCTCCACTACGACGAGACGCACGGCCTCCTCGTGGTCCTGGCCGTGATGGCGCTGATGATGATCGTCCAGCCGTTCGCGGGCGCGCTCTCCGACCGCATCGGCCGCCGCCCGGTGATCGCCGCGGGCTGCGTGGGCTTCCTCGCGCTGTCCGTCCCGGCCCTGCTCCTGATCCGCAACGGCTCCCTGTGGGCCATCGCCCTCGGCATGGGCGCGCTCGGCCTGCTCCTGGTCTGCTTCACCTCGGCGATGCCGTCCGCGCTGCCCGCGCTCTTCCCGACCCGGGTGCGCTACGGCTCCCTGTCGATCGGCTTCAACGTCTCCGTCTCGCTCTTCGGCGGCACGACCCCGCTGGTCGTCACCGCCCTCATCGGGGCGACCGGGAACATGATGATGCCCGCGTACTACATGATGGCCGCGGCCGTCATCGGCGGTGTCGCGGTGTGGTTCATGACCGAGTCGGCGCGCCGCCCGCTGCCGGGCTCGCCGCCCGCCGTCGAGCCCGACGATCTGCTGCGGCCCATGACCGCCACCGCCACAGCCGCGTAACACCGGGAACCGCGCTCCCCCGCGCCCCGTCTGCTCCAACGCCGCACACGGCACGGACACACAGGGCGCGACATCGGGGGCCGGCATGAGCACCGCACCACCACTGACCATGAGGGCCAGGGCGCTACTGACCGCCCTGGCCCTCATGGCGTTCCAGATCGCCGCGCTGGTGTCACCGGCGTACGCCTGCGGGTGCGGCGCGATGGTGCCGCCCGCGGGTACCGACCTCACGGTGTACGACGAGACGTCCGCGGTGCGCTGGGACGGGCACAGCGAGCAGATCGTGATGAGCCTGTCGGTGAGCGGCAACGTGCGTGACGCCGCCTGGATCATGCCCGTACCGCACCGCGCGTCGGTCGAACTCGGCGACCCGGGGATCTTCTCGCAGCTGAGCGACGTGACAGCGCCCGTCGAGCGGACCCGGCACCACTTCTGGCCCGGCTCCGACGACTGGCCCTTCGACGGCGGGCGCGGCGACGGCGCCACGGCCGGCGCCCCCGCGCCCGGCGGTCCGGTCGAGGTGGTCGGCCGTGAGCACCTCGGCCCGTTCGACGTCGCCCGCCTCACCGCGACCGACCCCGGCGCACTCGCCGGCTGGCTCGACGAGAACGGCTTCCAGCTCCCCGACCGCCTCGACAGCGCGCTGCGCCCGTACGTCGACCGGGGCTGGGAGTACGTGGCGATCCGCCTCGCGCCCGCCGACGGCGACAGCGTGCTCGGCGGCGCCCTCGACCCGCTCCACCTCACCTTCGCCAGCGACCGACTCGTCTACCCGATGCGCCTGTCGAAGCTCGCCCGCACCGAACAGCACCTGCGCCTGTACGTGCTGTCCGCCCACCGCATGGAGCCGCGCTCCAGCATCGGCGGCGACGCCCCGAAGGTCACGTACGCGGGCCGGATCCCGGCCGGGACCGGCGGGCCACTGCCCGAATTCGCCGACGGCGAGCGGTACTTGACCGCACTCACCCAGGACTTCCCGCAGCCGTCGCGCATCTACGGCGACCACGAACTGCGGCGCACCGCGAGCGACGCCACGCACCGCAGCGTCGTGTGGGACGACGAACTCCTCACCGCCGGGGGCGTCCCGGTGTGGCTGCTCACCGTTGTACTCCCCGTGCTCCTGCTCCTGCTGGTGGCCGCCGTCCTCGCGTTCCGCCGGCACTCCCGTCGGCCGGTGCAGCCCCCGCCGCCGGTGCACACCCCGCCGCCGCTCGGCTGAATTCCGCGCGGCCCGCCGCCCGGTGCGCCCATCATGGGGCCATGGCTGAGCACGCATCCCAAGAGCAGTGGACCGCCGTCGACGACTACCTGACCGGACTCCTCGCCCCCGCCGGCGAGGCCCTGGCGGCGGCCCTCGCCGACAGCGAGGCGGCGGGCCTCCCGCACATCGCCGTCGCCCCGAACCAGGGCAAGTTCCTCCACCTGATCGCCCAGATCCAGGGCGCGCGCCGCGTCCTTGAGATCGGCACGCTCGGCGGGTACAGCACGATCTGGCTGGCCCGCGCCCTGCCCGCCGACGGCGTCCTCGTCACCCTCGAGTACGACGCCCGGCACGCCGAGGTGGCCCGCGGCAACCTCGCCCGCGCCGGCCTCGACAAGGTCGCCGAGGTCCGGGTCGGCCCCGCCCTCGACTCCCTGCCGGGCGTCGCGGCCGACCATCCCGACCCCTTCGACCTCGTCTTCATCGACGCCGACAAGGCCAACAACGCGCACTACGTCGAGTGGGCGCTGCGCCTGACCCGTCCCGGCAGCGTGATCATCGTCGACAACGTGGTGCGCGACGGCCGCGTGACGGACGACGGCACGGCCCCCGACATCCGCGGCACCCGCGCCGCGCTCCAGCTGATCGCCGACCACCCGAAGCTGGACGGCACGGCGGTCCAGACGGTGGGCAGCAAGGGCTACGACGGCTTCGCGCTGGCCCGCGTACTGCCGTAGCACCGCTTCCTGACAGCCTGGCAGGGCATCACATCTCGTGGAAGAAGCCCACGTTGACGCTGCGGGACTCGTTGCGGTCCAGGACCACGACCTCACCCGACGCACCCGGCGCGAGAGCGGCGGCCCCTCCGTAGACGAGGGGCCGCGGCTCCCCGCCGGTCAGCGTGAGACGCACCTCGGACGACGGCTCGTCGTGCGAGCCGCGCAGCCAGAACACGGACCAGGCGCCGTCCTGGCCGCAGCGGAACTCGAGATGGACGCGCGAGACGAACAGCCAGTCGTCGGGCGTCGCGAGCCGGCACACGTTCCGGTCACGCCCCACGCGCAGCACGGCTCCCGGCTCGCTCGGCGCGTCGGCCATCAGCATCCCGGCCGTCGCACCCGCGTCCGCCCCCGCGACGGAGGCCATGGTCAGCTCCAGCACCCGCACAGCTCCTTCGGTCATTCGCGGCCCGCCGGTACCGGGTCCGCCGACGCCGCATCCTAAGTTGTCCCCTGCCTGTGCGGGATGCCTCTGGGACAATGACCCCATGACCGAACGCAAGCCGCCCGCCGTCAGCTTCGAGTCATGGGTCGACAAGCAGATCCGCGACGCCGAGCGCGCAGGAGACTTCTCCCACCTCCCCGGAGCCGGCAAGCCGTTGCCGAGCACGGCCGACACGACGTACGACGAGAACTGGTGGATCAAGCAGAAGATGGCCCGCGAGGGCTTCTCCGTGCTGCCCCCGTCGCTCGCCCTGCGCAAGGAGGCCGAGGACGCGCTCGCCGAGGCGGCGCAGGCCTCCTCCGAACGGATCGTCCGCAAGATCGTCACCGACATCAACGACAAGATCCGCGACATGATGTTCAAGCCCCCACCGGGTCCGCCGCTCGGCCTGAAGCCGTACGACGTCGAGGAAATCGTCCGCGACTGGCACGAGCGGCGCGGGGCACCCGGGTCCTGACGCCGATCTCGCGCGCCGGTGCGCGAGGATGGGCGCCATGAGCATCGTGAAGATCAACGTCCTGACCGTCCCGGCGGAGCAGCGGGAGACCCTGGAGAAGCGCTTCGCCTCGCGCGCGGGCGCCGTGGAGAACTCCGACGGCTTCGAATGGTTCGAGCTTCTCCGCCCCGTCGAGGGCACGGACGACTACCTGGTCTACACGCGGTGGCGTGACGAGGCGTCGTTCCAGGCGTGGATGGAAGGCCCGATGAAGGCGGCCCACCAGGGCGGCGGCGACCGCCCTAAGCCGGCCTCGAGCAGCTCCTCGGTGTGGTCCTTCGAGGTCGTGCAGCAGGCGGCGCCCAAGTCGTAGTCCGCCGGACGCCCCCCCCGGGGGCAGCCGGGTTTCTGGCGCCATGTCAGAACTCCGGGGTATGCAGTAGACGCGGGGATTCCACTCGATCAGCAGCCTGCTGTCACGCCTTGAGTCGTCCCGAAATGACAGCGGATGAGCCGATTATTACGTTCGTTGCATGTCGGCTGTCCAGCTGGCGTCTCTGAGACAGGGAACGATTGACATGCCCACGCGAACCTTCGTCGTATCCGCCGCCATGTTCGGCGCAGCGGCCCTTGCCGCCACCGGTGTCACCTATGCCGCGCAATCCGAATCGACCCAGGCCGCCCCGGCGGCCGAACAAGCCGTCCCGCCGGCTAAACAAGCCGCACCGCCGGCCGAACAAGCCGCCCCGCCGGCGAAGCCGGCCGCACCGCCCGCCAAGCAGGCCGCCCCCGAGGCGGCTCCCGTCGGTAACGACAGCGGGGACGAGGGGCGGGGCCACGAAGACGAGGGCCGCGGCGACGAGGGCCGCGGCGACGAGGGCCGCGGCCACGAGGACCGTGACCGTGGCGACGAGGGCCGTGGCCACGGGGACCGTGGCCGCGGCTACGGCGGCGAGCGGGAGGGAAGGATCCACTTCAACGAACGGACGTTCTCCGCCGCCATGGAGGGCTGCATCCCCGCTGCCAGCGGGCTGGGCTCAACCAGTTTCAGCATCGACAACGACAGCGACAAGACCGTTGAGGTCTACCGCGGGTTCAACTGCGACAACGGTTCACCGGTGGCCACGGTCGGCCCCTACGGCTCTACTTATGGCGTCGCGACCCGGACCGGTCAAGGGAGCGGCCAGGGAGGCATCTTCGTCGAGGACGCGGTCGTGGGCAGTTTCCGGGTGATCGGCCACCACGACGAGTGGTGACACCTCCGTCCCGAGCACGGGGGGCGCCGGCCCGTCGGAATCGGGCCGGCGATGACGGCCTCGCCCCACTGGCGTCGGCCACCCCTCAGGGGGCGTCCGCCTCGCCGTCCTCGGTGAGCACCAACCAGCGCCGTCCGTCGATGAGTTCGCGGGCGGCGTCCAGGTGCCCGGCGTGGCAGGCGGTCTCGGTGATGACGTGCAGCAGGACGTCCCGGTGGCTGTGCAGATGCGGCGGCCCGAAGAGGTGGTGCGGCCACCAGGCCAGGGGCGCGTCCGCGGGCGTGGCCGTGATGATCGCGTCCGCGCGCTCCGTCTCGCGGCGGTAGCGCTCCAGGACGTCGGCCGCCGGCACATCCGGGTCGACCTGCCACGCGTCCTCAATGGCGTCGAGGCTGTCGATGACTGCCTGATCTCCCGTCAGGACTGCCTGGAACCAGAAGCGTTCGACGTCGAGCGCCAGGTGCTGGACCAGCCCCAGACACGTCCAGCCGGACGGCAGCACGGGCCGCCGCAGCGCCTCGTCGTCGAGCCCGTCGATGATGCCCAGGATGTGGCGGCGCTGTCCGCGCAGGGCGTCGAGCAGCGTCTTGGTCTCGCCGGTCTCGGGCTCGGGGCTGGTTTCGGCGCTGGTCTCAAAAGGGGTCTCGTCGGTCACAGGTACGTCTGTCACGCCACAGAGCATGTCCGAACCCCGCGTGCCTGTACAGGCGAAATCACTTGCGCCCGGCGCCGCACCTCCCCCGACAATGCCCCCATGAACTCGCCGTGGACCGTCGCCCCTGAGCCGTTCGACTCCGCCGTCGCCGCCGAGTTGTGGCGCGCGTACTACACGGAGGTCAGCGACCGCTGGTACCTGCTGCACGAGGGGCACACCACCGACCCCGACGAGCTGGAGCGCGAGGTCGCCGCCGACACGGGGGCCTATCTCGCGGCACCGGACGGGGTGTTGCTGGTCGCGCGGTACCGGGGCGAGCCCGCCGGTACCGCGGGCGTGCGGATGATCGACGCCTCGACCGGCGAGCTGAAGCGGGTGTTCGTACGGCCCGACATGCGCGGGAAGGGCGGCGGGTCCGTGCTGCTCGCGGAGGTGGAGAGTGCCGCGCGGGGTCTCGGCGCCGAGCGGGTCCTGCTCGACACCCGGGGCGACCTGGTGGAGGCCCGGATGCTGTACGCGCGGCACGGCTACGAGGAGACGGCCCCGCACAACGACGAGATGTACGCCGAGCACTGGTTCACGAAGAAGCTCGTGCGGGACGCGTGAGCGGCGTCAGGCGCCCTCGGCCGCCAGGCCGTCGTGCGGGCGCTCGGCGTCCGACCCGCACAGCTCCGCGTTGAGTTCCTCCACCAGTTTCACCAGGTCCGTCGGCCGGTTCGGGCCCCACCAGTCCCCCAGCAGGTCGGCGAGCGACTCCTCGCGGGACGCGGACAGCCGCGCGGCGACCTCGCGGCCCTCCTCGGTGAGGACGAGGTCGAGGCCCTCGCGCGTGGCGAGGTGCCGTTCCTCCACCTGCCGGGCCGCCGCGATGATCACGGGCAGCGGTACGGCGCTGCGTTCGGCGAGCGCCGACGGCTCCGCCCACCCGTACCGCTTGATGCGCAGCAGGAGCCAGCTCGTGGCGGGCAGCAGGTCGTAGCCGGCCCGTTCGGTGATCTTCTCGTAGATCTCGCGGCGTCCTTCCCGGGTGCCGAGCACCGACAGGGCCCTGGCGCATTCGTCGTGCGATGAGCGCTGTACGGGGTTGCTGGCCAGGGTCTCCGTCCCGTCCGGCGCGGTGACCGAGCCGCGCAGCTTGTCCTCGCGCAGGAACCAGGCCAGTACGAAGGCGACGAGGGCGACCGGGGCGGCGTAGAGGAAGACGTCCGTGATGGACGACGCGAAGGCGTGCAGGACCGGCCCGCGTACGGCGGGCGGCAGCACATTGATGCCTCGTGGGTCCGACTGGAGCGCGTTCACGTCGATGCGCGGCGGCAGGCTGCGGCCGGCCAGGGCGTCCGTGAGTTTGTCGCCCAGGCGGCTCGCGAAGATCGTGCCGAAGATCGCGACGCCGAAGGAGGCGCCGATGGAGCGGAAGAACGTGGCGCCGGAGGTGGCGACGCCCAGGTCCTCGTACGAGACGGCGTTCTGCACGATCAGGACGAGGACCTGCATGACGAGTCCGAGGCCCAGGCCGAAGACGAAGAAGTAGGCGCTCATCTCGCCCGTCGTGCTGTTCTCGTCGAGCTGGTGCAGCAGGAGCAGACCGAGGGTGGTGACACCGGTGCCGAGGATGGGGAAGACCTTCCAGCGGCCCGTACGGCTGACGATCTGGCCGGACGCCGTTGTGGAGAGCAGCAGTCCGATGACCATCGGCAGCATGTGCACGCCCGACAGCGTCGGCGAGATGCCGTGGACGACCTGGAGGAACGTCGGCAGATACGTCATGGCCCCGAACATGGCGAAGCCGACGACGAAGCTGATCACCGCGGACAGCGTGAACGTGCGGATGCGGAACAGCTTCAGCGGCAGGACCGGCTCGGCGGCCCGCCGCTCGACCTGGACGAAGGCGACCGCGAGGACCACACCGAGTACGGCGAGGCCGACGATCTGCGGCGAGTCCCAGGCCCAGGTGGTGCCGCCGAGCGAGGCGACGAGGACCAGGCAGGTCGCCACGGCGGCGATCAGGAAGGTGCCGAGGTAGTCGATCGTGTGCTTGGCGGAGCGTACGGGGATGTGGAGCGTGGTGGCGATGACGACGAGCGCGACGATGCCGATCGGCAGGTTGACGTAGAAGACCCAGCGCCAGCTGAGGTGTTCGGTGAACAGCCCGCCGAGCAGCGGGCCCAGCACGCTCGTCGTGCCGAAGACGGCGCCGAACAGGCCCTGGTACCTGCCCCGGTCACGGGGCGGGACGATGTCGCCGACGATCGCCATGGACAGGACCATCAGGCCGCCGCCGCCCAGTCCCTGGAGGGCGCGGAAGCCGATCAGCTGCGGCATGTTCTGCGCCATGCCGCACAGCGCCGAGCTGACCAGGAAGATCACGATGGCTATCTGGAAGAGCTTCTTGCGGCCGTACTGGTCGCCGAGCTTGCCCCACAGGGGCGTGGCGGCCGTCGACGCCAGCAGGTACGCGGTCACGACCCAGGACAGGTGTTCCAGGCCGCCGAGGTCGCTCACGATGGTCGGCAGCGCCGTCGAGACGATGGTCTGGTCGAGCGCCGCGAGAAGCATGCCGAGCAGCAGCGCGCCGATCGAGACCATCACGCTCCGGGGGGCGAGGCCGCCGCCGATCGTGGAACCGGTGCGGTCACCGCCGGGGCCTGCCGTCAGGTCCGTGCGGGGAAGGCCCCCGCCAGCGTCCTGAGTCATGGACACCTCCTGAGGCCCCGCGCCGGACACGGCCGACCGGGGCTCTGCCATCTACCAGGATGGTCGGTAAGACCCGGTTTGGCCTGTTGAGGCCGGGGCGTTCAGGTGGGGTGCGGCGGCGCGGGGCGGCGGAGGGTCCGGCCGTACGGGGGCGCGGGCCCGCCGGTACAGCGGTGGGAGGCCCTAGCCGATGTGGAGCAGGATCTCGCCCGCGGCGCCCGCCTCGACGCGTACCTGCGTCAGGTCGTCCACGACCACCGTGGGGCCGTGCGCGCCCGCGCGGGGGCCGACGCCGACGACGCGCATCCCGGCGGCGCGGCCGGCCGCGATCCCGGCCTCCGAGTCCTCGAAGACGACGCAGTCCGCCGGGTCGATGCCCAGCTCGGCGGCGCCCTTGAGGAAGCCCTCGGGGTCGGGCTTGCTGGCGCCGACGCTCTCGGCGGTGATGCGCAGGTCGGGCTGGGTGAGGCCGGCGGCAGCCATGCGGCGGGTGGACAGGGCCACGTCGGCCGAGGTCACCAGGGCGTGGGCGAGGCCGCCGTCGCGCAGGGAGGCCATGAACACGGCGGCGCCCGGCACGGGGACGACGCCGTCGACGTCGGCGGTCTCCTCGGCGAGCATGCGCGCGTTCTCGGCGTGGTTCTCGGCCATGGGGCGGTCGGGCAGGAGGAGCGCCATGGACGCGTAGCCCTGGCGGCCGTGGACCACCTTCATGACCTCGTCGGCGTCGAGTCCGTGGAGGGCGGCCCAGCGGTGCCAGCAGCGCTCGACCACCGCGTCGGAGTTGACCAGCGTGCCGTCCATGTCGAGCAGAAGGGCGCGGGCGGACAGAACAGTGGTGGCCGTCATCGGCAGGGTCCTCCAGGCGTAGGAACAAGGCGGCCCCGCCCACCGGTCAGGGTGAGTGGGCGGGAGCCACTTTGTTCCTCAACTGTACAAAACGCTGCCGCGACTACGCCAGCGGCCCAGGTCAGGGCCGGATTCACGGCTTATGCCACCGCTTCGTACAGGCTCCAGACGCCCATGCCGAGCATCAGAACGGCGGCGATCTTCGTGATGAGCGCCAGCGGCACCCGCTTCATCAGCGCCTTGCCGCCGACTATGCCGAGGCCCGCGACGGCCCACAGGGCGAGGACGGCGCCGAGACCGACGGAGAGCGGGTTGTCGTAGCGGGCGGCGAGGTTCGCGGTCATGATCTGCGTCAGGTCACCGAACTCCGCGACCAGGATGAGCATGAAGCCCGCGCCGGAGACCTTCCAGAAGCTCTGGTCCTTGGGCTTGCGGACCTCTTCCTCCTCCTCGTCCTTCTTCATCAGGAGGACGGCCGCGCCGCCGAGGAACAGCACACCGGTCAGGGCGTGCACGAGCTGCTGCGGCAGCAGGGTCAGGACACTGCCCGCGGCGACGGCGAGCGCGACATGGACGGCGAAGGCGGCGGCGACACCGGCGAAGACGTACGAGGCGCGGTAGCGCGTGCCGAGGACGAGTCCGGCGAGCGCGGTCTTGTCGGGGAGTTCGGCCAGGAAGACGATGCCGAAGACGACCGCCATCACGCTGATGCTGATCAAGATTCCTCAATCGGTCGGGCTGCCCCGCCGAGAGATACGCAGTCCTGCACGACACCTCGGCACGGCAGCGCTCAGGTGCGTACACGGGTGTGCACGCAGTTGAATCACTGCTTTGCCGAAGGTCTCGCTGGCCGGACCGGGTGTACGGGTCCTGCCTCCGGGCGCCGGCTCAGAACGAGCTGAGCAGTATGTCGACGGTCCGGCGAAGAGCTACTCCCCTCCTGCGCCGTCCATCCTACGCGAACTACTGAGCGAATCGGCATGACCCGCGTCACGCCCGGACACGCCGCCCCGGTACCACCGGCCCGCACCCCACATCACGCCCGCTCTCCCGGAAGTCACGTCCGCCCCCTTGATGTGTACGCGTCGTTGACGCGACCCTGTCACTCGGCGCACATCTCCCGGAAACCCCGGAGCGCCAGCATGGCCGGGCCCGCTCGGCCAACTTCCCCCCACTTCAAGGGAGTTCACATGCGCATGTTCTACGCGCGTCGACGCGTCGCCGCACTCGGCGCCGTCACCGCCGTCGTCTCCGCTCTCACCCTGCTGAACGGCCCCGCCGCGCAGGCCTCTCCCCCCACCCCGGTCAGCGGCGCCACCGCCCGCACGTACCTTTCCGAGCTCACGGTCAAGGCCGAGGGCTCCTCCGACGGCTACAGCCGCGACCTGTTCCCGCACTGGATCACCCAGTCCGGCGCCTGCAACACCCGTGAGGTCGTCCTCAAGCGCGACGGCACGAACGTCTCGCAGGACTCCAGCTGCGCGGCCACGTCCGGCAGTTGGTACTCCGAGTACGACGGCGCCACCTGGAGCGCTGCGGCCGACGTCGACATCGACCACATCGTCCCGCTCTCCGAGGCCTGGAAGTCCGGCGCCAACGCCTGGACGACCGCCCAGCGCCAGGGCTTCGCCAACGACCTCACGCGGCCCCAGCTCATCGCCGTCACGGACAACGTCAACCAGGCCAAGGGCGACCAGGACCCGGCCAAGTGGATGCCGTCGCGCGCCGCGTACAAGTGCACCTATGTCCGCATGTGGGTGCAGGTGAAGCACTACTACAACCTCACGGTGGACTCCGCCGAGAAGAGCGCGCTGACGTCCTACCTCAGCGGCTGCTGAAACCCTCGCGCCCAGGATCTCAATCCCGGCCTGCCGGAACCACCCCGCCGGCCTCCGTCGTTCCGTACCGTACGGGGCGACTGAGGAGGCTGATCACGTGGCACGGCTGCGACTTGGACCGCTGCTGAGATACGTGGACGAGTCGTCGGCGACCGTCTGGGTCGAGGCGAGCCGTCCGTGCACCGCCGAAGTGCGCTGCGCGGACGGCTCGTCGGGCCGTGCCCGCACGTTCCAGATCTGCGGCCACCACTACGCGCTGATCCCGGTGACCGGCCTCACGCCGGGCAGCGCGACGGCCTACGAGGTACTGCTCGACGGGGTCCAGGTCTGGCCACTCACCGACTCGCCCTTCCCGCCGAGCACGATCCGCACGCCCGCCTACGACGACGTGGCCCGCCCCGTCCGTATCGCGTTCGGCTCGTGCCGCTGGGCCGCGCCGCCCGCCGACGACCACGACCCCGTCGGCCCGGACGCCCTGGACACGCTGGCCATCGAACTCGCCGCCGCGCCCGACGCCGAGCGCCCGGACGTCCTGCTCCTGCTGGGCGACCAGGTCTACGCGGACGAGACCTCACCGGCGACCCGCCGCTATCTCGCCGCCCGCCGCGACCTGCGCGACGCCCCGGGCAACCAGGTCGCGGACTACGAGGAGTACACCCGGCTCTACTACGAGTCCTGGCTCGACCCCGATGTGCGCTGGCTGCTGTCCACCGTCCCCTCCTGCATGATCTTCGACGACCACGACGTCATAGACGACTGGAACACCAGCGCCTCCTGGCTCGCGGAGATACGGGCCACCGCCTGGTGGAACGAGCGCATCCTCAGCGGCCTCATGTCGTACTGGGTCCATCAGCACCTGGGCAACCTGGCGCCCGCCGCACTGGCCGCCGACCCCGTGTACGCGGCGGTGTGTGCGGACCCCGACGGGACGGACGCGCTCAGGGAGTTCGCCGCCCGCGCCGACGCCGACGCGGTGTCCGTCCGCTGGAGCTACCGGCGCGACTTCGGCCGCGTACGCCTCCTGATGGTCGACACGCGGGCCGCCCGCGTCCTGGCCGAGGCGGACCGGTCGATGCTCGACCCGTCGGAGGCGGCATGGCTGCGGGAGCAGGCACTGGAGTCCCCCGGCGCGTACGACCATCTCCTCATCGGGACGTCACTCCCCTGGCTGCTGCCGCATCTCGTGCACGACGCCGAGGGGTGGAACGCCGCACTGTGCCGGGGTGAGCGCGGTGCGCGGTGGGCCCGGTTCGGCGAAAAGCTGCGCAGGCGGGCCGACTTGGAGCACTGGGCCGCGTTCCCCGCGTCGTTCGACGCGCTGACGGCACTGATCGCCGAGGCGGGCGGCGGCGAGGGCGCGCCGGCGACGGTGTGCGTACTCTCCGGCGACGTCCATCACGCGTACGTCGCCGAACCCGCCTGGCCCGCCCACGCGCCGGCTCCGGCCGCCCGCGTCCTCCAGCTGACCTGCTCGCCGGTGCACAACTCCATCCCCGGCTCGATAAAGATCGGGTTCCGCTTCGGCTGGAGCCGCTTCGGCCGCGCTCTCGGACGGCGCTTCGCCCGGCACGGCCGCCTCGCCGCTCCCGCGGTGTCCTGGCGGAAGACGGGCGGGCCCTGGTTCGGCAACCAGCTGATGACGCTGACGCTGCGCGGGCGCGCGGCGCGCCTGCGGCTCCAGCAGGCGCAGGCGGTGCCGGGCGGGAAAGCCAGGCTGCGGGACGCCGCGAATACGGTGCTGAGTGAATGACCGTACTGAGTGAATGTTGTGAATGACCGTGTGTGACCAGGCCTGTCGCCCACGGGTCCGCCGGGTGAAGATACGGCGCATACCCGGACTCCGCTCTTCCCTTGACAGGGCGACCCGGCATGATGAGCGGACGTTCCGCTGCCAGCAGCCCCACATGCCCCTGGAGTCCCTCTTTGTCCGCAGTGTGCTCGGCGCCGGCCGCAGCGATAGTCGGGGCGGGCCCGCGCGGTACCAGCGTCCTCGAACGACTCTGCGCCTCCGCCGGTGAGCTCCTCCCGCCCGGCGCCCGCCTCACCGTCCACGTCGTCGATCCGGCGCCGCCGGGAGCCGGCAGCGTCTGGCGGACCTCGCAGGCACCCGAACTCCTGATGAACACCGTCGCCTCACAGGTCACGCTGTTCACCGACGACAGCGTGGACTGCTCGGGCCCGATACGCCGCGGGCCGAGCCTGCACGAGTGGACCCAGCGCCAGGGCCTCCCCCTCGGCCCCGACGACTACCCGTCCCGCGCGCTCTACGGCCGTTATCTGGAGTGGGTGTTCAGCGAAACCGTGGGCTGCGCCCCCGACGCCGTACGCGTCGAGGTGCACCGGGCGCGAGCCGTGCGCCTCGACGACGCGGACGACGGCCGCCAGACCCTCGTACTCGACGACGGGCGGGAGCTGACCGGCCTCTCCGTCGTCGTCCTCGCCCAGGGCCATCTGCCCGCGGGCGCGAGCCCCGCCGAGACGCGCCTGACCGAGTACGCGCGCCGGCACGGCCTGCGCCACGTCCCGCCGGCCAACCCGGCCGACCTGGACCTCTCCGCCGTCGCCCCGGGTGAAACGGTCCTGCTGCGGGGCCTGGGCCTCAACTTCTTCGACCACATGGCGCTGCTCACCGAAGGCCGCGGCGGACGCTACCGCCACACGTCCGCAGGGGAGTTGAGGTACAAACCCTCGGGCCGCGAGCCGCGCCTGTACGCCGGGTCGCGCCGCGGCATCCCGTACCAGGCGCGTGGCGACAACGCCAAGGGCCCGTACGGGCGTCACGAACCGGCCGTCCTCACCCCCGAGACCATCGCCCGCTTCCGCGAGCGCGCGGACTCGGGGGACGCGCCGGACTTCCTCGGCGAGATCTGGCCTCTCGTCGCGAAGGAGGTGGAGACCGTCTACTACGAGACGCTGCTGCGCCGCGCGGGTGCGGGGGACGCCGGTTTCCGCGAAGGCTTCCTCGCCGCGCCGCACCAGAGCTCCGAAGAGGCCGACGTCCTGCACGAGTTCGGAATTCCGGAGAGTGTCCGCTGGTCCTGGGACCGTATCTCCCGGCCGCACGCCGGGCTCTCCTTCGGCTCGCCCGAGGAGTGGCGGACCTGGCTCCTGGCCCATCTGCGCGAGGACGCGGCGCACGCCGCGCTCGGCAACGTGGACGGCCCTCTGAAGGCGGCCCTGGACGTGCTGCGCGACCTGCGCAACGAACTGCGCCAGGCCGTCGACCACGGCGGGATCGGCGGCGGCTCGCGCCGCGACCACCTCGACCGCTGGTACACCCCCCTCAACGCCTTCCTGTCGATCGGGCCGCCCAGGCGGCGCATCGAGGAGATGACCGCGCTCGTCGAGGCCGGCGTCCTGACGGTGGTCGGACCGCGCCTCGACGTGCGGACCGAGGACGGCGCGTTCGTCGCGCACTCGCCCGATGTGCCCGGTTCATCCGTGAGAGCCACCACACTCGTCGAGGCGCGGCTGCCGGAGACGGACGTGGCGCGCACCGGTGACCAACTGCTCGCCGGGCTCCTGAAGACCGGCCACGTCCGGCCGCACACCCTCGACGGTTACGTGACGGGCGGGGTGGACGTGACACCGCGCCCGTACCGTCTGATCGACCGTCAAGGCAGGCCGCACGCACGGCGGTTCGCGGTCGGTGTACCCACGGAGGGGGTGCACTGGGTGACCGCGGCGGGAGCCCGCCCGGGTGTGGACTCGGTGACTCTGTCGGACGCGGACGCGGTGGCCCGAGCAGCCCTGAGGACCGCCGCGCAGGACCGCCCGGAACCCGGCACGGAGCGCCGTTCACGGCCAGATGTTGAACTTGCAAGCGTTGATTAGGGTCCCCTAACCTGTGGCCTCCATCGGTTCGTCCCCAACCGACACAAGGAGTCCCCCCATGACTGGACGTCTCAACAACGCCCAGCCCTACGCCCTCGGCCTCTTCCGCATCATCGTGGGCCTGCTCTTCGCCTGCCACGGCGCCGCCTCGCTCTTCGGCGTCCTCGGCGGAGCGATGGGCGGCGGCACCGTCCCCACCGGCACCTGGCCCGGCTGGTACGCGGCCGTCATCCAGTTCGTCGGCGGCGCCCTCGTCACCCTCGGCCTCGGCACCCGCACCGCTGCGTTCATAGCCTCCGGCTCGATGGCCTACGCGTACTTCAAGGTCCACCAGCCGGAGGCCCTGTGGCCGCTCCAGAACGGCGGCGAACCGTCCGCGATGTTCTGCTGGGCCATGCTGCTCCTGGTCTTCACCGGCTCCGGAGCGCTCGGCCTCGACCGGCTCTTCACCGCACGCGGCAAGGACAAGGCGGAATCCCCGGCCGCCTCGGCGCCGACTCCCGAGGGGGAGCCTGCGGCGGCTTGATGGCGTGAGGGCTTGATCGCTCGATCGCTCGATCGCTTGACGGGCTGACTGCTTGATGGGCTCACTGCCTGACCGCTTGATGGCCTGACGGCTTGTCGGGGAGGGGCGCCGGCGCGTGCCGGCTCCCCTCCCTGCCGCTCACCTTCCCCGGTGAGCCGGCGGCTCGTACGGCACTGGCTCGGGCGACACGGACTCAGACGGCCGACACCGGCCCGGACGGCATCGACTCAGACGGCACCGGCTCGAACGGCACCGTGAAGCACGCGATCCGGGCGCCCGCTCCGCCCGGCATCCCGTGCAGCACCACGGACCGCGCCTCGCCAGGCCTGAACTCCCAGCCCTGCCGCGCGGTCGCCGCCCCCGCACCCTGCGCGTCGGTGGTGAAACCGAGCCAGACCTCGTTCTCGGGGTTCGCATAGGCCGGATCCCTCGACGGCCGCACCGGATCCTCACGGTGCTGGTAGTGCCCGCCCGCCGCGGCCGGATCCCCGCCGCACTCCCCCTGGTGCACTTGCGCACCGTACGCGCGCCCCGCGACCAGCCCCTCGACCCGCACGCTCACGCTCACGCGACCGTGCCCGCCGCGCTGGACGACCTCGATCCGCGCCCCGGCGGGCACGAGCTTCATGTCGTACGTCAGCGCGGGCGACGCCACGAAGGCGCTCGGGGGCGAGAACCGCGCCGCCACCCGCACCCCGTAGCCACCGGGATATCCACCGGGATCCGCCACCCGGCTGCCCGCGGTCTCGCTGCCAGCGGTCCCGCCACCCGCTGTCCCGCCGCCCGAGGCGAGTACGGCCGCCGCCGTCACAGCCCCCGCCACGATTCTTGCCACCATTGGCACCTCCACTTACTTCATGCACCTGCTCATGCACTTGCTCCTTCACCTGCTCCTCCAGGCCCGCTCACCCGCTTCCGGGCTCTGCCGCTCCGTCGTTCGTACGGGGTTACCGGGGCGTACAGCACGCGCGACGCGGCACCTGGGTGAACGTGACCTGGAGAACACCTGAGCCCCTGGTGACCCTCCAGCAACAACCGAGGCGTACGCTGTACAGCTGTCATCAGCCGCCCCTGCCGCTCCCCGGGACACCGCGGCATCAGTCGCTGACCGGGGAATTCACGCATAGGGATCACGGGGAGTCGCGGTGCTGGAGAGTGTGGGGTCGCTGACCGGCGGTCCGTGGGTCTACGCGGTGGTGGCCCTCTCGGTACTGCTCGACGTGTTCCTGCCCGTCCTGCCGAGCGGCGTCCTGATCATCACCGCGGCAACCGCCGCCACGGCCGGCACGGGGGCGACGGCCGGACAGGTGTCGCCGGAGGTGCCGTCCATCCTGGCGCTGATGCTCTCGGCGGCCACGGCGTCGGTACTGGGCGACCTGGTCGCGTACCGCATCGCGTGGCGCGGCGGCGAACGCCTCGACCGCGCGATCGCCCGCTCCCGCCGCCTGACCAGCGCGCAGGAACGCCTCGGC
Source organism: Streptomyces sp. NPDC090032 (assembly GCF_044748025.1). Lineage (NCBI taxonomy): Bacteria > Bacillati > Actinomycetota > Actinomycetes > Kitasatosporales > Streptomycetaceae > Streptomyces > Streptomyces sp. NPDC090032. Next base: position 177,122 of record NZ_JBIVFF010000003.1, on the reverse strand, counting down.
GGGGCGCTGGCGCGCTCCAGCGGCGGCATCCTCGTGGTCATCGCCCGCTTCGCCCCGGCGGGCCGCTCGATCGTCTCGTTCGCGGCGGGCACGGCTCATCGCCGGGTCCGTGAATTCCTGCCGTGGTCCGCGCTCGCGGGCGTGGCCTGGGCGGGCTACAGCGTGGCCCTCGGCTACTTCGGCGGCCAGTGGCTCGGCGCGAGCTGGCTGGCCACGGGGGTGTCACTGCTCGCGCTGTTCGGGGCGGGGGCGGGTGCGGCGTTCCTGATGCGACGCCCGACACCGGAACGGACGAGCTGACCCTTGACCCCACGCCCCCGCAACGCCTGTCCGGACAATCCCCAGGCTGCCGCGTCGGGGCGGCGTACCTGATGCGGCGACCGCCGGCCAAGCCGGCGAGCTGATCCCACGCGTCCGGCGACACCTGCCCGGGCAGCCCCCACGCTCCCGCAGCGAAGACGGAGTCGGCATCCCGACCCGGCACCCGGCACGTTCCTGACGCAGCACCCGGCACCAGGAACAGGCGAGCCGCCCCCACACCCCCGCGGCACCCACCCGGACAGTCCCTAGGCTGCCGGCTCCGGCTCCGGCTCCTCGGCCGACCGGCGTCCCTGGCCACGGATTTCGAGCCCGTCGAGCAGCTCGGCGGTCGCCTGGGCGACGACGTCGACAGCCCGGTCGAACACCTCCTTGTTGTGCGCGGCGGGCGCCCTGAAGCCGGACACTTTGCGCACGTACTGCAGGGCTGCGGCCCGGATCTCCTCCTCGGTGGCCTCTTCGGGGAGCACGGGCGGGCGAAGGGTCTTGATGCTGCGGCACATGCCTCCAGTCTCGCGCGCTCCCCCACCCTCACGCACGCCTTCACAAAGAACGTACGTTCGAAACACACGTACGAATGAACACGCCCGCCATGGCTCGCCTCAGTAAATCGAACAGGCGTAGCATTGCCGCGTGGCAGCGACCTATGACTTCCCGAGTGACCTCCTGGCGGGCCAGGAGGAGCTGCACCAGGTCAGGGCGGAGCTCCTGACCCTCCTGAAGCGGCTTCCCTGGTCGGTGGGCCCTCTCGACGGGTTCAACGACGACCACGGCTGGCGCAAGCGCGAGCGCCCCGCATCCCCTGGCTGGACCCCGGACGAACAGGCCGAGGTCGAAAAGCTCCGCCGGCGGGAGCGCGAGCTGGCGGTCTTCGTGACGTGCCACCGCTACTGGAAGGACGTATCGGCCCCGGACAAGGTGGACGCCCGGATGCTCCTCAAGCGGACCCACGAGGCCGACTCCCCGGAGTGACCGAACCCCAGCGGATCACCCCCAGCGGCTCTCAAGCAGCCTCGCGCATCGCGGCGGCCCACTCGACCACGAGCGCCTCGTACTCCACCCGCTCCTCGGCGCTCAGTCGCCCCCCGGCGCGCAGCCAAAGGGCACGTATCTGCTCGTTCACATCGGCGGCAGGCCGCACGGTCGCGGATTCGGAAGTCGTGGCCATAGCGTGAAGCCTACGTCCATGTGCGTGAAGGTCGCGTGAAACCCCCTTGGAGTGACGGAAGTTACGGCGGCACGCACGCCCCACCACGCCAACACGCCCGCCCCACACGGACATTCCGCCCTCCCCCGCACCCACATGACGGAAGCGACCTTCACGTTTCCTTCACATGGCGCATAATGCCCTTTCTGTACACGCACCACCCCAGGGGGGACCACAACATGCGCACGCGCACGACCGTCGCCGCACTCGCGGGCACCGCACTTCTCACGCTCACAGGCTGCGGAGCCGAAACGGCCAGCAACAAACCAGCAGCACCTCGCACCACACCCGGAACCCCCACCCCGACCGCCACCACCGCGGCCGCCACCCCGAGCAAGGACACCGCCCCCAACACAGCCAGCCTGCCGAACATGACCGGCAAGGGCCTCCAGTACGCCCAGGACCAGGCGCAGGCAGCCGGCTTCTACGGGCTCACCTCCCACGACGCGCTCGGCCGGGGCCGCATGCAGGCGTTCGACCGCAACTGGAAGGTGTGCTCGCAGACCCCGGCGGCCGGCGAACACGCCACGGACACGAAGATCGACTTCGCCACGGTCAAGCTGGAGGAGGAGTGCCCGTCGAAGGACGCGGGCCAGCCACAGGCGGCCGGATCGACGATGCCCAACTTCAGGGGCAAGTCCGTGAAGGCCGCACGCGAGGCCCTGGACAGCGGCTACAGCATCACGGTGAACGACGGATCCGGCCAGGACCGCATCATCTTCATGGAATCCAACTGGCAGATCTGCACCCAGACCCCGGCCCCAGGCACCAAACTCGACGGCCGGCCGGTGAAGTTCGACGCAGTGAAGTTCAACGAGCCGTGCTGACACCGGCCCGGACCACTCGGGGGCGGTCCGCCGGTGCGATGCCCCCGACGTGATCGAGACCCCGCTGACGTCAGCCCAGCACGTCGAAGACCCCCCGGCCGAGAGCGGCCGGGGGCCTTTTCTCGTCGGCGTTGACACGTAGTTCGACACTCGCTGGCACTGAGTCCCGCAGCCTACGCATCTGCATCCGCCGACGAAAGCAGCGATCGAGGCCGCGAGGCCAGGATCGCCTCGGCCTCGTCACTGATCGTCCGGACCACGTCCGCAGCAGGGCGGACGGCGTCGACGAAGGTCGCCGACTGACCGTAGAGGATCTCGCTCGTGTCGGGGTCGGGTGGGCCCTCGAAGGGGTCGACGTCTGCCTCGGGCGCGAACTCCTCTTTGCGGTCCTGCAGCGTCGCCTCACGTCCTGACCACTCATCGGTGAACCGATTGCGCCGGACGCGTGCGCCGATGGTCGCCGGCCAGGGCAGCCCCGACGCGATGTCGTAGGCCCGTGTCCATACGGTGTCGCCGCCATCGCTCTCGACGATCAGGCGCTTGTGGACGTCGTGCACCTCGACCGCCTCGGGCGTGGCGAGAAAGGCCGTGCCCAGCCAAGCGCCGTCCGCACCGGCGGTGAGGACCGCCGCGAGTGTCCGGCCGTCGGCAATGCCCCCTGCGGCCAGTACCGGCACATCGGGATAACGCCTTACGATCCCGGCCAGGAACGGCAGCAGGCCCATCGCCCCGGTGTGGCCACCGGCCTCGTTGCCCTGCGCCACGAGGACATCGGTGCCCGCGGCGACGGCTGCCTCCGCGTCGTCGTAGGTCTGCACTTGGCACATCACCCGGGCTCCCGCGTCCTTCGCGCGAGCAAGCCAGGGCTGCGGATTGGCGAACGACAGCGCGATGATCTCTGGTCGCTCCTCCAGTGCGGCGTCGAAATGCGGCTCGCTGAAGGGGAGGAACGGCGTGATGAAGCCGACCCCGAACGGTCGGTCCGTCGTGGCGCGAACGGTCGCGATCTGCTCGCGGATCCAGTCAGGCCCCTTCCAGGGATGCGTACCCCCGAAGGAGCCGACCCCGCCGGCGGCGGAAACCGCGGCGGTGAGCGTCCCGCCGCTGTGCAAGCTCATGGGAGCCGCCATCACCGGGTAAGTGATACCGAACATTTCAGTGAATCTCGTATGAATCACGGACTTACGTTAGCGAGAACAACGAACCTGACCAACTAGCAATGCAGCGGGCGGCCGCCGACTTACCCCGCAACGCTCACTGAAACTCACCACTCCCTTGAAACCGGACCGAGTGCGGCGACGAGCGAACATGGTCGATTTCAAGAATCACCATCCCCCCGACGCTCAATGCGTTCGGGCGAACATGGCCGGGCAACACCGATCATGATCCGGTAGAAGTGGTGAGGTGCGGCTTTCCGACGCCCGAGCCGGGAGAACCCGACATGCGTCCTCGCTCCGTGCCCGCCTTCACCGTTGTTGTGGGACGTCGTAACCGTTCCCGGCCGGACGGGACACCTGCTCCGCGGCACCGGCACGGACAACTGCATTACCTACGACCCATCAGCGCAGGCCACCGCGCCCAGTTCAGGCCCTGCGACGGAAGCAGCGGCGCATCGCGCTGGATCGTCACCATGGACAATCCAGCCACCGTGCAGTTCAAGGCCGTCGACGACCCCACCAAGTGCCTGTCCTGTCAACCGACTTGGAACTCAGTCCCGGTGGGTGCGGACGGTTTCGAACCGCCGGCATCTGCCTTGTAAGGGCGGCCATGATCCGAAGCGGAAGCGCCCGGGTTCACTCCGGTTGTTGTAGCGGCACGCCAGGTGAACGGCGCATCTCGACTGCGCCGAGCCGTTATTGACCGTGGTTGACCGCACGATGTGGCACGTCTGTGGCACACGCTCCCGCTGATCGGCCAGTTCCAGCGAACCACGTAGGGGGAACAGAGACGGGGCTGTCGGCTGTCGTCGGCGAACTAGGAACGGGGTCAGGGCTGCATGAAGATGCCGAGCGGCAGGGCCGTATTCTGCAGCAGGCGAGGCAGGCGCCGCTGATGCGTTGGTGCCGTCCGCTGCAGCCGGGTGACCCTGATCCGTACCGGGTACCCGACGAACGACCAGGAGGTTGACCGGTGATCACTCTGACCGCAGCCGGAGGAGTGGCCCTGGTCGAACTGGGCATGGCCCTGACTCCGGGACCGAACATGATCCACCTCGCCTCCCGCGCGATCACCCAAGGCCGCAGGGCGGGCCTGGTCAGCCTCAGCGGGACCGCCGCCCAACCGTGCTTCCGGGAGCCATCTGCATGCGCCCAAGGCTGCGGCCGTACGTGGTCGTTGATGTCAGCGTTGGATGTCAGCGGAACAGCTCCGGCACAGGGCAAATCCCCAACAGCTCGTCCCCCTCTATGCCTTCGCCGTCGACGCCGAGTTCTTTGAACGTGTTGATCACGCTCTGCCGAGCGGCTCCCGAGCCGCCGTCACGGAACACGATGAGGCGGATGGTGCAGTTCTCCGAACGCCGGACCACCTCGCCGGCCGATCGCACGCCCTCCTCGTCGGGTCGGCTCACGTTGATAGTCCGCCGCGGCTTGCGTTAGTTGTCGTTGTGCGGGCTCGCTGGCAGTGCTTGGCGATGGGTTTCGTCCTGGAGATTGAGCAGTGAGAGGAGTGAGGCCACCGTCAGGCCCTGACCGGCTTCGGTCGGATGGCGCAGGACCTTGGTGGGGTCGATCTCATAAATGTTGCCCCGCCCCTGGCGGGTGTGTGAGAGGTAGCCGGCCTGCTCCAGGTCCGCGATGATCTTTTGCACGGCACGCTCAGTGAGACGGCAACGGACGGCGATGTCGCGAACCCGTGCGCTCTGGTTGTCCGCGATGGCCGCAAGGACGCGAGCGTGGTTCGTCAGGAACGTCCATCCGCTGTGTGACTCAGGTACCCCATCCATGGCCTGAGTGTACCGAGCAGGCATGCACGCTTCCGAATACGCGCACTAGCTTTCGTGCATAGCTTGACGCATGTCGCTTCCCTGGGGGAACCTTGGGGCGGTCTACACCAGCGCATTGGAGGCAAGCCATGCAGCAACCCCCGCACCGGGCCCAGTCCCCCCTGACGCCGAACCTCCCCTGCTCTGATGGAGACGCTGCTGCGGGATCGCTTCTGACTGGTCAGATCACAGCGTTGTACGCACCGAGCGGCAACCGGAACCGGGTGACAATGCAAGGTGAACTCGACCTCGTCTCGGGCAACCAGATCCGAGCCCACCTGCTCGAAGCCCTGACCGATTCGTCCAGCGGTCTCGAGTTGGACTTGAGTAGGCTCAGCTTCTGTGACTGCGCCGGCCTCAACGTGCTTCTGGACCTCCGGCACCGGGCCCTGAGTCAAGGCAAGGCCGTCACGATCCAGGCCGTCAGCCCAGCGGTCGACAGGTTGCTCGACCTCACGGGAGCGCAAGAGCTGTTCTCACCCGAGCGGTCGCCGTGCACGGAACCCGCGTCATTCGCCGCCGCCTCCATGCCCTCACCGAAGCCGGGAGCGTCGCCCAGCGTCGACGTACAGCGTGCCCAGCACCTGTCAGTGTGTGTGTGAACCCGCCTGAGTGGATGATGGCTCCATGACGGCGGTGTCCATGGTTGTCCGGGTGGCGATGCAGGGCGACGAGGGCGGCGTCGTCGTTGAGGCGTCCGCGGTTCCCCCCCCCCAGCGCCTGTACGCCGGCGCCTTGGTACGCACGTGCCTGAAGCCCGCACGCGCCGTTTGGCTGGTGCCCCCGGCAGGATTCGAACCTGCGACCCCCGCTTTAGGAGCGAGGTTGGGCGGTTGGTGGCGTGAGCTGCGGAGATCTGTCTTGGGCGAAGTCCCTGCGCGTGCTCCGTTGTTGCCGCTGAGTCACCGTGAGTCCCCCTTGGTTCTGACACGAGAGTGGCACGGGACGCCCTGATCTAGAGCTACCTGCCAGCTGCTGCCGCGGATCTCATTCAGTCGACCCAGGTATAGCCCTAGGCGTGTGAACATGAGCGGGTAGATTCACACGGTCACCAACCAGCGCCTGGAAGATGTGTACCGGTTCGATCTCCTCATTGAGGCCTAGATCCTTACGGACCTGCAGGAAGATGCAAGCCAGGTCATAGACCTTGTCCGGGTCGCCTGCGTTGAAACCGCCTGCTACCTCGATCTTGGCTACGAGACGGCTCACGTTGCTACCCCCGTACAGAGACAGACGTACCTTGGCGGATGTCCACAGAGACTTGGCCGTGCTCAGCCGCGTCGTCAGCTCCTCCCGACGCCCAGCCGGCGCGTTGGCGGGAAGTTCCGATATGAGGTTTTCGCAAGTCCCGACTTCGACGATGGCCTTCCATCCATCCAGGAACGCGTCTGTGGCCAACTGCGCGATGCGCTTGCGCTCCTCTAGCTTGCGGTTGGCTCGCGTTGTGATGACTGCCACCGCGAGGGCTGAGACGACCGAGAGGCAAGCGCCAATGATCGCAACGTTCGTCAGGACGCCAAGAATCTGCATGGGGGAGTCATATCGTGTCCCACTGACAGGCGGGGGTCGCGTGCCTGTTGTGGATCGACTGCGCCATGTCGGTGCGGCACGCGCGGTCTGGGCTCCAATTTACTCGTAGTCGGAATAGTCTTCGAAACCGTCATCCCGGTAAGGGTATTGACGATCATGTGCTTCTGTTGCCTTGGCGAGTCGTTGGCGGACAGCCTGTCGGGAGATACCGCAGGCGCGCCCAATCTCTGCCTGTGACACGTTGAACCGGCATGCGTAGTAAGTGGCAGTCAGAGTGTTCGTTTCGAGGCCCGAAGAAAAGTCGGCCAATGTTGAAATTAACGCCAAGTGCTCTTCCTTGGTCACTGGTCCTGAAGTGCTGTGCGGCGGCTCAGGGAGTCGTTCCATGGCCTTCTCCCACGCGAGCCCATACAGGTAGAGGGTGATGGGGTCGTCCGGCGGCAGCGTCACGATGACAAGCGTACTTGTCGCCGCTGGCGGTTGGGAGTGGTCTGGAGTGCACGCGCGAACGCTCTGACCTGTTGTTCCTGTCCTGCTCTTGACTTGCGCGGGCTGGTGTCACATAGTGTTCCGCAAGTCCGGCGTGCCCGGAACTGCATAGCGGAGACGCGAGTCTCCGCTTTTTTGTTGCCCGAACGCAGAGTTCGGGCTTTTTTGTTGCCATTTTTTCCACGCGGAAACTGGTGACGTTTGCGCGGCTCGGCCGTTGATGGCCGGCGGAGCCGCTACTCAACCCAGGAGACCTAGGTGCAAATCCTTGGTGAACTGGCTTCGTTGGGATCTCTTCCCGGAGTGGCATGGGTGCTGCGGTGTGTAGTTCGCGACATCCTTGACTACAGGAATAAGCGGGCAGACCGTGAGCTGAAGCAGCAACTGCTTCAGCGGATCCCCGAAGACCAGGTGGCCTCAGTTTTCCGAGAGCCTGTCGCCGAACCGGGCGAAGTTCAGGAATAACTAGAACGGCTATTTGAAACCAAAGATCACCTGGGTCGGAGTGGTGTAGCTTGTGTTGCAGTCTTAAAACTGCAGCCGTGGGGAGAGTCGTGTGAACGAGCGCCGTGACGTTGGCTGCTCAGCATCAGGTGCTCCTTGAGGCTTTGGTCGAAGCCCAGGAGGTTCCGGCTGGACGCCTTCTTGGGTTGCCAGAGTTGCCCAGCAACGATGTTTGGGTGGACACCGCTGGCGCCGCAGCACTTGTGCGGGTGAACCCGAAGACCATCACTGGTTGGTTGGCACGTAGCGGGCCAAAGAAGCGACCGTTCCCATCGCCTCACCGGTTGCTGTATCGCCTGTACTGGAGGCGGAGCGACATCGAAGGATGGCTTAGGGGCGAAGATCAGACCAGGTCTAGCGCCTGACACAGGCAGCCGCCATCTCCGGCCTCACCCACCACTCTCCCCAGCTCCCATCCCGTCCGCCGTCGACCCACACGTCTGTGGAGCGGGCGTGGTTCATGGCGTCCAGGTGGAGCGCGCCACTGTACGAACGACCTGGACGCCATGGGCCGCGTCTGCTCGGCTCTGCCTGGGTCGATGGCGGACGGGATGGGAGCCCACCACGCTCGCCACGATGTGCCCGCGGCCGGGAGCGGCGCCCCCTCCACCCCGGTGCCGGCCGATCCCCCGCCGGAGGCATCATCTTGTGCCCGCGGATGGCGTCCCGCCCTTGCCCGCATGCACGCAGCGCGCCGCCGGGCGCGGCCAGCCGGGGCGCAGACAGGAGGCAGGCCGCGCCGCAGAGGCGGCGCGCGCCCGCGCCGTGCGCGGGCCTTGATGAAGTAGAGAAAGTTCTACCGCGCCCTCGGCGATCAGCCGCTCGGCCAACCACTACGGATTCTCGTAGGTGGTCGCTACGCTGGAGCGGACCAGGATCACAGGACGCAGGGAGTGTGCTCACCGGATGGGACCGAAGTCGGAGCGGGTCTACCTCACGATTCGCGAGTGGATCTCGACGGGCAAGTACCAGCCTGGCTCCAAGCTCCCCTCCGAGCGGACTCTCTCGGAAGAGCTGAGCATCGGCCGTACGGCACTTCGCCAGGTCCTCGCCAAGCTCATCGCCGAGGGCGCCATCGAGGTGCACGGCCGTAGCTCGTACCGCGTGCCGGACCGGTCCGTGAGCACTGAGACGCCAACAGACCTGGAGCCGTGGCAGATTCACGGTGAGCGCACGGTGTACGACAACCGTTGGGTGAAGCTCAGCCTGGTGGACGTCGAGCCGCCCGGCGTCGAACGCTTCGAGCATCACGTCGTACGGCTGCACCATGTCGCCATCGCCGCCGTCCTCGACGACCAGGACCGGGTGTTGATGCTCTGGCGGTACCGCTTCGTCCCCGACTCGTTCGGCTGGGAGCTGCCCGGCGGGATCGTCGACGAGGGAGAGGACGCCGCACACGCCGCTCTCCGCGAAGTCGAGGAAGAGACTGGATGGCGGCCGGATGCCCTGGAACACGTGGTCACCTATCAGCCCATGGTTGGCATGGTCGACTCGCCGCACGAGATCTACGTGGGCCAGGGGGCGAAGCTCGTCGGAAAACCGACCGACCTCGAGGAAGCGGGGCATGTTGCCTGGGTGCCTCTCGCGGACATTCCCGGGCTGATGGCCCGCGGTGAGCTCATGGGCTCGGGGACGCTCGTGGCCCTCCTGCACGTGCTCGCCTCACGGGGCGCTGGAGCTGCGCCTACAAGCGCTGCGTGAGGTCTTCGATTCGGCGCCGGTGACGCACTGATCCGGTACGGCTCGCCAGCAGCCGGGCTTGCCTTAGGTGCTCGTGCGCCTGGTCGTACTCGCCGCGCGCCATGTGCGCCTGGGCGAGATCACAGCGCAGTCCCGCCGATGCTCGTATGAAGGTGGGGTCTGCGGAGTCGAGTGCGCCGTACAGGCTTGTCACGGCTTCGTCGTCGCCTATCAGGGCGAGTGCGTTGCCGCGCCATCTGTTGAGGTGTCCTTCGTTCAGAAAGATGCTCAGCATGTCCGCGTCCCTGGCTTCCTCCCCCGGCGGCAGGCATCGCGTCGCGTTTTCCAGTGCCCGCCGGCAGTCGTCCGGCATCCCCGCGCGGGCGCAGATCTCGGCTTCGGCCGCATACAGCCAGGCTGTGAGGCGTGGCGACATTGCCTTGCCGCCGACGCGTTGGGCGTCTCGTATCAGCTGCACCGCGACGGAGGCCCGGCCCGCATCACACAGCACGTACGCCTGCTCGGCCGTGGCATGCGCGAGATACATCGGCTCGTCGGCCTCCTGCGCGGCTCGCTTGCCCAACTCGTAGTGCCGCCATGCTCGTTCGACCGCTCCCACATCAAGCGCCTGCCATGCCGCCAGCGTTGCAGCTCCTGCCAACGCGAGGGCGACCGGGCGCCGAGTCTCGGGGAGTACGGCGAAGGTGAGCGCGTCTTCCAGTTTCGCCAGGTGCCCCGTCATCGGGTCGACAAGGCTCGCGGCCCCCATCTGTCGGTCCATGGTCCTGAACAGTTCGGTCTGATCCATGAATGTCGTCACCATGGTGAGGCTGACGCTGCGGGCTGCGTCGATCCGGCTTATGAGTTCGTCGTACCCATCAGCTGCGGCGGGTACGGCCAACGCCTCTGTTCTGCCGTGCAGTTCGTCGTCCGTGATACCGAGGAGAGCGCGCAGGATCTTCGCGTAGCGGGCTGAGATTGAGCGCCGGCCGTTCTCCCACTCCGAGACGTAGACCCGCAGGCTGGCGGTGGATGCGACGGTGAGCATGTGCTGATGCGCATGGCGTTCGATCTCTCGAACTAACCGCTCCTGCGACCACTCTCGTGCACTCCGTGCCGCCTTGAGTCCGTTCGTCACGTCGCCTCGCCCCGCCTGTGGTTGCCAAGCCCTAACAGCAGCATGCCTCATATCTGCGCAGGTCGTCAGGGGTTAACGAGTCGGCTGTTAACCCCTGTTGGCTACCGAGGCGTTGGAAGAACCGGTTCCCTAGAAGTGTCACAGGGACCGGAGTTGAAGAGCCGGACCAACGACAACGCTTGACATCTGGTGCGCACCAGATGCAATCTTCTGGTGCGCACCAGATTGAAGCGCAAACGCCCGCGGCTTTGCTGCAGGCCACCCGTCAACGCACAGGAGCGGCGACCCACCGCCAAGCAAGTACGCCGCTCCCGCCCCTGAAAGGGAGTTCAATCATGCGTCAGATTCCCGTCGACACAACGAACGCGACCGTGATGGTCGCCAAGGCTCCGCAGCCGAAGGTCAAGGACCGCCGGACCGGTGAGATCGCCCTCGACAAGGACGGCGTCACGCTGATGACCGTGGAGGTCATGTTCTCCACGCCCGACGAGGTGGAGATCCTGAAGCTCACCGTTCCGCAGCCGGGCGTCTCCGAGGACCTGACTATGGGCACCCCGGTCGCCCTGACGGGCCTGGTCGCCTCGGCGTGGGAGAACGAGTTCAACGGGCAGAAGCGCCACGGGATCGCTTTCCGTGCTGTAGCCGTCACCTCGCTCGCTGGCGCTGGCTCGACGTCGAAGGCGGCCTGATCATGACCGCGTTAACGGTCGCCTTGGTGCTGGTCGTCGCTGCCGCAGTCATCCTGCGGTGGCGGCGCCCCGCCTGGTACTGGCTGGCCTTCGGTGCCGCCGTCGCCACGGTCCGGGTCCTGTTCAAGTACACCTCCGTCATGGACGCCTGCGGGCTCACCGTTCCGCCTTCCCGTTGGCGCCTGGCCATCGCCCGCCTCGCCAACCGGCCCGTCCCTGAATCTCGCGCCCCGCGCATCCTGCGGCTTCGCCCCACCCGCACCGGCCTGGTCCTGCGCCTCAAGCTCCGGCCCGGACAGGACGCCTTCGACGTCTCGGCCGCCACGGACCGGCTGCGACACTCCTTCGCCATGTACGGCGTGACCTCCCGTGAACTGCGCTCGGGCGTGGTCGAGGTCCGGATGACCGGCTACGACGTCCTCAAGCGGGTTCACATGCCTGCGAAGACCGATCTGGCTCCGATGCGGGTTCCGGTAGCGCTGCGCGAGGACGGGGCGGTGCACTACCGCGACTACCGGGCCCTCCCCCACGGGCTCACGCTCGGCGCCACGGAGTCGGGCAAGTCCGTCTACCAGCGGAACCTGGTCGCCGGCCTCGCCCCGATGGATGTTGCTCTGGTCGGGATCGACTGCAAGCAGGGCGTCGAACTCTTCCCACTGGCCCGCCGGTTCTCCGCGCTCGCCGACAACCCTGACACCGCCCTCGACCTCCTCGAAGCCCTCGTCTCCCACATGGCGGACGTCTACCAGGTGATCCGGGCCGAGCAGCGGATCACGGTCAACGTGCCGGATGCTGAGATCGCCGCCGATATCTGGAACCTGCCTGATCACCTGCGCCCGACGCCGATCGTGGTCCTGGTCGACGAGGTCGCCGAACTCGCTCTCTTCGCCACGAAGGACGAGGAGAAGCGCCGGGACCGCATCATCACCGCCCTGGTCCGCCTCGCCCAGCTCGGGCGGGCTGCCGGGATCTATCTGGAGATCTGCGGGCAGCGCTTCGGGTCCGAACTCGGCAAGGGCATCACGATGCTCCGGGCACAGCTCACCGGCCGCACCGCCCACCGCGTCAACGACGAATCCTCCGCCAACATGGCCTTCGGCGACATCGCCCCGGACGCCGTCCTCGCCGCGATCCAGATCCCGACCGAGACTCCCGGCATCGCCGTGACCGGCGACTCCTCCGGCGGCTGGGCCCGCATCCGCGCCCCTCACACCACGCTGCGCCAGGCCGTGAACCTCTGCAACAAGCACGCTGGCCGCACCCCGGACCTGCCCGCGCTGGCGCCCTTCCGGCCCGTCGTCGGCACCCCGGCCCCGGCCTCCGAGCCGCTGGCCAAGGCCGCTCCCGCGACCGTCTGACCCCTCCCGCTCCTGGTCGGCGCGACCGTCTCGCGCCAGGTCCCTACCCCCTCCATGCCGGAAGGAAGGAACGCCCCCATGTGTGAGCACATCGAGGACTTCCACCGCACCGTGCTGATGCTCGGCGCCCTTGCCCTCTACGCGGACACGCCCGGCGCCGACGACCTGTTCATCGACACCATCGGCCCATCGCTTGCCGCGTCGCTGCCCGAGCCCCCGCCGGGCATGTTCCCGCCTGGCTACGACCCCACCAACGGCCCCGAATACCCCGGCGGCGCATGATGGCCCGCCCCGCGTTCCGCGTGGACGCCGTCCTCGTCCAGGCCGTCATCGCCGGAGCCCTCTCCTTCGCCCACCTCCACGAGCTCGCCGACGCCGCCGGACAGACCGGCTGGAAGGGCTGGGCCTACCCCATCTCCGTGGACCTGCTCCTCGTCGCTGCATGGCGACGGCTCCGCGCGGACGGACCGTCCCGGCTGGCCTGGTGCTGGTTCCTCATCGCCCTGGTCGCCTCGCTCGGCGCCAACGTCGCCACCGCCGGATTCCTCGACCTCGCCCACCCACCGGCCTGGCTGCGCTTCGGCATCGCCGGATGGCCCGCCCTCGCCTTCCTCGGCGGAACGCTCCTCGCCCACTCCCACAGCTCCAAGGACCCGGAGCCTCTTCGGCCGGCGCCTGACGCCCCGGCCCCCACGGCGGAGGTCACGCCGGAACCCGTCCCCGCAGCGCTGCCGGAGCCCGCTCCCATCGCCGCCGCTGCCGAGGACACCCCCGCCCTCGCCCCCGCGGCCCCGCCTGCGGTGCCGTCCAGTCCGCCGGTCCCGACCGCCCTGGTCGACCACGCCCGCAAGCTCGCCGCCGACCACCACACCCGCACCGGCGCCCCGATCGACACCGACACCCTCCGCGCCCGCCTCGGCGTCCCGCCCCAGCTCGCTGACGCCATCGCCGCCCAACTCACCTGATCCGAAGGGAAAACCCGTCATGCCTGCCCGCGACCACTTCCACTCCGTGATGCGGATCGGCCCCGTGCAGATCGGCACCCACCGCGACCGCCACGGCCACACCAAACACGCCGCCGTGTGCACCAACGACCGCTGCGGCTGGTCCGCCCACTACTCCAGCCAGTCGGCCGCCCAGCTCGCCGCCCGCACCCACCGCTGCACCGCCCGCTGAGGAGACACCCCGTGCAGGTCCCGCTCTGGCTCGCTTTGATCGTCGTCGGCTGGCTCGGCGTCAAGCTCATCCGCCCGCCCTGGTGGCTCGTAGCCGTCCTACTCCTTGGCGGCTACCTCCTCGCCGACAGCCTGCTCGCCCCCGCCATCGACACCGCCGTCAAGTAACCACCCACGAAAGGAGATCCACCATGTTCCGGCCCAAGGTCCCGACCATGCCCCAACCCACCGGCCACATCACCCCGCCCGTGGTCGTCGAGCCGACCGCAGTCATCCCGCAGAGTCCGCAGCGCTTCGCGCCCGCCCCGGCCGTCTCTGCGGCTTCAGTCCCGGCGCGGCCGGCCGTGCAGCTCACCCCCGGCGCCGTCATCGCCCTCGTCGGCAGCGGGACCGCCGTGGTCCTGGTCGTCGGCGCAGTCCTGGTCTCGATGCTCCTCGCGGTCGCCATCACCGGCGCATCCGTCGCCATCTGCGCCCTGGTCATCCGCTCGCTCAGCACCGCACAGATACGCCGCTGAAAACACGCTTTCCGGCAGTGCACAAGCCGCCAAGCACCGCCGCTGACCGGACGGCCCCGCTCAACCTCCAACCGCAGCAAAGGAGATCCCCCGTGGACACGCACGCGCTCGCCTTAGCCCTGCCCCTGATCGGCTGGGCCGCCCACTCCGGGCTGCTGACCCAACGCCTGGCCACCGCCCGTCGCGACCCGCTGACAGGCCTACACACCCGCGCCGGATGGACTGCCCGTGCTCAGCGCACCATCCGCCGGCACCGCGACGCCCTGGTCCTCCTGATCGACCTGGACGACTTCAAGTCCCTCAACGACACCCACGGCCACGCCGCCGGTGACGCCGCCCTCGCCGTAGCAGCGTCCCGCCTCACCGACTGGTGCGGACGTCACGGTGTCGCAGGCCGCCTCGGAGGAGACGAGTTCGTCGCCGTCGCCACCCGCCGGCACGGCGAGCCCGGCATCGGTGAGCTGATCCGGGACCTGAACCGCCCGTTCACGCATCACGGCCAGACCCTCCCCCTGGCCGCGTCGGTCGGCATCTGCCACCTGGCCGACCTGCCCCACCGTGCGCTGCCGGACGCCCTTCACCGTCGCTGATGCCGCCATGTACGCGGCCAAGGGGCATCCCGGCCGCCGCGGACCCCGCCCCGCCTCTCACTGACCGGCCTCCGGGCGGCGCACAAGCCGCCAAGCATCGCCGCCGCCCGGACGGTCCGGCCCCTTCCAACCGCAATCGAAAGGAACCCCAAGCATGGCGCACCACACCCGCCCGCCGTCCCGGATCTGCCCGAACTGCGACGGCTTCGCCTCCGCCGCCATCACCCTCGGCGGCCGCGACCGGAACGGCCACCTGCGGACCATCACCGCCCACTGCACGGCCTGCCACGGCACCGGCGCGGCACACCGCTCGCCTGTCCGGGAGGGTGCCCGTGTCTGACGCGCTCCTCGACCCGACCACCCTCGGCGACCTGCTGAGGGTGGCCTCGGCCGACGACTTCGACCGCTGGCACGAGCAGATCCGCCGAACCGGCGGCTGCGCCGACCCGATTCACCTCACCGGCTGGACCCTCAGCAAGGACAAGACGACCGGCGAGACCCTGCACCACTACTCGACCGAGAGTGAGCCGGGCGGACGCCTCCGCCTCGCCTGCGGCAACCGCCGCGCCTCCCGCTGCCCCTCCTGCGCCTGGACCTACGCGGGCGACACCTACCACCTCATCCGCGCGGGCCTGGCCGGAGACGACAACCGGGACATCCCCTCCACGGTCCGCGACCACCCCCGCGTCTTCGCCACCCTCACCGCCCCGTCCTTCGGCCCCGTACACAACCGCCCCGACCGAGACATCTGCCGCTGCGGCACCCACCACCCCGCCGCCGACCCCGCGCTCGGCACGGCACTCGATCCGGAGACGTACGACTACGCCGCCGCCGTCCTGTTCAACAACCACGCGGGCGACCTCTGGCAGCGCTTCACCAACCGGCTCCGCCGCGAGATCGCCGCCCGCGCCGGCCTCTCCCAACGCGAACTGAAGGAAGCGGCCCGCCTCTCCTACGGCAAGGTCGCCGAGTTCCAGAAGCGCGGCGCCCTGCATTTCCATGCCGTAATCCGCATCGACGGCCAAGACGGCCCCGAAACCCCGCCGCCGTCCTGGGCCACGGTCACGCTCCTCACCGACGCGATCCACGCAGCTGCCTCGCACAGCTACACATCGGTGTCCGTCCCGGCCGCCGCCGACCAACCGGCCCGCACGTTCCGCTGGGGCACCCAGCTCGACGTACGCCCCGTCAAGGCCTTCGGCGACGGCTCCGACATCACCGAGCAGGCCGTCGCCTCCTACGTCGCCAAGTACGCCACCAAGGCCGCCGAGAACACCGGCACCCTCGACCGCCGCATCGGCGAACTCGCCGAACTCGACCGCCACCAGATCCCCGACCACACCCGCCGGCTGATCGAGGCATGCAAGCAGCTCGATCCGCTCTACCCCGAACGGCGGCTGTGGGCCTGGGCTCACATGCTCGGCTTCCGCGGCCACTTCTCCTCCAAGTCCCGCCGCTACTCCACCACCCTCGGCGAACTCCGCCAGGCCCGCGCCGACTTCCGCGCCGCGCAGGAACGCCAAGCCCTCGGCCTGGACGACCGCGAGCCGGACACCGTCCTCGTCCTGGCCGACTGGCAATACGCCGGCCATGGCCACACCCCCGGCGAATCCGCCCTCGCCGCCACCATCGCCCGGAACCTCCAGCGGAACCGCGAGACCGCACGCGAAGCCTTGCAAGACCAACGAGCTCTGGAAGGGGCCACAGCATGACGTCCACCACTGCCACGGAACTCCTCACCGTGAAAGAGACCATGGCGCGGCTCAGGTACGGACGCTCGAAGGTCTACGACCTGATCCGCTCGAAGCGTCTCGTCTCCATCACGGAAGGTCGCTGCCGCCGCATTCCCGAGAGCGCTGTTCAGGACTACATCCGCGACCGGATCGAGGAAGCTGCCTGATGGCCGCTCAGCGCAAGCGGAATCCCAACGGCGCGGGCACGATCACCAAGCGCAAGGACGGGCGCTATCAGGCAGCGGTCTACGTCCTGCAGCCGGACGGCACCCGCGCCCGTAAGTTCGCCTACGGCCAGACTTGGCAGGAGTGCGACACCAAGCGCCGTGAACTCCTCGCCAAGGTCGCCTCCGGGGTCCCGGTGCCCACAAAGTCGGCCAGGCTTGCCGACTGGTTGCCGTACTGGCTGGAGAACGTCATCAAGCCGCGGCGCAAGCGCACGACGTACGCCAAGTACGAGGTGCACGTTCGCCTTTACCTGGTGCCGATGCTCGGTACGAAGCAGCTCGAATCGCTGAGCGTCGCCGATGTCCGTCGCTTCCTCAACCGAATGGAGCGAGAGGCGACCGCGGCAACCGCCAAGGAGTCGCACAAGGTTCTGCGCTCGGCCCTGTCGGCTGCCTGCCGCGAGGAGCTGATCACGCGCAACGTCGTGTCGCTCGTCGAACCGCCCCAGGTCGAGTCGCGGGACCTGTCGCCCTGGTCGCTGGACGAGACCCTCGACTTCCTCACTGCGGCTCGCAAGGACCCGCTCTACGCCGCATTCATGCTCGCCATCGCGCTCGGCTTCCGTCGGGGCGAGATCGTTGGTCTGCGATGGCAGGACGTCGACCTCGAGAAGCGCGTCATCCGGGTCCGGAAGCAACGACAGCGCGTCGGCGGGGAAGCGTACGACGATGATCCGAAAGGGCGTCGGCGCAAGCAGTCTCTACCGCTTCCCGCGATCTGCGTGGCACCCCTCCGGTGGCAGCGTCTGCGACAGGCGGCTGTGCGCGAGCGTGCCGGCGCTGGTTGGGTGGAGAGCGACTACGTCTTCACGACACGCACCGGTCGGCCGATCGAGCCGCGGAATGTGTACCGCTCGTTCACCCGGGTTGCCGCGAGCGCCGGGCTCCGCGTGATCCGGCTGCATGACGCCCGGCACGGCACCGCGACCCTGCTCACTGCGGCCGGCGTGGCGCCTCGCGTCGTGATGGAGATCCTTGGGCACAGTCAGATCGCGGTCACCATGAACGTCTACACGCACGTCGTCCAGGACACGCAGCGCGAGGCGGTCAGCCACATGGATCGGCTGCTCAGAAGGCGGCTCGACCGTGAGTGACCATGGGCGTTGATGTCAGCCCTGGATGTCAAAGACCCCCAGCCGAGAACGGTTGGGGGTCTTTTCCCAGGTGGGCGCGGACGGTTTCGAACCGCCGACATCTGCCTTGTAAGGGCAGCGCTCTACCACTGAGCTACGCGCCCGGGATGATTCGACAGCCTACCTTGCCCGTGGCGGTACCCCGCAAACCCGTATCGTCCGGCAAAGTCCCGGGGCCCAGAGCGAACTATCCGGCCCGTGTGTTCGTCATTAACCGGTGGGAGAATGACAGCGGGCAGGGCGGATGAGGGCACGGGCGAGGGCAGCACGGGAGAGGGTAGTGACGGCGACACCACCGATGCGGCCGTACGCGTCATCGATGCGACCGTATGCGTCGTCGATGCGACCGCGTGCCGCGCTTCGCGATCTGCTCGGGCTCGTCCTGCTTCCGCTGCCTCTCATCGCCGTGGCCGTCGCCGCGGCACCGGCCGCGTTCGCCGGGGGTGGCACCCGGCGCTGGTTCGGGCGCGGGGAAAGCCAGCGGGCGGAGGCGCAGGCCGCCAAGGACGCCGCCGCGGCCGCGTTCTACGAACTCGACACCGCCCAGCGCGATCTGCGGATCTCCATCGAGACCATCACGGCGGTCGACGACTCGCCCGCCGCGCGCCGCACCGTCTCCGACTTCGAGGCCCTCGGCCGGCGGATCGACGAGGCCAGCCTGCAGTACATCACCGCCGTGGATGCGCACGACCTCGACCGGGACGGCCTGGAGGCCTCGGTCGCCTCTCGGGCGCGCGCCGAGCTGAGCCGGGCCAAGGACGAGCTGACCAAGGTGAAGCTGGACCTCGACCGGTTCTCGCAGGGCCTCGGGCCGCTGCTCGGGAAGGCCGAGACGCAGCTGGCTCGGCTGGCCCCCGCCGTCGAGCGGGCGCGCCAGGCGCTCCTCGCGGCGAGCAATTCCCTGGACGCCGTGCGCGGCGCCGGACTCAAGGCCGACGATCTCGCCGCCCGCCTCGCCGCCCTCGGCCCCGAGCTCACCCGGCTCAACCAGGGCGCGGGACAGCACGGCGTGCCGGAGACCCTGGAGCGCGCCGAGCGGGTCGCCCGGGATGCCGAAGCCGTGCGGGCCGAGGCCCAGCGGCTGCCGGAGCGCGCTGCCGAGATCGATCGCCGCCTCGTCTCGCTGCGAACCCGCGCGCAGGCCCTGACGACGCGGGCCGGGCAGGTCGAGCCCGTCCTGAGCGAGCTGCGCAGACGGTTCACGGCCCCCTGCTGGCAGGACCTCCAGCACGTGCCGGAGCGCGCCGCGGAGAACGTACGGCAGGCGGAGCGGAAGCTGGCCGAGGCGCGTACGGCGCGGGACGAGCAGCGCTGGCCGGACGCGACGTCGCTCCTGTCGACGGTCCGGGCTCTGCTGAACACGACGGACGAGGACGTGTCCGCCGCCTCCGACCGGCTGCACCGGCTGAACGCCGTGGCGAAGGACCCGCAGCAGGAGATCGACCGGACGCGGTTCGCCATCCGGGACGCGCAGCGACTCGCCATGTCGGGGCGCAGCACACCCGAGCCCCGGCACGCTCGCCCCCTCGACGACTCCGTGGCCCGTCTGGACCGCGCCGTCGCCGCTCTCGAGGGGCGCCACCCCGACTACTGGCACTTCCTCACGGAGACGGAGGCCGTCCGGCAGACGGTCACTCGCGTCGTCGCGCAGATCAGGGAAGAACGCGGCGCCCCCTCCTGAGCCACCACGCTCCTGCGTGGCCTCCGTGCCCCGTCCCTGTTGGCGCCCTCGGGGCTACGGGCGGATCCTTGAGATACGTACGTGCAAGGGAGGCGAGCATGGCCACGCATGTACCCGAAATCCGCCCAGCTCCCCGGCTCCGGCATCCGCGTGTCGTTCTCGACGATCATCTGCCCGTCGACCACGGACTGAGCAAGGTCTACCGGATAGGCGCGGGCCTGATGGGGCTCGTGCTGGTCGCGTTCGGCATCCTGGGACTCATCGACCAGATCGGATTCTTCGACACCGGCGGCGACAAGGTCGCCGGCCTGAACACCAACGGTGCCCTCAGCGTCCTGTCGATCCTCTTCGGCGCCCTGCTGTTCGCCGGCATGGTCATCGGACGGAACGTCGCCTCGACGATCAACATGACCGTCGGCATCCTGTTCATCCTCAGCGGCTTCGTGAACCTCGCCCTGCTCCAGACCGACTACAACTTCCTCGCGTTCAAGATCCAGAACGTTCTGTTCAGCTTCGTGGTCGGCGTGATGCTCATGGCCTTCGGAATGTACGGGCGCGTCAGCGGAACGCTGCCGCACGACAACCCGTACTGGCGTGCGCGCCACCCGGAAACCGCCGCCCGCGAGGAGCGCGCCCGCGCCGCCCGGCATCCGCACGCCACCCCTGAGGTCGCCAAGGCACCCGGGACGACCGGGACCACCGGGACCAGCGGGACCACCACCAAGATCACTGATGGGCCCGGCCCGCCGAGAATAATTGATAAATAACTGGCCCGCGTGCGAGGCTGCCCCCATGACGCGCAAGGACAGGGGCAGCCCGAGCCGGGACAGCACGGGCACGGGCACGGACAGCACGGGCCCGGACGGCACGCCGGGGGTCTCGTACACCGGGCGCGGCGTCCACCGGGTCGTCGTGGAGGCGCTCGCCCGGCGGATCTTCGACGGGACGTACGCGGAGGGGGATCTCCTCGATCTGCCGGGGCTGATGGCCGAGCTGGACGTCAGCCAGACCGTCCTGCGCGAGGCGATCAAGGTGCTGACCACGAAAGGCCTGCTGGACGCCCGGCAGAAGCGGGGAACGTTCGTGCGCCCGCGCGACGACTGGAACCTCCTCGACAGTGACGTCCTGCGCTGGACGATCGACTCCGGCGCGCCCGGCGCCTTCTTCACCGATCTCCTTGAGCTGCGCCGCGCCGTCGAGCCCGCCGCGGCCGCGCTCGCCGCGCTGCACCGCACGGACGCGGATCTCGCCGCCCTCGACGCGGCACTCAGCGCGATGGCCGCCGCCGAGCAGACGCCCGTCATGACCGGCCCCGTCATGACCGACAGCGACCCCGTCCTCGCCGTGCGGGCGGACGCCTCCTTCCACACGGCTCTCCTCACCGCCTCCGGCAACCCCTTCTTCGCGCAGATGCGGCGCGTCATCATCCCGGCCCTGGTCCTACGGGACCGGCTCGTGCACGCCGGACGGCACGAGCACCCGCTGCCCGCCCACGCCCTGGTCGCCGACCGCGTCCGCGCGCGGGACCAGGACGGCGCGTACGCGGCGATGCTCGAAGTGATCGAACTGTCCCGGCGCGGCCATCCCTGACACCTCGCCCCCGTCTCGCCCCGCCCTCGTAACACCCCGGGAGGGGACCCCTACGTACACCCCGAGAGGAACCCCTACGTGAAGATCGCCCGCATCGAGACCTTCCTCGCCCCGCCCCGCTGGATGTTCGTCCGCGTGGAGACGGACGAAGGGGTCGTCGGCTGGGGCGAGCCCGTCGTCGAGGGGCGTGCGGAGCCCGTGCGGGCCGCCGTCGAGGTGCTCGCCGAGTATCTGGTCGGCCAGGACCCGCTGCGCATCGAGGACCACTGGCAGGTCATGACCAAGGGCGGCTTCTACCGCGGCGGTCCGGTCCTGTCCTCCGCCGTCGCCGGGCTCGACCAGGCGCTGTGGGACATCAAGGGCAAGACGTACGGACAGCCGGTGCACCAGTTGCTCGGCGGTCCTGTGCGTGAGCGGATCCGCGCGTACGCCTGGGTGGGAGGCGACGAGCCGAGCGAGGTCAGGGACGCGGTGAGCGCCCAGGTCGAGGCCGGGTTCACGGCAGTGAAGATGAACGGCAGCGGGCGCATGACACCGCTCGCCACCCGCGAGGAGGTCCGCGCGTGCCTGCTGCGCGCGGAGACGGCCCGTGAAGTCCTGGGCGACGAACGGGACTTCGCGCTCGACTTCCACGGCCGCGTCTCCCCCGCGAACGCCCGCCGGCTGCTTCCTCTGCTCGCCGAGTACGCGCCCCTGTTCGTCGAGGAGCCCGTCCTCTCCGACCACATGCAGGCCGTCCCCGACCTGGTGAACGCGTCCAACATCCCGATCGCGCTCGGTGAACGGCTCTTCACCCGGCGGGAGTTCCACGTCCCGCTCGAAGCCGGCGTCGCCGTGGTGCAGCCCGACATCTCGCACGCGGGCGGCATCTCCGAGCTGCGCCGCATCGCCGCGCTCGCCGAGATGTACGGGGCTCACATCGCGCCGCACTGCCCGCTCGGCCCCGTGGCCCTCGCCGCGAGCCTCCAAATCGCCTTCACCACACCGAACTTCCTCATTCAGGAGCAGTCGATCGGCATCCACTACAACAAGGACGCCGAGCTCCTCGACTACGTCACCGACCGCGAGCCGTTCCGTTTCGTCGCGGGATCGCTGCTGCGCACGGAACGGCCCGGCCTCGGGGTCGACATCGACGAGGCGGCCGTACGCGCGGCCGACGCCAAGGGCCACGCCTGGCGCAACCCCGTGTGGCGCTACGAGGACGGCTCGTTCGCCGAGTGGTGACGGACCCTGCGGGAACTCTGCCGACCGCCCCACGACACGCCTCACCGACCACACGGCCCACCAACCCACGCCCCACGCAACACACGCCCCCCATGAAAGGAACCGAGGGAGAGCACCATGGACTTCACTACAGCACTGCGCGCCGAGCGGCTCGTGGCGATCGTCCGGGGGAGCGACGCCGACGCGTCGTTCCGTACGGTCATGGCCCTGGCCGAGGCCGGAATCCCGCTGGTGGAGGTGTCCCTCAGCGGCCGTGACGCCCTCACGGTGATCCGCAGGGCGCGGGCCGAGCTCGGCGACGACGTCTGGCTGGGCGCGGGCACGGTCCTGACCGCCGGTGACGCCCGCGAGGCGGCCGAGGCGGGGGCGAACCTCATCGTGACGCCCGGGCTCGGCGCCGGGGTCGACGAGTCCCTGCGGCAGGGCCTGCCCGTGCTCGCCGGGGTGCTCACGCCGACCGACGTCATCGCGGCCGAGGCCTCCGGGGTGACGGCCCTGAAGATCTTCCCCGCGTCCGCGATGGGTGGACCGTCGTATCTGAAGGCGCTGCGGGGGCCGTTCCCCCGGACGCCGTTCGTGCCGGTGGGCGGGGTCGACGCGGCGGCGGCTACCGCGTACCTGGAGGGCGGCGCCATCGCGGTCGGGGTCGGCTCGCCGCTCATCGGCGACGCGGCGGACGGCGGCGACCTGGGTCAACTGCGCAAGCGGGCGGCCGAGTTCAAGGCGGTGTGCGGATGACGGCGTCAGCTTCCGCCTCTGCTTCGGGTTCGGGTTCGGGTTCGGGTTCGGCGAGCCCCTCTTCTGCCGGGGCCCCCGCCTCCCCCCTCGACGTACTCACCTTCGGCGAGACGATGGTCGCGCTGCGCGGCCACGGCCCGTTCAAGCTGGGCGGTTCGATGGACCTGTCCGTCGCGGGCGCCGAGTCGAACGTCGCCATCGGCCTCACCCGGCTCGGCCACAGCGTCCGCTGGGCGGGCGCCGTCGGCGCCGACGAGGTGGGCGAACTGGTCCTGCGCACACTGCGCGCCGAGGGCGTCGACACGTCCTGTGTCACCCGTGACGCCGCCGCCCCCACGGGCCTGATCCTCTTCGAGCCGCGGCTGCCGGAAGTGACGCGAGTGCAGTACTACCGTGCGGGCTCGGCGGGTTCGCGGCTCGATACCGACTGCGTCGAGCGGGCCTTCTCGGCCGGTCCGCCGCCCCGCGTCCTGCATCTGACGGGGATCACGCCCGCACTCAGCACCTCCGCGCGCGACGCGTGCCGACGCGCCCTGCGGCTCGCCCGCGAACACGGCGTTCAGGTCAGCCTGGACGCCAACTACCGCTCCCGGCTGTGGAGGCCGGAGGCGGCCACCGAGGAACTGCGCGACTGGATCCCGTACGTGGATGTCCTGATCGCCTCCGACGACGAGCTGCCACTGTGCGCGCCCCCCGGGCCTGACCCGGTCAAGGCGCTCCTCGATCTCGGGGTGCGCGAGGTCGTCGTCAAGCTCGGCGCGGACGGGGCGATCGCCCACACTGCCGACGGTGAGCTACGCGTCCCGGCGCGGCCGGTGCGCGCGGTGGACGCGGTCGGGGCCGGTGACGCCTTCGTCGCCGGCTATCTCTCCGCGCTCCTCGACGGCGAGGACACCGCCGGGCGCCTCGACCGGGCGGTGACGACGGGCGCCTTCGCGGTCGCGCAGCCGGGCGACTGGGAGGGGGCACCCACCCGGGCGGAACTCGGGCTGCTCGGGGCGGGCCAGGGGACGGTCGTACGCTGACGCACGCCCGGCACGGCCAGCTAACCTGTGCCCATGCCACGCTACGAGTACCGCTGCCGGACCTGCGGCGACACGTTCGAACTGAGCCGCCCCATGGCCGAGTCCTCGGCCCCCGCGGACTGCCCCGCGGGCCACGACGACACGGTGAAGCTGCTGTCGACCGTCGCCGTGGGCGGCACGGCATCGGCCTCCGCCCCGGCCCGCCCCGCAGGCGGCGGGGGCGGGGGATGCTGCGGCGGGGGTTGCTGCGGGTGAACGTACGGGTCCCTCAGGGGTACGTACGCGTCCCTCAGGGATACGTACAGGTCCCTTAGGCGTACGTACGCGGCTGCCGGACCCTCTCGATCAGCTCCCGCAGGATCGTCTCGCCCGCCGCGACGCCCCGGTCCTCCAGGGCCGTGACGTGCGGCGCCGTCCAGCCCGCGTCCGCCAGCTCGCCGTGGCCGGGGCGCCAGGCGTGGTCGGCAGCGAGCAGCAGGTCCGCGTCGAGCAAGGAGTCGCCGGCCGCGAGCGTGACGTCGGCGCCGGAGCGGCGGACCACCTCACGCATGGCCGCACTCTTGGTGAGCGGCTTGGGCACGGCGTAGATCTTGCGGCCCTGGAGGGAGACCGTCCAGCCGCGGCTCTCCGCCCAGACGGCGAGTTCCTTGACCCAGCCCTCCGGGAGCAGGGACCGCTCGACCACGAGATACGCGAAGAGGTCCTCGGCGACGCGCTCCTTCAGGAGCCACGCCGGGTCGGCCGTCCGCACCAGATGCGCCCGCACCTCGTCGAGCGGCGCGCACTGCGCGGCGAGCCGCTCGTCGACCGCCGCCCGCCAGTCGGGGTCGGACACCCCGTCCACCAGCAGGTGCCCGCCGTTGGCGCAGATCGCGAACTGCGGTGCGGGCCCCGGGAGATGGATGCGCCCGTACTGCTCGCGGGTGCGGGTCGTCGTCGGGACGAAGAGGGCGCTGCGGCCGAGTTCACCGAGCAGCGCTGCCGCGTCCTCGGTGACGTAGGAGAGGGGCTTGCCCTCGTAGACCTCGACGCACAGCAGGCGCGGTGCCTGGGCATCGGGCATCGTCAGGCCGAGGGCCGCGGCGGAGTAGATCAGGGTGCGGTCGAGGTCGCTGGCAACCAGAGCGACGGGCGTGGCGCTCACTTCGCGGCCACCGCCTTGCCGTCCGCGCCGGTGGCGCCCCGCGTGTACTTCGGGTGGATCAACCCGACGCAGGTGTAGGGGAGTTCGGCGACCTCCTCGACCGGGACCCCGCGCTGCTCGGCGAGCAGGCGTACGTGGTCGAGGTCGGCTCCGGCGCCCGCGCGGGCGAGTATCTTCCACGGGACGCGGCGCAGCAGCACACGGGTCGTCTCGCCGACGCCGGGCTTCACCAGGTTCACGTCGTGGATGCCGTACTCCTCGCTGATCCGCTCGACAGCCGCCCAGCCCTCCCAGGTGGGCGAGCGGTCGGCGGAGAGCATCTCCTTGACCTGGGCGTCCACGGCGTCGGCGACCTCGTCGAAACGGGCCTCGACGGTGTCGAGGAAGTGCGTGGACACGTCCGCGTCCGCGAGCCCGCGGTAGAACTTGCCGCCGTGGAAGTCGTTCGGACCGACGAGGTCGGCGCGCAGCACCGTACGCGATATCAGGCCGGAGACCGTCGAGTTGAGGCACGCGGACGGGATGAGGAAGTCCTCGCGGGTGCCGTACGTGCGCACGCAGGAACCGGGGTCGGCGAGCACCGCGATCTCCGGGTCGAACCCGGGTCCGCCCTCATTTCGCTGATGGGTCTTGAGTGCTTCGGCCAGTTCGCGGGTGATCGCGCCCTTGCCGGTCCAGCCGTCGACGAAGACGACGTCGGCCGGGTCGTGGTGGGCGGCGAGCCAGCGCAGCGCGTTCGCGTCGATGCCGCGGCCGCGGACGATCGACACGGCGTAGTGCGGCAGGTCGAGGCCGTGCCGCGCCTGCGCCCAGCGGCGCATCAGCACACCGACGGGTGTCCCGGCGCGGGCGAGCGAGACGAGCACCGGGCGGGGGGACCGTTCCGCGAGCACGGTCTCGGTCACGACGCCGACGGCCTGCGCGATCCGTGCGGCGGACACCTCGAGGGCGGACTGGAACAGCGCCTGGTACTCGGCGCTCGGCTGGTACTCGACGGGCAGCGACTCGGCGTAGTGCGCGCCACCGCCCTGTATCGCCTCCTCGCGCTCCTCGGTGGGCGCCTCCAGCTCGACGTCCGAGAGGTCCTGGAGCAGCCAGCCGACCTCGTCGGGCGCGTACGAGGAGAAGGCGGGGCCGCGGAGGGGCTCAGGGAGCGGCTCAGGGAGCGTGGGGGGCACGAGGGGCCTTTCGGGGGCAGTCCCCTGAGGGACGTAGGAAGGCACGACGGCGAGCAGCACGCGCGGGGCGTGCTCGGCGAGGCGCGCCAACAGGCCGTCGGGGGCGTGCAGTTCGGGTGTGTCCGCGGTGGAGTCGACGACGGCGACGATCGCGTCGAAGTCACCGCCCGCGACGTTGTACGCGTAGCGCTCGCCCGGCCCGTCGGCCGGGTCGTCGTGGGCGGGGAAGACGAGGCGGGTGCGGATCGCGTAGCCGGGGTCGTCGACGGCGAGGACCGGCGAACGGGTCGTGGTGGAGTAGCGCACCTGTGCCTGCGTGCCCTTCTCGACCTCGCGGGCCAGGGCAAGCGGCGCGTACATCAGCTCCTCGAAGCCGAGGACGAGTACGCGGCGGGCGTCCCCCAGGGGCGTGCTCAGGCGTGCGGCCATCGCGGGGAGCGCCGCGTCGAGCGCCGCGCGGTGCTCCGGCGTGAAGCCGTGCCGGCCTCCGTCGGGCACGGACGCGGGCCAGCCGAGGTCCACGCGGGTCACGCTGCCCGGCTCTGCGGGCACCGTCAGTGCCTCGTTGCCGGGCCCCGTGCGCGACGTCGGGGCCTCGGCGCCGGACTCGTGGCGGGCGACCAGGGCCTGGCCCTTGGCGAGGACGTCGTCGGGGAGCTTGACGGTGCCGGACGCCGACGCGATCAGGTCGACGCGGGCGCCGATCTCACGGGCGAAGTCGGCCAGGCGGCCCCGGTCGTCGGGCGAGCGCATGTCGACGAGGGCGACGATGACGTAGTGCCCGCGCGGGTAGCGCTCGTGCAGGGCGCGGATCGTGTTGAGGACCGTATTGCCCGTGGAGAACTCGTCGTCGACGAGGACGAGCGCCCCGTCGCCCGCGAGGAGCCGGGGGTCCTCCGGCAGCAGCAGATGCGAGGTGGCGTGCGAGTGGGCCTCCTCGAAGCCGCCCGCGCGCGCCACACCGTCGACAGGGCGCCGCGTCGAGTGCAGATACGGCGCGAGGCCCAGGCCGTCGGCCACGGAGTGCCCGAGACCCGTCGCCGTCTCGGCGTACCCGAGCACGACGGCCCGCCGCGCCGCGTCGTCGCCGAGCAGCTCGCGCACCCGCAGACCGAGCTCGTACCCGGCGCGCCAGACCACGGCCGGCGACTGCGGCACATGCTTGCCGAGGACGTTCGACACGAGCAGATGGGCCCGCTTGGGATTGCGGCGCAGGGCAAGGCCCAGCAGCCCGGGTATCTCCTCGTCACCGACGAGCTCGACACCGAGCCGCTCCGCTACCCATGTCCCCGACCAGACCACTTCGCCCCTTTTCGTTGGTTTCATCATGACTCGCGCACTCGTCACGCGGGCAGGCCGGCGTTGAGCAGGTCGACGAAGCCGACGTCCTCACGGGCGACACCGAAGGCCTCCGCCCGCTGGAGGGTCCGCTCGGCCCAGGCCCGGTGCGGCTTCACTTCATTCATCTTGTTCGTGTACGCGGATCTGAGGACGCCACCGCCGCCCCGCTCGGGCCGCAGGATGTCCTGGGCATCGCCGTACTCCTCGTGACTGACCACCGACAGCGCGTGCACGGGCATCACGTGCGAGGGGTGGATGCAGGTCTTACCGAGCAGGCCGTTGGCCCGGTCCAGCTCGATCTCGCGCAGCAGCCCGTCCATGTCGTGCTCGATGAGGGCCTGGCGCAGCTCGACGGCCCGGCCCTCCAGGAAGGGGCTGCGGCGCAGCTGCGGCTTGAACATCCGCTCCTGGTGACGGAAGTACTCCCACACGGGGCCGGTCACGGTGAAGCCGGTGCCGTCGGCGCGGCCCAGCAGATTGACCACGTCGCCGATCACGGAGGCGACGATCTGGACGTCGTACGCGGTCATGTCCGGCGGCCTGCGCAGCCCGTACGCGGAGCAGAAGTCGGTCACGCCGAGGCGCAGGGCCAGGACGCGGTCGCGGTACTTGTCGACGGTGCGGGCGATCCCGGCGAGGGTGTCGCCCCGTGTCTCCAGATGCAGGAGCTCGGGCGACTCCAGAACGGGCATCGCGAAGAGGCGCCGGCCCGTGGCGGCCTCGGCCGCGGAGAGCGCCTCCAGGAAGGCCACGCCCCGCTCCTCGGTGAATTTCGGCAGCACGAATCCGGACAGCAGGCGCACGGCGGGGCCGAGGCGGTCCACGAGGTCGGTGATCTGCCCGGCGGCGCGGACCCGGACGAACAGAAGCGGAGGCCGCGCGTCCGACCTGGCCGCGAGGTCGGTGAATTGCCTGACCAGGTTCTCCTCGGCGTCGACGACCTCGGCGTCGTCGATCGAGTCCTCCAGGCACAGCACCATCGAGACGACGCCCCGGCCCGCCTGCTTGAGGACGTCGTCGGCCAGGCGCGTCCGCGTGGCCGGACTGTAGAGCGTGGCCCCGAGGGCCGCCGCGAGCATGCGGGGCGGCGAGTCCGCGGTGAAGTCACCGGGCTCCCGGTGGAACAGGCGCTGCCGCACCCCAGGGGCGATATGCCCGAAATGACGCATGAGACTCCCCCGTCGTGCCGCTCGGGCCCGAATTTAAGTGGCCGGTAATAGTACGTAGGGATCCATGTCAAGGGTTCCCATCGGGCATGAAATTCAGGTAACCCACCCATGTCGAGTATGTCGCTCGTCCTCACAGTCTCGGGCCCCCGCGTTGTCCTGGCCAGGACAGGGAAGGCAGGATGACCGCATGACGCACGCGATGCTGAAGGGGTCGAACGTCCCGCTCGAAGCCACGGCGGTCCGCGCCGTGCTGCGCTGGGCCACCGGCCAGGGCGTGCCCGACGTCGACGCCTCGGCGCTGCTCCTCGGCCCCGACGGTCGCGTACGGTCCGACGAGGACTTCGTCTTCTACAACCAGCCCAGGCACCCCTCCGGCAAGGTCTGGCGGCTCGGCAAGAAACGCGTCGCCGACGGACTCACCGACACGATCCAGTCGGACCTGACGGGCCTCGGCCCCGAGGTCGGCCGCATCCTCCTCGTGGCCTCGGCGGACGACGTCCCCTTCGACCGTGTACCCGCCCTGCGGATCCTGATCTACGACGCGGCGGTCGCGGAGGGTGAGCCCCTCGCCCACTTCGACGTGAAGCCGGAGACGGGCGCCGAGACGGCACTGATCTGCGGCGAGCTGTACCGGCGCGGCGAGGGCTGGAAGTTCCGCGCCCTGGGCGAGGGCTACTCGAACGGCCTGGTCGGTCTGGCCACGGACTTCGGCATCTCGGTGGACGAGTCGGAGCCGGCGGCGGATCTTCCGGCGTCGTCCCCTCCGGGCCCGATGCCGGCCGCCGAGCCGCCGTTCCCGCCACCGGCCCCCGCCACCTCCTCGTTCACGGGGTCGGGTTCAGGGCCGGATTGGGGTTCAGGTGCGGGTTCAGGTTCGGGCTACGGGTATCCGCAGGCACCCGCGCGGCAGCCCGTCGCCGCCTCGCTCCCCCAGCCCGCCCCCCAGCCGTCGTACGGGTATCCGCCCGCGGCGCCCACGCAGCCCGCGCCGCTCGCCATGCCGGTGCCGACGACCCAGCCCGCGTACGGCTACCCGCAGCCGGTGCAGCCACTGCCCGACCCGAACTTCGCGCTGCCGCCGCAGGGCCCGCAGTTCATCTCACGCTGAGACCGCGACCGACCCCGGGCGACTCGGGGCCGGATCGGGCGACGGAACACGGGCCCTGCGTCTGATCCACCGAGATGCCCTAGCGCTCCCCGACCTTGGACTTGTACCCCCGGCCCCACTGAAGGCCCCACCCGTACAGCCGGTCCAGCTCGGCCTGGAACCCGTACACGAACTTCACCTCGCGGCGCACGATCAGCTCGCCCTTGACGTTCTCGATCGTGACGACGGCGCAGGAGCGGGCCTGCGGGGCGCGCTCGTCGAGACTGATCTCGACCCGCGGGCCGTTGCTCGGGTAGAGCGTGACGTGGGCGTGCGTACGGTCGAACGCCGGTGTCTGGTCGTAGATGTAGACGAACACGAGCAGTCGCTTGATGGACTCGCGATGGTCGAGATTGACGTAGATCGTCTCCCCCGACGCCGAGCCGAAGCGGTCGTCCCCGCTGAGCTTCACGTACGGCGGCGCGTTGAGCGCGCCGAAGAAGTTGCCGAGCGGCTGGACCACGCCCTTCTCCCCGTCGGTCAGCTCATACAGAACGCCGAGGTCGAGGTCCACATTGACCATGCTCTGCGTATGGGCCTGCACCACATCGGGCTTGAACAGCTTGAACGGGTGCCGCAGCAGGCTCCCCCGCTCGGGGCCGCCGATGTCCGAGGTCCGCATCCGCCAGGACAGGTTGATGCGCAGATTTCCGGTGGCCGCCCCCTGCTTGGTGAGCGAGACAACCGGGTGCCGCTTGGTGAGTTCGATGGAATTCGATGCGGCGCTGCCCGACTCGAACTCCGCCGCACGCCCCCGCCACAGTCCGTCCCAGAAGGACATTTCGCCCCCAAGTGCCCATGTTTCATGGTCCAGTTACGCCGACGGGGCGGCCGGTGAGGAGTTCTCCTCGCAGACCGCCCCGCTCACAGCGTTCCAGGATCAGAGCCCGGACGAAACCTCAGCCTTCTCGCCCGAGGCCGTCGCTTTTCCCTCGGCGGCCGCGATTCGCTTGTTGCGGCGCACCGACGACCAGAACGACCAGGCGATCAGGACGACGCCGATCAGGCCCGTGATGACCTCGTTGATCTCGTACTGGATCGTGATCATGAGGATCACGGCGAGGGCACCGATCGCGTAGTGCGCGCCGTGCTCCAGGAACACGTAGTCGTCCAGGGTGCCCTGGCGGACCAGATAGACCGTGAGCGAACGCACGTACATGGCACCGATACCGAGGCCGAGCGCCATCAGCACGATGTCGTTGGTGATGGCGAAGGCGCCGATGACTCCGTCGAAGGAGAACGAAGCGTCCAGGACCTCGAGGTAGAGGAACATGAAGAACGCGGCCTTGCCCGCCATCACTATGGCCGGCGCTGCCTTGCCGCTCTTCCTGGCCGCTTCCTCGGCCTCGTGCTCGCGCTCCTCCTCCTCTTCGAGGCGGTTTTCGAAGAACCCGGAGAGACCGCCCACGATGAGATACGTGATCAGACCGGCGATGCCGGAGATGAGTACCGTCTCGGCCTTGTCCACATGGACGCCACCGTGCTGGTGGGCGTGCGTGGCCACGGTGAACGAGGAGATCAGGAGCACGATCATCGCAATGCAGACCGACAGCATGTCGACCTTGCCGAGCTTGGCGAGCGGACGCTCGATCCAGCGCAGCCACTGGACGTCCCGCTCCTCGAAGACGAAGTCGAGGAAGATCATCAACAGGAACATGCCACCGAACGCGGCGATCGACGGGTGTGCGTCGGTCACCAGCTGCTGGTACTTGTCCTTGTCGTTGAGCGCGAGCTTGACCGCCTCGATGGGGCCGAGCTTGGCACTGACCGCGACGATCACGACGGGGAAGACCAGTCGCATACCGAAGACGGCGATCAGCACACCGACCGTGAGGAAGATCTTCTGCCAGAAGGCATTCATCTTCTTCAGAATTCCGGCGTTGATCACCGCGTTGTCGAAGGACAGCGAGATCTCGAGGACGGCAAGGATCGCGACGACCCCGAATGCTGTCCATCCGTCGTAGAACACCGCCGCGACCAAGCCGAGCGCAGTAATTGCGAACGACCAGCCGAAGGTTTTCAAAACCACTGGCTACCCCATCAGGTGAGTACGGGTCTCCCCCGCGCCGGTAGGACGGGGCTCCCCCGCTCCGCGCACGGCTTTACGAAACATTGACCCCGAAGTCTAGAGCGATGCCCCGAAGGCCCGACGCGTACCCCTGCCCCACAGCGCGGAACTTCCATTCGCCGCCGTACCGGTACACCTCACCGAAGATCATCGCGGTCTCCGTGGACGCGTCCTCGCTCAGGTCGTAGCGGGCGAGTTCCTGACCGTCCGCCTGATTGACCACGCGGATGAACGCGTTGCTGACCTGGCCGAACGTCTGGCCTCGGTTGTCCGCGTCATGGATCGACACCGGAAAGACGATCTTGTCGCAGAACGCCGGCACCTTGGACAGGTCGATCAGGATCGACTCGTCATCGCCCTCGCCCTCACCGGTGAGGTTGTCACCGGTGTGCTCGACGGAGCCGTCCGGGCTCGTGAGCTGGTTGTAGAAGATGAACCACTCGTCGCCGAGCACCCGGCCGTCCTTGCACAGCAGCGCGCTGGCGTCGAGGTCGAAGTCGGCTCCGGTGGTGGAACGCGCGTCCCAGCCGAGTCCGATCAGCACCTGTGTGAGGTTCGGTGCGGCCTTGGAGAGGGAGACATTGCCCCCCTTGGCGAGCGTGACACCCATGATCGTGGTCCTCCCCGGTGTGATGTCGCTTGAGTTGTCGAGCGCGTCCGGCGCCGCACTCACGTGCGGCGCCGGACGGTCATGCGGTCGTGCTCGGCTCAGACGTTGACGCCGAAGTCCTGCGCGATGCCGCGCAGGCCCGAGGCGTAACCCTGGCCGATGGCGCGGAACTTCCACTCCGCGCCGTTCCTGTACAGCTCGCCGAAGACCATGGCGGTCTCCGTCGAGGCGTCCTCGGAGAGGTCGTAGCGGGCGATTTCCGCCCCGCCCGCCTGGTTCACGACGCGGATGAACGCGTTGCGCACCTGGCCGAACGACTGCTGGCGGTTCTCGGCGTCGTAGATGGAGACCGGGAACACGATCTTGTCCACGTCGGCCGGGACGCCGGCGAGGTTGACCTTGAGCTGCTCGTCGTCACCCTCACCTTCACCCGTGGTGTTGTCACCGGTGTGCTCGACCGAGCCGTCCGGGCTCTTCAGGTTGTTGAAGAAGACGAAGTTGGCGTCACTGCTGACCTTGCCCTCCGTGTTCGTCAGGATGGCGCTGGCATCGAGGTCGAAGTCCGTACCCGTGGTGGTACGGACGTCCCACCCGAGGCCGATGATGACCGCGGTCAGGCCAGGAGCCTCCTTGGTCAGCGATACGTTGCCGCCCTTGCTGAGGCTGACTCCCACGAGTCCTCCCATTGGTGTCGGGGGCGGGGAGCCCCATCGTGCATTGGTATCGGATCAACGTCTGGATCCTAGTGACCGGTTCCCGGCAGCCACAGGCTCCGCACCCGAAGAATCCCAGGGTGTCATCCCCGGGACATCCCCGAGAGATGCACGGAGCGCACCCCTGTGCCCCCTGAAGGGTCAGAGGGTGTCGATCGCCTTGACGTATTCGTTGAGGTCGCGGGCGTCCGGCAGGCCGTTGACAACGGTCCAGCGGACCACGCCCTCCTTGTCGATGATGAACGTGCCGCGCACCGCGCAGCCCTTCTCCTCGTCGAAGACGCCGTACGCGCGCGAGGCCTCGCCGTGCGGCCAGAAGTCCGACAGGAGCGGGTACTCGAGGCCCTCCTGCTCGGCGAAGACGCGCAGGCTGAACGGCGAGTCGTTCGACACGGCGAGCAGCTGCACGTCGTCATTGACGAACTTCGGCAGTTCGTCGCGCAGGGCGCACAGCTCGCCGGTGCAGACGCCGGTGAAGGCGAACGGGTAGAAGAGCAGCACCACGTTCTTCTCACCCCGGAAGTCCGAGAGCCGCACGGTCTCGCCGTGCTGCGTCTTGAGCTCGAAATCCGGAGCCTTCGTGCCGACCTCGATCGTCATGGTCAAGCTTTCCTTCCGTGGAGCCGTTCGGGTGAGGCCCAGCCTAGGCGCCGCAGGCGGTGTCCCCGCGTGAGGCCCGGGCAAAGCGTGCGGCCCCCGTCGACGCGTCATGGCGTCGGCGGGGGCCGCACGGAGTGTCTGCTGGGGTCTTTCGTCGGCTAGCGCTTCTTGGCGGCCGCCTTCGGCGTGACGAGGCGGCTGCCCGCCCAGTCCTTGCCCGCGTTGATGCTCTTGGTCTGCGAGAGACCCGCAGTCTGCGCGGCTTCGTTGATGTCGCTCGGCTCGACATAGCCGTCGCGGCCGGTCTTCGGGGTCAGCAGCCAGACAGGGGCACCGTCGTCGACCAGCTGGCTGGCGTCTACCAACGCGTCCGTCAGATCGCCGTCGTCCTCGCGGAACCACAGCACCACCGCGTCAGCGACGTCGTCGTAGTCCTCGTCGACGAGCTCGCTGCCGATGACTTCCTCAATGGACTCGCGGAGCTCCTGGTCGACGTCGTCGTCGAAGCCGATCTCCTGGACCACCTGCTCGGGCTGGAAACCCAGCCTCGCGGCAGGGTTGGTCCGCTCCTCCGCGTGGTCCGCGGTCGCGCTCACGGATTGCCTCCTGATCATGTTTACGAAGTTGTCTGCGGCTTCGCGCGTGCGCGAAGCGTTGGCCGTAGTCCACACGGGCGGGGCGGATCGCGCAAGTACCCGGCCCCCGAGACCGCCGAAACGGTGACGTTCCAGGC
This sequence comes from Streptomyces sp. NPDC090032, assembly GCF_044748025.1. Taxonomy (NCBI): domain Bacteria; kingdom Bacillati; phylum Actinomycetota; class Actinomycetes; order Kitasatosporales; family Streptomycetaceae; genus Streptomyces; species Streptomyces sp. NPDC090032. The sequence continues at coordinate 142,062 of NZ_JBIVFF010000003.1, read as the reverse complement.
GGTGTCACCGCATCTTCAGTCAAGGATCCCCGCAGGCCGGTGATGTATGCCACACCGATCTGCCGGATTTGCCCACCCTGTGGATGACGATCGTCCACCTCAGCCGAACGGCCTCACGAATCCGGTGAACCGCATGAGCGTATCGTTGCGATTTGGCCGCACCCGTCCGGGGAACCCCGGGGAATCACTCCCATTACCCCGCGGTAGAGATGACGATTGTGCCCCCGAGGTACACGATGGGGAGCGGCGCAGCCCCATTGCACATCTCGACCGACAGTGAAGGAACAGCGTGGTTTCCGGATCCGATCGCAATCCGATCATCATTGGCGGCCTTCCCAGCCAGGTCCCGGACTTCGATCCCGAAGAGACCCAGGAATGGCTCGACTCCCTCGACGCCGCCGTCGACGAGCGCGGGCGCGAGCGGGCCCGCTACTTGATGCTCCGGCTGATCGAGCGCGCCCGCGAGAAGCGTGTGGCCGTGCCTGAGATGCGCAGCACGGACTACATCAACACGATCGCGACCAAGGACGAGCCCTTCTTCCCCGGCAACGAGGAGATCGAGCGCAAGGTCCTGAACGCGACCCGCTGGAACGCCGCGGTGATGGTCTCCCGCGCCCAGCGGCCCGGCATCGGGGTGGGCGGTCACATCGCCACTTTCGCCTCCTCCGCCTCGCTCTACGACGTGGGGTTCAACCACTTCTTCCGCGGCAAGGACGACGGCAAGGGCGGCGACCAGATCTTCTTCCAGGGTCATGCGTCGCCGGGCATCTACGCCCGCGCGTATCTCCTGGACCGGCTCACCGAGGGTCAGCTCGACTCCTTCCGCCAGGAGAAGTCGAAGGCTCCCTACGGCCTGTCGTCGTACCCGCACCCCCGACTGATGCCGGACTTCTGGGAGTTCCCCACCGTCTCCATGGGCCTCGGTCCGCTGGGGGCGATCTTCCAGGCGCGGATGAACCGCTACATGCAGGCCCGCGACATCGCCGACACCTCCGCGTCGCACGTCTGGGCGTTCCTCGGCGACGGCGAGATGGACGAGCCGGAGTCGCTCGGCCAGCTGTCGATCGCGGCCCGTGAGGGCCTGGACAACCTGACCTTCGTGGTGAACTGCAACCTGCAGCGCCTCGACGGCCCGGTGCGCGGCAACGGCAAGATCATCCAGGAGCTGGAGTCGCAGTTCCGCGGCGCCGGCTGGAACGTCATCAAGCTGGTCTGGGACCGTAGTTGGGACCCGCTGCTCGCGCAGGACCGCGACGGTGTCCTGGTGAACAAGCTGAACACCACGCCCGACGGCCAGTTCCAGACGTACGCCACCGAGCCCGGCTCGTACATCCGCGACCACTTCTTCGGCGACGACCACCGTCTGCGCGCGATGGTCGAGAACATGACCGACGACCAGATCCTGCACCTGGGGCGCGGCGGGCACGACCACAAGAAGATCTTCGCGGCCTTCCAGGCGGCCAAGGCGCACAAGGGCCAGCCGACGGTCATCCTGGCGCAGACGGTCAAGGGCTGGACCCTCGGCCCCAACTTCGAGGGCCGCAACGCGACCCATCAGATGAAGAAGCTGACCGTCGACGACCTCAAGGGCTTCCGCGACCGTCTGCACCTGCCGATCACGGACAAGCAGCTCGATGACGGCGCTCCGCCGTACTACCACCCGGGCCGCGACTCCGAAGAGATCCAGTACATGCACGACCGCCGGCACGCGCTCGGCGGCTATGTGCCGACCCGCGTCGTGCGGTCCAAGCCGCTGGCGCTCCCCGACGACAAGACGTACGCGAGCGTGAAGAAGGGCTCCGGCCAGCAGTCGATCGCCACCACCATGGCTTTCGTCCGTCTGCTCAAGGACCTCATGCGGGACAAGGAGATCGGCCGGCGCTTCGTACTGATCGCGCCGGACGAGTACCGCACGTTCGGCATGGACTCGTTCTTCCCGAGCGCGAAGATCTACAACCCGCTCGGCCAGCAGTACGAGTCCGTGGACCGCGACCTGCTGCTCGCGTACAAGGAGTCTCCGACGGGCCAGATGCTGCACGACGGCATCTCGGAGGCGGGCTGCACGGCGTCGCTGATCGCCGCGGGATCGGCGTACGCGACGCACGGCGAGCCGCTGATCCCGGTCTACGTCTTCTACTCGATGTTCGGCTTCCAGCGCACCGGCGATCAGTTCTGGCAGATGGCCGACCAGCTGGCGCGCGGTTTCGTCCTGGGCGCGACCGCCGGCCGGACGACCCTGACCGGTGAGGGTCTGCAGCACGCCGACGGACACTCGCAGCTGCTCGCCTCGACCAACCCGGCCTGTGTCGCCTACGACCCGGCCTTCGGCTTCGAGATCGCGCACATCGTGCAGGACGGTCTGCGGCGGATGTACGGCGCCACCGCCGAGCACCCGCACGGCGAGGACATCTTCTACTACCTCACCGTCTACAACGAGCCGCTGCAGCACCCGGCCGAGCCCGGCGATGTCGACGTGGAGGGCATCCTCAAGGGCATCCACCGCTTCAGCCCGGGCACTTCGGGCGCCGTCCCGGCCCAGATCCTCGCCTCGGGTGTCGCGGTGCCGTGGGCTCTGGAGGCACAGCAGATCCTCGCCACGGAGTGGAACGTCAAGGCGGACGTCTGGTCGGCGACCTCCTGGAACGAACTGCGCCGCGAGGCCGTCGAGGTGGAGCGGCACAACCTGCTGCACCCCGACGAAGAGCAGCGTGTCCCCTATGTCACGCGGAAGCTGTCCGACTCGGAGGGTCCGTTCGTCGCGGTCTCCGACTGGATGCGGTCCGTACCCGACCAGATCTCCCGCTGGGTGCCGGGCACTTACCAGTCGCTCGGCGCGGACGGCTTCGGCTTCGCGGACACGCGTGGCGCGGCCCGTCGCTTCTTCCACATCGACGCCCAGTCGATCGTGGTGGGCGTGCTCACGGAGCTGGCCCGGGATGGCAAGATCGACCGCTCGGTCCTGAAGCAGGCCATCGACCGCTACCAGCTCCTCGACGTCGCGGCGGCCGACCCCGGCCCGGCGGGCGGCGACGCGTAGGGGCCAGATCCCGACTGTCGCAGAGGTTCGGGGTGCGGTGCGGCCACGAGGGCCGCACCGCACCTCCCTTTCTTTCATCTCAGCGCTCCCAGACCTTGAACGCCCGTACCCGGTAAGGAGATTGGGGCGCCCATGTGCCGCTGCCGGGATAGGTCTGGAACTCCCCCGTCTCGGCGCACTCCGCGGACTGGTAGGCCGTGACCGGCCGTCCGGTGCGATTGGCGAGGGCCTGCGCACTGCCCCCCTCCGGCAGCGCGACGCAGCTCTCGATGTCGATCCCGGACAGCTCGTACACCTGCCGGTGCCCCTTGTACGCCGCCTTCTCCCACAGGCACAGCTCCCCCGCCGCGCAGTCGCCCGGTGTCGGCGGGGCGGCGGCCCTCGCGTGAACGGGTGTCAGCAGGACGGCCGCAAGAGCCGCCGCGGCCGTCATCGGCAGCGTCGTCCCCATCGCCGCGCGCATCCTCGTACCCATATCGATCAACCCCCGTGTCGTGCCGGTCACTTGTCTGCACTCTGGACCGGTGGGCGAACGGGCGGGAAGAGCTGACGGATCAGATCACTCGGATAAGCGAAATGCCCCCAGGATTTCCCTGAGGGCATTTCGGGGTGCGTGCGGGGGTGGTTCGGGGGTGGCCTAGGGGTTTCCCCCGAAGGGCCGTTTCCCCGAAGGGCCGTTTCCCCCGAGGGGCGCTAGATGTGTGCGGCCCCCGCGCCCGCCTCCGCGTTCGCTCCACGCTTGGTCAGCAGCGCGACGAAGATCGCCACGACGGCGACACCCGCGGCGACCAGGCAGGCCAGGCTCATGCCGGAGATGAAGGTGTCGTGCGCGACTGAGGTGATCTTCTCGGCGAGCGCGGCCGGAGTCCCCTTCGGGACCGGGCCCACGCCGACCTGGACCGCCTCGGACGCCTGGTCCAGCTGAGCAGGCGTGAGCGGCGGAAGCTTGGCGTCCGTCCAGTTGCCCGCGAGGTCGTTGTCCACCTTCGAGGCCATCACGGCGCCGAGCACAGCAGTGCCGAGGCTTCCACCGATCTGCATGGCGGCCTGCTGGAGGCCGCCCGCGACGCCGGAGAGCTCCATCGGGGCGTTGCCCACGATGACCTCGGTGGCGCCCACCATGACGGGAGCGAGCCCCAGACCGAGGAGGGCGAACCACAGCGACATGGCGCCGCTGCCCGTGCCCGACTCCAGCGTGGACATGCCGTACATGGCGACGGCCGTGAGCAGCATGCCGCCCGCGAGCGGGATGCGCGGACCCACCTTCGTGATCATCGCGCCCGCCAGCGGCGAGCCCACGATCATCATTCCGGTCAGCGGCAGCAGGTGCAGGCCGCTGTCGACGGGGCTCATGCCGTGCACGTTCTGCAAGTAGAAGGTGACGAAGAAGAGGCCGCCCATGAAGGCGATGGCCATGAGCACCATCAGGACCACACCGGCCGACAGCGGCACCGAGCGGAACAGGGCCAGCGGGATCAGCGGTTCCTTGACGCGGGTCTCCCAGATCGCGAAGAGCGCGAAGCACAGGACGGAGACCGCCAGGAACGTCCAGGTCAGGCCGTCGCCCCAGCCCCACGTCGGAGCCTTGATCAGCGCCCAGACCAGGCAGAACATCGCGCCGGAGAGCAGCACGATGCCGAGGATGTCGAAGGACCGCGGCGCGTTCTCGGCACGGTGGTCCCTGAGGATCAGCAGCCCGAGAACGAGGGCGATGATGCCGACGGGAACGTTGATGAAGAAGACCGACTGCCAGCTGACGTGCTGGACGAGGAGCCCACCGAGGATCGGGCCGCCGGCAGTCGAGGCACCGATCACCATGCCCCAGATGCCGATCGCCATGTTCAGCTTCTCGGCGGGGAAGGTGGCCCGCAGGAGGCCGAGCGCGGCCGGCATGAGGAGCGCGCCGAACAGGCCCTGGAACACCCGGAAGGTGACCACCAGAGCGATGCTGTCCGACAGGCCGATGGCGCCCGAGGCCGCGGCGAACCCGATCACGCCGATGAGGAAGGTCTGGCGGTGACCGAACCGGTCGCCGAGCTTGCCCGCGGTGATCAGCGTGACCGCGAGGGCGAGAAAGTAGCCGTTGGTGATCCATTGGACGTCGGCGAAGCTCGCGCCGAGGTCCTTCTGGATAGCCGGGTTGGCGATGGCCACGATGGTGCCGTCGAGGGCGACCATCATCACGCCGATCGCGACGGAGAACAGCGTCAGCCAGGGGTGGCCGCGAAGCCCCTTGGCCGGGGCCGGAACGGACACGGGCTCCGGAGCCTTGTCCGCCTTGTCGACGGTGGTCTGACTAGTCATGCGTTCGAGGCTAATGACAGCGACTGACAGTTGACAAACCAATTCACAAGTCGGTAACTGTCACGTTGCTCACAGGTAAGCTGAGCTGGGCAAACAGACGCAAAGAGGGGCGCGAGTGAAGACGCAGGAAGCGCGTTCAGGACTACGGGAACGCAAGAAGCAGCGCACCCGCGACGCCCTGCTGCGCTCCGCCCTGGAACTTTTCACCACAAAGGGGTACGACCGCACGACGGTTGACGAGATCGCGGAGGCCGTCGACGTCTCGCAGCGCACCTTCTTCCGGTACTTCACCAGCAAGGAGGAGACCGCGTTCGCGGTCCAGGACATGGTGGAGTCCCGCTTCATCGCCGTCCTGCGTGAACGCCCCGCAGCCGACAGCCCGTTCGAGGCCCTGCGGGGTGCCGTGCTCGACGCCTGGGACACCCTCGGTGAGTCCATCGAGGAGGTCGTCCCGGTCGAACTCCACATGCGCACCTACCAGATGATCGAATCCACCCCCTCCCTGATCGCCGTCCACCTGCGCCGTTCCACGGAGCTGGAGGAGGAGATCGCGCGCGTGATCGCCGAGCGCGAGGGCCTCGACGTGGAAACGGATCCGCGCCCGCGCGTGACCGTGGCCGCGTTCAGCGGTGTGATGCGCATGGCCGGGCGGCTGTGGGGGGCCGGCGAAGACAGCAGCGTCGAGTCGATCCGCGAGGTCACGGAGTCCTATCTCGACCAGCTGGGGCCGGTGTTGGCGGGGAAGTGGCGCACAGAGTGACCGACCGGGCGCTCCCGCGCGCGTGGGGCACAATCGGCACCTACGGAGCGTGACGCCACCACCTAAGGTAGGCCCGGTTTGCCCTAATTACCCCGCTGGAAACGTGATCTGCCTCACCGATTTCGCGGGTTGGTCCGCGGTTCTCCTAGGGTGTCCCGCAGTGACTTCCTTCGACTCATCCCCGCAACTCAGCGTCTGGCGCGCACTGCTCGCGCTGGCCGTCGTGTTCGTCATGCTGGCGACCACCGGCTGGACCGCCGTGCGCCACAAGGGCGTCACCTCGCCACTCAACACCGCCATCACGGCGTGGGAGCACGGCCACCTCAACGGGCGCGCACTGCCGGACCCGGACGGCTCTCCCGCCCGCCTCGCGCAGTTCTTCGCCTCGCTCACGAGCCAGCAACGCGCGCGGCTCGCCGCCCACTACCCGCTCGCCGTCGGCAACATGAACGGCGCGCCGGTGGAACTGCGCTACCGCGCCAACCGCATCGCCCTCGACCAGGCACGCAAGGTGGCGCGGAAGAGCACGCACGACAACCGGCTCTCCTCCGCGGGACAGCACGACGCCGGCCAGCGCATGAACCGGTACGCATCGCTGATGCGCCCCGACCGCAAGATCCTCGCCTTCGATCCCCTGGGCACCGGCCGCGTCGCCGAGGTCTTCGGGGACCTCGACAAGGCCGAGCGCGTCTCGGTCGTGGTCCCCGGCGTCGACACCAACCTCCTGACCTTCCAGCGGACCGTCCGCAAGTACTCGGCGCCCGTCGGCATGGCTCGCTCCCTGTACCGGGCGGAGCGCGCCGCCGGCCCCAGCACACGGACCGCCGTGATCGCCTGGGCCGACTACACGACGCCCGCAGGCCTCGGCGTCGACGCGGCCACCGCGATGCGCGCGGAGGAGGGCGCCACCCGGCTCAACGCCATGGTGCGCGCACTGCCGGGCCGCACTCCGGTGGCCCTGTACTGCCACAGTTACGGCTCTGTGGTGTGCGGTGTCGCCGCGCGGAAACTGCCCTCGCGGGTGAGCGACATCGCGGTGGCCGGCAGCCCCGGAATGCGCGCAGGGAAGGCTTCGAGACTGGGTACCCACGCGCGCGTGTGGGCGATGCGGGACAGCGACGACTGGATCCAGGACGTGCCGTACATGGAGGTCGGCGGGATCGGCCACGGCGCCGACCCCGTCTCCCGGGGGTTCGGCGCCCGGGTCCTGTCGGCAGCGGGCGCACACGGGCACACCGGCTATTTCGAGCCGGGTACGGAGAGCCTCAGCAACTTCGCGGACATCGGAATCGGTTCGTACCGCACCCTGCGGTGTGCGAGCGGGCATGACACCTGCCGTGACGGATCTTCCGGCGCAGCCTCGGCCTGACGCGCGTAGAAATCGGTGAAACAGGGGCACGACGCAACAGGGGACGGAGGCGCGCGTGCCGCATACGATGAGCCGCATGGGTGACGTACTGGCCGGATTTCATGCCGCCTGGGAGTTCGGGTCCGACTCCGTGCTCATCCGCTTCGAACGGGGAATCCGCACGCCGAAGCTGCTCCATGCCCTCGGTGAGCGCCGCATCCCCTATGAGGCGATCGCGGCGGTGACCCTCTCTCCCGGGAAGCGCGGGACCGTCGTTCTGCGCGCTGTGCCGAGACCGGGCGCCGATCCGCTGATGGACGCGGCCGCGGGACAGCTCAAGGAGGGATGCGACCCCTACCGGCTCGTCCTGCCCGCCGAGCGCGAGACGCTCGCCGAGTATTACGCGGACGAGCTGCGCGGCGTACTGGCCCTGGACGACGGCGCACCGGCAGGCCGCTACCTGGTGGCGGCGCCCGAGGCACCGCTGCACTTCAAGGCCTACGACGGCAAGGCCTCTTTCGACGGTAAGTCCGTGGCATTCCGATGGTTCTGGACCGGGGCGTCGTCCGCGAAATGGAAGGCCGGCGACAAGAGCTTTCCCGTCTCGGATCTGAGCGGCGTCGAATGGCGCTCGCCCGAGGTCTTCGAGGGCCATCTGCGGCTGTTGCGCCGCGACACGTCCGAGCAGCCCGCCCAGGCCGACCAGGACCCGGCCGCCGTGATCTTCGGTCTCGGGTACGGCCCCGTACATGAGTCGCTGCCCTTCGCCGCGTCCATCCTCGCGGCCGTACGGGCCGGGGGCTCGACTGTGCCCGCATCCGGCACCTCGCCTGCTCGGCGTGACCCCGCGGACATCGCCGACCGCATCCGTCACCTGGGCGAGCTGCATCAGGCGGGCCTTGTCACGGATGCCGAGTTCTCGACGAAGAAGGCCGAGTTGCTGGCGGAGTTGTAGGGCTCGGGCCCCGGCTTCGGACGCGGGTGCGCGTCGGTGAGCGTGCGGGTGCGGTGGCCTCGTCGAGGTTCGGCGTCCGTCGGCCGGCCTCATGTCATACCTGGGTACGGGGTGCGGTGAGCTCCTCGGTATGACGGCACCGCGGGTGGTTGTTGCCTACGCTGAGCGGGCCATGAGCACCACATCGACAGCACCTGATCAGGAGCCCCGCCCGCCGGACGGCAAGTCCGCACCGCCGGGGGCTCTGCGCCGCGTGTTCGCCATCGTCCTCGGCGGGCTGCGGACGATCGGGGCCTCGCTCGCCGCTCCCGCGGGACCCGCCGAGCCTCTGCTCGGCCACTCGTCGAGGCGTTGGGTGCGGCTGGCACCCTATGTGATCGCGCTGGGCTTCGTCGCGACACTGATCCCGGTGACCACCCAGGTCCTGTCGAACGACTACGGGGTCCCCGGTGGTCTCGCCGGCGCTCTTGGGGTCGCACAGGCCGCCCCCCTGCTGCTCGCCGTCAGCCGGCCCCTGCTCGCGTGGGGCATCGTGATCGTCGCGGACGTCGTCGGGGCGATCGTCATCCAGGGTTCGGCCTCCCATCACGCCGCGCCCTGGACCCCCATGGTCATCGTGGGATATCTGGCCCTGTGCTTCGTCCTCTCTCTGCGGGAGCACAGACGCACGGTCCTGGCGATCTGGCTGGTCACGGTGGTGTCCGGACTCGTCCTCGACATGTTCCGTCCCTCGGACAGCCAGGCCACGAGCGTGCTGATGATCGTGCTGAGCGGTGGGGTGCTGCTGTTCGGGGCGCTGCTGCGCGAGCGCGGGGAAGCACAGCGCAGACTCGTCGAGCAGGAGACGATCAACGAGGCCGAGCGGTCGCAGCGCGCCCTCCTCGAGGAACGGGCGCGTATCGCGCGGGAGTTGCACGACGTCGTGGCTCACCACATGTCGGTGATCACGGTGCAGGCGGACTCCGCTCCGTACCGGCTCCAGGGCCTGACCCCCGAGGCGTGCGAGGAGTTCGGCTCGATAGCGGCGGGCGCCAGGGAGTCGCTCGGTGAGATGCGGCGGCTCCTCGCAGTGCTGCGCAGCGAGGACGCGCCGGGCGGTGAGCGCGCGCCCCAGCCGGGTCTCGGCCGGCTTCAGCAGCTGGTGGAAGCCACGGTACGGGGCGGTGTCCCGGCGGAGTTGTCGATGCCCGAGCTGACGCTGGTCGGGGAGCTGACCGATGTGCCGCCCGCCGTGGACCTCTCCGCGTACCGCATCGTGCAGGAGGCCCTGGCCAATGTCGTGCGGCACGCTCCCGGTGCCCGCACGCAGATCTCCGTCTCCAAGGACGAGGACGCCCTGCTGGTGATCGTGGTCAACGGCCCGGCGGGCGAGCATGCTTCACCCGTGGAGACGACCGGCACGGGACACGGTCTCATCGGGATGCACGAGCGCGTACGGTTGGTCGGCGGCACACTCGACGTGGGCCCGCTGCCCGGGGGAGGCTTCCGCGTCGCGGCCCGACTCCCGCTGGCCGAGCCCGACTCTCCCTCGGCGTAAAGGAATTCGGCACCGCATGACCATCCGCGTGATCATCGTCGACGACCAGGCCATGGTGCGAGCGGGATTCGCCGCGCTGTTGGCCGCGCAGAGCGACATCGACGTCGTGGGCGAGGCGCCGGACGGCAAGCAGGGCGTGGAGGTCAGCCGGACCACACATCCCGATGTCGTCCTCATGGACGTGCGGATGCCCGAGATGGACGGGATCGCCGCGACCCGCACGCTCCTCGACCCTCCGCCGGGCGTGATTCACCGCCCCAAGGTCCTGATGCTCACCACGTTCGACGTGGACGACTACGTGTACGAGGCGCTGCGGGCGGGTGCTTCGGGGTTCCTCCTCAAGGACGCCCCGCCCGCCGACCTCATCGCTGCGGTACGTGTGGTGGCCGCCGGAGAGGCGCTGCTCGCCCCGACGGTCACGCGCCGGCTCATCGAGGACATCGCGAGGCAGCGCCCGTCCGGTCGCAGGGACCGCTCGCCGGAGCTGAACTCTCTGACGCCACGCGAGACCGAGGTCCTCGAACTCATCGCCCGGGGCCTGTCCAACCAGGAGATCGCGGAGAAGCTGGTGCTCGCGGAACAGACCGTGAAGACCCATATCGGCCGCGTGCTGGCGAAGTTGGGTCTGCGCGATCGGGCACAGGCCGTGATTTTCGCTTACGAGACCGGCCTCGTCACGCCCGGCGACCAATAGGCCCAGGCTCCGGTATCACCCGCCGTGCACAGGTCAGCGGGGGTTGCCCCACTCCACCCCCTACCTGAGTAGCACCTTCGAATACCCGGGTATCACTTGCGAGTTGGCTCCCCGGTGTGACGTGGAGCCATACGTCTTCTCCCTACCTTCCCCTCGTCACGCCACCGGACCGAGGGGAGACAGGCGATGCGCCTGCAGTCATGGAAGCAACGCGGCCGTAGGACATTGGTCGCCGCCGCGCTCACGGCAACTGTCGTGGCGGGCACGACGGGCTGGGCCGTCGGCAGCGAGCGGAGCCCTCTCACGGGGCCGCCTCCCGGCGCGGCTTCCTGGCATGCGGACCATGCGCTCGGTGTCGGGCTGCCCGATCCGGCGACCGCGAGTCCGGCCCAGGTGGCAGCCTTCTTCCGCGGGCTGGACGACGCCGAGCGACAAGAGTTGGTCGCGCGGCATCCGACGGTTGTCGGCAATCTGGACGGCGCCCCGGCGGACCTTCGCTACGAGGCCAACACCCGTGCCCTGAAAGCCGAACGGGACCGAGCCCGGGCACGCACGCGGAACCCGTCGCTCACGGCACAGGACCACGCGCAAGCCCGCTTCCTCGTCACCCGGTACACCGAACTCCTCGAACCCGGGCGCCAGATACTGGCTTTCGACCCACGCGGTCGCGGTCAGGTGGCCGAGGTGTACGGGGACTTGGCGGGCGCCGCTCATGTGTCCGTCGTCGTGCCCGGCTCGGACATCGACCTGACGTCGTTCGACCGGGCCAAGGATCCCTATGGCACCCCCGCGGGGATGGCCCGCTCTTTGTACGAGGCGTCGGGCGGCCGCACGGCGGTCGTGGCCTGGGTGGGATACACGACGCCGGTCGGTCTGGGGCCCGATGCCGCCACCGGCCGGCTCGCCGAGGCGGGCGCGCCGAGGCTGACCCGCTTCGTCCAGGGCCTGACGGCGTCGGGCGCGGCACGTCCCGCCGTGTTCTGCCACAGCTACGGATCGGTGGTGTGCGGACTCTCCGCCGCCCGGCTGCCCGTGTCCGACCTCGTGGTGCTCGGCTCCCCGGGACTGCGCGCGGACAAGGCGGCCGATCTGCGTACCAAGGCCCGGGTCTGGGCCGCGCGCGACGACGGCGACTGGATCGGCCGCGTGCCGAACGTCGAACTGTTCGGCCTGGGCCATGGCACCGACCCCTCCGATCCCGCCTTCGGCGCCCGCCGTATCCCGGCCCACCTCGCCAAGGGCCACACCGGCTACTTCGCGCCCGGCACGGACTCGCTGCGCGCCTTCACCCGCATCGCCACCGGAGCGACGTCATGAGTATGGCGACCCTGCGCAGGACCGCGTCCGCCATCGACGCGAAGACACCGGCCCACCGGGACCGGGCGATAGACGGACTGCGCGCGCTCGCGCTGATCGCCGTGCCCATGGGCCACTGGCTCCTCGGCGGCTTCTCCCTCGACGGCCAGGGCGCGCTGCACAACGCGAGCCCGCTGTCCTCCTTCGGTTTTCTCGCCCCGATCAGCTGGGTGCTGCAGATGCTCGGCATCTTCTTCCTGGTGGGGGGCTACGCATCCGTTCTGTCCTACCGGCGGGCGCTGGAGACGGGCGGGTCGACGAGCAGCTGGCTGCGCGGCCGGCTCGCCCGCCTGGGCCGCCCGGTCCTCGGGGTGACGGCGGTGTGCGCCGCGCTGATCCCCGCGTTGTACGCGCTCGGGGTGCCGGAGAAGACCCTGCACACGGGATCGACGCTGGTGATACAGCCGCTGTGGTTCGTGGGCGTCTACACGATGATCACCGCGCTCACGCCGTACTGCGTACGCGCCGCCCAGAAGCTGGGGGCATGGGCCGCGGCACCGCTGCTCGGGTCCGTAGCCGTGATCGACTTCCTGCGCTACGGGCCGTACGCGGACGCCGTGCCGTCCTGGCTGAGCCTACTCAATCTGCTCCCCGGCTGGATGTTCGCCTACCAACTGGGTGTCTGCTGGGGCGAGAAAAAGATCGGCAGGCGTGGTGCGTGGGCTCTGCTGATCGGCGGCATGGCCCTGTTCGCGGCGCTGCTCCTCGCGTTCCGCTATCCGGAGTCGATGGTGGGCGTGCCGGGCGAGGCACGGACGAACTCCCATCCGCCGTCCTTGCTGGTGCTCGCGCTTGCGGCCGCGCAGAGTGGTGCGGCGATGCTCCTGCGGGACCGGATCGGCAGGCTGTTGAGGCGGCCCGCGTTGTGGGCGCCGGTCGTCGTCATCAACCTCTCGGCGATGACGATCCTGTGCTGGCACCAGACGGCGCTCCTGGCAGCGGCGATACCGGGTTCCTTCGCCGGTGCGATATCGGGGCTGACAACGAGTCCGGACTCGCTGGGCTGGATAGCGGCGAGGATCGCGTGGCTTCCTGTCTTCGCGGGATTGCTCGTGCTGATCGGCCGGTACACGCGGGGTTTCGAGGCTCCGTGGAAGCGGGCGACGCATGTGCGGCGGGCGCTGGCCGGGCTACTGGCAGCGGGGTTCGCAGTGTTCGCGCTGGGGCTCGCGTGAGGTGCCGGCCGGCCGCCGCCGGGGCAGGAGATGCCCACGGCGGCGGGCCGGGCAGGTGGCACGGGGGGTGTTACTCGCGCCCCGCCGAGGTGAAGGTCATGTCGGCGTAGCGGTCGCCCGCGACCTGGGAGGCGATGGGGGCGATCAGGCCGAGTTCGGCGTCGGTGAGGGTGATGCGGGTGGCCGCGGCGTTCTCCTCGATGCGGCTGCGCTTGCGGGTGCCGGGGATCGGGATGACGGGGAGACCGAAGACCTGCGACTGCTGCTGCAGCCAGGCCAGGGCGATCTGGCCGAGGGAGGCGCCATGCGCCTCCGCGACCTGGCGCACCGGCTCGAGCAGAGCCGCGTTGGCGACGGCGTTGTCGCCGGTGAAGCGGGGCTGCTGGCGACGGAAGTCGTCCGCGCCGAGTTCCTTGTCCGCGCGGACGAAGGAGCCGGTGAGGAAGCCACGTCCGAGCGGCGAGTACGGCACGAGGGCCACGCCCAGTTCGGCGGCGGTCGGCACGACCTCCCTCTCGATGTCGCGGCTGAACAGCGACCACTCGGACTGGAGGGCGGCGATCGGGTGGACGGCCTGGGCGGCGCGCAGTTCGGCGCCGGTGACCTCGCTGAGGCCGAGGTGCTTGACCTTGCCGGCGGCGACGAGTTCGGCCATCACGCCGACGGTCTCCTCGATCGGCACGTTCACGTCGCGGCGGTGCATGTAGTAGAGGTCGATGGCGTCGACGCCGAGACGCTGGAGGCTGGCATCGATGCAGGCGCGGATGTACGCGGGATCGTTGTTGATGATGCGCTTCGTGGGGTCGCTCGGGTCCACCCCCAGGGCGAACTTGGTGGCCAGCACCACCTCGTCGCGATGCGCCTTGAGGAAGGGAGCAAGGAACTTCTCGTTCTCACCGGCGGCGTAGGCGTCGGCGGTGTCGTACAAGGTGACGCCGAGTTCCAGGCCCCGCTCCAGGGTGGCCCGGGCCTCGTCGGCGTCCGTCGGACCGTAGGCCCAGCTCATGCCCATGCAGCCGAGGCCCTGCACGCCCACCAAGGGCCCGTTGTTTCCCAACTCAACAGTGGAAATCCGCTGCGGTTCCCCCGTGTGCTGCGTCTGCTCCGTGCTGCTCATGCGGTTCAGGCCCTCTCCGACGCCCGTCGGGCGCCCGCATAGAAGTCGATCTTGATGTCGAGTACGGACAGCGTGTCCTGGAGTTCGGTGATCCGGGACAGCACGTCCCTGCGCGTCGATTCGAGAAGCTCGCGGCGCTCCTCGAAGGTTTCCTCACCCACCCGCACGAGTTCGGCGTAGCGCACCATGTGTGCCACCGGCATCCCGGTCAGCCGCAGCTTGCCGACGAAGGTGAGCCAGTCGAGATCCCGGTTGCTGTAGCGGCGCTGACCCGTGTGCGAGCGGTCGATGTGGGGCATGAGCCCGATCCGCTCGTACCAGCGCAGCGTGTGGGCGGTCAGTCCGGTGAAGGCCACGACCTCGCTGATCGTGTAGTGGTCCTTGCCGTCCGGGCGCGGGTGAGCGGTGGGGGCCGATCCGCAGACGTCGGCCTTGCTGGGTGCGGGGGTGGTCTCCATCACCGTCATGCCCCCACGCTAGAACGTTGAAGTGCACTCCAAGCAAGCGCATCGGGGAGGAATTCCGGACGGTGTCCGTCGACGCGGCTCGGCCTGCGCGACGGTTGGGCCGAGCCCGTGGGCGTAGGAGAGTGCCTGGGCGGGGCCCGTTAGGCTCGTGGCCATGCAGAGCCTTGCGATGATCGAGAACTGGCCGGTACCGACCGCCGCCGCAGCCGTCGTCCGCGCGGACGGCACGGTCCTCGGGGCGCATGGTCCGACGGCCCACCGTTTCCCGCTGGCCTCGGTCACCAAGCCGCTGGCGGCCTACGCGGCCCTGGTCGCCTATGAAGAGGGCGCGATCGAGTTCGAAGACCCGGCCGGCCCCGAGGGCTCCACGGTGCGCCACCTCCTCGCGCACACTTCCGGGCTCGCCTTCGACGAGCACCGGGCGACGTCGGCGCCCGGTACACGGCGGCTGTACTCGAATGCGGGGTTCGAGGTGCTCGGGGACCACATCGCGAAGGCGACGGAGATCCCGTTCGCCGAGTACCTGCACCAGGCGGTGCTCGAGCCCCTGGGGATGAGCTCGACCACGTTGGAGGGTTCGCCCGCCAAGGACGGGGTGTCGACGGTGGACGACCTGGCCCGGTTCGCCGCCGAGGTACAGGCTCCCCGGCTGCTCGATCCGCGGACCGTCGCCGAGGCGATGACCGTTCAGTATCCGGGCCTCAAGGGCGTACTGCCGGGGTACGGGCACCAGAACCCGAACGACTGGGGGCTCGGGTTCGAGATCAGGGACTCCAAGTCCCCGCACTGGACGGGCAGTTCGTCGTCGCCGCGGACGTTCGGGCACTTCGGGCAGTCGGGCACGTTCCTGTGGGTCGACCCCGACGCGGGTGTCGCTTGTGTGGCGCTGACCGATCGGGCGTTCGGGCCGTGGGCCGCCGAGGTGTGGCCACCGTTCACGGACGCGGTGCTCGCCGAGGTGTGAGTCCGGTGTGAGAGAGGCGGGCGTGCGGGGCTGGGGGTGCGAGCTCGGGGTCAGGGCGCGCGGCCGTTCCGCGGTGGGGACCTCAGCGGGCGGCCATCTCCCACAGCAGCAGTTCCGCCGGTCCTGACGCCACGGCTTCGAGGGCGGATTCCCCGGCGATCCTGACCGAGTCACCCGGGCCCAACTCCTCGCCGTCGAGCACCACTTCACCGCGTGCTACGTGGACGTACACCTGGGCCGCGTCCGGGACGGCGGCGCGCTCCCCCGGTGCGAGGCGGCGCACGTGCAGGAGGGAGCCGGCCTCCGGCACGTCGTAGGGGGTGGAGTCGGCGATGCCGTGCACGACCTCGTAGACAGGGTCGCCGCCCGGCTCCAGAGGGGCGAGCCACATCTGGACGAAGACGAGGGGGTCGGGGCCGTCGTTGCGCTCAACATGGCGCACTCCGGCGCCCGCACTGAGGCGCTGCACGTCGCCCGGTGCGACGACGGACTCGTGTCCCGTCGAATCGCGGTGGGTGAGCCTGCCCGAGACGACCCAGGTGACGATCTCGGTGTGGCTGTGCGGATGCTCGTCGAAGCCCGCGCCCGGCGCGAGACGCTCCTCGTTGCAGGCCAGGATCGATCCGAAGCGCAGGTTGTCGGGGTCGTAGTGGGGCCCGAAGGAGAAGGCGTGGAACGACTCGATTCCGGCGCCCGGCTCGCCGCCGGGGTACCGGTCGCCGGAGCGACGTACATCCATCACGCCGTACACGGTAGACCCCCGGACGGGGACGTCCGCGCGGCCACCTTGCACCCTCCACTCCGCTGAGCCGTCCCGATAAGGCAGTCTTGTCCCCGTGCCCGAACCCTCAGCGAACGAAGCCCCGGACCATCGCGACCGCCGTGCGAACCCCCACCCGCACTCCGCGACCCTGAAGCGCCTGGAGAAGTCGTCCGGAAGCCTCGCCGCGCAGGCCATCACGCGCATGGACGAGACGCTGCCGTGGTACCGGGCGATGCCACCGGAGAACCGCTCCTGGATCGGGCTGGTCGCGCAGGCCGGTATCGCTGCCTTCACCGAGTGGTTCCGGCACCCGGACGCCCCCCAGGCGATCTCGACCGACGTCTTCGGCACCGCGCCGCGCGAGCTGACCCGGGCCATCACGCTGCGCCAGACCGTGGAGATGGTCCGCACGACCATCGAGGTCATGGAGTCCGCGATCGACGAGGTCGCGGCGCCCGGCGACGAGTCGATCCTGCGCGAGGCGCTGCTGGTGTACGCGCGGGAGATCGCCTTCGCGACCGCCCAGGTCTACGCACAGGCGGCGGAGGCGCGTGGCGCGTGGGACGCCCGCCTCGAGTCGCTGGTGGTCAACGCGGTCCTCTCGGGCGAGGCGGACGAGGGCGCCATCAGCAGGGCCGCGGCGCTCGGGTGGAATTCGCCGGAGCACGTGTGCGTGGTGCTCGGCACCGCTCCGGACGGGGACAGCGAGCTGACGGTCGAGGCGATCCGGCGGGCCGCCCGGCACGCCAAGCTCCAGGTCCTGACCGGGGTGCTCGGGGACCGCCTCGTCGTCATCGCGGGCGGCAACAACAATCCGCTCCAGGTCGCGAAGTCCCTGATCGGCCCGTACGCGGCAGGTCCCGTGGTGGCCGGCCCCGTAGTGCCCGACCTGCTCGCCGCGACCAAGTCGGCGCAGGCCGCGACCGCCGGGCTCAAGGCGTGCGGGGCGTGGCAGGACGCTCCGCGGCCCGTTCTGGCGGACGATCTCCTTCCGGAGCGGGCGATCGCGAGCGACCCTGCCGCACGCGAGCAGTTGGTGGAGGAGATCTACAGACCACTCGAGGAGGCCGGGTCGGCTCTTCTGGAGACGCTCAGCGTCTATCTGGAACAGGCGAGCAGCCTCGAAGGGGCGGCCCGGATGCTCTTCGTCCACCCGAACACCGTCCGCTACCGGCTCCGACGTGTGACAGACGTCACCGGCTGGTCACCCTCCGATGTCAGGTCGGCGTTCACGCTGCGGATCGCACTGATCCTGGGGCGCCTGGCCGCCGCAGATCCTCAGTCGTAGCCTTTTGTCGGGGGTCTACAATTCCCCCTTCGGTTCTTCGTCCCTGTCCCCACGGGCGGCCGTGGCCGTCCACAAGAGAGAGTGTGAGAGTGCTCGTACTCGTCGCTCCCGGCCAAGGCGCTCAGACGCCCGGCTTCCTGACTCCCTGGCTCGACCTCCCCGGTGCCGCAGACCGCGTCGCCGCGTGGTCGGACGCCATCGGGCTCGACCTTGCCCACTACGGCACACAGGCCGACGCGGACGCGATCCGTGACACGGCCGTCGCTCAGCCTCTGCTCGTCGCGGCCGGAATCCTGTCGGCCGCGGCACTCGGCGACATCGCTCCTGACGCCGTCGCGGGCCACAGCGTCGGCGAGATCACCGCGGCGGCCTTCGCCGGGGTTCTCGACGACACCGCGGCCCTCCAGCTCGTGCGCAAGCGCGGTCTGGCCATGGCCGAGGCGGCCGCCGTGACCAAGACCGGTATGTCCGCCCTGCTCGGCGGCGACCCGGAGGTCACCACCGCGCACCTGGAGAAGCTGGGTCTGACCCCGGCGAACGTGAACGGCGCGGGCCAGATCGTGGCCGCGGGCACCCTCGAGGAGCTCGCCGCGCTCGAGGCCGACAAGCCCGAGGGCGTACGCCGGGTCGTGCCGCTGACGGTGGCGGGCGCGTTCCACACCCGCCACATGGCTCCCGCGGTGGCGAAGCTGGAAGAGGCCGCCAGGGCCCTGACCCCGGCCGACCCCACGGTCGCGTACGTCTCGAACAAGGACGGCCGGACGGTCGCCACCGGTGCGGAGGTCGTCTCGCGCCTGGTCGGCCAGGTGGCCAACCCGGTCCGCTGGGACCTGTGCATGGAGACCTTCAAGGAGCTCGGCGTGACCGCGCTCGTCGAGGTGTGCCCGGGCGGCACCCTCACCGGTCTCGCCAAGCGTGCCCTGCCCGGCGTGAAGACCCTCGCCCTCAAGACCCCCGACGACCTCGACGCAGCCCGCGCCCTGATCGCCGAGCACACCTCCGCCGCGGCGGACACGCAGACGGCCTGACAAGGAGCCCCGAGAGCATGTCGAAGATCAAGCCCAGTCAGGGCGCCCCGTACGCGCGCATCATGGGCGTCGGTGGTTATCGGCCGACGCGGGTCGTGCCGAACGAGGTGATCCTCGAGAAGATCGACTCGTCCGACGAGTGGATCCGCTCCCGTTCGGGCATCGCGACGCGCCACTGGGCCTCCGACTCGGAGACCGTGGCCGCGATGTCGATCGAGGCCTCCGGCAAGGCCATCGCGGACGCCGGGATCAGCGCGGAGCAGATCGGCGCCGTGGTCGTGTCGACCGTGTCGCACTTCAAGCAGACCCCGGCCATCGCGACCGAGATCGCGGACAAGCTCGGCACCGACAAGGCTGCCGCGTTCGACATCTCCGCCGGGTGCGCGGGCTTCGGCTACGGCCTGACCCTCGCCAAGGGCATGGTCGTCGAGGGCAGCGCCGAGTACGTGCTGGTGATCGGCGTGGAGCGGCTGAGCGACCTGACCGACCTGGAGGACCGCGCGACGGCCTTCCTGTTCGGTGACGGTGCCGGCGCCGTCGTCGTGGGCCCCTCGCAGGAGCCGCACATCGGCCCCACCGTCTGGGGTTCCGAGGGCGACAAGTCCGAGACGATCAAGCAGACCGTGCCGTGGGACGAATTCCGCGTCGGTGACGTGTCGAAGCTGCCGCTCGACAGCAAGGGCGACATCAAGTTCCCTGCGATCACGCAGGAGGGCCAGGCGGTGTTCCGCTGGGCCGTGTTCGAGATGGCGAAGGTTGCCCAGCAGGCGCTGGACGCGGCCGGGATCAGCGCGGACGACCTGGACGTCTTCATTCCGCACCAGGCAAACATGCGGATCATCGACTCGATGGTGAAGACTCTGAAACTGCCGGAGCATGTCACGGTCGCTCGTGACATCGAGACCACCGGCAACACCTCGGCCGCCTCGATTCCGCTCGCGATGGAGCGGCTTCTGGCGACCGGGAAGGCGAAGAGCGGCGACACCGCCCTCGTCATCGGCTTCGGGGCGGGTCTCGTCTACGCCGCCACGGTCGTTACCCTCCCCTAGGCAGAACGTCCGGATCGCTCCGGGCGCAACCGCCGCCACACCCTCTGGATACATAAGAAGGAGCGCCAACATGGCCGCCACTCAGGAAGAGATCGTCGCCGGTCTCGCGGAGATCGTGAACGAGATCGCCGGCATCCCGGTCGAGGACGTCCAGCTGGACAAGTCCTTCACCGACGACCTGGACGTCGACTCGCTGTCCATGGTCGAGGTCGTCGTCGCCGCCGAAGAGCGCTTCGACGTCAAGATCCCGGACGACGACGTCAAGAACCTCAAGACCGTCGGTGACGCCACCGACTACATCGTCAAGCACCAGGCCTGATCAACAGCTTGCCTAGTGCTGCCGCTCCGCCACCCGGCGGTGGCGCCGCTGAATCCCTCGCATCCGTTGGAGAAAGAATTCCTGTGAGCCCGACCAATCGCACCGTGGTCGTCACCGGTATCGGCGCAACCACACCGCTGGGTGGCGACGCGACGTCCACCTGGGAGGGTCTGGTCGCCGGTCGTTCCGGTGTCCGTCCCCTCGAACAGGAGTGGGCCGCCGACCAGGCGGTCCGCATCGCGGCGCAGATCGCCGTGGAGCCGGGCGAGATCATCCCGCGCCCGCAGGCCCGCCGCCTGGACCGCTCGGCGCAGTTCGCGCTGATCGCGGCCAAGGAGGCCTGGGCCGACGCCGGTTACACCGACAAGGCCGGTGAGGACCCCGCCGTCGACCCCGAGCGGCTCGGCGCGGTCATCGCCTCCGGCATCGGCGGCGTGACGACGCTCCTCGACCAGTACGACGTGCTGAAGGAGAAGGGCGTCCGCCGCGTCTCCCCGCACACCGTCCCCATGCTCATGCCGAACGGCCCCTCGGCCAACGTGGGCCTGGCGGTGAACGCCCGCGCGGGTGTGCACACCCCGGTCTCCGCCTGCGCGTCCGGCGCCGAGGCCATCGGCTACGCGATCGAGATGATCCGCACGGGCCGTGCGGACGTCGTGGTCGCCGGTGGCACCGAGGCGGCCATCCACCCGCTGCCCATCGCCGCCTTCGGCAACATGATGGCGATGTCCAAGAACAACGACGACCCGCAGGGCGCCTCGCGTCCCTACGACACCGGCCGGGACGGCTTCGTCCTCGGTGAGGGCGCCGGTGTCCTGATCCTCGAGTCCGCCGAGCACGCCGCCAAGCGCGGTGCCCGCGTCTACGCGGAGGCGGTCGGCCAGGGCATCTCCGCCGACAGCCACGACATCGTCCAGCCGGAGCCCGGTGGCCGCGGCATCTCGCAGGCCCTGCAGAACCTGCTCGACAACACCGACCTGGACCCGGCCGAGATCGTGCACGTGAACGCGCACGCGACCTCGACGCCGGCCGGTGACGTGGCGGAGCTCAAGGCGCTGCGCAAGGTCTTCGGCGACGACACCGACCACATGGCGGTCTCCGCCACCAAGTCGATGACGGGCCACCTCCTCGGCGGCGCCGGCGGTATCGAGTCGGTCGCGTCGGTGCTCGCCCTGTACCACCGGGTGGCTCCGCCGACGATCAACATCGAGAGCCTCGACCCGGAGGCGGAGGCTGCCGCCGACATCGTCCGCGGTGAGGCCCGCAAGCTGCCCGTCGAGGGCCGCATCGCCGCGCTGAACGACTCGTTCGGCTTCGGCGGACACAACGTCGTGCTGGCGTTCCGCTCGGTCTGACCCCGGCGTACACGTACGTAGCCGAAGGGGCCCCCACCATCACGGTGGGGGCCCCTTCGGCCAACTGCGAACCGCCGGCGAACCGACTACCTCTCAGAACACCTGGAGAACACCTCACACCACCTGGTGCAGCCACCGCACCGGGGCGCCCTCGCCCGCGTAGCGGAAGGGTTCCAGTTCGTCGTCCCAGGGCTTGCCGAGGAGTTTGGCGAGTTCGGCTTCCAGGTCCGTCTCGCCGCCCTTGGAGCGGGCGAGCGCGGCGCGCAGCCGGTCCTCGGGGATGAGGATGTCGCCGTGGATGCCGGTGACGGCGTGGAAGATGCCCAGTTCGGGGGTGGCGCTGTAGCGCTCGCCCTCGGCCGCCGCGCAGGGTTCCGCCGTCACCTCGAAGCGCAGGAGCTGCCAGCCGCGCAGCGCGGACGCCAGCTTGGAGGCGGTGCCCGCCTCACCGCGCCAGGAGAACTCGGATCTCCAGGTTCCCGGCGCCGCCGGCTGCCGGATCCAGTCGAGGTTGATACGCGCGCCGAGCACGCCCGCGACTGCCCATTCGACGTGCGGGCACAGCGCGCGCGGTGCGGAGTGCACGTACAGAACTCCACGTGTCGTCACCGGGACCTCCAGTGTGGGACGAGGTTCGCCTTCCCCGGCGGCCTCGCGCCCGTGCCGAGCAGTTTTCCCCAAAGACTAGTTGAACCAGGGGAACCAGGAAAAAGGGGACAGATGTGACGTGATGTAATTTACCGGAAGCTGCACTGCGGGGTTTCACTGGGTCGGCCGACCGCCTTGTCGCTGCCGTGACAACGATGGCCGGGCCGCCACGGGGCGAGGCTACCGTGTGGCGGCGCAAGGAGTGTGACGTACCGTCGGTCCCGGCGCCCTCAAACACCGACGTTTCACCCGCGGGGACTCAACCGCGGCAGGGTGCACGGCGTCACGTTCGACGACAGAGGCGCCGGCAGCGGCCAGGAGCGGTGAGAGAGGACAACGGGATGCGGATCCGAAGCCACCGGTCAGCTGCCGTCCGGGCAGCCGTCGCCGGTGTGACGGCGGTTCTGCTCGGTGCCGCGGGGCTCGCCGCGTGCGACGCGATCGGCGACAACTCCCCCGGCCCGAAGGGCAGTACGGCCGGCACGAAGCCGTCCCCGAAGCCCACCCCCACGTGGGACACGAGCCCGCGTTCCGTTGCCGCCGTGGGCGACTCCATCACCCGGGGCTTCGACGCCTGCTCGGTCCTCACGGACTGCCCCGAGGTGTCGTGGGCGACGGGTTCCGACACCGGGGTGCGCAGTCTCGCGGTCCGGCTCCTGGGGAAGGACCGGGCGGCCACGCACAGTTGGAACTACGCGCGCACCGGCGCCCGGATGGCTGACCTTCCCGCGCAGATGGAGCACGCGGCCGCGGTGTCGCCGGGCCTGGTGACGGTGATGGCGGGGGCCAACGACGCGTGCCGGCCGACGCCCGCGTCGATGACGCCGGTGGACACGTTCCGCGCCGACTTCGAGGACGCGCTGCGCACGCTGCGGCGCGAGGTGCCCAAGGCTCAGGTGTATGTGTCGAGCGTGCCGGACCTCAAGCGCCTGTGGTCCGAGGGCCGGACGAACCCACTGGGCAAGCAGGTGTGGAAGCTCGGCATCTGCTCGTCGATGCTCGCCGACCCGGACGACCTCGCCACGGAGGCGACCCAGCGCCGCGCCTCGGTGCAGGACCGGGTGGTGGCGTACAACGAGGTGCTCGCGGACGTGTGCGCGAAGGACCGGCGGTGCCGTTACGACGGCGGAGCGGTCTTCGACTACCGGTTCGACGGGAAGCAGCTGAGTCACTGGGACTGGTTCCACCCCAGCAAGGACGGCCAGTCGCGGCTCGCCGCGATGGCGTACCGCCGGGTGACGGCCAAGGAGCCGATCGGCTGAGCCGGGGGTCCGGGTTCCCGGGCGTAAGGTCTCGATCATGCGCAGCGAACTCTTCGGCACGCTTGCCGACGGCACGCCCGTCCACCGCTGGACCCTCGAACGCGGCGGGGTGCGGGTGCGCGTCCTGACGTACGGCGGGATCGTGCAGTCGGCGGAGGTTCCCGACCGGGCCGGTGTCTCGGCGGACGTGGCGCTCGGGTTTCCCGCTCTGGACGGGTATCTCGCTCATCCGGGCCCCTTCTTCGGCGCGCTGGTCGGCCGGTACGCGAACCGGATCGCGGGCGGCCGGTTCCCGCTCGACGGCCGGATCTACCACCTGGCGCAGAACAACGGGACGAACGCGCTGCACGGCGGCGAGCGCGGCTTCGACAAGCGCGTGTGGGAAGCGGACCCGATGGAGCACGGTGTGCGACTGCACCGGGTGAGCCCGCACGGAGAAGAGGGCTTCCCGGGGCGCCTGGAGGTCTCGGCGACGTACACGCTCGACGAGGGCGGGGCGCTGCGGATCGCGTACGAGGCGGTGACCGACGCGCCGACCGTCGTGAACCTGACGAACCACGCGTACTGGAATCTGGGCGGCGCGGGCTCCGGTGACGCGGCGGGCGGGCACGAGGTGCGGATCGCGGCCTCGCGTTTCACCCCTGCGGACGCGGATCTGATCCCGACCGGGGAGTTCACCGAAGTGGCCGGGACGGCCTTCGACTTCCGGGAGCCGCGGAAGCCGGGGCCCGGCCACGACCGCAACTACGTGCTCGACAAGGGGGTCACCGAGGCGCCGGTCGAGGTCGCCGAGCTGCGCGACCCGGCGTCGGGGCGGACGCTGGCCGTCGCGACGACCGAGCCGGGGCTCCAGCTGTACACGGGCGACCACTTCGACGCGACGCTGCCGTTCGCGCCCGGCGCCGGGATCGCCCTGGAGACCCAGCACTTCCCGGACTCCCCCAACCGGCCCCGGTTCCCGTCGACGGAGCTGCGGCCGGGTGAGGTGTTCAGGTCGGAGACGGTGTACGGGTTCGGCGCCCGCGACTGAAACGCCGGAACCCGCAACTGAACCGCCGGAACCGGAACCCGCGCCCCCGACGACAACACCCGCCCGCCACCCGGCGAATCCGGTCAGACCACGACCCTCGCGCTCACGCGGCGGTCCATGACCGAGCGGCCCGCTTCCACCTCGTACGCGCCCGCCTGGTGCGCCCAGGCGTTGGCGTTCTCGTCCCAGATCTCGAAGGCACGGCGCGGCAGCGTGAAGGTGACCTCGACGCTCTCGCCGGGTGCCGCCTCGACGCCCGCGAAGCCGGCCAGCCAGCGGGCCGGGCGTGCCGGGTCGGACTGTTCGGGCGCCAGATACACCTGGACGACCTCACGGCCCGCGCGCTCCCCGGTGTTGCGCACCCGGACCACGGCCGTCGCGCCCGCGTCCCGCACCTCGATCGACTCGTACGCCCAGTCGGTGTAGCCGAGGCCGTGGCCGAACGCGTACGACGGGGTGGCGCCCGACCTCTCCCAGGCGCGGTAGCCGATGAACACGCCCTCGGTGTAGGCGAGCCGGCCGTCGGTCGGGGCGACCTCGGTGACGGGTGCGTCCTCGAACGCGCCCCAGGTCGTCGGCAGTCGGCCGCCGGGCTCCTCGGCTCCGGTGAGGACGTCGGCGAGCGCGTCGCCGCCCTCCTGGCCGGGGAACCAGCTCAGGAGCACGGCCGCGACGTCCTCGCGCCAGGAGAGTTCCACCGGGGAGCCGGAGTTCACGACCACGACGGTGTTCGGGTTGGCGGCGGCGACGGCGCGGACGAGGTCGTCCTGGCGTCCCGGCAGGCGCAGGTCCCTGCGGTCGAATCCCTCGGACTCGACGCGTTCGGTGGTGGCCACCACGACGACCGCGGTGTCGGCGGCCCGCGCGGCCTCGACGGCCTCGGCGATCAGCTCATCGGGGTCGCGCTGCGGCTCGCGGTGGACCAGCGAGAACGCGACGGCCTGGAGGGGGGCGCCCGCGAGCTTGAAGACGACGTAGCGCAGGGATACGTCGACGGGCTCCCCGGCGACGAGGTCGACGTCGCCGCGGCCGACGGGGCTGCCGAAGAACGTCGCGAACGGGTCGGCGGCGGAGGCGAGCGGCTGCTCCCCGTCGAAGAGGGTCTGTCCGGCGACGGTGAGGGTGAAGCCGCCGATGCCCTGGGTACCGAAGGTGTGCGGTCCGGACGCGCGCGGGGTGAAGGTGCCGGTGATCTCGACGGTGTGCAGGGTGTCGTGGGTGACGCCGTCGGGCAGGTCGGCGCCGATCCACTGGATGCGGCCGCCGGGCACGGAAGCGGTGCCGATGATGTCGCCGGCGGCGTCCAGGCAGCGGGCGCGCAGCTCGAACCCGGCGCCCGCGGCGGCGAGCTCCTCGTTCGGGTCTGCGCCGATGGCATAGGTGAGCGTGCCCTCGGGGAGCGCGGCGGTCAGTCCGTCGAGCGGGGAGACGACGTGGGCGGGGAAGACGGTGGCGGAGCCGCCGCCGAGGACGCGGGCGTCACGGGCGGCGGCGCCGATGAGGGCGACGCTGCCGCCTGAACGAAGGGGAAGCGCGCCGGAGTTGCGTACGAGAACGAAGGCGCGGCGGGCGATCTCGCGGGCGAGCGCCTCGCCGTCGATCTCCGCCGGGGCCTCGGTGACCACGGGCTCGGCGCCTTCGAGGATGCCGACGCGGGCGGCGAGGCGCAGCACGTTGCGCACGGCCTCGTCGACGGTGGACTCCTCGACCTCGCCGGCACGGACGGCGGCGGCGAGCGCCGGGCCGTAGACGGTGCGCGGGCCGGGCATCGCGACGTCGAGGCCGCCCTCGATGTCACCGGTGGTGGAGCGGGCGGCCGTCCAGTCGGAGACGTTGAAACCGTCGAAGCCCCATTCGCCGCGCAGCACCTCGTTCACGAGGTAGCGGTGTTCGGTCATCGTCGTGCCGTTGACCGTGTTGTAGGCGGTCATGATGCCCCAGGGGTGGGCGTTCTCGACGATGGCCTCGAAGGGGGCGAGGTAGAGCTCGCGCAGGGCTCGGGCGGAGACGATGTTGTCGACGGTGAAGCGGTCGGTCTCGGCGTCGTTGGCGACGAAGTGCTTGACGGTGGTACCGACGCCGCCGGACTGCACGCCGCGTACGTAGCCGGTACCGATCGCGCCGGTCAGGTACGGGTCCTCGCTGTACGCCTCGAAGTGCCGGCCTCCGACGGGCGAGCGGTGCAGGTTGACGGTCGGGGCGAGCAGCACGTGGACGCCCTTGCGGCGAGCCTCCTGGGCGAGCAACTGCCCAGCACTGCAGGCGAGTTCGGGGTCCCAGGTGGCGGCGAGGGCGGTCGGTGACGGCAGGGCGATCGAGGGGTCGTCGGCGGTCCAGCGGATGCCGCGGACCCCTACGGGGCCGTCCGACATCACGAGGGACGCGAGGCCTATACCGGGGACGGCGGGCAGCGACCACATGTCCTGCCCGCCGAGGAGGCCCGCCTTGGTGTCGAGGTCGAGCTTGCCGAGCGCGGCCTCGACGACCGCCTCGCGCGCCTGGTCCTGCTGGGTGTCCGCCACGACGGCGCCTCCTCGTTGAAGTCCGGCCCTTGCCCGCCATCCTGCACCCGCCGCCTGTAAGCCGGTAGGTTCCGTTATGCCGCTGTTATAAACCATGTCGTACGGTGACGGCATGGGTACGAGAACCGCCAGGAGCGAGGAACGGCGCGCGGAGATCCTCCGTGCCGCCCTGGAGGTGATCGCCGAGCGCGGGTACCGCGGCGCGACGCTGGGGGCGGTGGCCGAGCGTGTCGGGCTCACGCAACAGGGCCTGCTGCACTACTTCCGCACCAAGGAGGCGCTGCTCGTCGCGGTCCTGGAGGAGCGCGACCAGTGGGACGCGGTGCCGGAGGGCCGGTGGCGGCTCGACCTGCTCGCCTCGCTGGTCGAGTACAACGCGATGCGGCCCGGCATCGTGCAGACGTTCTCCGCGCTGCTCGGCGAGAGCGTCACGGAGGACCACCCGGCGCGCCCCTACTTCACCCGGCGGTACGGGAACGTGCGGGAGAGCATGGCCGCGGTGCTGCGCACCGAGTACGGGGAGCGGCTGCCGGGCGGCCTCACGCCCGAGCGGGCGGCGCCGCTGCTCGTGGCGGTGATGGACGGGCTGCAGTACCAGTGGCTGCTGGACCCCGAGTCGGTGGACATGCCGGGCGCGTTCCGCGACTTCCTGGCTCTCATCGAGGGCGATGCAAGGGACGCGGAGGACGCGGGGGGCGCAGGAGATGCGGGGGACCCAGGGGACGCGGGCGCCGGCTGAAGTCCCTTGTGCGCGGCGGCTACTGGTTCCAGGCGAGCGCCAGCGTCTTGCTCACCACGCACACCAGGGCGAAAGCGATGGCCCAGCCGACGGCCCCGCTCAGCAGGAGCGCGGCCACGCCCGCCCCGAACCACACCAGCTCGAAGGCGACCCGGCCGGCGCCCCGCGTCTTGTACGACGCCTTCTGGGACCCGAACAGCGCCCACAGCGTGATCATCGCCGCGATGACACCGAGGCCGAGCAGCCAGGCGAGCGGCGCCGACACGTCGCGGGTGAACCCCCAGCGGCCGACGGCCCCGAGAGCGGCCAGTTCGATCAGGAAGAGCACACCCAGATTCGCCGTCTTCATGGGCGCAGTATGGCCCGGCCTACCGCTCGCGGACACGGGCGACGGCCCGCGCGATGTCCTCGTCGGCGAGGGCCGGGTCCGCCGCGGCCTCCTCGAAGTGGCCCAACACGGCTTCCATCGCGGGGAGTTCGGTGGTTCCGGTGGCCAGGGCGATGTCCTTGACGGCGAGGTCCGAACCGAAGTGCACGCCCTGCGCGAAGGCGCGGGCGACGGCTCCGCCGAGTGATCCCGCGGCGAGTGCGCCCTTCGCGACGTCCTCGCGCAGGCCCAGTGCGTCCGCGAGCGCCATCGCCTCGGCGACCAGGCCGACCCTGCCGATGACCGCGGTGTTGACGACGAGCTTGAGGGCGGCGCCGGAGCCTGGGGCGACGGTGCGGGTGACCGTCCCGAGGTGCGCGAGTACGCCTTCGATCCGGTCCGCGTCACCGCCCGCGAGGATGCCGAGTTCGCCGGACTCCGCCTTGTCGGTGCTGCCCATGACCGGGGCGTCGACGAGGGTCACCCTGTCACCGAGGCGCGCCGCCGGCTGCCGTACGGCGTCGGGGCCGATGGTCGGCATCTCCGCCCAGTACGTGCCGGGACGCAGCTCGGGCACGATGGCGTCGGCGACCTCGGACACGGCCTCCGGGGTGGCGAGCATCGTGATCACCACGTCGGCGTCGGCGGGGCTGTCGGCGAGCGCGGCGGTTCGACGAGCGGGGCGGCTTTCTCCGGGGTGTGGTTCCAGACGGTCAGCGGATGTCCGGCGTCGAGGAAATGGCGGGCCATGGGGGCGCCCATGTGACCGAGGCCGAGGAAGGCGATCTTTCCCATGCTCCGACGCCGGCGGCGCGTCCCGCCCGGATCGGCCTGGACCCCTTGAGGTCAGTGCGCGGCCGGGTCGCCGGTGGGGTGCGGGGCGGGCTCGGGCGCCGGTTCCGGGGTCGTCTCGCCGAGCAGGTCCCGAGCCATCAGGGTCGCGCCGGCCACCGCTCCCGGCATCAGGAACACCGCCACGAACGGCACCAGGAACGCGACCGCGAGCGGGGTGCCGAAGCCCCAGGCGAGGCCCTTGCGGGAGCGCAACAGGGCGAGGCGCTCGCGGAGTTCGACGCTGCGGCGCTGGAGCGCGACCGCGGCGAGTTCCTCGGTGAGGAAGAAGCCGGTGACGAAGAAGCCGATCACCGGGACGACGGTCTGCCCGACGAACGGGATGAAGCCGAGGCCGAAGAGCAGGATGCCCCAGAGCGCGGCGCGGACCAGCACCCGCAGGCTGTCGCGGGCGGAGATCCACAGTTCGCGCCAGAGCGGGAGGCCCGACTCGGGGGCGTGGCCGCCTTCGGCGAGGTCGACCTTCTCCGACAGGGACTCGTAGAAGGGCTGGCCGATCAGGAGGGTGACGGCGGTGAAGGTGAGGACGGCGAGCAGCAGGACGAGGGCGAGGAGCACGGCCGTGAGGAAGCCGCGGAACAGGCCGGCCCACGGTGACGTCCAGTCGTCGGCGAAGGGGGTCGCCCAGGTGACGAAGTCGTCGCCCCACAGGGCCAGGCAGACCAGTGCGGCCGCGTACAGGACCAGGGTGATCAGGCCGGGCAGGAGACCCATGCCGAACTGCTTGCCGTGCTGGGAGACCCAGCGCTGGCCCTTCATCAAGTAGCCGAAGCCCGCACCGAGATCACGCATGGGAACACCCTATGGGACCGGCCCGTACCCCCTGGTGCGGGGTACGGGCCGGGACCGGGTCGCGCCCGTCAGACGGAGAGCGTGACCGTGATGTTGCCGCGGGTGGCCTTGGAGTACGGGCACACCTGGTGGGCCTTCTCGACCAGGGACTTGGCGGTGGCCGCGTCCACGTTCGGGATCTTGGCGGCGATCTCGACGATGAGGCCGAAGCCCTCGTCGTTCTTGCCGATACCCACGTGCGCGGTGACGGTCGAGCCGGAGATGTCGGCGTTCTCCTGGCGGGCGACCACGGCGAGCGCGCCCTGGAAGCAGGCGCTGTAGCCGGCGGCGAACAGCTGCTCCGGGTTGGTGCCGGCGCCGCTGCCGCCCTGCTCCTTGGGCGGGTTCACGACGACGTCGAGCTTGCCGTCGTCCGTGGAGACGCGGCCGTCACGGCCGTTCTCCGCGGTGGCTACGGCGGTGTAGACGACGTCCGACTGCTGGATGGGCATCCCGTGCTCCCTCATTCGATCTCGCTTGATCCGGTAGGCGGAAAGAGATTACCGAATCACGGAAGGAACGAGCGTGACCGGGGTCACTCACCCAGCTTGACGACCATCTTTCCGATGTTGTCGCCGCGCAGAACCCCGAGGAACGCCTCCAGGTTGTTCTCGATGCCCTCGACGACGGTCTCGCGGTACTTGAGCTCACCGGAGCGGATCCAGGCGCCGACCTGCTGCACGAACTGCGGCTGCATGTCGTAGTGGTCACCAACGAGGAAGCCCTCGATGCGGCCGCGGGTCTGGATCAGGCGCGCCAGGTTGCGCGGGCCGGGGGCGGCCTCGGTGTTGTTGTAGACCGAGATCGCGCCGCAGATCGCGATACGTCCGTCCCGGTTGAGCTGGCCGATCGCCGCTTCGAGGTGGTCACCGCCGACGTTGTCGAAGTAGACGTCGATGCCGTCGGGGGCGGCCTGCTTGAGCTGCTCGAAGACGGAGCCGTCCTTGTAGTTGAACGCCGCGTCGAAGCCGTACTCCTCCACGAGGAGCTTGACCTTCTCGGCCGAGCCCGCCGAGCCGACGACGCGGCCGGCGCCGAGGAGCTTGGCGATCTGGCCGACCTGGCTGCCGACGGCACCGGCCGCGCCGGAGACGAAGACGGTGTCGCCCTCCTTGAAGGAGAGGGTGCGCAGGAGACCCGCGTACGCCGTCAGGCCCGTCATGCCGAGGACACCGAGGTACGCCGACAGGGGCGCGGCCTCCGGGTCGACCTTCACGGCCTGCTTGGCGTCGAACGTGGCGTACTCGCGCCAGCCGTTGAAGTGCAGCACGTGATCACCGACGGCCACACCCTCGTCGTTCGAGGCGACGACCACGCCGACCGCGCCACCCTGCATCACCTTGCCCAGCTCGTACGGGGCGACGTACGACTTGGCGGCGCTCATGCGGCCACGCATGTACGGGTCCACGGACACGTACAGGTTCTTGACGAGCACCTGGCCGGGGCCGGGCTGGACGGTCTCCACCTCGCTGAGCTGGAAGTCCTCGGGCTTGGGCCAGCCGACCGGGCGGCTGACCAGCTGCCACTCGCGGCTCGTGGCGGGGATCTGGGGGGTGTCGACAGACATGGCGGGGGCCTCCTGATTGCTTCACTTACTGAAACAACCATGCTCCTCGATATTTCATAGTGTCAAGTAAATGGGTACTCTGGAGTACATGGCCGCCAGCAGCTCCGCCCCGAAACCCGTGACAGAAGACCTCGTGACCGCAGATCCGGTGACCGCCGACCTGGTCGAGCTGATCGGCACGCTGGTCTCGCGTCACTACAAGGAGTACGAGCAGGCCGCCTCGGGCCAGGGACTCACCACGGCGCAGGCACGGGTCCTCGACCTGCTCTCCCGCGAGCCGATGCCCATGCGGCGCATAGCCCAGCAGGTGAACTGCGAGCCGTCGAACATCACCGGGCTCATCGACCGCCTGGAGACACGCGGCCTCGTCGAGCGCCGCCCCGACCCGGCCGACCGGCGCGTGAAGCTGGCCGCACCGACGGAAGAGGGCGTGCGGATGGCGCGCGGCGTGCAGGGCAACCTGAGCTTCGCGCGCGGCGCCATCGCCTCGCTGACCGACGACGAGCGGGGGGCGCTGCGCAGGCTCCTCGCCAAGATGATGCTGGACGGCGACGCCACGGCCTGACGCCGGCCGCGAGGGGCGACCTTCGGATGAACGACGTGACGGTCGACGTCGGCCACGCCTTCTGCCTTCGGCCGCACCTTCCGACTTCGACCACGCCTTCCCGCAAGGACTACGTGCACCACCACAGGAAGCGGTCGCACGTCTCCGTCGGGGTGGGCTGCGGCGGGGGCGGGGGTGCCGTGGTGGGGCCGGGAGCCGGGGTGCCGGGGTCGTTCGGGGTGCGCGGGGTCGGGGTGGCGGCCGGGGCGGAGGGGGCGCCGCTCGCCGTCTCCTCCTTGGCATCCCCCGTCGCCTTGTCCTTGCCGTCCTTCGCATCCTTGGATTCCGACGCGGACGGGGAGGGGGACGCCGAGGCGCTCGACGCCTGCGGGTCCGCCGCGGCCGCGGCGCCCGTCGGGGAGCCAGCCGCCGACGAGGCGGCGGCCTCGGCCTCATGGTCGGCGGCCTCCTCGGCGGATGTGGACGCGCCCTGCGCGTCGCCGTCAGCCGAGGACTCGGTGCCGAGTTCCGCGAAGCTGAGGCCGCCCGCGGCGAGCGCGAGCCCCGCGGCGGCGATCGCGATCTTGTTGCGCCGGCGGCGGTGGGCTCTGCGGGCACCGCGCTCACGGCGTTCCCTGCGGGAGCGGCGGGTGTGCGTGGGTTCGTCGTCGTAAGAGGTGCCGGCGCTCTCGGCCGACTCCTGCGCCGCGAGCGCTTCCGCGTGCGCGCGGCACGCTTCGGCGGGCGTGCCGCACCCAGGGCAGGCGAGGGCGCCGTTGAGGTGCCTTCGGCACGGGTGGCAGTAATCCATGACGCATGGAGGCTAGGCGCCGCACAGGTAACGGAAAAAGCCGGGGCTGTGAATGTTCTGTGCAAGGCCGCGTGTTCCGGAGAATTGACCCGCCATACGGCTTCTGCGCCCGGCATGCGGGGCGGCCCCCTGCGCGAACCATTGACACCCCACACGCACCTCCTTACTGTCACGCCAAGATTTCGAACGCATGCCGAAATATCGAACGTCGCAGGGGGCAACTGCCGTGCGCATCACGGGAATCAGCACACACGTGGTCGGGACGCCTTGGCGCAACCTCACCTACGTCCAGGTGCACACCGACGAGGGGATCACCGGGGTCGGCGAGACCCGGATGCTGGGCCGCACCGACGCGCTCATCGGCTATCTGAAGGAAGCTCAGGCCAACCACATCGCCGGCTCGGACCCGTTCGCGGCCGAAGATCTCGTACGGCGCATGAAGTACGGGGACTACGGGCGGGCCGGGGAGATCGTGATGTCCGGCATCGCGGTCGTCGAGATGGCCTGCTGGGACATCAAGGGCAAGGCGCTCGGCGTGCCGGTGTGGCAGCTGCTCGGCGGCAAGGTGACGGACCGGGTCAAGGCGTACGCGAACGGCTGGTACACCACCGAGCGCACCCCGGAGGCGTACCACAAGGCGGCGCGGGCCGTGATGGAGCGCGGGTACAAGGCGCTGAAGATCGACCCGTTCGGGACGGGGCACTACGAGCTGGATCACGAACAGAGCCTGTACGCCGTGTCGTTGATCGAGGCGGTGCGCGACGCGATCGGGCCGGACGCCGAGCTGATGCTGGAGATGCACGGCCGGTTCTCGCCCTCCACCGCGATCCGGCTCGCGCGCGATCTCGCCCCCTTCAGGCCCGCGTGGCTGGAGGAGCCGGTGCCGCCGGAGAACCTCAAGGCGCTGGAGAAGGTGGCCGCGAAGGTGGACATCCCGGTCGCCACGGGTGAGCGGATCCATGACCGGACCGAGTTCCGCGAGCTGTTCGAGAGCCAGGCCGCGGACATCATCCAGCCGGACGTCGGCCACATCGGCGGCATCTGGGAGACACGGAAGCTGGCGGCGACGGCGGAGTCCCACTACGTGCTGGTCGCCCCGCACAACGTGGGCGGTCCCGTGCTGACCGCGGCCTCGCTCCAAGTCGGCTTCACCACACCGAACTTCAAGGTCCTGGAGCACTTCAACGACTTCGCGGACGCGGACATCAAGAAGGTCGTGAAGGGTGCGCCGCAGGTCGACCCGGAGACCGGGTGCTTCGAGCTGTCGCACGCGCCGGGCCTCGGGGTGGAGCTGGACGTGGACGCTGCGGCCGAATTCCCGCAGCAGCAGGCGCGGTTCGACCTGTGGGCTGAAGGCTGGGAGCAGCGCCGTCCGGAGGGCACGCGGTGAGCGTCGCGGTCGTCGTCGAGGCACCGGGCGCGTTCCGGCTCGTCCCGCATGAGCCGACGCCGCCGGGGGCCGCTGAGGCGCTGGTCCGCGTCCACGCCGTGGGCATCTGCGGCAGCGACCGCGAGGTGTACCAGGGCAACCGGCCCGAGGGATACGTGCGGTACCCGCTCACACCGGGGCACGAGTGGTCGGGCACCGTCGAGGCCGTCGGGCCGGGTGCGCCCGAGTCGCTGGTCGGCAGGAAGGTCGTCGGCGAGGGCTTCCGCAACTGCCAGGTCTGCGACCGCTGTCACGCGGGCGAGACGACGCTGTGCACGGCGGGGTACGAGGAGACCGGGTTCACGCGGCCCGGCGCCATGGCCGCCACCCTCACCCTGCCCGCCCGGCTGCTGCACGTCCTGCCGGACGGCGCCGACCTGACGGCCGCCGCGCTGCTCGAACCCGCGGCCTGCGTCGCCGCCGCCGCGCTCAAGGCGGACGCGCGGCCGGGCGAACGGGTCGCCGTCGTCGGCGCGGGCACCCTCGGCATGCTCGCCGTGCAGTTCCTCGCGGCGGACTCCCCCGCCGAACTCCTCACCGTCGACACCCGGCCCGAACGAGCCGCTCTCGCCAAGCAGTTCGGCGCGACGGACTTCCGCACACCCGACCAGGAGCTGCCCGGCGGCTTCGACGTGGTGATCGAGACCGCCGGGTCCGCCGACTCGGCCCGTACGGCGGCGTCGCTGCTGCGGCGCGGAGGCCGGCTCGTCCTCACCGGGCTCCCTGCGTCCGGCGCGGCGGGGCTCGATCCGACCGGCCTCGTCGTGCGACAGCTGGACGTGCGGACCGTGTTCGGGGCACCGCCCGCCGCCTGGGCGCATGCCGTGCGGGTCTTCGGCGCGGGGCTCCTGGATCCGTTGCCGCTGGTGACGCACGAGCTGCCGCTGGATCAGTTCCCGTACGGCATCGAGCTGGTGGGATCCGGTGGCCCCGAGGTCGGCAAGGTGCTGCTCCTCCCCCAGGGCCTCTCGTAAGCCCTGACTCCTGCCTCCCTGCACGTTCCGGGCGTGCCCACACCCACCGATCCGAACCTGGTTCGAAATACCGAACAACACCGAACGTGAAGGACTGCCCGTGACCGACTCCCCCTCTCCCCGCCGCCCCGGCGAACCCGCCCTCGCGGCCCTGGGCCTGTCCGCCCCCTCCACCGCCGATGCCGACACCTCCCCGCACTCCTTCCCCGACGGCGGCACCTGGCGCACCGAGATCCCCTCCGTCGAGGGGCCCGAGGCGCTTGCCGTCGTGCTCAAGGAGGCCTCGCGCCTCGACGTGCCGGTCCACCGGGTCAGCCAGGGCAGCGGCGTGTGGATGCTCACCGACGCCGAGATCACCGAGATGGTCGAGTCGGCCGCCGAGCGGGACATCGAGCTGTGCCTGTTCACCGGGCCGCGCGGCACCTGGGACACCGGCGCCTCCGTGCGCACCGACTCGCGCGGCGCCGGCCTGCGCGCCCGCGGCCACGACGCCGTCGCCGGATGCGTGGAAGACGCCGTCCGGGCAACGGAGTTGGGCGTGCAGTGCCTGCTCGTCGCCGACGAGGGCGTGCTGTGGACGCTGCACCGGGCCCGCGAGCAGGGGGTGATCCCCCGTGACACCACGCTCAAGGTCTCCGCGCTCATCGGCCCGGTCAACCCGGCCTCGTACGCCGTCTTCGAGCGGCTCGGCGCCGACTCGCTCAACGTGCCGAGCGACCTCACCCTCGCCCACCTCACCGAGATCCGCCGGGTCTCCGCCGCTCCCATGGACCTGTACGTCGAGGCGCCGGACGACCTCGGCGGCTATGTGCGGATGTACGAGATCGCGGAGCTGATCCGCCGCGGGGCGCCGCTGTACCTGAAGTTCGGGCTCGCGAAGGCCCCCGCCATCTACCCGTACGGCGCCCACCTGCGCGACGTCACTCTCGACACCGCCCGTGAGCGCGTGCGCCGCGGCCGGCTCGCGCTCGACCTGCTGGCCCGGCACGGCGCGGACGACGGCATGTCGCCGCTCGGCTCGCGGCTGCCGGGCACTCTCGACCGCTTCCCGCTGACCGTTTCCCGCTGACCGTTCGACTCCCCACGACGCGACCGACAAGGACTGATGACCATGCGCAACCACAGAAGTGCCGTTTCCGCCGTGGCGGGAGCCGCCGCTCTCGCACTCGCCCTGACCGCCTGCGGGCAGAGCAGTGAGGGCGGCAGCAAGGAGACGAAGGACAAGAAGGAGATGACCGTCGGCATCGCCATGCCGACCAAGTCGTCCGAGCGCTGGATAGCCGACGGCAAGAACATGGTCACCACGCTGCACAAGGCCGGCTACAAGACGACCCTCCAGTACGGCGAGGACGACGTCGACCAGCAGGTCCAGCAGCTCGAGGGCATGATCACGCAGGGCGTGGACGCGCTGGTCATCGCTGCGATCAACGGCGACGCGCTCTCCAACGTGCTCAAGGAGGCCCATGACGCGGACATCCCCGTCATCTCCTACGACCGCCTCCTGCTCAACTCCCCCTACGTCGACTACTACGCCTCCTTCGACAACGAGAAGGTCGGCCGGCTCCAGGGCACGTACATCACCGAGAAGCTGGGTCTGAAGGACGGTTCCAAGAAGGGGCCCTTCAACATCGAGCTGTTCGCGGGCTCGAACGACGACAACAACACCAAGTACTTCTTCAACGGCGCGATGAAGGTGCTCCAGCCCTACATCGACAAGAAGCAGCTCGTGGTCAGGTCCGGCCAGACGGCGCTCAACAAGGTCACGACGCTGCGCTGGGACGGCGGCACCGCGCAGAAGCGCATGGACGACCTGCTCACGTCGTCGTACTCCTCGGCCAAGGTGGACGCCGTCCTCTCCCCGTACGACGGCATCTCGATCGGCATCCTGTCCGCCCTCAAGTCCGACGACTACGGCTCCGCGAGCAAGCCGCTGCCCGTCGTCACCGGGCAGGACGCCGAGGTCGCCTCGGTGAAGTCGATCGTCGCGGGCCAGCAGACCCAGACCGTCTACAAGGACACCCGGGAGCTGGCCAAGGTCGCCTCCAGCATGGTCGACGCGGTGCTGAAGGGGAAGAAGCCGCAGGTCAACGACACCACGTCGTACAACAACGGCAAGAAGGTCGTGCCGTCCTATCTGCTCCAGCCGGTGAGCGTCGACAAGAGCAACTACCAGAAGGAGCTCGTCGACACCGGCTACATCAAGGCGAGCGACCTCAAGTAGCCCGCCCACACCACCGGTTCACACGGAGCAGAAAGGCACGACCATGGCGGGACCCGTCCTGGAAATGCG
This sequence comes from Streptomyces sp. NPDC090032, assembly GCF_044748025.1. Lineage (NCBI taxonomy): Bacteria > Bacillati > Actinomycetota > Actinomycetes > Kitasatosporales > Streptomycetaceae > Streptomyces > Streptomyces sp. NPDC090032. The sequence goes on along the minus strand of NZ_JBIVFF010000003.1, from coordinate 104,680 downwards.
CTCGATCGTCAAGACCTTTCCCGGCGTCAAGGCGCTCGCGGACGTCTCCCTGAGCGTGCGCGCGGGCGAGGTCCACGCCGTCTGCGGGGAGAACGGCGCCGGGAAGTCGACGCTGATGAAGGTCCTCAGCGGCGTTCACCCGCACGGCAGTTATGAGGGGGAGATCCTCTTCGAGGGCGAGCCGTGCCGGTTCAAGGACATCGGGGCGAGCGAGAAGCGCGGCATCGTGATCATCCACCAGGAGCTCGCCCTGGTGCCGTACCTCTCGCTCGCCGAGAACATCTTCCTCGGCAACGAGCACGCCACGCGGGGCGTGATCAGCTGGGGCGAGACCCTCAAGCACGCCACGGACCTGCTGCGACGGGTCGGTCTGAACGAGCACCCGCAGACCCGCGTCGCCGACATCGGCGTCGGGAAGCAGCAGCTGGTCGAGATCGCCAAGGCCCTGTCGAAGGAGGTGAAGCTGCTCATCCTCGACGAGCCGACGGCCGCGCTCAACGACGAGGACAGCGGCAAACTCCTCGATCTGATCCTGGAGTTGAAGGGCCAGGGCATCACCTCCATCATCATCTCGCACAAGCTCAACGAGATCGCCCGGGTCGCGGACTCGGTGACGGTCATCCGCGACGGGCACTCCATCGAGACGCTCGACGTGAAGGCCGCGGAAACGACCGAGGAGCGGATCATCCGCGCCATGGTCGGCCGCGACCTCGACCACCGCTTCCCGGAGCGCACGCCGCACCCGCAGGACCGCACGGCGGCGCCGGCCCTCGAGATCCGCGACTGGACCGTCTTCCACCCCATCGACCAGCAGCGCAAGGTCGTCGACTCGGTGTCCCTGAACGTGCGCCGCGGGGAGATCGTCGGCATCGCGGGGCTGATGGGCGCGGGCCGCACGGAACTCGCGATGAGCGTGTTCGGCCGGGCCTACGGGAAGTACGCGGGCGGCAGCGTCCTCAAGGACGGCACCGAGATACGCACCCGCACCGTCCCCGAGGCAGTCGGGCACGGCATCGCGTACGTCACCGAGGACCGCAAGCACTACGGCCTCAACCTCATCGACTCCATCAACCGCAACATCTCGCTGAGCGCGCTGCGCAAGGTCGCCCGGCGCGGGGTCGTCGACGAGCACGAGGAGCGGAAGGTCTCCGAGGGCTTCCGGAAGTCCATGAACATCAAGGCGCCCAACGTCTCCGAACCCGTGGGCCGGCTCTCCGGCGGCAACCAGCAGAAGGTCGTCCTCAGCAAGTGGATCTTCGCGGGGCCCGATGTGCTGATCCTCGACGAGCCGACCCGCGGCATCGACGTGGGCGCGAAGTACGAGATCTACACGGTGATCGACCAACTGGCCGCCGAGGGCAAGGCCGTTGTCTTCATCTCCTCCGAACTGCCCGAGCTGCTCGGCATGTGCGACCGGATCTACACGATGTCGGCCGGACGGCTCACCGGTGAGGTCCCGCGAGCGGAGGCCACCCAGGAAGTGCTGATGCGGCACATGACCAAGGACAAGAGGTAGGACCGATGAGCACGAACCTGAAGGCCGGGTCGCCGAGCGGCGCCGCGGCCCCGAAGGAACCCGGGGACACCGGGCACGCGACCGGCCTCGGCCGCCTGATCATCGACGGCATGCGCCGCAACATGCGGCAGTACGGGATGCTCTTCGCCCTCGGCCTGATCGTGATCCTTTTCGAGGTCTGGACGGGCGGCGACCTGCTGCTGCCGCGCAACGTCTCGAACCTGGTGCTGCAGAACAGCTACATCCTGATCCTGGCGATCGGCATGATGATCGTGATCATCGCGGGTCACATCGACCTGTCGGTCGGCTCCATCACCGCGTTCACGGGGGCGCTCGCCGCGGTGCTCATGGTCACGCACCACTGGTCGTGGCCGGTGGCCGCCCTCGTGGTCCTCGCCGTCGGCGCGCTCGCGGGGGCCATGCAGGGCTTCTTCATCGCCTACCTCGGCATACCGTCGTTCATCGTGACCCTGGCGGGCATGCTGCTCTTCCGCGGTCTGACGGAGATCTTCCTCAAGGGGCAGACGCTCGGCCCGTTCCCCGAGGGGCTGCAGAAGGTCGCCAACGGCTTCCTGCCCGAGGTCGGCCCCGACACCAACTACCACAACCTCACCCTGCTCCTCGGCCTGGGCCTCATCGCCCTCGTCGGCCGGCAGGAGGTGCGCGACCGCAAGCGCCAGCAGGAGTACGCGCTCGACGTGCTGCCCGCGAAGCTGTTCGCGCTGAAGCTCACCGCGCTGGTCGCCGCCGTCCTCGTCTTCACCCTGCTGCTCGCCAGCTACAAGGGCGCGCCCGTGGTGCTGATCGTCCTGGGCGTGCTCCTCGTCGCCTTCGGCTATGTGATGCGCAACGCGGTGACCGGCCGCCATGTGTACGCGATCGGCGGCAACCTGCCGGCGGCGAAGCTCTCCGGCGTCCGGGACAAGAAGGTCACCTTCGCGGTCTTCCTCAACATGGGGATGCTGGCGGCGCTCGCGGGCCTGGTCTTCGCGGCCCGCTTCAACGCCGCGTCGCCGAAGGCGGGCGTGAACTTCGAACTCGAGGCGATCGCCGCCTCGTTCATCGGCGGCGCGTCGATGAGCGGCGGGGTCGGCACGGTGCTCGGCGCGATCATCGGCGGCACCGTCCTCGGCGTCCTGAACAACGGCATGAACCTCGTCGGCGTCGGCACCGACTGGCAGCAGGTCATCAAGGGCCTGGTCCTGCTCGCGGCGGTCGGCTTCGACGTGTGGAACAAGCGCAAGGTCGGTTCGTAAGTCAGCTCACCCCGTCGGCCGAAGCCCGGCGGGGCCGGCCCTTTGAGGGAGCCGCACATGGAACCGAGCAGACGCACTCTCCTCGCATCGGGCGCCGCCGCCGGTGCAGCAGCCACCACGCTGGTACGTGAACGTCTCCCTCGGCTACGACACCATCGAGGACACGTCGCCGGCACCACGTTCTTCGGTGCCACGATCGGCCGCTGCGGCAACCGCATCGCGAACGGCCGGTTCGCCCTCGACGGCACGACGTATCAGCTCTCCGTGAACGACGGGGCCAACTCCCTGCACGGCGGAGCGAAGGGCTTCAACACGCGGGTGTGGGACGTGGAAGACTTCAACTCCGGCTCCGACGTCGGCCTGAAGCTGCACTACACGTCGGTCGACGGCGAGATGGGCTACCCAGGCACGCTCAGGGCGAAGGTCGCGGGCACCCCGTTCGACTTCCGCTCCGCGAAGCCGATCGGCCGCGACATCCGCACCGCGCACCCGCAGCTGGTCACGGCCAAGGGCTTCGACCACAACTGGGTCCTCGACAAGGGGATCACGGCGCGGCCGGTGCACTTCGCGACTCTGCGCGACCCGTCCTCCGGCCGCACTCTGGAGATCGCCACGGATCAGCCGGGCGTCCAGTTCCACTCGGGCAACTTCCTCGACGGCACGCTCACCGGCCCCTCCGGCGCACCTACCGGCAGGGCGACGGCCTGTGCCTGGAGACGCAGCACTTCCCGGACTCGCCGAACCGTCCGGCGTTCCCGTCGACGGTGCTGCGCCCGGGCGAGACGTACCGGACGACGACAGTGCACTCGTTCAGCGCCTGACCGACCGCCACCCGCGTCCCCCCGGCATCGCCCGTGACGACCATGGGCGATGCCGGTGTCGTTCCTCTCCCCTTCGCACTCACTTCACCAAGCTCTATGGAGACGTCAGTTGAAGCTCACCAGACGCACGTTCACGGCGCTCAGCGCCACCACCGCGGCGAGCCTCGCCCTGCCGCTGCCGACGGCGGGCGCAGCCACTCCCGACGACACGACCGCCCCCGCCCGCGTACCCGAGGCCGACGGGCAGACGCACACCGTCGCCTTCGACAAGTACTCGCTGCTCGTGGACGGCAGCCGGGTCGTCCTGTGGTCGGGCGAGGTGCACCCGTTCCGGCTGCCGAGCCCGTCGCTGTGGCGTGACGTGCTGCAGAAGCTGCGCGCGCACGGCTACAACGCCATCAGTATCTACGTCGCGTGGAACTTCCACTCCCCAGCCCCCGGCGTCTACGACTTCACGGGCGTGCGCGACCTCGGCCGCTTCCTGGAGACGGCCGCCGAGGAGGGTCTGTACGTCATCGCGCGCCCCGGCCCGTACATCAACGCGGAGGTCGACGCGGGCGGATTCCCCGGCTGGCTGACGGCCACCAAGGGAACGGCCCGTACCTCGGATCCCACCTATCTGGCGTACGTGGACGAATACTTGACGGCCGTGAACGAGGTCATCGCCCGGTACCAGTACACGCGCGGCAAGGGCACGGTCGTCCTCTACGAGCTGGAGAACGAGTACGCCTCGAACGTGACCAGCCCGGCCGGCAAGGACTACATGGCGCACCTGTACGCGAAGGTCCGCGCCGACGGTATCGACGTCCCGCTGTTCCACAACGACAAGGGCCGCAACGGCTACTGGGCTCCGGGCTCGTTCAGCACGGGTGACGAGACCGGCCGCTACCTCTACGGATTCGACGGATACCCGTCACCGTCGGGCAACCCGCCGGACTGGGGCTACTTCGGCGTGGGCGGCGCCAAGGGCGGGTCGACGGCGAGCCCCGACACCCCTGGTCTCCTGGCCGAGTTCGGGGGCGGCTGGTTCGACCCGTGGGGCGGCGCCGTGTTCTCCGGCAAGGGATACGAGGAGTCCCGTCGCACCCGCGACGCGGCGTACGAGCGGCGCTTCTACCTCACCAACCTCGCCAACGGAATCAAGATCCACAACGTCTACATGACGTTCGGCGGCACCAGCTGGGGCTGGCTCCCCGCGCCGGTCGTCTACACGTCGTACGACTACGGGGCGGCCCTCGACGAGGCGCGCAATGTCACGTCCAAGCTGACACCCATGCACCAGATGGGCCAACTGCTCCGCTCCGTCCCGGACCTGGCGAAGCTGGACCGGGCGCAGGACACGGCGGCCGCCGACCCAGCCCTGAAGGTCTACCACCTGACCAATCCCGACACGGGCGCGCACGTCTACGTCCTGCGCAACGACACGTCGGCGTCGATCACATCGACGCTGCCACTGGGCTCGGCGAGCGCGGAGGTCACGGTTGGCGCGAAGGACGCGAAGCTCGTCCTGGCCGATACCGCTCTGGGGAAACGGGAGTTGGCGTACTCGACGGTCCAGCCGATGATCCAGCTGAGTGCGGGGCGCCGGGACGTCGCGGTGTTCGCGGGCCGGCCGGGAGAGCCGGCCGAGGCGGCCTTCGCGTACGAGGAGGAACCGGAGGTCTCGGTACTCGACGGGTCGGCAACCGCGACGTACGAGGACGGAATCCTGCGCATCGCCACCCACCTGGGCGGCCTGGTGAGGGTACTGGTGGGTGGCACGCTCCTCGTCCTGTTCGCGGACGACGAGACATCAGCGCGGCTCTGGCGCTACGACACCCCTTCGGGCCCGGTCCTCGTCCGCGGTCCCGCGCTGCTGCGCCGGGCCGTACTCGACGGCGCCACCCTCCACCTGACGGGCGACACGATCGAGGACGCTGACCTGGAGGTGTGGGCGCCGCGCGGCGTGCAGCGGATCACCTGGAACAACGGCCCGGTCCATGTGCGCACCACTCCTTCCGGCAGCTTCGCCGCCGAGCGGGCACTCCCGGGCGTTCCGGAGGTACGCCTGCCCGCGCTCACACACTGGCAGCAACGGCCCGAAAACCCGGAGTCGGAGCAGGACTTCGACGACAGGTACTGGACCGTCGCCGACAAGGCGACGTCGTACTCGACGACGCCCGTGCCCGCGGGCCGGCCCGTCCTGTTCGCCGACGACTACGGCTTCCACTACGGCGACGTCTGGTACCGGGGTTCGTTCGACGACGCGAGCAGCGTCGGGACGGTGAACCTGGCGTACTCCACCGGCACCCAGGGCCTGCTGATGGCCTGGCTCGACGGCCGCCCCCTCGGCACGCACCGGATGCCGGTACCGACGTCGGCCCAGTCCACCCAGGGCACGTGGACGGCGACGGCGGCCTTCGCCGTGCCCGCCGCACTGCGCACCGCAGGCGGCCATGTCCTCTCGGTCCTCGTCCGCCGCATGCAGCACGACGAGGACGGCGGCGCCCGGGACTCGCACAAGTCGGCGCGCGGCCTGACCGGGGTGGCGTTCACGGGTGCGGACCCGGCCGTGACCTGGCGCATCCAGGGCGCTTCGGGCACGGACCCGGTGCGCGGCCCGCTCAACACGGGTGGCCTGTACGGGGAGCGGCACGGCTGGCACCTGCCGGGGCTCGATCTCGACGCGGACGGCGGCTGGGAGCGGGCCGCGTTCCCGGTCGACGGCCCGGCACGCCAGGGGGTCTCCTGGTACCGCACCACGTTCCGGCTCGCCGTCGACCACGACGTGGACGCCTCGATCGGCCTCACGTTCACGGACGACCCGGCCCACGCCTATCGCGTCCAGTTCTACGTCAACGGCTGGAACATGGGCCAGTACATCAACGACGTGGGCCCCCAGCGCACGTTCGCCGTCCCGAACGGCATCCTGCGCACCCGCGGCGCCAACACCCTCGCCCTGGCCGTCCTCGCCGACGGCACGACCCCGGCGGGCCCGGGAGACGTACAGCTGACGCTCCTCGGGAGCGCGGCGGGCGGGGTGGAGGTGCGGGCCGTTCTGTCGCCGGGCGTGTAACCACCCCCTGAATGTCACTGAGTGGCCGGAGGGCGACATCTCCTCCGGCCACTCAGTGGCCGACGCCGTGGATCAGCCGAGCCGGATCACGTTCCACGACAGCGGCTCAAGAGTCGCCTTGAGCGTGCCGTCCTCGAGCGTCGTGCCCGTACCCGCGTGCGGCGCAACACGCTCCGGCTCGGCGAGGGTGTTGCGGGCGTCCGGGTCGGCGTCGGCGAGCACCGAGTGCTCGGCGACCTCACTCAGCTCCATGCCGTGCAGGATCACTTCGAGTGGCAGGGAATCCGTCTGACTGCGGTTGACCGCGAAGACGGTGACCGTGCCGTCCTCCGCACGGACCGCCGTCGCGTGCAGCAGGTCCGCGCTGCCGTGGCGCCGCGTGTCGTACGTCGGCCCGGACACGCGGACGTCGAGGACCTCGCCTCTCCCGAACCTGGCGGCCTGGGCGAACGGGAAGAACGTCGTCTGGCGCCAGGCCGGGCCGCCGGGCTCGGTCATGATCGGGGCGATGACGTTGACGAGTTGGGCCAGGCAGGCCACCGTGACGCGGTCCGCGTGGCGGAGCAGGGCGATCAGGAGCGAACCGAAGACGACCGCGTCGGTGACCGAGTAGACGTCCTCCAGGAGGCGGGGGGCCTGAGGCCAGTCGAGGGCGGAGACCTCGGCGTCCGTGCGCGACATGTACCAGACGTTCCACTCGTCGAAAGAGAGGTTGATCTTCTTCTTCGACTTGAGGCGCGCGCCCACGTGGTCGCACGTGGCGACGACGTTCTCGATGAACGACTCCATGTCCACCGCCGACGCGAGGAAGGAGTCCCGGTCGCCGTCGTGCTCCTCGTAGTACGCGTGGAGCGAGATGTAGTCGACCAGGTCGTAGGTCTCCTGCAGGACCTTCGCCTCCCACTCGGCGAACGTGTCCATGCCCTGGCCCGAGCTGCCGCAGGCGACCAGCTCGACGTCCTTGTCGATCTGGCGCATCGCACGCGCGGTCTCGGCGGCGAGCCGCCCGTACTCCTCGGCCGTCTTGTGGCCGGTCTGCCACGGTCCGTCCATCTCGTTGCCCAGGCACCAGAGCCTGATGCCGAAGGGGTCCTTGTCGCCGTGGGCGATGCGGCGGTCCGACAGCTCCGTGCCCGCCGGGTGGTTGGCGTACTCCTGGAGTTCGATGGCCTCCGCGACGCCGCGCGTGCCGAGGTTCACCGCCATCATCGGTTCGGCCTGCGGGCCGACCTTCTTCAGGAACGCGATGTACTCGGACAGGCCGAAGCGGTTCGACTCCGTCGTGCGCCAGGCCAGGTCGAGACGGCGCGGGCGCTCCTCGGCGGGGCCGACCGAGTCCTCCCACTTGTAGCCGGAGACGAAGTTGCCACCGGGATAGCGGATGGCGGTGACGCCGAGTTCGCGGACCAGTTCCAGGACGTCCTGGCGCAGGCCCGCCTCATCGGCGGTGGGGTGGTCCGGCTCGAAGATGCCGGTGTAGACACAGCGGCCCAGGTGCTCCACGAAGGAGCCGAAGAGCCGGGGGTCGACCGTGCCGACCGTGAAGGCGGGGTCGAGGGCGAAGCGTGCGGTGCGGGTCATGTCTCCCTCAGGGTTCGGGATTGCGTACGTCGATCGAGTCAGCGGACAGCCGGCCAGCCGTCCTTGCCCCAGCTCAGCTCGTTGAGGCCGAGCTTGGGGGTGCCGGAGTCGCCGGCGTCGTAGTAGTGGTACGCGAGTACGTCACGCCCCTTGTCGCGGAAGACGGACTCGCCCCCCGTGCCGACGAACCGGCCGTGACCGGCGAGGAGCAGCGTGCCGCCGCCGGCCAGGAGCGGGGTGCCGTCCTCGTCCGCGTACGGGCCCGTGGCCGAAGTCGAGCGGCCGACCCGGATCTTGTACGTGGAGTTCACGCCGGAGCAGCACGCGTCGTACGAGGCGAAGAGGTAGTAGTAGCGGCCGTGGTGGACGACGGCCGGGCCCTCGACCGCGTACGGGGCGTCGGGGCGGGTCGCCAGGTGGGGGACGGTCGCGCCCTCGATCGCCTTGCCGGTCCGCGGGTTCAGCTCGACCATGCGGATGCCGGACCAGTATGAGCCGAAGCTCATCCAGAGTTTCCCGTCGGCCCGGACGATCGCCGGGTCGATGGCGTTCCAGGTGTCGGTGGTCCCGGAGCTGAACACCTTGCCGTGGTCCGTCCACGTACCTGGGAGACCCGATGCGGAGGTGGCGACGCCGATCGCCGAGTGGTTCGTGCCCCAGGACGAGACCGCGTAGTAGAGCCAGTACGTGCCGTCGTGGTAGGAGATGTCGGGAGCCCACGGGTCGCCGGTGTCGTTGTACTCGTACCACCAACTCGGCGGCGCGGCGAAGGCGTTGCCCTCGTCGGTCCAGTGGACTCGGCCCTTCGAGAGGCGGGCTCCGATGACGCCGCCGGTGGAATAGGCCACGTACTGGCCGGACTTGAGCCTGATGACCGTCGGGTCGTGGACGATCTGCTGGCCGGTGATCACCTGTGGGTCCGGGTAGGCGGCGTCGGCCTGCGCCATCGTGGGCAGCAGGGCGAGAAGGGCGGCGGCCGCCACGGCTGCCAGGGGTCTGCCCACTGTGCGTACGGTCACTGTCCCGCCAATCCTGTGTGGGCCACGCCCGCCACGATCTGGCGCTGGAAGAAGACGAAGACGACGATCAGGGGCAGGCCCGCCATCAGACCGCCGGCCATCAGCTGGGCCCACTGGATGCCGTACGAGTTCATGACGGTCGCGATGCCGTTCGGCATGGTCATCAGGTCGGGGTTGTTGGTGACCATGTACGGCCACAGGAAGTTGTTCCACGACGCGATGAAGGTGAAGATGCCCACCGCCGCGAGCGAGGGGCGGGCGAGCGGCACGACGATGGTGAAGAAGACCCGCCAGCGTCCGGCGCCGTCGATGAACGCGGCCTCCTCCAGTTCCTCGGGGATGCCCTGGAAGAACTTGTAGAGGATGTAGACCATCGCGGCCGGCGCGCACTGCGGCAGGATCATGCCCCAGTACGTGTCGACCATCCCCATCTGCTGGACCGTGGTGAACAGGGGCACGCCGAGGACGGCCGGGGAGATCATGAGTCCGGCCATGACAACGCCCATCAGGACGTTCTTGCCGCGGAAATCGGTGCGGGCGAATCCGTAGCCGGCGAGCGCGCTCACCGTCAGCACGATGGCCGTCACACAGACCGACACCACAAGGGAGTTGACGAACCAGTCGGTGATGTTGCCGGTCTGGAAGAGCGCTTTCCACGCCTGGCCGGTCCACTCCTTCGGCAGCCAGTGCGGCGGCACCTCGACGGCCTCGGTCTCCGACTTCAGCGAGGTGAACAGGGCCCAGGCGAGCGGCGCCAGGAAGACGGCGGAGACGGCGACGCCGAGAAGCGTGAGCACGATCTGGCTCGGCGTCCAGGCCTTGCGTGTGCGGGTCTTGATGCGTATCTGCGCGGCGTCGGTGGTCATCGCACGCCCTCCTCACGGTTGCGCAGCAGCCACATCCGCGCGAGGGCGACGGCCGCGATGATCACGAAGAAGATGATGGAGATGGCGGAGGCGTAGCCCACGCGGTAGCTGGTGAAGCCCTGTTCGAGGGTGAACTGCACGAAGGTGCGTGTCGATTCCTCCGGCCCCGGCCCGAAGTCCTGCATCACGACGGCCTGGTCGAAGACCTGGAGCGAGGCGAGGATCTGGAGGGCGATGACGAGGCCCGTGATGTTGCGCAGCATCGGCAGGGTGATGTGGACCATGCGGTGCCAGGCGTTCGCGCCGTCCAGCTTCGCGGCCTCGTAGAGGTGCCCGGGGATGCCCTGGAGCGCGGCGAGGTAGAGCAGGAAGCTGAAGCCGACCGTCCACCACAGGGTCGTGATGACGACGGCGAGCATCGCGTACGACTTGTCGGTCAGCCAGGGGGTGTCGATGCCGAAGACGTGGTTGACCATGCCCGTACCGGGGTTGAACAGCCACTGCCACAGGTTGCCCGCGACGGTGGAGGGCAGCAGGAACGGCAGGAAGAAGCACAACCGCCACAGCCATGTGCCGCGCTCTATGTGGTGGGCCAGCATCGCGAGCAGGAAGGCGAGGACGGTGATGCAGGGCACGACGAGCAGCGTGAAGAAGGCGCTGTGGCCGAGCGAGTCCCACATCAGCGGGTCATGGAGGGCCTCGCGGTAGTTGTCGAAGCCGATGAAGCCCGCGCTGTCGCCGGAGATGTTGGCGTCCGTGAAGCTGAGGTAGACGCCGCGCAGCAGCGGCCAGATCACGAAAAGCGCGAAAAGTGCGAGGAACGGGGCGACGAACCAGCCGCCGTGCTGGAAGCCCTGCTTCCTGCCGACGGTGGCGGCGCCCGCCGCGGCGGCCTGCGCGCGCGGCGGTGCGATGACGGTCTCGGCACTGGTCGTCATACGGCCGCACCTCCTTGCGCTGCGGTCTTGCCGTCCATGGGGTTCTTCATGGCCAGGAGCTGGGTGAGCACGCCCTTCATGCGGCGGGCGACGGCCTGAGGCCTGGCGGAGCCCAGAGTCGAGGAGACGACGATCGGGCCGACGCGCTGAGCGAGGATGCCGGTGGACCCGGCGAACCACACCTTCGGCTCGTTCGCCTGGTGATCCATCGCGGAGACGTATTCGTTCTGCGGGCTCAGCTTCTTGTACGCGGCCGTGGACAGGGTCGGCGTATACGCGGGGATGTGGCCGCCGGCCGCCCACTGCCGGGCGTGCTTGACGACATACGCGGCGAGTTGGTGCGCGCCCTCGTTGGTGGCGCCGCCGCGGCCGGCCTGGTGCGGCAGCACGAAGGAGTGCGACTCGGCGTGGGTGGCCTGCTTGCCGAAGACGGGCGGCAGCGGGGTCGCGCCGTACTCCAGCTTCGCGCCGGAGAAGACCGGCACCGACCAGTTGCCCTCCCAGGTGAAGGGGGTGCCGTTGACGAACTGTTCGGCGCCGACGGACCCCATGCCCGGGTTGGCGTACCCGTCGGCGACGTGCTGACGCAGGAACTCCAGGACCTGGGTGGCCTTGTCGGTGTCGAAGGTGACCTCGGTGTTGTCGGCGTTGAACCAGGTGCCGCCGAGCTGGGTGTAGAAGGCGACGAAGAACCACCACTGGAAGTTCTGGTCGTTGACCCACAGGCCGATGGTCTGAAGCCCCTTCCTGGTGGCCTTCTTGGCCTCCTTCAGCATGTCGAACCACCCGTCGGTGGACGTGACCGGGACGAGCCTGCCGTCGTCGCCGATCAGGCCCGTCTTCTTCAGTACGTCCTTGCGGTAGAAGCAGAGCTGGACGTGGATGTCGAGCGGGAGGGCGTAGAGCTTGCCGTCGATGACGGCGCGCTTCCACAGCGCGGGGTTGAAGTCGGCTTCCTTCACGCCGTACTTGGCGAGCAGGCCGACGTCCCACGGGTCCAGGAGGCGGCCGGGCGAGAACCCCGTGACCCGGCCCAGGTGCATCACGCCGAGGTCCGGTGCGCGGTTGCCCGCCGCGGCCATGGCGAGCTTGGTGTAGAAGGGGCTGCCCCACTGGAGGGTCGAGTCCTTCACGTCGATGCCGGGGTGCTCCTTACGGAACGCGTCCAGCATCGCGATCATGTTGTAGCCGTCGCCGCCGCTGAAGAGGTTCCAGTAGCGCACGCGTGTGCTCGCGCTGGAGGCGAGCGCGTCGGCCCCCGTGCCCAGCGCCGCAAATCCGAAGCTGCCCGCCACCGTCAACCCGCCGATTCCGGCCAGGAGTTGCCTGCGGTTCAGGCCAGGTCGTCCCATTCCCTGCCCTTACTGTTCGATATATCGAATGGTGCTCGTAACTTCGAACGGGACCGTAGGTTCGGGACGCGGCGACGTCAATGAGTTGCGCAACACAAAGGTGCGGGACCCCCACCCACGTGGGGGTCCCGCACCTTCGAAACGCTCGCTCCGGGCTCAGCCCTCGAACGCGGGTTGCGCCAGACCGCGGCCCATGTCGCGCAGGACGAGCAGCGAACCGGCGTACGGGGACGGGGTGTCGAGACCTACGCGTGCCGACGTGACGTACAGGTCGGTGAGGTCCGCGCCGCCGAAGGCGCAGGCGGTGGGCCGCCTCACGGGCAGCTGCACGACACGGTCGAGCGCGCCGGACGGGGTGTAGCGGCGCAGCGCCGAGCCGCCCCAGAGGGCGACCCACACACAGCCGTCGGCGTCGACGGTGAGCCCGTCGGGGTGACCCGCCCCCTCCTCGACGGCCGCGAACTCCCGTCGGCGCACGACCTGTTGACCCTCGACGTCAAAGACGTCGATGCGCCGCGTCGGGGTGTCGACGTAGTACATGAGCGTGCCGTCGGGGCTCCAGCCGGTGCCGTTGCTGACCGTGACGTCGCCGAGGATCTCGGTGGTGGCCCCGTCGGGCGCGATCCGCAGGAGGTTGCCGCCGCCCGGCGTCTCGTCGTACGCCATGCTGCCCGCCCAGAGCGAGCCGTCGGGGGCGACGGCGGCGTCGTTGCCGCGCCGGCCCGGCACGGGGTCCCGGTGCAGCCAGCGGAAGTCCTTGCCGTCGGGCCCGTACAGGCCGATGCCGTCACGGAGGTTGACGACGAGTCCCGCGCCGCCGGCCCGCGGTTTGGCGGCGCCCACGTGCTGCTCGGTGGCCATGACCGTGCGGCGGCCGGTCGCGGGTTCGTACGTGTGGACCCGGCTGCCGAGGATGTCGACCCAGATCAGCCGGCCGGCCTCCGCGTCCCAGGTGGGCCCCTCCCCGAGCGTGGCCTCCGCGCGGACGGCCATCTCCGGCCTCACCGTCCGGATTCCCGGTACCCGAGCCGACCCGACAGGTCGGCGGCGCCCTTCACGGCGAGCTGCGCCAGCTCGTCCTCGCGCGACTCGCTCCAGCGGATCATCGGCACCGACACCGAGAGAGCCGCGACGACCCGTCCGGAGCGGTCGCGCACGGGGGCGGCGACGCAGCTGACGTCCGGATTGGACTCGCGGCTCTCGACGGCGACACCGCGCTCCCGGATACCGGCGAGAGCCTCGCGCAGGACGGCCGGGTCGGTGATGCTGTTCTCCGTCATCGCCGTCAGCTCGGCGTCGTCGGGGACGCGGACCGCCAGCTCGGGCTGCGGCAGCGAGGCGAGGAGCATCTTGCCGACGGACGTGCAGTGCGCGGGCAGCCGGCGACCCGCGGCGGAGACCATCCGCACGGCGTGGGTGCTGTCGACCTTCGCGATGTAGATGACGTCGGTGTCCTCGAGGATCGCCACGTGCACGGTCTCGTCGCAGGTCTCGGCGACCTCGCGGGCCACCTGCTGGCCCTCGGCGGCGAGGTCGAGCTGCTCCGCGTACCGGCTGCCGAGCTGGTAGGGGCGCACGCCCAGGCGGTAGCGGCCGGGCTCGCCCGGGACGGTCACGAGGTAGGAGCGGGCGGTCAGCGTCGTGACCAGCTCGTGCACGGTGGTGCGCGGCAGCTGTAGCTTACGGACGATGTCCGGGGCGGACAGGGTGCCGTCCCCGTCCAGGAACAGCTCGAGTATGTCGAGAGCCCGGGTCACGGCGGGTACGAGACGCCCCACGGCCGGCCCCCTCTCTATGTTCGAGATTTCAACAGTCGGTCGGTATCACGAACATAGGCTACTCACAGCCGCGTTGAGGGGGCAATGGGTCCGATCGCGTCCCCGTACCCCGGGTCGCGTCCTTGTGATGGCGCTCACACCCCCCGCGGGCGCGTCACAGCCGCGGGGGCCTGATCGTCTCAGGAGGTGTCACGAGCGCGGAGCAGACCGGCGAGCTGACATCCAGCGGGGCCAGGGAGGAACCAGCGTGAGACGGGTCGAGGAGTTCGAGGAGTTCGAGGAGCTGCGGCCGCTGCTGTTCTCGATCGCCTACCGCATCCTGGGCAGCGTGAGCGAGGCCGAGGACGCGGTCCAGGAGACGTGGCTGCGCTTCGCGGCGTCGACGACACAGCCCAGGTCGGCCAAGGCGTTCCTGTCGGCGACGGTCACCCGGATCTCGATCGACGTGCTGGGCTCGGCCCGCGTGCGGCGGGAGGCGTACGTCGGTCCGTGGTTCCCCGAGCCGCTGCTGAGCGACCCGTACGAGGACCCGGCGCGCTCGGCGGAGCTGGCCGACTCGGTGTCCATGGCGGCGCTGCTGCTCCTGGAGCGGCTCAGCCCGCTGGAGCGTGCGGTGTTCGTACTGCGGGAGGTGTTCGCGTTCACCTTTCCCGAGATCGCCTCGGCCGTGGACCGCTCCGACGCCGCGTGCCGCCAGCTCGCGGTGCGGGCCCGTCGCCACATGGACGAGGGCCGGCCCAGGTTCGAGGCCGGCCGCGCAGAGCAGGAGCAGCTGGCGGCGCGGTTCTTCGACGCACTGCGGCAGGGCGATGTCGACGGCCTGCAAGCGCTGCTCGCCGCCGATGTGTCCCTGGTCGGCGACGGCGGCGGCAACGCCCCGCAGTTCGCCGGGCCCGTCGCGGGCGCGAGCAACGTGGCCCGGCTGCTGGCCTCGGTCTTCCCCGTGATGTTCCGGATCGACGTGACGTCCGAGCCGCACGAGCTGAACGGCCAGCAGGGCGCGATCCTGCGTGACCGGGACGGCAGGGTCCTCAACACCCTCACGCTCGACGTGCTCGACGGGCAGATCCAGACGATCCGCATGGTGATCAACCCCGACAAGCTCGGGCACCTGGGCCCGGTCTCGGACCCCTGGGCGGTCGACCGCGAGGTGCGGCAGGCGCGCCGGGGGTCGGGAGACTGACGGGCCGCCGGTCACGGCCCCCCGTGCAGATCCCTCAACCGCCGCGCCCGCAGCACCAGTTCCAGCTCGAAGCGGCGGTCCGGGTCGTCGATCTCGTCGCCCCACAGCTCGCGGATCTGACGCAGCCGGTAGCGGACGGTCTGCGGGTGGACGCCGAGGCGGGCGGCCACTTCGGGTGCGCCGCCGCGTGTCTCCAGCCACGCGAGGAGGGTGTCGGCGAGGCGGCGTGCGTGCGTGGGGCCGCAGTGGCCGAGGGGCGCGAGCGCGCGGCGCGACAGGTCGTCGATGAGCTCCTCGGGCTGGAGGAGCACGAGGGCCTGGGTGTGTTCGGTGCAGTGGAGCACCTCGCCCGCCGGGAGCAGCCCGCGCTCCACGAGCCGGACCGCGGCCTCGGCCCAGCGCAGGGACTTCGCCGCGTCGGACAGCGGTACCGGCGGGCCGATCGCGCCCGACCAGCCGGCCATGGCGCGGCGCAGGAGTTCCGGGCGGCCCGCCGCGTCGGGGTCGGGCACGACCATGCGGGGCTGCTCGGTCTCCATGTCGAGGAGCACGCCCTGGCCGACGGCGGGCGCGACCGCCTCGCGCGCGGGGCGCAGGAGGACTCCGACACAGACCCGGCCGGGCAGGGGCCAGCCGATGCGGGCGGCCCGCTCGGCGAGGGCCCGCGCGGGGTCGGGCGGGGCGGCGGCGCCGCGTCCGCTGTGGCCGGCGCGGTCGGCGCGGTCGGCGTGGTCGGTCTGTTCGGTGAGCAGCAGGTCGATGAGTTTGCGCTGGAGGCGCAGGCGTTCGCCCGCCTGCCGGGCGGCGGCCTCGGCGTAGCCGCGTACGGACTGGTCGACGAGGCCGTCGAGGTACTCGAATCCCGACTCGGCGAGTTCGTACATGGCGGGCGGCGGGATGAGGGCGCGCTGGCCGAGTTCGGCGAGGCGGCGCCAGGCCAGGCGTACGCCGAGCCGGTACATGGCCTGGAGGGAGTCGAGGCTGCGGCCGTGCAGGCTCTGGCCGCGGCCGAACTCCTGGAAGACGGCCGGATGGGAGCGCGGCCGGTCCTCCGCGTCGGCGAGCTGGAGCTGTACGAAGCCCTCGATGGCCCGGCGGATGCCGACGAGCGCCATGGGCTCGCCGGACTCGTCGAGCACGAGGGGTAAGTGGGGGTATTCGCGGCGAATCTCCCGCAGGATGTCCTCCGCGAGGGCGGGTGCCTCGGCCATGGCGAGCCCGGCGAACCGCTTCACCTGGAGCCGGGGCACATCGCGCCAGGCCGAGCGCTCGGGCCGCACGGCGCTGTGGGCGGCGGGGCCGCCGGACGGAACGGGGGTCACCGCTCAGCGCTCCCCGTCCGGCGTCTCGTACGTCACGAGCGGCACGTTCGGCTGGTCCGGGGTGGCGTTCAGGAGGGCGACGACGCCCAGGGAGGCGCCGAGGGCGAGCGCGGCGCCTGCCGCGACGCTCAGGGCGGCGGCGAGCAGTCGGTTCATCGCAGGGTCAGCCTCTCGTTCGGAGGTCGAATCCCCACCCGGTGCGCAGTCCCTGCCGGGCCCCGTTCCGGCAAGTGCCCAGTCTCTGCAATGCATTGACACTCCGTCAAGGGTGCGCCTACGGTTCCCGGCCCAAGCCGCGTTGCGCCCGCACCAGACCTCCCTCCCCCACCCCAGGAGTGCCGGATGCGTCGTACAGCTTCACCATTCTCCCTGCTCACCCTGGGCCTCGGCGCGTTCCTCCTCGCCCTGGCCCCGCTGCTCGCGTGGTACGTCGAGCCGCGCGCCGAACGCACCCCCGTCGACGTCGACACGACGACCGTCTTCACCGGAACCGGAAGCTACTTCGACACCGGCGCGGTGAAGACCGTGCGCGACAGGAGGATCACCGTCACGCGCCAGGTGCGCGGCGATGTGGCCGCGTCCGAGAAGAGCGGCCGGGCGGTGTGGGACGTGTCCACGTCCGTCGACACCGACGCGTCGCTGCCCGCGGCGGACCCGCACGACGCGCTCCAGTGGACCCTGGAGCGCTGGGTCACCGACCGCAGGACCAACACGCCCGTGCACTGCTGCGGCGAGCAGCCGTCCTTCGAGGGCGAGGCCTACCTCAAGTTCCCCTTCGACGTGCAGAAGCGCGCCTACCGCTGGTGGGACAACACGCTCGGCGCGACGGTCACGCTCTCCTACCGTGGCACGAAGAAGATCCAGGGCTACGAGGGCTACCGCTTCACCGGCACCGTCCCCGCCACGAGGACCGGGTCGCGGCTGGTGCCCGGGACGATCGTGGGACAGCCGAAGCGGAATCAGGTCCTGGCCGAGGAGTGGTACGCGAACCACGGCATCGAACTGGTCGTGGACGAGAGGACGGGCCGGATCGTCTACGCGGCGATCGGCCCGCGCAAGACGCTGCGCGCACCCGGTTCGGCGAAGGACGCCGCGGTGCTCCTGGACAGCGAGCGCATCGCGTTCACCCCGGCCACGCAGCGGCAGCAGGTCGCTCTCGCCGACGACGACAGCGCCCGGCTCCGCCTCCTCGGCACGACGCTCCCGCTCGCGACGGGCACGTCCGGCCTGGTGCTCGCGGCACTGGGTGCCGTGTTCGTCGTACGGGGAAGGGGCGGACGGGGCGGTTCGGGCGGGAGGGAGCCGTCGAATCCCGATTCGTCCCCAACAGTGCTGGAACCCTCCACGATGTGATGAGACGTCAGCTCGGGAAAGCTGAGAATTTGTCACCTCGGTGAGTAGCCGCATCGAACAGCTCGGCGAAAACTGTCCCACCCCACCCCCGCACAGTTCAGGCACGGCCCCCGCACAGCCCCGGCACAGCTCCTCCGTAACCGCCGCCCCGGCACCCCGTTCCGCAGCCTGAGCCAGCCCCGTAAAGGCATCCCCAACGGCATCCGTAAAGGCATCCGTAAGGCATTCCTGAAACGCCCCGCGCAAGTCCCCCCACACAGTTCCGCACCCCGAGACGAGTTGGAGCACCCATGCCCCAGCACGTGCCCACCCCCCTGCGCACGCCCCACCCGGGCGAGGCGCGTCCCCACCCGGCGCTTCCCCCTCCGCCACGCCGGATCGTCTTCCTCGCCCACCGCGACCTCGGAAATCCGGCCGCGGGCGGCTCCGAACTCCTCGTCGACCGGCTGGCCGACGGGCTGACCCGCCTGGGACACGAGGTGACCCTCCTGTGCGGCGGGCCCGCCGCGTTCCGCGACTACCGCGTCGTGTCGGCGGGCAGCGACCTCGGCCACTACCTGCGGGCGCGCTCCGCGTTCGCCCGCCAGGTCGGCGACTGCGACCTGCTCGTCGAGGTGTGCAACGGCATGCCGTACCTGGCGCCGCTGTGGCACCGCGGCCCGACGCTGCGCCTGGTCAACCACGTCCACACCGACCTGTGGCGCATGCGCTTCGGCGGGCCGCTCGCGCCGGCCGCGCGGCTCGGGCGGAAGCTGGAGCACTGGGCGCTGTCCGGCGCCGAGCGCCACGGCCTGATCGTGGCGGTCTCCCCGTCGACGGCGACCGCGCTGCGGGCGATCGGCGTCGAACGCGAACGCATCCGCGTCGTCCACAACGGCGTCGAGGAGCCGGGCCCGCGCGCGGACCGCTCCCGCGAGCCGCTCTTCCTCGCCATGGGCCGGCTCGTCGAGTACAAGCGGATCGATCTGCTGCTGCGGCTGTGGGAGCGGGTGCGTCCGGTCACCGGCGGCCGGCTCCTGATCGTCGGCGACGGGCCCGAGCGAGAACGGCTCGAACAACTCGCGGGCGGGGGTGTCGAGTTCAGGGGCCATGTCTCCGAGGCCGAGAAGAACCGGCTGCTGTGCGAGGCGTGGCTGCTGCTGCACCCCTCCGCCGTGGAGGGCTGGGGACTGGTCGTGACGGAGGCGGCCGCGCGCGGGACTCCGGCGATCGGCTTCGACGTGCCGGGCCTGCGGGACTCTGTGGAGGACGGTGTCACGGGTCTTCTCGCGCGCGGCGAGTCGTCGTTCGCGGCGGCCTGGTGCGCGCTGGCCCTGTCCGGGCAGCGGCGGAGGCTGATGGGCAAGGCAGCCGAGGAGCGGGCCGCGACCTTCCGCTGGGCGCACACGGTGCGGCAGTTCAGAGCCGTGGCCGCCGAGGCGGTGCGGAGCCCCGCGCCATGACGCACTCGACACGGACGTCCCCGCCCGACCCGTCGCTGCGCCGCTCACTCGCCCTGTTCCGCGCGTTCCTGCGCGAACAGCAGGACCCCGAGGCCTGCTACTCCCTGCTGGCCCGTGACGCCGCCGACCAGGTCGAGGCGGTCTGCGGCGACGTACGCGGAAAAGTCGTCGTCGATGTGGGCGGCGGGTCCGGCTACTTCACTCGGGAGTTCCGGCGCCGCGGCGCGCACGGCTTCCTCTTCGAGCCCGACGTGCGGGAGCTGGGCGAGCGGCCGGCCGCGCCCGCCGTCGTCGCGGACGGCTATCTGCTGCCGCTCGCGGAGGGCGCGGCCGACGTCACGTTCTCCTCGAACGTCCTGGAGCACGTGGACGACCCGCAGACGTTCCTCAGCGAGCTGGTCCGGGTGACGCGGCCCGGCGGGATCGTCTATCTCTCGTTCACCAACTGGCTCTCCCCGTGGGGCGGTCACGAGTGGGCGCCCTGGCACTACCTGGGCGCCGACCGGGCCGGCGCCCGCTATCAGCGGCGTACGGGCAGGCCGCCCAAGCACACGCTCGGCGAGAACCTCTTCGCGCATCACATCGGCCCGACGCTGCGCCAGGTCAGGGCCCGTGACGACATCACCGTCGTCTCCGCGCGCTCCCGCTACTGGCCGTTCCTCGCGGCGACCGTCGCGAAGGTGCCGGGGGTGCGCGAGTTCGCCACCTGGAACCTCCTCCTCATCCTCCGGCGGTGTTCTCCATGACGAGCACGGTCCAGGCGCCGCCCCCGGCAGCGGCCCGCCCCGCCCACTCCCGGCCGGGACACGGGCCGGGGCCACGCTCGCGGCGCTGGCTGCTGGCCTTCTGGGCCACGCTGTTCGTGCTGTTCGTGGCGGTGTCGCCCGGGCGCATGACGTTCGACACGAAGCTGGGCGTCGCGCTCGACCCGTGGAAGTTCCTCACGGACCTGGGTGACCTGTGGCACGACCGGGCGGGCTTCGGCGGGATCTTCGACCAGTACGTGGGCTACTCGTTCCCGATGCTGCCCTACTACGGGCTCGCGCGCCTGACGCATCTGCCGGTGTGGCTGGCGGAACGGCTGTGGCTGTCGGTCATCGTGACCGTGGCGTTCTGGGGCGCCCTGCGCCTCGCGGAGCGCCTGAAGATCGGCAGCCCGCGCACCCGGCTGCTCGGCGCGGTGGCGTACGCGCTGTGGCCGGCGTTCACGATCGTCGTCGGCTCGACGTCGGCGGCCGCCCTGCCGGGCGCGTTCCTGCCGTGGGTGCTGCTGCCGCTCACGAACGACCGCACGAGCGCGCGCGTCGCGGCGACGCGCTCGGCGCTCCTCATCCCGTTCATGGGCGGGGTGAACGCGGCGGCCACCCTCGCCTCCCTCCTCCCGGTGGGCCTCTATCTCCTCTCGCGCCCGCCGGGCCCACGCCGCCGCAGACTGATCGCGTGGTGGACCCCGTCGGTGATCCTCGCGACGGCCTGGTGGATCCTGCCGCTGCTCCTCCTGGGCGTCTACGGGGAGAACTTCCTTCCGTACGTGGAGACTTCGCAGACCACGACGGGCACCATGTCGGCCGCCGAGTCGCTGCGCGGCGCCGGGAACTGGGTGGCGTACCTGCACTTCGGCGAGGCCTGGCTGCCGGCCGGATGGACGGTCGCGACGGCGGCCGTGACCGTCGTCGGCTCGGCGCTCGCGGCGGCCTTCGGGCTCGCGGGGCTCGCCCGCCGTGATCTGCCGGAACGCCGCTGGCTCGTCCTGACGGTCCTCACCGTCGCGCTGATCACCCTCGCGGGCTACGGCGGCGCGCTCGGCGCACCCTTCCACTCCGCGGTGCAGTCCTGGCTGAACGGCGGCCTGGTCCCGTTCCGCAACATCTACAAGTTCCAGACCGGCCTGGGGCTCGCCCTCGCCTTCGGGCTGATGCATGTGACGGCGGTCGCGGCCGAGCCGCGCGGCGCCCGCCCCCTGCGCCACCGCCGGTACGCACCCCTCCTGGCGGCGGTACTGATCCTGCCGGGACTCGCCTGGCCGTACCTCAACGGCTCGATCCTGCAACCGGGTTCGTTCCGCTCCCTGCCCGCGTACTGGGACACGACCGCGCACTGGCTGAAGAAGAACTCGCCCGACTCGCGCGCCCTCGTCGTGCCCGCCACCGCGCACGGCATCTACACCTGGGGCTCCCCCATCGACCAGCCCCTCGACGTCCTCGCCGACTCGCGCTGGGCGCAGCGCGACTACGTCCCGTTCGGCACGCCGGGCAACCGCCGCGCCCTCGACGCCGTCGAGCAGGCCCTGACGACCGGCGGTGAGGTCCCAGGCCTCCAGGACTACTTGGGCCGGGCAGGCCTGCACTACGTCGTCGTCCGCAACGACCTCGACCCCGACCAGCTGGGATACGTACCGACCGCGACCGTCAAGCGCGCTCTGGAGGAGTCCGGGTACCGGCGCGTCACCGGTTTCGGACCCGTCACGACCGGCGGGCGCATCGCCGAAGGCACCCCTCTCCAGGTCGAAGGGCTCTATCCGCGCCGGCGGGCCGTGGAGATCTACGCGCCCGGCTCCACGCCGCGCCCCGGACAGGCCGCCCTGCTGCCGGTCTCCGGCACGGCGGAGGTCAGCGGCGGACCCGAGTCGCTCCTGCCGCTGTCCGCCGACCCAGGGATGCGCGGCAGGCCCACCGTCCTGGCCGGCGACAACCACCCGGGCATCGGCACGCCCGCGCTGCGCACGGCCGGTGACGGCCTGCGCCGCGCGGACACCCGCTTCGGTCTCGTCGGCTCCAACACCTCGTACACGTACACGCCCGCCGAGCGGAACTCCCCGGACAGCATCCAGGACCCGGGGGCGGAGCCGCGCCAGATCCTGCCGAGTGAGGGGATACGCCATCAGACGACCGCCGTGCTGCGCGGCGCCGCGCGGGTCACGGCCTCGTCGAGCGGGAACTGGCTGTTCCACCTGCCGCAGTACGACCCGGTGAACGCGTTCGACGGTGACCCTGACACGGCGTGGGCGGAGGGCACCCCGGGCACGCCCGACGGGCAGTGGCTGCGGATCGCGTTCTCCGCGAAGACACCCGTGCCCGGCACGCTCCATGTGACTCCCCTGCCGCAGGAGGGAGTCCGGGCCGCGCCGACCCGGATCCGCGTTCAGACGGAAGCGGGCTCGGCCACGTCGACCCTTCAGGCGAACGGCAAGCGCCAGGCGGTCAAAGCGGCTGCCGGGAACAGCAGTTGGCTGCGGATCACGATCCTGGGCGCACAGGCCGGGCACACGGGGCTCGCGGGTGCGGGCTTCTCGGACGTCGACATCCCCGGCGTCCACGTGACCCGGCTGCTGCGTCTGCCCCAGGACTCCACGGACGCACAGCAGTTCAGCTTCCACGCGACGACGGAGGAACGGAACCTCGGACGCCGGTTCACGACCGCCGAAGGCGGCACGTACACCCTCAAGGCGAGCGCACGGCCCGCTCCGGGGGACGCGTTCGACAAGCTCCTCTACGACGTGGCACCCGATCAGCGCCGCCGCATCACGGCCACCGCGGACTCCACGTCCGCGCTCGGCGGCGACCTGTCGGCGCGCAATCTCACGGACGGCGACCTGACCACGGCGTGGATCGCGGGCGACCGGCCCACCATCCATCTGCGCTGGCCGGACAAACAGCCGGTGGGAGAGCTCGTACTCGCCGCCGCGGGCGGCCTGTCCACCCGGCCCGAGAAGATCGAGATCAGTTCGCCGGACGGGGCCGCGGTGGCGGGCGTCGACGAGAACGGCGTGGCCCGCTTCGACCCGATCACCACGGACCGCCTGGACATCACCGTCACCGCGACGGCACCCCTCACCGTCCACAACCCGGTGGCGGACGCCGATCTGCAACTGCCGGTGGGACTGACGGAGGCGTACCTCCCGGCACTCGACCAGTACCGCACCCCGCAGCCGTCCCCGACCCGCACGTTCGCGCTGCCCTGCGGCAAGGGACCCGAGGTCACCGTCGACGGCACGCGGCACGCGACGCGCGCGAAGGGGACGGTCAGGGACCTGGTGGAACGCCGCCCGATCGACGTCACGCCGTGCGGTGCCGCACCCGAGCTCGAACTCCCCGCCGGCACCCACACCCTGGAGACACCACAGGACAAGGGCCCCCTGCGGCTCACCGACACCACCCTCACCCGCACCGACGCACCGTCCACCACCCCACAGGCCGGCCGCGACCTGCGCATCCGCGACTGGCGGGGCGACCGCAGGGAGGTGACCGTCGGCTCCGGCCCCGCCACCTATCTGACGACGTACGAGAACGTCAACGACGGCTGGAAGGCGACCCTCGACGGCAAGGAGCTGACGCCGCTGCGTCTGGACGGCTGGCAGCAGGGCTTCCTCGTCCCCCCGGGCGCGGGCGGCACCGTGAAGCTGAGTTACGAGCCCGCGAAGACGTACGAGGCGGGGCTGTTCGGCGGGGCCGCCGGCGTGCTCGCGCTGGCCGGGATCGCCCTGTTCCGGCGGCGCGCCACGGCTACAGATGTGACGCCGCCCGCCCCGCCGCCCGGCCTGCTGCTCGGCACGGTGGCGCTCACCCTCGTCGGCGCGGTGATCGCGGGCCCGCTCGCGCTGCTCGTCCCGGCGCTCGCGTTCGTGGCATGGCGGCGGCACGCGCTCCTCGTCCCGATCGCGTTCCTGGCGATGGCGGGTGCGGGGGTGGCCGCGGCGGTGGGGGCCGGTGAGCCGTCCCGCTCGTCCGCGGGCGCGTTCGGCCCGGTGGCCCAACTCCTCTCACTGGTCGCCCTGTTCGCGGCGCTGGCGACCACCCGCAGGCCGCCGGACGCCACGGCCGGCCCGTCACAGGGAGGCGAAGCATGAGCGTTCCGGCCCCGCCCGCGCCGCGGCGCGTCCCGTTCCCCGTGGTCGACGAGGTCGCCCGGCACTGCCTCCAGGACGAGGAGCCGGAGACCGTCCACATCGAGGTCCACCTGCCGGGCGCCCCCGACCCGGACCGGCTGAAGGCCGCGTTCACCGAAGCGCTGCGCCGCCATCCGCGCATCCTGATGCGGGAGGCGGCGGGCCCCTGGTACCGGCGGCGCTACGAGTGGGAGCTGACGCACGGCCCCGACGTGGACGTGGTCACCTTCCCGCCACCCGGACCGGATGCGCTCGGGGACGCCAGGACGCGGGCGCTGACGCAGGCCCCGCCGCTGACCTCGTCGCCGCCGATCCGTCTGGAGGTCGTGCGGGAGCGGGAGGACGGCGCCGCGATCCTCTTCCTCACCATCAACCACACCGCTCTGGACGGCCCGGCCTGCCTGCGCGTTCTCGCGACGGCGGCCGAGATCTACGGGGGTCACGACGACACCCCCCGTGCGACTCCGCCACACAGGGCGCCGCCCGGGGCGCCGGGGCCCGCCCTGCGCGGGCCCTCGCCGTGGACCCCGCCCGCCCGCGTCGCCCCCGGCACCCCCGACAGCTCGACCACCCTCTCGCCAGGCAACGGCCTCCTCGTCGCGGACCTGCCCGTGCCGCACCGGCCCGCCGGCGCCCCGTACACCGTCAACGACCAGCTCATGGCCGCCACCGCCCTGATGGTCACCCACTGGAACAAGGAGCACGGCGCGCGCCCGCGCCCCCTGCGCATCACCATGCCCGTGGACGACCGGCCCCGGGGCGCCGACATGCCCATCGGCAACGGCACCCGGCTCGTCGAAGTCACCTTCGAACCGCAGGAGTTGACGCCTACGGGCATCCCGCTCCTGCTGCACCGCACCTCGGTGCGCACCCGCGCGCTCAAGGCCCTCGACCGGCCCCAGCTCGGCCACGGCGCCGCCCTGCTCACCGCTCCGCTCGCCCCGGTCGCCTGGCGCGCCGCGGTCACGCGCGGGCTGCGCAGGGCCGCCGCTCCCTGGACGTCGACCACGCTGCTCAGCAACATCGGCCGCGTCCCCTACCCGCTCGACTTCGGCGACGCGGGCCGCGCCCACGCCGTCTGGTTCTCGGCGCCCGCGCGCATGCCGCGCGGCCTGACCGTGACGACCGCGTCCACGGCGGGCCGGCTGCACCTCGCGCTGCGCTGGTCGCGCGCCCTGCTCGGACCGGGCGACGGCGACCGTCTCCTTGATCTGTTCGAGCACTACCTGCACGCGACGCAGGAGGCGACGCCATGACCACCACGTCCGCCCCGCCGGGGCTGCGGGACTTCTACGAGGACCCGGCGACCCCGGTCGCCTCCGGCGAACAGCGCTCCCACCGGCAGGCCCGCGCGCTCGCCGCCGCCCTCGGCCGGCCCGCGCCCTTCCCCGCCACGGTCGTCGACATCGGCTGCGGCGACGGGCAGGCCGCGGCCACCGCGGCACCGCTCCTCGCGGGCCACCGCATCGTCGGCGTCGACTGGTCGCAGGACGCCCTCAAGCGGGCCAGGGCCCGGATCCCGGACGTGGTGCGGGGCGAACTCACCGCGAGCGGGCTGCCGTTCGCGGCGGGCTCCGCCGACGCCGTCCTGTTCAGCGAGGTGATCGAGCACCTCGTCGACCCCGACGCCGCGCTCGACGAGATCCGCCGGATCCTGCGCCCCGGCGGCCATCTCATGCTGTCCACGCCGAACCTCGCCGCCTGGTACAACCGCGCCCTGCTCCTCGCCGGTGTGCAGCCCGTCTTCTCCGAGGTCAGCCTGCGCACGGTGCACGGCCGGCCGGGCAGCGAGGTCGTGGGCCATCTGCGGCTGTACACGGCCCGCGCGCTGCGGTCGTTCGTGACGGCGGCGGGCTTCGACGTCGTACGGGTCACGGGCGCGCCCTTCCACGGCGTGCCGCGCCCGCTGCGCCCCGTGGACCGGCTCGCCTGCGCGGCGCCGTCCCTCTCCTCGATTCTCCTGCTGCACGCCAGGAAGGCGTGAGCGCGATGCCCGCGATGTGGTGGGGCGTCGGCGCGGCGCTGCTCGCGAACGTCCTCTACAGCACCGGGTTCGTCCTGGAGAAGCGGGCGCTCGCCGCGCTGCCGCAGGTGAGCGTGCGCCGCCCGGCCCACCTGGTGCGCCTGGTCGCCGGCAGTCCCCTCTGGCTCGGCGGCTCCCTGGCCCTGGCCGCCGGGTTCGGTGCACAGCTCGCCGTCTACCGCACGCTTCCCATCGCCGCCGCGCAGGCCATCTTCGTCTCCGGCCTCGTCCTCCTGCTGCTCCTGTCCTCGGCGCTCCTCGGCGAACGGACCACAGGGCGGGAGCGGTACGCGATCGGGGCGATCCTCGCCGCGCTCCTCATGGTCGTCCTGTCCCTGCGCCAGGGCAGCGACACGGTCAGCAAAGGCGCTCCCGCCGCGCTGATCCTCGGGGTGTGCGTGCCGACGCTCGCGGCGGGGCTGCTCCTGTACGGGCTCGCCGAGCGCAGGACGCGTCGCCGGCACCGCCTCCCGACGACCGGCGTCGAGTACGGGGTGGCGGTGGGCCTGCTCTACGGCGTGAGTTCGCTGGCCATCAAGGGGGTGGCCGGCTACCTGACCACGGACCGGCTCGGCGCCGCCGCGCTGCACCTGCTGACTTCGCCCTACCCCTACCTCCTGCTGTGCACGGGCGGGTTCGGGCTCGTCATGTCGCAGGCGGCGCTCCAACGGTGCCGTGCCTCACTGATCGTGCCGGTGTGCTCGACGGTGACGTGCCTGTTCACGGCCGTGCTCGGCACGCTCGCGTTCGGCGAGTCACTGCCGCGCGAGCCGCTGGCCCTGGCCCTGCGCCTGACCGGCACGGCTCTCGCCGTGTCCGTACTCCTCCTCATGCCGAAGCACGACGCCCGGCCGCCCCAACCACCCTCACCCGCCAAGGAGCTGGCCCACCGTGAAGCCCGATGACCCGCTGCTGAGGATCCTGGCCTGCCCGCTCGACAAGGGCCCGCTGCACCTCCTCCCGCCCGAGGACGACACCCTCGTGGCGGACGACACCCTCCTGTCCGGCGAGGCGCTCTACAACCCCCGGCTGCGGCGTCGCTACCCGATCGTCGACGGCATCCCTCAGCTCCTGCCCTCGTCGGGCGAGCAGGTCCCGGAGGACGAGCACGAGCGGCTGCTCGATCGGATGTCGCCCTGACGGCGCGGCCGCCGTGCGCGACCATGGACCGTATGTCAGCGCGAAGCGGGCCCGCCCCCACCGGCGAGCCCTTCACGGTCACCGACTTCCAGCTGGTCCTGCTGCGCCGCATGGCGGACCACAACCCGGACCTGGTGGAGGACGCCCGCCGGGAGCTCGGCGCGTCGGTGGCGCAGATGCGGGAGGCGAACCGCCGCTACCAGGCCAGGCGCCACGTGAGGGGACCGCTCACCACACGGTCCCTGTACCGCTCGCTCCTCGGCGCCCCCGAGCACACGGTCACCCGGCAGATCGGCGACCTGACCTGCGAGGCCCTGCAATGGCAGGTGCCGCTCTGGCCCGGTCTGCTCTTCGAGGCGCTGGCCGGCCCGAACGGCGCGGTGTGGAACGAGTGGCTGGTGCGGGCCCCCGGCGCGCCCGCCCCCACGCTCGGCACCCTCGACGACCTCACCCCTTGGTCCTGCACCGTGGACGAGGTGTCCGAGGCGTTCGCACCGGCCCGCCCGCTGGAGGGCTCGGCGCCCACGCGCTGGGGTCTCGCCTTCACGGCGCCGGACGCGGAGGGGACACTTCGGGAGGTCAGAGCGGAGTTCACCTACGGACTGCTCCAGCGCTGGACACTCACCGGCTGACGCCGGCACATCGGCAGGGCCTTTGCTGGGGTCCGTGCGGGGGTCTTTGCGGGGATCGGTTACTCGGCCTCGTCCGGGTCCCAGTCCAGGAGCCGTACCTTCGCCACGGTCCGTACGTGGCGGCGCATCGCCGCCGCGGCCTGCGCCGGGCGGCCCGTCTCGATCGCTTCGAGGATCGCCCGGTGCTGGGCGAGGGAGCGCGCTGGGCGACGGGGCTGGCGCAGGGACTCGGTGCGGGACTCGGTGACCTGGTCGGCGATGGACCGCATGAACTCGGCGAGGAGAGCGCTGTGGGCCGCCGCGGTGACCGCCGCGTGGAAGAGGCGGTCGCCCTCGACGCCGTGGCCGCCCTGCTCGATGTCGGCCGCCATGCGGTCGAGCGCCGTGTGCAGTGCGGCGAGGTCCTCGTCGGTGCGGCGTTCGGCGGCCAGCTCGGCGAGCTTGGTCTCCAGGGCCTCGCGCGCCTCCAGGACGTCGGGCAGCCGGCGCCTGCGCTCCACCATGCGCTCGACGGGCTCCGCGTCGAGGCTGTCGCGCATGAGGTACGTGCCGCCGCCGTGCCGGGCCTCCACCAGGCCCTGGACCTCCAGGACGGTGATGGCCTGCTTCACGGAGGCGCGGCTCACGCCGAGGCGGGCGGCCAGGTCGCGCTCGGGCGGGAGGCGGTCACCGGCGCGCAGGCCGCCCTCGGCGACGTAGGCGCGCAGCCGGTCGAGGACCTGCTCGTACAGGCGCGGCCTGGCCGTCATCGGCCGCAGTGCGTCGGTCATGGGGCCTTCCTCCCTGGGGTTCCGCAGCGTAACAGCGGGCACGACAACTGGCCCAGTGGCTGAACCAATCTTCCCGCGCATCCTTGACGTACGGGTGACACCACCCCCACATTGGTTCAGCCACTTGGCCACTGCCGTCACTGCCGTCACCGTCAAGCCGCTAGGAGCGCCACCCGTGTCCTTGCTCTTCCCCGCCCTGGCCCACGACCCCGACCGCCCCGCCCTGCGCTTCGGCGACCGCTCCCTCACCTACGGGGAGCTGGCCTCGGCGGCCGGAGCGCTCGCCGCACGCCTCGACGGCGCGAGCCGGGCCGCCGTGTGGGCGACGCCCACCCTGGAGACCGCCGTCGGCGTCGTCGCGGCGCTGCTCGCGGGCGTGCCCGCCGTTCCGCTCAACCCGAAGTCCGGCGGCGGCGAGCTGGCGCACATCGTGTCCGACAGCGCCCCGGACGTCGTACTCGCCGCACCGGGGACCGAACTCCCGGACGCACTCGGCGACTTGAGGTTCGCCGGCATCGACGTGGCGGCGTCGGCTCCGGCCCGTGAGTGGCCCGAGCCGGACGCGTCGGCGCCCGCGTTCGTCGTCTACACCTCCGGCACGACGGGGCCGCCCAAGGGCGCGGTCCTGCCGCGCCGAGCGGTCACCTCCACCCTCGACGCGCTCCAGGACGCCTGGGAGTGGACCGACGACGACGTCCTGGTGCACGGCCTGCCGCTCTTCCACGTGCACGGACTGATCCTGGGGATCCTCGGCCCGCTGCGCCGCGGCGGATCCGTGCGCCACCTGGGCCGGTTCAGCACGGAGGGCGTGGCCCGCGAGCTCGGCAGCGGGGCGACCATGCTGTTCGGGGTGCCGACGATGTACCACCGCATCGCCGAGGCCCTGCCCGCCGAGCCGGAGCTGGTGAAGGCCCTGTCGGGGGCGCGGCTCCTGGTGTCCGGTTCCGCGGCGCTGCCCGTGCACGACCACGAGCGGATCGCCGCCGCGACGGGCCGCCGCGTCATCGAGCGGTACGGGATGACGGAGACCCTGATGAACACGAGCGTGCGGGCGGACGGCGAAGCGCGCGCGGGCACGGTCGGTGTGCCGCTGCCGGGTGTCTCGGTGCGGCTCGTGGAGGAGGACGGCGTCGCGGAGATCCCGGCCGGCGACCCGGAGGCGGTCGGCGAGATCCAGGTCAGGGGCCCCAACCTGTTCACCGAGTACCTCAACCGGCCCGACGCGACGGCCGCCGCCTTCGCCGAAGGCGGCTGGTTCCGCACCGGCGACATGGCGGTCCGCGACCCGGACGGCTATGTCCGCATCGTGGGCCGCAAGGCCACCGACCTCATCAAGAGCGGCGGCTACAAGATCGGCGCGGGCGAGATCGAGAACGCGCTCCTGGAGCACCCCGGGGTGAGCGAGGCCGCCGTCACCGGCGAGCCCGACGACGACCTCGGCGAGCGCATCGTGGCCTGGATCGTCCCGGCCGACGCCGAACAGCCCCCGGCCGCCGACGAGTTGGCCTCCCACGTCGCCGACCGCCTCGCCCCGCACAAGCGCCCGCGCGTGGTGCGCTATCTGGAGGCGCTGCCCCGCAACGACATGGGCAAGATCATGAAGCGGGCGCTCCCCCGTGGCTGACAGCAAGCGGCTCTCCGCCCGCGAGGCGCTCGCCGCCGTCACCGACCCCGGCACCTTCACCGAACTGCCCGCCCCCGACGGCACGTACGCGCCCGACGGGCCGCTCTCCTGGGAGGGCTACGACGCGGCGCGAGCCCGCGCCACCGCCCGCACCGGCGAGGCCGAGTCCGTGGTGTGCGGGACGGCGTCGGTCGGCGGGACCCGGGCCGTACTGGTCTCCTTCGAGTTCGGCTTCCTCGGCGGCTCGCTCGGCGAGCGCACCGGCGACCGCATAGAGGCGGCGTACGCCTTCGCCCGCGCGCACCGGCTCCCCGTCGTGCCCCTGGTCGCGACGGGCGGCAGCCGGATGCAGGAGGGCATGCGCGCACTGACCCAACTCCAGCGCGTGGCACGGCAGTCGGCGCTCACGCGGGAGGCCGGCCTTGCGCAGGTGGCGGTCCTGCGCGACCCGACGACGGGCGGCGGCTGGGCGACACTCGGCGCGGGCGCCGACGTGATCCTGGCGCTCGACTCGGCGCAGGTGGGCTTCGCGGGCTCGCGGGTCAGGCCGGCGGACGCGGACCCGGCGGCGTACTCGGCGCGTGGCCAGTTCACGGCCGGCGCGGTCGACGCGGTGGTGCGCCCGGACGATCTGGCGGGGGTCCTCGCCGGATGGCTGCGCCTGCTCACACGCCCGTCCGACGTCCCCGCTCCGGTCCCGTACGCGCTCGGCCGCGGAGACCTGCCCGCCACGGGCCGCGACGCGGTACGTCACGCCCGCGCTCCCGAACGGCCTCGCGCCGACGCCTACTTGGATGCCTACTTCGCGTCCCGGGTCACGGTCAGCGGCGACCGCTGCGGCGGTACCGACGACGGCGTGCTGTGCGGTTTCGGGGAGAGCGCCCGGGACGGCCGGACGGTCGCGTACGCCGCGCAGCTCGGCACGGCGACGCGGCCGGCCGGCTACCGGACGGCGGCGCGACTGGTGCGGCTCGCGGGCCGGCTCGGTGTGCCGGTGCTGACGCTGGTGGACACGCCGGGCGCGGCGAATGACGCGGAGGCCGAGCGATCCGGGGCGGGCGCCGCCATCGCGGACCTGTTCACGGCGCTCGCCGCGGCGCCGGTCCCGGTCACCACGCTGGTCGTGGGCGAGGGCGGCTCGGGCGGCGCGCTCGCCCTGGCCGCGCCGGACAACACGTGGGCGACGCCGGACAGCTACTTCTCCGTGATCGCGCCCGAACTCGCCGCCGCGATCCTCAAGCGCGACCCGGACGAGACGGACGCGACAGCCGATCAGCTCCATCTCAGGCCACAGGACCTGGTGGAGCTGGGTGTGGTGCGCGGGATCGCGGGGACGGCGCCGTGAGTGACGCGAGCGACTCCACACGGCATGACGGGGCATCGCAGGCTGTCGCAAATACGAACAGGGGAGCAGTTGTTCCCTGGAACAGGTGATCGTGC
Organism: Streptomyces sp. NPDC090032; assembly: GCF_044748025.1. Taxonomy (NCBI): domain Bacteria; kingdom Bacillati; phylum Actinomycetota; class Actinomycetes; order Kitasatosporales; family Streptomycetaceae; genus Streptomyces; species Streptomyces sp. NPDC090032. Next base: position 72,684 of record NZ_JBIVFF010000003.1, on the reverse strand, counting down.
CGCCAGGAATTGCATGAGGCGTCGGTGACCAACGATGCTTACGGTGCGCAAGCAACGGGCTGCAGACCGTAATTGCGAACCCGGCCCATGTCCCATACGTGGCCGGGGAGTCGGTCCCACACATGCAACACCGCTAGGAGAAGCGCCACCATGAACCTGATCACCGACATCCTCGCCGGCCTCGTCCACTTCGTCGGCTGGCTCGTCTGACACCAGCCCGCGCAGGTCACGCGGAGTCAACACGGCGGCGCCGTCTCCCCCGGTCCCACGGGGGAGGCGGCGCCTTCGCGCGTCACGCTCCGCAGACCGCGCCCGCGTCCGTGAGGGCACGCAGCCGCGGAAGGATCTCGCCGGCGACGCGGGCCGGCTCGCCGGGAGACGGACAGCCGTACAGGACGAACTCGTCGATGCCGAGCTGCCGGTAGGCGAAGAGCCGCCGCGCCACCTCGTCGTACGTGCCGACGACCGCGTCGCCCGCCGACCCGCTCCTGCCGTCGTCCAGGATCCGGTCCGCCGCGTCCCGCGCCTCGGACGCCTCGGCGCGGCCCACCAGACGCAGGCGGAGCCCGTACCGCAGACGCGGGTTCCGGCCCCGCGAGCGGGCGACACGCTCCGCGACGACATCCGGCGACGCGCTCCGCACCAGCCGCACATCGGCCCGCCGGGCCGCGATGCCGTCGGCGGCCGGGGACTCGCCCCCGAAGTAGAGCGGCACCGGATATTCGACGGCCGGATCGTTCAACTGGGCGCCCTCGACCTGCACATGCTCCCCCTGGAAGTCGATGCGCCGGCCGTCGAGCAGGTCACGCACGACGGCCATCACCTCGTCGGTGCGCCCGTAGCGCTGGTCGTGGGTCAGCCCGGCGCCGTGCGCGCCGACGTCCAGCCTCAGGCGGCCGCCCGCGAACCGGCGGAAGGCGTCGGCCTGTTGGGCGATGACGGTGGGGCCCGCGCCGCCGGTGGGCAGCGCGACGAGGAAGCCGATCCGCTCGGTGCGACGACAGAGCGCGGCCGCGAGCGCCCACGGGTCGGGGCCGCCCGCCGGGGTCGAGAGCGAGTCGAACCCGGCACGCTCCGCGGCCAGGGCCGTGGGGGCCAGCGAGTCGATGTCGGCCGGCCGCCGGGCGGGCAGGTACCAGTGCAGCAGAGGGTGGTTCTCGGGCATGACGACACCTCGGGAATCGCGCGCGGGCAAGGACGGCGTGGACTACTACGGGAGCGGAAGCGGGGGCCGCGGGAGCGGCTTACGGGACGCCGGCCGGCCGGGCGAGGGGACCCCTCCCCGGCGCGCCTCAGAAAAGGGCGTCGGCGCCGGATGCGGCCCGACAGAGCATCGTCGAGACACGCAGAAGATCCACGTGGCGGCGCGAGACGAGCACGCGCGAGACGAGTACCGGGGCCATGCAGGCATCCTGTCCGCGGCCACTGCGCCCCACAAGAGCGTTCCCGCATGGCGGACAGCTACGTATCACTTGGTGGACGCGCAGGAATACGCGAAGGCCCGGTGCGGCAGGCTGCCGCACCGGGCCTTCGGTCAGAACATCCTTACAGAGCGGGCTACTTGACCCCCACCGCCCTGATGATCTCCTGCGTGACCTTGCCGCCGCGGTCGTCGCTCGCCGAGGCGCGCAGCGACACGTACTCCGCGTCGCCCGGCACCTTCAGCGTGCCCTTCCAGGACGCGCCGTGCCCGTCGAGCGCGACCTTCGTCCAGGTCTTCCCGTCGTCGTACGAGGCCTCCAGGCTGCCGCCACCGATCTTCCCGGTGTCCGGGGCACCCTTGACGTACTCGGAGAAGATGCCGACGGGGATCCGGTGTCCGCCGCGGACGTTGCCCGCGAGGTCGGTGTCCACGTCGAAGCCGAGGTTGAGCAGCGGCAGGAACGTGTAGCGGTCGGCGGGGGTCTCGGCGGACTTGAACGTCCACTCCGAGTGGCCCTTCGTCGACAGCTTCCAGCGGGCAGGGTCGAGCGTCGTGTCCGTGACGACCTTGTACGTGTGCTCGGCCGGGTCGGCGTCCCACACGTACACGCCGGAGCTCTGCTTCTTGTCCGCCAGCACCCCGTCGACGTACACGGAGGAGAACTGCGTCTGGGTGCTGTCGCTCCACACGTCGCCGAAGCCGGTGTGGTCGGGACCGGAGTCGCCCCAGCCGGGCACGTTGAACTGGAGGTCGTTGCCGGCGCGCTGCTGGCCCCAGCCGAGACCGGTGCCGAGCCACGGGTGCCAGACCGGCTTGAACCAGTCGAGCTCGGAGTGCTTGCCTCCCTTGTACGTGATGAGGCCGCTGCGCTGCTCCAGGTCGGTCGGGCCCGTCTGGACGGACTCGTGCCACTTCTGGCCGGTGCCGGTGGAGACGTAGTCGGTGCGCTCGGCCGGGTAGTCGATCTTCTCCAGGAAGCCGAGGCCGATGGGGAAGGTGTCGGTGATGGAGTAGCGGAACTCGCCGCCCTCCTGGGGCTTCACCGCGTGGAACTTGGCGTCCAGGACGGCCAGTTCGGACCTGCCGGGCCGGTAGGTCAGGTCGCCGCCCGGGACGGCTCCCTTGTGCTCGTCGGTGACGTCGTACACCCAGGGCGTGTTGCGGGTGCCGGTCATCGTGATGCTGCGGCGCGCCTTCGCGGCCGCGGCGAGCTTCGCGCCGTCCGCGGCGTCGACCGTGGCGATCTGGAGCGGCCGGTCGGTCTCGTCGTCCGTGCCGAACCAGGCGTTGAGCCTGCCTGCCGCGTCGTCGGTCACGAACAGCGCCTTGGCGCCCGCGTCCTGCGCGGCCTGGGCGAGTTCGGCCGGGGAGAGCGCGTCGGTGCGGCGGACGAGGACGGCCTTGCCGCGCACGTTCTTGCCGGCGTAGTCGGCGGGCGCGCCGGCCCCGGCGTCCACGACTGCGAGCTTGCTGCGGCCTTCGGTCAGGGCGCCGCCGGGCTGGAGGACGGCCTCGCGCAGGCCGTCCACCTGGAGCATGGGCTTTCCGAGGCGCCACACCGTGCGGTACTCGAAGGACCCGTCGGTGACCTTACGGGTGGGCGCCGCGAAGATGCTGTCGTACTTGACGGGCACCTGGACCGCGGTCATGTAGTCGGCGCCGCCCGCCTTGCGGTCGGCCTCCATGAGGAGCTGGCGGGTCTGGGTGGTCCGGCCGACGTCGGCCTTGACCTCCTTCAACTGCCGCCCGTCGAGGGTGATCTCGCGGTCCCGGTCGAGGTTGACCGCCGGGTCGGCGAGGTAGCCGAGCCCGAGGGAGTCCTTGCCGTGGCTGCCGCGCACGTCGAGGAACGTGTCCACGTAGTAGTTGCCCGGCTTCAGGCGCAGCTGGATCGTGCCGGAGTCACCGACGGACGCGGGGAGGGGGTCGGTGTCCTTCACGAGTTGCTGCACGCCGAGATACGCGGCCGTCGCGGCGCCGTCCCGGTCCTTCACGTGGACGGTGAGCGTGTACCGCTCCTCCTCCTTGACCAGGCCGAACGCGGTGTGCGCGACGGGCTTCCCGGCCACGGACGCGACGATCCGTCCGCTGGTGTTCCCGACGGCGGCCTTGGCGCCGTCGCCGGTCACGGTCGTGGAGGCGGTGCCGTGAGCGGGCACGGTCAGCTTGCTGTCGGCGAGCGAGACGACGCCGTCGGCCGCGCCCTCCGCCGCCAGCGTCAACTCCACGGCGCTGTCGGAGGAGTTGCTGTAGGTGACCGTCTTCGTGACGGGCTTGTTGCTGTCGTACGGCCACTTGTAGTAGCCGAGGTCGGCGCTGCCGGTCGCGGTGATGTCCGCGGTCACGGCGTCGGGCACGCTGACGCGTCCCGAGCCCAGGTCGTAGGCGGAGTCGGCGAGCTCCTCGGACGTCGACATCAGCCCGTCCTTGAGCTGCGCGCCCGTCCAGTCGGGGTGCTTCTCGGCGAGCAGGGCCGCGACACCGGCGACATGCGGCGTCGCCATCGACGTACCGCTCATGGTGGTGTACGGGCCGCTGCCGGAGACCAGCGAGGAGCGGGCGGCGAGGATGTCGACGCCGGGGGCGGACAGGTCGGGCTTGAGCCCGTTGTCCCCGAAGCGGGGGCCCTTGCTGGTGAAGTAGGCGGCCTCGTCGGCGGAGTCGACGGCGCCGATGGTGAGGGCGGAGTCGGCGGCGCCGGGCGAGCCGATGGAGCCGGGAGCGCCGGCGTTGCCCGCGGCGATGACGAAGAGGGCGCCGGTCTCCTTGGACAGCGAGTTCACGGCGGCGGCCATCGGGTCGGTGCCGTCGCTCGCCTCGGACGAACCGAGGCTCATCGAGACGACCTTGGCGTGGATGTCCTTGGCGGCCCACTCCATACCGGCGATGATCTGCGACTCGCTGCCGGAGCCCTCGTTGCTGAGGACCTTGCCGACGGCGAGGGTCGCGCCGGGGGCGACGCCCTGCTCCTTGCCGTCGGAGGCCGCGCCGCTGCCGCCCACGGTCGAGGTCACGTGGGTGCCGTGCCCGTTGCGGTCGGCGACCTCCTGGCCCTCGATGAAGGACTTGGACTCGGTGACGCGCGACGCGAGGTCGGGGTGCGTGGCGTCGTAACCGGTGTCGAGGACCGCGACCTTGACGCCCTTGCCGGTGAGCCCGGCCTCCCAGGCCTTCGGGGTGCCGATCTGCTCGTTGCTCTCGGCCATGTCGGCCTTGACGCGGCCGTCGAGCCAGATCTTGCCGATGCCGTCGGCGAAGGCCTTGCCCTCGGGAGCGGTCACGGCGTTCCAGAACGTGCGGCCCTTGCCGGCGTCCACGGCGGCGCCGCCGATGCTGGCGAGGGCGCGGGTGCGGTCGGCGCCCTTCGGGGTGCGCGCGGCGGAGCGGGCGCTCTTGCCCGCGTACGACACGATGAGCGGCGTCGCGTCGGCCTTGCTGTCGGCAAGCCCCTGACGTATCAGCTCACTCACGTCGAAGAGCCGCGAGTCCAGCTTTCCGGCCGTGAGGAAGGGGCGCGCCTCGTCCGGTACGACGGTGATCTTCCCGTCTCTCACCTGGGTCCTGACGGCGCCGGTCGCGCCCTTCGCGCGGTCGACGGTGACGGCCTTCTTGCCGCCGCCGAGGTCGGTGACGGTCACCTTGTCGCCGGTCACCAGGGTCACGGTGTGGGCGGCACGGGCGGCGGGCGTGGTGGCGCCGGCCGCCGGGGTGGTGGCGTCACCGGCGACGGCCTGCCCGCCCGGAAGCAGCGCTAGCGCGAGCCCGGCCGACAGCAGGGCCGCGCCCCGTCTCGCTGGTCCTCTGGTCATCGTTGCCTCTCTTCGTAAGCCTCGGGCTGGGGGTGTGACCCGAGCACTGCGAAGAGTGTGAAGTGCCCACTGTTACGGCGACATTGACGGAACCTGGCGGGAAGCTGCCCTGGCGCCTTCCCGCCAGGAGGCGATCCGGGGCGATCGGAACGTGATCAGGGCGTGGTCCGGACGCGGCATCCGGTTGGAGCTGACAGCCCCAACTCCCCTCGTCCACAATGGCATCAGGCATGTGCCACACGTTTCGACCGGTTTCACGGGGGCGGCATGGACGGTTTGGTGGAGTACGAGACCGAGGGCGGCGCGCCCGTCGTCTTCGAGGCGTCCGACGAGACGGGGAACGGGGTGCGGCTCGTCTCGCGCGGGGGCCTGCCCACGGCGCAGGCGGTCGGCACGTTCGAGTCGGCGCTCGACGGGGCGCGCTCGGCGGCCGAGTCGGCACTGCGGGTCTTTCGCGAGGGGCCGCTCAAGCCGGACGGCGTGGAGATCGAGTTCGGCGTGAAGATGTCCGCCGAGGCGGGCGCGGTCATCGCCAAGGGCACGGCCGAGGGCCATCTGGTGGTGAAGCTCAGCTGGTCGGCGGCGGACCGCACGGCCACGGACGGCGCGTGAACAGCGCGCAGTGGCACGCCAGGATCGAGTGCGGGCGGCAGATCGGGGCGGGCTTCCTGGTGACCGGCCGCAAGGTCGTGACCTGCGCCCATGTGATCGCGGACAGCGGCGCCGCGCCCGTCACGGTCACGTTCCCGCACCAGACGGGCGCGGCCGCGGTGCCGGCGCGCGTCGTGTCGCACGGCGGCTGGGGCGGCCGCCCCACCGACCCCGGCGACCTCGCCGTCCTCGAACTCGACGAGGACGCGCCGGTGGCCCCGGCCGCCTTCGCCCCGGCGGACGCCGCGTTCGGCGAGCCGCCGCGCAAGCTCGTCGCGTACGGCTTCCCGCGCGGCTACGACGAGGGGACGCTCGCCGAATACCGCGCCACCGCAGCCCAGTTGATCGGCGGCGAGTGGATCCAGCTGGAGGCGTGGAACGGGCACGGCCAGCCGCTGGAGGCCGGTTTCAGCGGCGCCGCGGTGGCGCTCGCCGGCACCGGCGAGGTCGTCGGCATGGTCACGGCCACCGGCGGGCGCGGCGTGCGCAACGGCCGGATGCTGCCCACCCACGTCATGGCCCGCTACTGGCCCGAGCTCGGCGGGCGGCTGCCCGCCCCGGCCCACGAGGACGCGGACCGGGACCGGCTGCGCGTCCTCGTCGAGAAGGCGGCGCACACCGGCCTGGACTGCTCCCCCGAGCGCCTCTACCTCGACGCGGCGGGCCCGTTCGGCCCGCCCGTGCCGCCCGGGGGTTTCCACTCCCTGTGGGCCGCCGCCTGGTACGTCCTGTGCGAGCTCGACGACCCGGAGTCGGTGACTCGCTTCGCGGACCGGCTCGACGCCCTGATCGACGCGCCGCGGGCCGCTGCCGCCGCGCGCCACGCCCCGCCCGACTGGTCGCCGATCCTCGTCGAGATCGACCGCAGCGGGGCGGGCGGCGACCAGGTGGTGGTCGAGGTGTCGGCGTACAGCGCGGGCCGCCGCCACCCGGTGGACTCGCGCACTCTGGCGCAGGGCGAGCTGCGCCCGTACGTCCGCGAGCGCATCGACGAGGCCTTCGCCCATCTCGCCCCGGACACCGATGAGTTGATCGCGTTCGCGCTGCCCCGCGAGTGGCTCAACTGGCCCGTCGACCAGTGGGAGAGCGGCCCCGACGACCCCACGCCGCTCGGCTGCTCGTACCCGCTCGTCGTCACCGACCACGCGCGGCGCAGGGGCGGCCTGCGGCACCGGCTCACCCGCCGCTGGCAGGGGATCGAGGCGGGCGCGCACGCGCAGGTGCACCGCGTCGAGTGCGGCTGCGGCGAGGACCCGAGGAAACTGCGGCTGCGGCTGCGCGAGGCCGCTGTCGCGGGGTTCGCGGCGCCGCCCGCGGCCGGACACTCCCGCCCCCGCTTCGACACCGCGCTGACCAAGCCGGTGCCGGTCCTGCTGTGGCCGCGCTCGGGCTGCGGCGGCGAGCACGCGGGGGCGGGCAAGGGGGACGGCGACTGTGCGGGCTCGGCTTTCCTGAATGCGATCGGCCCGTACGTGTCCGGGGTGACGCCCGCCGAACTGCCGCGCCACATCCTCTCGTTGCGCGAGAGTGCCGACGCGGCGGACGACCCGGACGGACACTGGGCGAGGGACGTCCAGCTCCTGTGGGACGACCCGCGCTGCTTCCCCGACCCGCACGCCACGACGGCCCACCTGGGCTCTCCCGTCGCCTGACCGTCACCCGAAGACCGACCACCCACCACGCCGCCCGTTACGGAGATCCGGATCATGCCCCTGTGGCCCGTCTACACCGGTACGACCGAGCCGCACGACGGCATCGACCAGCTCCCCGCTCCCCCGCCGTGGCGTGCCTTCGACGGCGGGCCCGCGCTGCCCACGCCCTCCGACGGCGACGACACGGCGGCGGTCTCCCCCGACCGCGTGCACCGCGCCCAGACCTACCGGGCCACCCCCGAGAGCGTCCAACTCGTCAACGCCGCTCTCTACTTGCGCCGCCCCCTCCTCGTCACGGGCCCGCCCGGCACCGGCAAGTCGTCCCTCGCCTACGCGGTCGCCCGTGAGCTGCGCCTCGGCCCGGTCCTGCGCTGGAACATCACGAGCCGCAGCACACTCGCCGACGGCCTGTACCAGTACGACCCGCTCTCACGCCTCTACGCGGCCCGGGGCGCGGACCGGCCCCTGACGGGCGGCGACACCGGGGTCGAGGACCATCTGCGCCTCGGCCCCCTCGGCACGGCGCTCCTCCCCTACACCCGCCCCCGCACGCTGCTCATCGACGAGATCGACAAGAGCGACCTGGACCTGCCCAACGACCTCCTCAACATCCTGGAGGAGGGTCAGTACGAGATCCCGGAGCTGGCCCGCGCCGCGCGGCACGTGCCGGAGGGCCGCGCGCAGGTGATGGCGCACGGCACGGACGCGCGGGTCCCGGTCGTACGCGGCCGGGTGCGCTGCCGCGCGTTCCCGTTCGTCGTCCTGACCAGCAACGGCGAGCGCGAGTTCCCGCCGGCGTTCCTGCGCCGCTGCGTCACGCTGCGCCTGCGCCGCCCCGACGAGACCCACCTCGCGCAGATCGTCCGCGCCCACCTCGGCGAGCCCGACGAGCACGCCCGGCCCCTGATCGCCCGCTTCCTGGCCCGCGCGGGCAGCGGCGAACTGGCCACGGACCAGCTCCTCAACGCGATCTATCTGACGGGCGCGGCGGGCCTGGACGAGAACTCCCGGGACGAGCTGGCGGAGCGCCTGATGCCGTATCTGAGCCGGGCGGCCGACCCCGATGCGCACTGACCTCGACCGACTCGCCGACCTCGCAGCCGCCCTGACGGCGGCGTCGGGCGGCACGGCACCGACTCCGGTGGAACTGGCGGAGCTGCTGTGGCTGGCGGGGCGGCTGGAGGACGCCGACCGTCACCGCGAGCCGGAGGCCGACGCCCCGCCCACCGGCGCTCCCCCGGCTCCCGCCCCGGAAGCAGCACCGGCCCCACACCCCCAGCACCCCGCACCCGGCCCGCCCCCGAAGGCACCCGCCCCCGCGCTCCCGCCACCCCGAAATCCCGACCGGGTGCCCCTGTACATGGACCGGGCGGAGGACCTCGGCGCGGACCCCCCTGCCACCCTGCTCGCCCCGGCACCGCCCATGCTGCGCCACCCGCTCCCTCTCCAACGGGCCCTGCGCCCCCTCAAGCGCAGCGTCCCGTCGCTCACGGGCGGCAGGGTCCTGGACGAGCGGGCCACCGCCGACCGCATCGCCCGCCTCGGCGCGCACCCTTCGTCCTGGGTGCCCGTCCTGCGTCCCGCGCCCGAGCGGTGGCTGCGGCTGATCCTGCTCCACGACACCGGCCCGACGATGCCCGTCTGGCGGCCACTGGTCCGCGAACTGCACGCCGCGCTCGCCCAGTCGGGCATCTTCCGCACCGTCACCGTGCACCGCGCCACGCCCGACGGCCGCGTCGGGCATCTGGCCGTACCGCACGACGGCCGCACGGTCGCTCTCCTGCTGAGCGACTGCACGGGCCCGCAGTGGCGGCAGGGCGAGGCGGGCCGGCGCTGGTTCCGCACGCTCCACACCCTCGCGTCGCGCATGCCCCTCGCCGTGATCCAGCCGCTGCCCGAGCACCTCTGGCACACCACGGCGCTCCCGGCCCGACCGGGCCTCCTCACCGCGCCGCACGGCGCCGCCCCGCTCTCCTCACTCGGCTTCGCCCCGTACGACAGCGGCGAGCCCGGCCCGCCCCCGCATCCCGACGCGGTGCCCCTACCGGTCCTGGAACCCGCCCCGGCCTGGCTGGCGAACTGGTCCCGGCTGACCGCGACCGCGGGCGGCGTCCAGGTTCCGGGCGCGGCGGCCTGGCTGCCCCCGTCACCGGCCACGGAAGAGCCCCGCGAGGACGTCGCGTCGCTCAGTCCCGAGGACCTCGTCCTGCGGTTTCGCGCGACGGCGTCCCCACAGGCCTTCCGCCTGGCGGGCCACCTGGCGGTCGGAGTCCCGCACCTGCCCGTGATGCGCCTGGTCCACGCGGCCCTGGAGCCCGAACCGCGCCCGCAGCATCTGGCCGAGGTGATCCTCAGCGGCATGCTGGCCACGACCGAGGGACCCCCGGGCTCGTACGTGTTCCGGGACGGCGTACGGGACCTGCTGCTGCGCTCCCTGCCGCGCACGGCCCGCGGGCGGACGTCCGAACTCCTGGGCCGGGTGGGCGCGTTGATCGACGAGCGGGCCGGGGTGGCGGCCGGGGAGTTCCGGGCATCGACGCGGGGGGCGGACGGGGAGGAGTTCGCGACGGTCGGCCGGGAGACCGTCCGGCGCATGTCCGGACGCGGGCGGGCACTGGGCGACCGGTACCGGCTGGTGCGCAGGCTGCAGCCGAACGGGACCGTGTGGGAGGCGCGCGACCTGGACCTGGGGCGCACCGTGGCGGTCAAACTGCACGGGCCACGCAACGAGGAGCCGTTCCTGCGGGCGGCGCGCATCCTCTCGCGCATAGACCATCCGAACGTGGTGGAGGTGCACGACTACGGGGTCGATGACGGTGTCCCGTACGTGGTGATGGAGCTGCTGGACGGCGTCGCGCTCAACACGCTGGCCGCCCCCAACGGCTACCGACTGCCGCCGGCGCTCACCGCGTCGGTCACCCGCCAGCTCGCGGCAGGGCTCGGCGCGGTCCACAGCGTGGGAATCACACACGGCGGCATCGGCATGACCCGCGTGGCCCTGCTGCCCGACGGGACCGTCAAGCTCACGCTCTTCGATCCGGGGGCAACCGGCGGAACGACCGGGGGCGTGGCAGACCTACGGCAACTCGGGCGCATGCTGGGGATGCTGATCCCGGCAGACGGACAGGGACCTCTCGCGGAGTACGGCGCCGCCGCGGCCGGTCTCACCCAGGGCGACCCGGCCGCGCTCAGCCGCGCTGCGGGGCTGCCCGCCCCGTCCGTCCCGAAGGGGCACTTCGGCCTCCTCGGCCCGCTCACCCCGGGCTCCGTCCCCCTCGACGGCCCTGCCCGTGCGATGTTCTGCATGCTGCTCCTCAAGCCGGGCCGCCCGGTCACGCTCGCCGAACTCATCGAGGGCATCTGGTCCGCCGCCGAACGCCCGGACCACCCCGAGGCCGAACTCGGCCGGTGCGCCGCCCGGATCCGCGACGCCCTGTCCGGCATCCTCGCCACCCTCCCGGACGGCTACGCGCTGCACACCAGCACCCATCACGTGGATGTGGTGGAGTTCCAGACCCTGGTCAGGGCGACGGACTCGGAACGCACGGACAACAATCCTCAGCACGCCCTCTCCAACATCGACCTAGCGCTCTCCCTCTGGCGCGGCACTCCCCTCGACGGAGTCCCCGGCCCCGCCGCCCACACGGCCCGCACCCGCCTCACCCAGCTCCACCTCACCCTCCTGCGCACCCGCGCCGAACTCGACCTGGACCTCGGCCACCTCGAGCGCGCCGCCGCCGACCTCGCGGTCCTCGTCCACGACCACCCCTCCCGCGAGGACTTCCGCCGCCTCCAGATGATCGCCCTGCGCCAACTGGGCCGTATCGATGAGGCGTTGGAGGCATATGAGGAGTACGTAGCGCTCGGCGGCCGTACGGGTCCCGCTCTGGCGGAGCTGCACCGCGACCTGCTGGCGGCACAGGGCGACGCGCGGGCGGCGGCCCGCGCGCATGCGTCGGTCACGTTCCGGTTCGCCGAGGAGCCCGTACATCCGGACGCGCACACCACGCTCGGCCGGACCGTGGCGCTCCTGATCGGCGAGGCGGGTCTCAGCGCCCGCGAGCACGGCCTGCTGCCCCGCCCGGACGGCCACGAGGTCCTGGTGAAGACGGAACTGGCGGCGCACCAGCTGCTGATGGCGACCCTGGACCACCTGCAGGCCCTTCTGTGGGAGGTGCCGGGCTGCCCGCGTCTGCTCGTGACGTTCTGGCCCACCGCAGGGCCGGACCGGCCGGACGCCGACACCCTGCGCGCCGACCTCGACACCGCCGACGCGGACGCGGTGATCGCCGTCGCCCCCGCGCTGCGCGCCACACTCCCCGAGAGCGCGTCCGCCGCCGGTACAGCGGCCACGACGTACTGGCGCTGGTTCCAGCACCTGCCGCAGACCGTGGTGGAGGACAGCACGCAGCACCCCGTACGCGGGCCGCTGCCGATGCCCCCGGACGGCGAACCACCGCGCCCCGCCCACGCACACGACGTCGTCGTCTACCGCCGCCCGGACCGCAGCCTCACCCTCACCCCGCCCGACGCGACCGAACTGACCTGGGACTACTACGAGGTCGACGTCACCCAGACCAGCCTGTTCGTCGACGTGGGCCCCGGCGCGCGGGTCTCCGTCCGCGTCACGGACCCCATGGAGGCCGTGCTCCACGCCGACCTGGACCTGACGGACGAACTGACCGACCGCCTGGACACGGAGCTCAGGCGTCCGGCCGCCCCCCTGGACCGGGCGGAACTCGAACGGCGGCTCGCGAGCCGCCCCCTGCCCGGCTACGCGGTCCGCTGGCGCCTGCTCGACACCGATCCCTCGCCCGGCCCCCGTACCCTGAGCTTCACCGAGGCGCTCGACGTCGCGGAGTCCGAGGACGTGCACGCTCTCGACCTGACCCTCGGCATGCAGACGCGCCGCGCCCCGTCCCTCGCCGACACGCTCGCCACCGCCGAGGCGTTCCTCCTGGGCTTCGACGGCCCGCTCCTCCAGCTCTACGCCGGCACCCGGGCGGCCCGGGACGCGGCCAGGGAACTCACCGAACTGGCCACCGAACTCCGCGACCCGGACGAGACGTTGTCCGGCGACCCCCTGCTCGCCGTCGCCACGCCCATGGAGGTGGACGTGCACCCCCTGGACGTCCTGCGCACCTTCGCCCGCCACCGCCGCCTCGCCCAGCCCCTACGGGAACGCCTCGACGCCATCGAACTGCGCGCCCTGCGCACGGCACGGCCCACCCGCGACGCGGACCTCCTGATCCGCACGCTCAACTCCAGCGGCCGCCCGGTGTCCGTGGTCAGCGACGTGTCACCGCACGTCGTCTCGGCCCACCTCCAGAACCGCGCCCTCGCCGTCCGCACCGGCGTCCACGGCCGCTCCGACGACCCCCGCCTCCTGATGCCGGACCCGGACGCCCTGCACCGCGCCCTCCGCCGGCTGGGCTCCCCCACCCCGCAGGGCGTCCTCATCGGCTCGTCCCCCGCGGAGCTGGCGGCCGCCCGGACGACAGACCTCCCTTTCATCGGCTACGCCCCGAACCGCCGCACGGCCACACGCCTGACCGACGCCGGCGCCCGCCACGTCGTCCACAACCTGACGGAACTGCTCGACGCGATGCACGGCTGACGCCCTTCAGGCCCCGGTCGGCGCCACCGGCAAGGGACTGATCCCCGGCTCGAAGTACGACCGCACGTAGATCCGCGTCCGCTCGCCGGAGTACCGGTGCGCATAGAGATCGACACAACGCCTGAGACCGACGCCGTTGGGATCTTTGGTATCGCCGGGGCAGAAGCCGCCGATGAGCATGCCTTTGACGATCGACTCGGGCTCCGGAAGCCCCAGGTGCCCGAACTCGCCCGGCCTGCCCTTGGACCCGGGAAGACTCTCGTTCGGAATCCACTTCGAGCCCTTCGGGTGGAGCGGTTCCAGATAGGCGTCCGCCTCGGCCCTGGGCAGCGTGAAGACAAGGAGCCCGGTATCGAAGCGCGAAGTGATCTTGTACCCGGCCCGCCGATCCGTGGCCTGCCCGGGAACCTTGAGCCCGACCTGCTCACTCATCCACCCGGGAGTGATCCCCCCGGCCCACTTCGGCTTCTCGCTCTCACTCTCGGCCGGCATCTTGTCGGCCCCGGGCCCGAGCAGGTAGTAGATCCCACCCCCCAAAGCCCCGAGGACGACCAGCACCAGACCCACCACCCAGGCGACGATCCGCCGCCGACGCCGCTGCGCCGCCGCGCCACCGCCGGGATCACCCGCGGGCCCCGGAAAGCCGTAGATGTCACTCACGCTTGGCGGCCCTTTCCGTCGTCTCACTCGTACGGTCCTGCTGCTGCTCACGCGTCGGGTTCACCCGCTCGTCCGGGCGGTCGTAGTCGGGCCCCGGCAACGGATCGTCGTTGGGCGCCGATGTTCCCAGGTCGTAATGCTTGACGGTGCTGCTGCCGCGCATGTCGAACTCCCGCGCAAGGCCCGCCCGGTGCAGTTTGGCCATGTCGCCGTCCGGGATGTCCAGCGGACCGACGTTGACTCCCTTGCCCTGGTCCCAGTTGTACCGGTCCCAGACGTTGGCCTGATAGTCGACGGAGATCTTGGGGTTGCCGTTCGCGTCGGGTACGGCGGTCACCACACCCGTCACGTTCGAGTTGGCGCCGCCCACGGCGTAGAACCAGTTGGAGTCGCGGTCCTCGGAGAAGTAGAAGCCTTCGTCCGCCTTCGCGTCGACGGGGATCGCCACGGGCTTACCCCCGTTCTTCCTGAACTCCTCCAGGGCCTGATCGCGCCAGTCATCCTGCCTCGACCGCACGATCGTGGCGACATACCTCTCGAAGTCCGGCACATCCTTCATCATCTTGTCCACCGGCAGCCTCATGTCGCTGCCGCTGTTCCCCAGGTAGTGCGCCATGTGCCGCGACGCGTCGGTCATGCCCTGCCAGTCGGCGCCCTCCACCAGCAGTTCCATCTTCTGCTTGGTGACCCAGTCGCCGAAGCCCGCCGACTGCGACCCGTGGCGCCCCGCGCCCCCGTCCGCGGCGACCTGCGGCGCGGTGGGACTCATGATCCCGGCTTCCAGCAGGTCGTCCTTGTGTGCCAGCCAGAGCTTCGCCCGCGCCTCAGGGCTCAGCGACTCCCACAGCCTCCGCAGTTCTGCCCGCTCCTTCGGATTCGCGTCCTCACCGCGCTTGGCGAGCTCCGTGGCGCGCGGCAGCTGCTCCTCGTCCAGTGACGTGTACGTGGCGTGTCCCGCGTTGTACTGGTCGTTTCCGTGGCTCTTGCGTAACGCGCGCTGCGCCGCGGCGTCGACTTCGGCTGCGTGCGTGACAATCCCCGTCAGTGTGTCCGCGTACCACTGAAGGCGGTCCTGGGTGCGCTGGTTGGGGCCCTCGGGGGTGCACATCGCCTCCATGACCTTGACCGTGCCGTTCGGTCCGTCGGCCACGATGAAGGCGGGGTCAGGCGGGTCGTGGGAGGGGTCGCCCTTGCCTGCCGATTCGGTGAGGGTCCTGGCCTGCTGCTGGTAGCGCGTCAGCTCGGCGTGCGCGTCGGTCAGCACACCGGCGATGCTCCGGGCCTCCAGGTGAAGGTCCGTGAACTCCTTGGCCGTCTTGCGTACGAAGTCCTTGGTCACCGTCGCATTGACGCCCTGCCAGTGGGCCGTGTCCGACTTCTTGACCAGGCCGTCGCGGACGTCCGTCATGAGCTTCGACAGTTCGCCGGCCATCGTCGTCCAGTCGGACGCCGCGGTGCCGAGCTTCCCGAGGTCCATGCCCATGAGATCCGAGTAGGAGAGGTGCCCCATGAAGACCGCCCCCTACTTGAAGTAGTCGTTGAGCGCGGACACCGGAAGGGGCCCGGTACGGCCTCGGACATCGGCGGCGATCAGAGCATCGTCATTGGCGTGCATCTTCTTGCTGTAGTCCAGGTGGTTCGAAATGTGCCCGCACGCCTGGAGAACGGACTTCACCTGCGAGGTCCACATCTCCACCGTCGTCTCCAGCTCGGAGCCCAGCGTGAAGTGGTGACTCTTCAGCGCGGCGGCCGCGCGCATCGTGGACCCGGCCCCGTCCTTGTCCGCCCCGACACCCGCGATATCGGCCTTCTTGGCAAGCTCGCCGTGCAGGACGAACGCCTCGTGCCCCACGGCACCGAGGTCGTCCTGCCGGACCACGAGGTCCCCGTCACCGCCCGCGCTGCCCGCCTCGTTCAGCTGCGTCCGAGCGGCCTGCCGCTGAGTAGCGGCGCCCTTGCTCTGCTCCCACTCGTCCCAGGCCATCTGCATCCCCCGTTGCGCCGTCGATCGTTCCGGGCGCACCGGTCACAGCGCACCCCCGACCTGCGCCAACTTACCAAGCCTTTACCAAGTGCCCCGGAGGTCAAGGGAGTTCGTTACGAACCGGGGACGCCCCGGCAGTCCTCACGCCGAAGGTCTCCTGCCGTCGTAGCTCAGGAACTTGCGCCACTTCAGGGCGAGGAGCAGGACCGCCACCACGCACGCCGCGCCACCGCCGGTGATCGCCACCGCGGGGGACGCGAGGTCCGCCGTCGAGCCCGCGACGAAGTCACCGAGGCGGGGGCCGCCCGCGACGACCACGATGAAGACGCCCTGAAGGCGGCCCCGCATCTCGTCGGGGGCCGCGACCTGGAGCATCGTGCCGCGGAACACCATGGAGACCGTGTCCGCGCAGCCGGCGAGCGCGAGGAAGAAGAGGCCTAGCCAGAGATTTCGGGTGAGGCCGAAGACAGCGATCGCGAGGCCCCACCCGCACACGGCGAGGACGATCGCCAGGCCGTGCCGGTGCACGCGGCCGAGCCAGCCCGAGAACACCCCGCCCAGCAGCGCACCCACCGCGGGAGCGGCGACGAGCAGGCCGGTCGTCCGGGCGTCCCCGCCGTACCAGAGCAGCGCGACGGCCGGGTACAGCGCCCTCGGATACGCGAGGACCATCGCGCACATGTCCGTGAAGAAGGTCATCCGGAGGTTGGGGCGCCCGGCCAGGAACCGCAGGCCGTCCACGACGGAAGCCCGCTTGCGCCGCTCCCCCTGAGGCGCGTCCGGCAGCATCGCCGGCAGCCGCCACATCGCGTACAGCGCCGCCGAGAAGGTGACCGTGTCGATCAGGTACGCCGTCTGGTAGCCCCACAGGCCGACCACGACGCCGCCCAGCATGGGGCCGACGAGCGTGCCGGCCGTGGTGGTCATGGAGTTGAGCGCGTTCGCGGCGGGCAGCTGCTCCGGCGGCAGCAGGCGCGGGATCATCGACGTGCGTGCCGGGGAGTTGAGCGCCGCGCACATCGCCTGGAGGGCCACGACCGCGTAGAGCAGCCACACGCGGTGGTAGCCGGCGAGCGCCGCGACAGCCAGGGCCACGGACAGCGCGCACGAGCCGGACGCGCTGTACAAGCCGAGCTTGCGCCGGTCCATCGTGTCCGCGATGGCACCCCCGTAGAGGCCGAAGACGACCAGCGGCACCAGCGAGAACAGGCCGACCAGACCCACGGAGAAGCTGGAGTGCGTGATGTCGTACACCTGGAGGGACACCGCGAGCGCGGTCATCGCCTGGCCCGTCCAGGACACCGTGTTGCCGATCCACAGGCGCCGGTAGTCGACGGAGATACGCAACGGGGTGAGATCGGCGAGAATCCGCCGGCGACCACCCGGCACGGGGTCCGTCACCTGGGCGGGAGCGGATATCGCAGGGGTCTCGGAGGCGTCTGCCTGGTCCGGCGAGGACGGGGTGCTGGTCACACGGGATGCTAACAACGCCCGGCAAGACCACCCGTCCGGCGGAACCCCGCCCGGCTCATTCCAGCGCGCGCCCGGCGCCGCCCCGCCGCAGGATTTGTAGGAGGGCCGTCATTTGCCGCCCGTCACGGTCCGCGCTCTCGGGAGGATCTGCCATGACCGTCAGTCTGGAGCAGTTGCGCCGCTGCCATCTCGCCGTCGACCTGGGGGCCGCGCGGACCCGGGTGTTCGTGAAGGGTGTGGGCCTCGTCGTCGACGAGCCGAGCGCCGCCGCCGTCAACACCCGCACCGGCGCCCTGATCGCGGTCGGCGAGCTCGCCGAGAAGATGACGGGCCGCACCCCCGACTACATCCGCGTCATGCGGCCCGTCTCCGGCGGCACGGTCGTCGACATCGACATGGCCCAGCGCATGCTGCGCCACCTCCTCGGCGAGAAGCTCCGCCGCGCGCTGCGCCGCAAGCCCCGGCTGCGCGCCGCCGCCTGCACTCCGCACGACGCCGACCCGCTCGCGCAGCGCGCCGCCGTCGAGACGATGGTCGGGCTCGGTGCGCGCCGCGTCGAGCTTGTCGACACCCTCATCGCCGCGGCGGTCGGCTGCGGCCTGCCCGTCGAGCGCCCCGAAGCCTCGATGATCATCGTGTGCGGTGCGGCCACGACGCAGATCGCCGTCCTGTCCCTGGGCTCGATCGTGACCGCCGAGCGCATCCCGGTCGGCGGCGACGCCATCGACCACGCGGTGGTCCAGCACCTGCGCCAGCACCACGAACTGATGCTCCCGTCCCAGTCCGTACGTCCCCTGCAGATCGCCCTCAGCGGCAACGGCCTCACCCCGCACGGCCCGGAGTCGACGGAGATCCACGGCCGGGACGTGGCGACGGGCCTGGCCCGCTCGGTGCAGGTCGACACGGCTGCCGTGCGGCATGCGATCCACACCCCGCTGACCGCCGTCCTCGACGGCATCGGCAGGGTCCTGCGGGACTGCCCGCCCGACCTGGTGGCCGACGTCGCCGACCGCGGCATCATGATGGTCGGCGGCAGCGCGCTGCTGCCCGGCTTCGACCAGATGCTGCGCGACGCCACGGGCGTGCCGGTCCACATCGCCGAACGTCCGGACGTGTGCGCGGTCCTCGGTCTCGGAGCGATGCTGGAAGGGAAGATCCAGCCGCTCACCCTCAGCCCGCTGGCCGGCTGAACCGGGCGGCAGGGTTCGACGAGGCGCGGCGACGTCCTTCGGTATCGGGTGTCGCGGCGCCGAGCCACGACGTTCATCGTGCCGCGTGGTGGTGAGCCCGCCCTCCCCGTCACTTCACCCATGTCTCGTCTTCGAGACGAGCGCTGTGCACCGTCACGCCGGCCTGAGAGCGGAGTTCGACGAGGTCGGCATCACTGCGGGCGATCCCGGCGACGTGCCCATGGATTGCCGCTCGCCGACCCCCGGTGGGGGTGGGCGGTGCACGGCTGTCGGCGTGGACTCCATACGGCGAACGGTGCTATGGGCCGGCCCGTCCCGCGCGCGTGGGCTCCGGTGGGAACGTTGCGCTGTTCGCGTGTCCGCACACATCAGCACTGAGGCGAGGCCGCGCCGCGACCGGTGCCGGGGAACGGCCTCGCCGGCCACTCTCAGCTCGGCCGAGGGGCCAGACGGAGCACGTCGAGGGGCCCGGTCCAGGAGCTACGGGCCTTCGCGCTCGACGTGCGGAAGTCAGTGATCGAGCCAGGAAAGGGCAGCCACTCGGTCGCCCCCGTACAACTCGTCGTTCAAGCCCGGACACACCGTCATGTCATGAACGGCTGAATCGTCACAGTCGCCCCGCCAGACCGGACAGCTTCGAGAGAAACGACTGAGACGTTGCCGAGAGGCGGTTTTCGTCACGCCTTCCCGAGTCCGGACCACGTGAGGTCTCGAATGGCAACGCGGGCTGCCAATGCTGTTCGAAGCGCCCCGCCGAACCCTGCTCGCAGAACTCGGGCTGAAACGAGGACGGGCGACGAGCGAACTCTGTCGAAGCGTGACTCGGTGACGCCAGGTGATTCGCCACGAGGTAGATGAGCGTGGCGACCGAGTCCTGATCCACGACCACCGTACGACCACTGCCCACCGGCGCCGCGGGTGCCGCGGGTGCCGATCTCCTTGGATGCGTTCTCGGCGCGATCGGAACGGTCTGCTCACGCCGCCCGAACTCGCCGGCCAGCGGAAGACCGGCTGCGCTCACCCTTGAGGGAATGGGACGAATGCCGAGGGAGTCCCTGTGCTCTTCGATGTAGTCGAACTGTTGGTAGAAGCCAGACAGTTGAGACCTGTTCGTCTCGAACCCCTCGACGATCTGCTCTTTGCCGCGCACGAGTTCGCGATGCATTTCCCCGTAAGCGCTGCCCAGCTTGATGGAGTCCTCGCCGCGATCAGTCAGGCCGCTCGCGTAGGGGGCGGCGATGGCCAGCGCGGCCAGGCCCGACATCCCGGAGATGAGAACCTGCGCCGTGAGCATCGAGGACTCGGCGAGCAAAGGCCAGGCCAGAAGGCCGGTGAGGAGGCTGACGCCCCCAGCGGCGACGCCGTAGAGGCGCTCCTTGCGCACCAGGCGGACGGCTTCGCGCGGCATCCTTCTTGCCCAGTATTCGGAGCTGTCGATGGTCTCTTCAAGCCTCTGCGAGACTGCTGCGGTGGCCGGAGTCTTCGATTCCCTGAGCGAGCGGTGCGGCATGTTCATGCATCCCTCAAATCCAAAGAGGCGGATTCGGTGTCACGGATCGACGGAGCAGAGCGGTCCGCGGCCTGGTGAGCGCTCAGCCCGTGCACGGTCGGCCGTCCCACCCACTGGAATGCGCCATATGGCCGACGACAGCGGATGCGACTTCGACAGCTGATTTTCCGAAGGATTGAACGTAAGCGCGGGCGCGCAGGATCGCCCGCGCTTACGGCCGCCTGAGGAATCCGTTCCTTTCCGTCGAGCGAGTCGACACGGAACGGTGCGAAGCCCTTCAGGCGGCCGGACCCTGTGA
This sequence comes from Streptomyces sp. NPDC090032, assembly GCF_044748025.1. Classification (NCBI taxonomy): domain Bacteria; kingdom Bacillati; phylum Actinomycetota; class Actinomycetes; order Kitasatosporales; family Streptomycetaceae; genus Streptomyces; species Streptomyces sp. NPDC090032. Next base: position 52,417 of record NZ_JBIVFF010000003.1, on the reverse strand, counting down.
GGCATCCCCATTCGGAAGCAACGGTTCGAGGCCCTCCGTCTGACCTCGATCGAGCCCGAAGAACTGGACATACATCGGCGCGCCTTCGACGATGCGCGACATGCCCATGGGAGCGCCCGAGATCACCTTCATACCGGCACGGACGTGAGGTGATCCGTGCAAGCATTAAGCCATCTCGGGCGTGGCGTGCCCGACTGGGATAAGCTTTTGTTGATTGCCCCGGCCCGATTCCGACGGGCCGGGGCCTCAACTATTCCTGCCGCAGTTGTTACCAGCTACCCTTGCCGCCGCCGTAGCCGCCGCCACGGTGGTCCTCGACGACACGGAAGCTGCCGACGACGCCGTTCTTGACGAAGACGCCACCACGGACGCGGTGGGGGTAGACGCTGTTGCTGGTGCTCCACGGGCCGACCGTGGCAATGGGAGACCCATTGTCGCAGGTCGCGCCGCGGAAGACCTCAACAGTCTTGCGGCTGTCGTTGCGGACGTTGAAGCTGTTCGATCCCAGACCGCTGACCACGGTGATGCAGCCGTCAGACTCGGACGAGTAGGACCGCTCGTTGAAGTGGATACGACCCTCGTGCCGGTAGCCGCCGCCGCCGTGGCCGTAGTCGTTGTCTTCCTTCTCCTTGCCCTGGCCAGAGTCGCCACCGAGGGGCGCCGCCGCCTGACGAACAGCCGGAGCAGCCGGGGCGGCCTCCGTGCCAGCAGCAGCGGCGTAGTTGATGCCGGTGGCGGCGAGGGCTGCAGCGCCTGCAATAGCGGCGGTGACAGCAATGGAGCGCTTGCTCATGTCAGTTTCTTCCTTCTCGGAGAGATCGGCCGGACAGCCGCTCTGTGAAGGAAGATACATAAATCAACCCAGACATCGCTTATCGGACATGCTGAAAATGCGAGAAATCGGCCGTCCGGGTGTACGTCCACGGAGGCACCCCGCCGGCCACGGCATCCTCATCGAGGCTCAATTACCCAGTCACACACGGAAGTTGATGCCTCATGAGCTCCGCCCGGGGGCTCGCTGACAACTCCTCAAATTTCTGATGGCGTGTCGCGGATTCGGTGTGGCGCGCCTTCGCTCGTGTCGCTCGCCGGTTGGGTCGGGTCTCGTCGACGCCGCCGTCGCCGCCCGAGATCCTCAGATCGCGTGCGTAGCGCCGACCGCCCCGCCCGGCGGGGCGGTCCAGGAAGGGCAGCCGGTTCAAGCCGTGGCGAACCAGGACGCAGGGGCTGCCGGGCCGGTCGCAGTGGCCGCTTGCGCCCTCGACTCGCCGGCGGGCCCGTTTGCAGGCGGTGGGGCGCGAGACGCCCAAGACATCGCCTACGGGGTACGCGCCACGCCGCAGATCCCCGAGGCAGCCCGGCAGGCCGACGTCGCCCCCCTTCGCCCGCGGCGCACGACAGTCAGACGGCGCACGACAGTCAGGTGGCGTTTGGGCCGTTGGAGCACAGAGGCGGCCGGACTCCGACCCTCTCGGCGTGATCACCCTGACCGGGCGGGGCGAGGGCGGTGGCGCCGACGCGGCGTGAAGTGGGTACGCGCTCACTGCGCCGCGAACGATCTGGAGCCGCTCCGGGTCGAGGGCTTCGCTAGGCGCCGCCGACCGGCCTGCCATCCACGCCGGGCAAGGGCAACACGCCGAGCCTCGAACAGGCGCCTGAAGGCGTCCCAGGGCTCCCTTGCCCCCGGATCCGGCGCAGCGTCCCCCTGCGCGTCCACCCCGCGTCCACCGGATCCTGGTAAACGGGTGACAGAAGGCCCGTCGCCGTTTAGGTGACGGGCCATCAGGTTACGTAACGGCAGGTCGTATCGTTTCCTCACCGACCTGCTTGGGTGGGGCGGGTGGGACTCGAACCCACGGCCGACGGATTATGAGTCCGCTGCTCTAACCGGCTGAGCTACCGCCCCGTTACGGCGTGGCGCGTACAGATGTACGCGCCGTCTGCCGCAGCATAGCCGCTCATACGATCTCCTGCTCCGGATGGTCGGCCTTGCTCGACGTAGAGGACTTCGCGCGCCCTCGGACGGTTCCACCTGGTGCGGAAGACGACACGAAAAGACCCCCGGGGGTTCCCCGGGGGTCTTGTCCGTCAGCTCTCCCGACTGGACTCGAACCAGTAACCTGCCGATTAACAGTCGGCTGCTCTGCCAATTGAGCTACAGGAGATCGAGCTCCCCCGACTGGACTCGAACCAGTAACCTGCCGATTAACAGTCGGCTGCTCTGCCAATTGAGCTACAGGGGAATGTCTCGTTGCACCGAACGCATCTACCTGGGGACTTGCCAGGGGGCGTGCGCTCGCTGCGACACATACATTAGCGCAAGCAGGGGGGTGCTCCGCCAATCGGTTCCCCCGGTGATCACAAGGGAAGGGTGACAGCCATGCGCTACAGGCTCACATTCGTCGCCGGTCTGGCCCTGGGATACGTGCTCGGGACCCGGGCCGGACGGGAGCGGTACGAGCAGCTGAGGAAGTCCGCCCGCACGTTCGCGCAGAACCCTGCCGTCCGGAACACGGCGGAGTCGGCGGCCCAGCAGACCCGCCAGTTCGCGGGCAAGGCCCTGCACTCGGTGAGCGAGAAGGTCGAGAGCCGGGTCCCCGACTCGGTGGCGGGCCGGGTGCGCTCGCTGCGGGAGCGCGGCCAGGGCGGCGACGACCTCGCGGACGACTGGGGCACCAGCAACACCTGAGCGCCACGGCCCTGGCCGGAGCGGCTCTTCGGCCAGGGCCCGGCCCGCGGGACGGGGCCGCCGCGGAGTGCGGCAGAATTCAGTCATGGGGATAGTCGCTGGGCTGGACAGTTCGCCCGATTTCACTCGGATCGTGGTCTGTGACGCGGACTCCGGTGCCGTGCTCAAGCAGGGCTATGCCCCGCACCCGCTCGAATCCGTCGAGGGCGGCGGCCGGCCCGCCGATGTCGATCCACAGGCGTGGCTCCTCTCGCTCGGCGAGGCCGCGGGCGGCGGGCTGCTCGAAGGCGTGCAGGCCATCGGGGTCTCCGCGCAGCAGAACGCGCTGGTGCCGCTGGACGCGCAGGGCAACACCGTGCGGCCCGCGATGCCCGGGGGCGACAAGCGGACGCAGGTCTCGGCCGCGGATCTCGTCGACCGCCTCGGCGGGCGTGAGGCGTGGGCGCAGGCCGTCGGGTTCGTGCCGCAGGCCGCGCATCCGGTGACGAAGCTGCGGTGGCTGGCGAAGCACGAGCCGGAGGCCGCGCAGCGGGTGGCGCTCGTACTGCAGGCCCACGACTGGCTGGTGTGGCAGCTCCTCGGCCGGCCCTCACGGCGGACCACCGACCGGGGCGGGGCCTCGGGCACCGGCTACTGGTCGGCGGCGAGCGGCTCGTACCGTCCCGACCTGGTCGAGCTGGCGCTCGGGCACCAGGCGATGCTGCCGGAGGTGCTCGGCCCCGGGGACGCGGCGGGCACCACTCCGGAGGGGCTGATCATCTCGGCCGGTACGGGCGAGACGATGGCCGCGGCGTTCGGGCTCGGGGTGCGGCAGGGCGACGCCGTGGTGTCGCTCGGCGCCTCGGGGTCGGTCATGACGGTGCATCACGAGGCGCTCGTCGATCCGTCCGGGACGATCACCTCGCTCGCCGACGCGACCGGGATGCATCTGCCCGTCGTCCATACGCTCAATGCGGTGCGGACCCTGCGGGGCACGGCCGACATGCTCGGCCTCTCCGGGATCGAGGAGCTGTCCGACCTGGCGATGAAGTCGACTCCCGGGTCCCACGGCCTGGTCATGCTGCCGTATCTGGAGGGCGAGAAGACGCCGAATCTGCCGCACACCGCCGGCACGCTGAGCGGGCTGCGGCGGGAGTCGATGAAGCCGGAGCATCTCGCGCGGGCCGCGTTCGAGGGCATGCTGTGCGGGCTCGCGGACGCCATGGACGTACTGCGGGCGCGTGGGGTCGAGGTGCGGCGGATCTTCCTGCTGGGGGCGGCGGCCGAGCTTCCGGCGGTGCAGGCCGCGGCGCCGATGCTGTTCGGGACGCAGGTCGTGGTGCCGCAGCCCGCGGACTACGCGGCGCTCGGCGCGGCGCGGCAGGCGGCGTGGGCGCTGAGCGGGCGGCTGCCGCAGTGGCAGGGCGCCGCCGCGCAGGTGCTGGAGCCGGGTGACGAACTGCCCGTCGGGCAGGCGGTGCGGCAGCAGTTCACCGCCGTGCGGGAGCAGACCCACCCCGGAGCCTTCGATTCCGCGGGCGCGTGACCGTTTCGCCCCGTTCCGCATGGGTTACTTGGTGTGCTCTTGGCTAAATCGCTTGAGGTAACGCGGGTGGAGTGTCGGACGATGGGGGTCGTGCACCACTGACCCCCCTCATGACGGCCGACATCGAGAGACCGAGCGTGCTCATACGACTCCTTCGGACCTACCTCAGTCCGTACAAGAAACCCATCGGCGTGTTGGTGCTGCTGCAGTTCCTGCAGACCTGCGCCGCGCTCTATCTGCCCACCCTCAACGCGGACATCATTGACAACGGTGTCGTGAAGGGGGACACGGGCTACATCCTGACTTTCGGCGCCATCATGGTCGCGGTCACCGTGGTCCAGATGGTCTGCAACATCGGCGCGGTGTACTACGGCGCCCGCACCGCGTCCGCGCTCGGGCGGGACGTCCGGGCCTCCGTGTTCGACCGCGTGCAGTCCTTCTCGGCGCGCGAGATGGGCCAGTTCGGGGCGCCGTCCCTGATCACCCGCACGACGAACGACGTGCAGCAGATCCAGATGCTCACGCTCATGACGTTCACGCTGATGGTGTCGGCGCCGATCATGTGCGTCGGCGGCATCGTCATGGCGCTGGGCCAGGACGTGCCGCTGTCGGGCGTGCTGCTCGCCGTGGTCCCGGTCCTCGGGATCAGCGTCAGCCTGATCGTGCGGCGCCTGCGCCCGCTGTTCCGCACCATGCAGGTGCGGCTCGACACGGTGAACCGGGTGCTGCGCGAGCAGATCACCGGCAACCGCGTCATCCGCGCCTTCGTGCGCGACGACTACGAGAAGGCGCGCTTCCGCGAGGCAAACGCCGATCTGACCGAGGTCTCCCTCGGCACCGGCAAGCTCCTCGCGCTGATGTTCCCGATCGTCATGACCGTGGTGAACGTCTCGTCGATCGCCGTCGTCTGGTTCGGCGCGCACCGCATCGACAGCGGCGGCATGCAGATCGGCGCGCTCACCGCGTTCCTCGCCTATCTGATGCAGATCGTGATGAGCGTCATGATGGCCACCTTCATGTTCATGATGGTGCCGCGCGCCGAGGTCTGCGCCGAGCGCATCCAGGAGGTCCTGGCCACCGAGTCCAGCGTCGTGCCGCCGTCCGCGCCGGTGCGGGAGCTGCGCGACCACGGCCACCTCGAGATCCGGGACGCGGGCTTCCGCTATCCGGGGGCCGAGGAGCCCGTGCTCAAGGCCATCCAGGTCACCGCACACCCCGGCGAGACGACCGCCGTCATCGGCTCGACCGGCAGCGGCAAGTCCACCCTCCTCGGCCTGGTGCCGCGGCTGTTCGACGCGACCGACGGCGAGGTCCTGGTGAACGGCGTCGACGTGCGCACCATCGAGCCCGCGCTGCTCGCCAGGACCGTCGGGCTCGTGCCGCAGAAGCCGTACCTCTTCGCGGGGACGGTCGCGACGAATCTGCGGTACGGCAATCCGGACGCGAGCGACGAGGAGCTGTGGCACGCCCTGGAAGTGGCGCAGGCCAAGGACTTCGTGAAGAAGCTGGAGAGCGGGCTCGACTCCCCGATCTCGCAGGGCGGCACCAACGTGTCCGGCGGTCAGCGCCAGCGGCTCGCGATCGCGCGGACCCTGGTGCAGCGGCCCGAGATCTATCTCTTCGACGACTCGTTCTCCGCGCTCGACTACGCGACGGACGCCGCGCTGCGGGCCGCGCTGGGTCACGAGACCGCCGAGGCGACCGTGGTGATCGTGGCCCAGCGGGTCTCCACCATCCGCGACGCGGACCGCATCGTGGTCCTCGACGAGGGCCATGTCGTGGGCACGGGCACCCATCACGAGCTGATGGCCGGCAATGAGACGTACCGGGAGATCGTTCTCTCCCAGCTGACGGAAGCGGAGGCGGCCTGATGGCGGGGCCAGGCGGGCGGATGATGGCCGGGGGTCCCGACCAGCGTTCGATGGACTTCAAGGGCTCGGGCAAGCGGCTCATCAGACAGTTCAAGCCCGAGAAGACGACGATGTACGCGATGATCGCGTGCGCCGTCCTGAGTGTGGGCCTGTCGGTGCTGGGCCCGAAGATCCTGGGCCGGGCGACCGACCTGGTCTTCGCGGGCATCATCGGGCGTCAGATGCCCGCCGGAAGCAGCAAGGCGCAGGCCATCGAGGGGATGCGGGCCAAGGGTGACTCCGGGGTCGCCGACATGCTCTCCGGGATCGACTTCACGCCCGGCCAGGGCATCGACTTCGGGGCCGTGGGCTCCGTGCTCGGGCTCGCCCTCTGTACGTTCCTGGGGGCCGGGCTGCTGATGGCCGTGACGACGCGGCTGTCCAACCGGGCGCTCAACAGGACCGTCTTCCGGATGCGCGAGGACATCCAGGCGAAGCTGTCGCGCCTTCCGCTGTCGTACTTCGACAAGCGGCAGCGCGGTGAGGTCCTCAGCCGCGCCACGAACGACATCGACAACATCGGGCAGACGCTCCAGCAGACGATGGGGCAGCTCATCAACTCGCTGCTCACGATCATCGGCGTGCTGGTGATGATGTTCTGGATCTCGCCGCTGCTCGCGCTGGTGGCGCTGGTGACGGTGCCGCTGTCGTTCCTGATCGCGACGCGCGTCGGCAAGCGCTCGCAGCCTCAGTTCGTGCAGCAGTGGAAGACCACCGGCAAGCTGAACGCGCACATCGAGGAGATGTACACCGGCCACAACCTGGTGAAGGTGTTCGGGCGTCAGAAGGAGTCGGCGCAGGCGTTCGCCGAGCAGAACGACGCGCTGTACGAGGCCGGGTTCAAGGCGCAGTTCAACAGCGGGATGATGCAGCCGCTGATGTTCTTCGTGTCGAACCTGAACTATGTGCTCGTCGCCGTCGTGGGTGGCCTGCGGGTCGCCTCGGGTTCGCTGTCGATCGGTGACGTGCAGGCGTTCATCCAGTACTCGCGCCAGTTCTCCATGCCGCTGACGCAGGTCGCCTCGATGGCGAACCTGGTGCAGTCCGGCGTCGCGTCGGCCGAGCGGATCTTCGAACTGCTCGACGCGGACGAGCAGGAGGCCGACCCGGTGCCGGGCGAGAAGCCGGATCTGCTGCGCGGGCTCGTCGAGTTCGAGAACGTGTCGTTCCGCTACGAGCAGGACAAGCCCCTCATCGAGGACCTGTCGCTCGCGGTGGAACCGGGTCACACCGTCGCCATCGTCGGCCCGACGGGCGCCGGCAAGACGACGCTGGTCAATCTGCTGCTGCGCTTCTACGAGGTCACCGGCGGGCGCATCACCCTCGACGGGGTCGACGTGGCGAAGATGTCGCGCGACGAACTCCGTTCCGGCATCGGCATGGTGCTTCAGGACACGTGGCTGTTCGGCGGCACGATCGCGGACAACATCGCGTACGGCGCGGCGAAGGACATCACCCGGGAGCAGATAGAGGAGGCGGCGCGGGCCGCTCACGCGGACCGGTTCATCCGGACGCTGCCCGAGGGCTACGACACCGTGATCGACGACGAGGGGTCTGGGGTCAGCGCCGGTGAGAAGCAGCTCATCACCATCGCGCGCGCGTTCCTGTCGGACCCGGTGATACTCGTCCTCGACGAGGCGACGAGCTCGGTCGACACCCGTACCGAGGTGCTCATCCAGAAGGCGATGGCGCGGCTCGCGCACGGCCGGACCAGCTTCGTCATCGCTCACCGGCTGTCCACGATCCGCGACGCCGACACCATCCTGGTGATGGAGAACGGGGACATCGTGGAGCAGGGCACCCACGATGCGTTGCGCGCCGCGGGCGGGGCGTACGAGCGGTTGTACGAGGCTCAGTTCGCGCAGGCTGTGGCTGAGGTGGAGTAGGCGCGCCATCGGGGTTCGCGGGGGCTGTGCGTGCGGGTTGTTCGTAGCTTGGCGCGCAGTTCCCCGCGCCCCTTAGGGGGCGCTGCCCCGCGTCAGTCCAGATAGCCCCTCAGTTGGTCCGCGAACGCGTGGTCCCTGAGTTTGTTCAGGGTTTTGGATTCGATCTGGCGGATGCGTTCGCGGGTCACCCCGAAGATGCGGCCGATCTCCTCCAGCGTGCGGGGGCGGCCGTCCGCGAGGCCGTAGCGGAGCTGGACCACCTTGCGTTCGCGTTCGCCGAGGGTGGAGAGGACCGCCTCCAGGTGTTCGCGCAGGAGGAGGAACGCCGCCGATTCGACGGGGGACGTCGCGTCGCCGTCCTCGATGAGGTCGCCGAGCGCGACGTCGTCCTCCTCACCGACGGGCGCGTGCAGCGACACCGGTTCCTGGGCCAGGCGCAGCACTTCGCTGACCCGCTCGGGCGGCAGTTCCAGGTGGGCGGCGACCTCTTCGGGGGTGGGTTCGTAGCCGCGTTCCTGGAGCATGCGGCGCTGGACGCGCACGACCCGGTTGATCAGCTCGACGACGTGCACCGGGACCCGGATCGTGCGGGCCTGGTCGGCCAGGGCCCGTGACATGGCCTGCCGGATCCACCAGGTCGCGTACGTCGAGAACTTGTAGCCGCGGGCGTAGTCGAACTTCTCGACCGCCCTGATGAGGCCGAGGTTGCCCTCCTGGACGAGGTCCAGCATGGTCAGGCCACGGCCCACGTAGCGCTTGGCGACCGAGACGACCAGGCGGAGGTTGGCCTCGATGAGGCGGCGCTTGGCCATCCGGCCCATGACGACGAGTTTGTCGAGGTCGATGGCGAGCTGGGAGTCCGGGTCGGTGGTGCCCGTCAGTTTCTCCTCGGCGAAGAGTCCGGCCTCGACCTTGCGGGCCAGGTCGACCTCCTCCGCGGCCGTGAGCAGCGGGATCCGGCCGATCTCGCGCAGGTACTGGCGGAAGAGGTCCGACGAGGGCCCGCCGGTGTCGGTGCGGCCGCGCGCGGGCGGGGGCTCGGGAGTCTCGGCGTCCACGGTGTCGAGGAGGAGGGCGACGGGCGGACGGGGTCCGGCTTCCCGCGGGTCCGACTCCCCCTCCGCCTCCGCCTCTTGCTCCCGCTCCCGCTCCTGCTCCCGCAGTTCGGCGGGATCCTCGGGTGGGTCGGAGTCCGGGTGGTTCTCCGGCCCCCTCTGCTGGGGGACGGCCGGGAGAGCCTCCGCGTCCGCGTCCGGCGCGGGGGCGCCCTGGGCGCTCTGACGCGCGGCACCGGTCTGGCTGAGGGTCTGGGTCTGCACGGGGGCGACCTCCAAGGTGATCGCTGCTGAGGCGTGCGGCAGGGGTACACCGGGATCGGCGACGGCGGCCACACCGCTGTCCGTCCCGTACGCGATAGGCGGAACCGCGGGGGTGTCGGACCCGTTGTCGGGGTTCCGGCCGCGCTCCGAGGACTCAGGCACCGGACCCAGTGTGCTGTACGACACAACGCCGCCACGAGGGGCGTGCGGTGACTTTCTGAGTCCGGTGCGTGACCGCCCGGTTACCGTGCACGACGCCTGCCCCTTGGCGGACGGCACGAAACCGGCCGCGGGCGAACCTCGTAGCGGGACCGCGGGCAGGCGGGAGCTCGGGTGTTCGGGTGTTCGGGAGCTCGACGAAGGCCCTGAGGGTCAGAGCGCCTGCGCGCCGAGGTCCTGCAGTGCCCTGTCGTAGCGCTGGAGCACCATCAGCTCCTCCTGGACGGCGGACAGACGCGCCGGGTCGCCGTGCGTGCCCAGGCGGGTCAGGGAGCCCTGGACGTCGCGGATGCGCCGGTCGACGGCGCGGCGGCGCACGGCGACGAGCTGCTGGCCCGCGTACACCTCGTCGACGGATCTGCGCAGGATCGCCTCGACGGCGAGCTCGGTGACCATGGCGCGCACAGCGTCGTCGGGGGCCACCTCCCGGACCCGGACGAGATACGCCTGCGGGTCCTGGGTGCCGAGGTCGGCGCCGCCCGCCTCGATGATCGCCTCGCGCACGGCGGCGTACGGGGCGGCGGTGAACTCGTCCACGCCGTACGCGTCGAAGGCCGGGGAGACCAACTCGGGCCGCTGCAGGGCGAGTTTGAGCAGCTCGCGCTCGGTGGCGTACACGGGGTTGCGCAGGGTGAGGGCGGGGCCCGCGGCGGACGCGCGCGTCGCCACGGCCTCGTAGGACTGCTGCGGGCGGGCCGGGGCGGGGCCGCGGCCGCCGCGGTCGCGGGCCCAGCGGGCGAGCTGGGAGACGCGCTTGACGACGAACTGGGTGTCGAGGATGCCGAGCATGCCGGCGAGCTGGACGGCCACCTCGTGCTGCGCTCCGCTGTTCTTGATGCGGGCGACGACCGGGGCGGCCTCGTCCAGGGCGGCGGCGCGGCCGGCGGGAGTCTCCAGGTCGTAGCGGGAGACGATGTGGCGCAGGGCGAACTCGAAGAGCGGGGTGCGGGGTTCGACGAGGTCGGCGACCGCCCCGTCGCCCTTGGCGAGGCGCAGGTCGCAGGGGTCCATGCCGTCGGGGGCGACGGCGATGTACGTCTCGGCGGCGAACTTCTGGTCGTCCTCGAAGGCGCGCAGGGCGGCCTTCTGGCCCGCCGAGTCGCCGTCGAAGGTGAAGATCACGCGGGCGCTGCCGTTGTCCATGAGGAGGCGGCGCAGGATCTTGATGTGGTCGCCGCCGAAGGCGGTGCCGCAGGTCGCGATGGCGGTGGTGATGCCGGCGAGATGGCAGGCCATCACGTCCGTGTACCCCTCGACGACGACCGCGCGGCTCGACTTGGCGATCTCCTTCTTCGCGAGGTCGATGCCGTAGAGGACCTGGGACTTCTTGTAGATCGGCGTCTCTGGCGTGTTCAGGTACTTCGGGCCGTTGTCGTCGTCGCGCAGGCGGCGGGCGCCGAAGCCGACGACCTCGCCGCCGATGTCGCGGATCGGCCACATGAGGCGGCCGCGGAAGCGGTCGATGGGGCCGCGGCGGCCCTCCTGGGAGATCCCGGAGGTGATGAGCTCCTTGTCGGTGAAGCCCTTGCCGCGCAGGAAGCGCGTGAGGTGGTCCCAGCCGGCCGGGCTGTAGCCGACACCGAAGTGCGCGGCGGCGGCCTGGTCGAAGCCGCGCTCGGCGAGGAACTTGCGGCCGATCTCCGCCTCGGCGCTCTCCAGCTGGTCCACGTAGAACTGGGCGGCCACCTTGTGCGCCTCGACCAGGCGGATGCGCTCACCGCGCTGGTGCGAGGGGTTGTAGCCGCCCTCCTCGTACCGCAGGGTGATGCCCGCCTGGCCGGCGAGGCGCTCGACGACCTCGGAGAAGGAGAGGTGGTCGACCTTCATCACGAACGTGATGGTGTCGCCGCCCTCCTGGCAGCCGAAGCAGTGGAAGAGGCCCTTGCTCGGGCTGACCTGGAAGGACGGCGACTTCTCGTCGTGGAAGGGGCACAGGCCCTTCAGGTTCCCGCCGCCCGCGTTGCGCAGTTGCAGGTACTCGGACACCACGGCGTCGATCGGGACCGCGTCCCGGACCGCCTTCACGTCCTCGTCATTGATCCTGCCTGCCACGCAAGAATTCTACGGTGACCCGCCGACACTCACGTCACCCGTCCTCCCCCTCGAGCAGCGCCGTCAGCGGGACGGACGGATCCGACAGGCGGTCCGCCCCGGGCCTGACACCGGAGCGGATGAGGGCCTGGATGGTCTCCGTGACGTCCCACACGTTCACGTTCATCCCGGCGAGCACCCGCCCGCCCTTGAGCCAGAACGCGATGAACTGCCGTTTGCCCGCGTCCCCGCGGATGACCACTTGGTCGTACGAGCCGGGGGGCGCCCAGCCCGAGTATTCGAGGCCGACGTCGTACTGGTCGGAGAAGAAGTACGGCACGCGGTCGTACGTCACCTCCTGCCCCAGCATGGCGCGGGCGGCAGCCGGGCCGCCGTTGAGCGCGTTGGCCCAGTGCTCGACGCGCAGCCGGGTCCCGAACAGGGGGTGCTGCACGGCGGCCACGTCACCGGCCGCGTAGATGTCCGGGTCGGAGGTGCGCAGCGAGGCGTCGACGGCGATGCCGCCGCCGTGTGCCCGGTCGGCGAGTGCGATCCCGGCGGACTCGGCCAGCGAGGTGCGGGGGGCGGCGCCGATGGCGGCGAGCACGTCGTGGGCCGGGTGCTCCTCGCCGTCGTCGGTCAGGGCGGCGAGGACCATGCCGTCCTGGCCCGTGATGCCGGTGAGACGGGTCCCGAAGTGGAAGCGGACGCCGTGTTCGGCGTGCAGGTCGGCGAAGATCTGGCCGATTTCGGGGCCGAGGACCGCGTGCAGCGGGGTCGCCTCGGGCTCGACGACGGTGACCTCGGCGCCGTACTCGCGGGCCGCCGCGGCGACCTCCAGACCGATCCAGCCCGCGCCGGCGATCACGAGGTGGCCGTTGTCCCGGCCCAGGGAGGCGAGGACGCCCTTGAGGCGCTCCGCGTGGGCGAGGCGGCGCAGGTGGTGCACGCCGGCCAGCTCGGTGCCCGGGATGTCCATGCGGCGCGGCTCGGCGCCGGTGACCAGGAGCAGCTTGTCGTAGTGGACGACCGTGCCGTCGCCGAGCCGGACGTTCTTCACCTCCGGGTCGACCGCGACGACGGTCTGGCCGAGGTGCAGCTCGATGTCGTTCTGTGCGTACCAGGCCGGTTCGTGGACGAAGACGCTGTCCCGTTCCTCCTTGCCCTGGAGATAGCCCTTGGACAGGGGTGGGCGTTCGTACGGATGATCCCTCTCGTCCCCGATGAGGATCACTCTGCCGTTGAAGCCCTCGGAGCGCAGCGTCTCGGCCGCTTTCGCTCCGGCGAGCCCGCCTCCGACAATGACGAACGTCTGATCCGCGTCGACCACGTGATGCCTCCTCTTTGCCATGGCGCCATATGCGAGCGTCCCGCACGGAGCGTGATGCGGGAAGGGGGCATGGTCCGAACAGGGCATCTTTTCGTCACGCCCAGTGGTCGACGGCCGGTTTCGCGACCAGGACGGCGACCGTGCGCAGGAGCGCGACGCGCACGAACCCCGCTCCGCGGCGCCGCGCGGTGCGCGCCCCGAGGGCCCCGCCGGCCGAAGAGGAGAGCCCTCATGGACGGGGCCCTGTGAGCCGCGCGTGCAGCTCGCGGGCCGAGGCGTCGGTGAGGGAGGAGATCTGGTCGACGATCACGCGCTTGCGGGCGCGGTCGTCGCCCGCCGTGTCGAACAGGGCGCGGAACTGCGGGTCGAGACCGTCGGGCGCGCGCCGGGTGAGTGCCTCGGCGAGCTCCGCCACGACGATGCGCTGGTCGGCGCGGAGCCGCTCCTGCTGCGGGCGCTGCATCACGTACCGGTCGGCGACCGCCTTGAGGACCGCGCACTCGTGGCGGGCCGCGCGCGGCACCACCAGCTCGGCCTCGTAGCGGGTGAGGCGGCCCGAGCCGTACCGGGCGCGGGTGGCGCCCTCCGCGGCGAGGCAGAAGCGGCCGATGAGCTGGCTCGTCGCGTCCTTGAGGCGGGCCTGAGCGACGGCCGTGCCGTCGTAGCCGTGCGGCCACCACTCCTGGTCGAGGAGGCGGTCGAGCGCCGCCGCGAGCTCTTCGGGGTCCGTGTCCGCCGGGACGTACCGGCCGATCGCGACCTCGTAGATGTCACGGCGCTCGGGCTCGGCGTGCAGCATGTTCGGGTCGAGGTGGCCGGCGTGCAGGCCGTCCTCCAGGTCGTGCACCGAGTACGCGACGTCGTCCGCCCAGTCCATGACCTGCGCCTCGAAGCAGGTGCGTCGCTCGGGTGACTCCTTGCGGATCCAGTCGAAGACCGGGCGGTCGTCCTCGTACACGCCGAACTTGGGCGAGGCGGGGTCGGTGGGGTGGCCGCCGCGGGGCCACGGATACTTCGTCGCGGCGTCGAGCGCGGCGCGCGTGAGGTTCAGGCCTACGCTGACCAGCTCGCCCGCATCGGCGCTGTCGGTGCTGTCGGTGCTGTGGACGAAGCGCTTGGGTTCGATGCGGGTGAGCAGGCGCAGCGACTGCGCGTTCCCCTCGAAGCCGCCGCAGTCCTGCGCCACCTCGTTCAGCGCCTGTTCGCCGTTGTGCCCGAAGGGCGGGTGGCCCATGTCGTGCGAGAGGCAGGCCGTCTCGACGAGGTCCGGGTCGCAGCCGAGCGCCGCGCCGAGCTCCCGGCCCACCTGCGCGCATTCCAGGGAGTGCGTCAGGCGGGTGCGGGGGCTGGCGTCCCAGGCGCGATTCATGGTGCCGGGCGTGACCACCTGGGTCTTGCCCGCGAGGCGGCGCAGCGCCGAGGAGTGCAGGACACGGGCGCGGTCGCGCTGGAAGGCGGTGCGGCCGGGGCGTTTGTCCGGCTCGGGGGCCCAGCGCTCCACCGCCGCGGCGTCGTAGCCGGACAGGTCGACGGTGTGGGACGGGGTGGTGGGGGTGGACGGGGCCGAATTCGCTGCGGGTGTCTCGTGCGTGCCTTCCATGGACTGACAGTAAAGGCACGCGGTGACAAACGGTCAGGCCGGCGTGAGCTGCCGCTGTACGGGGGCGGGTCGCGCCGGGGACGCGAGCGTCGTGTCGTAGCGGTGGAGCAAAAGGCGCACCATCGCCGTGTGCGCGCCGAGCGGGGCCGCTGCTATCCAAGGGGCGGCCTGCGCGCACTGGGTGGCGAAGCGGCCCGGCGCCGTGAAGTAGGCGGCGACGGCGGCTCGGTGCCGTCCTCTGGCGGCGAGCGCACGCAGCGCGGCCGGGACGGCGGGCGTGGCGGCACTCGCGTAGGCGGGCACGACCGGGACGCCGAGACGGTCGGCGAGGAGCGCGGCGGTGCGGGCCGTGTCGACGGCCGAGTCGGGGTCGCGGGAGCCGGCCGCCGCGAGGACTATGCCGCTGGTCCTGCGCGTACGGGCGTCTGGCCGCGGGTCCCAGCCGGCCTCTACCAGGCGGGCGTACAGCGTTTCCACGAGGAGGGGGTGGGGGCCCAGCGGCGGGGCGACGCGGGCTGTTAGGTGCGGAGCCGTGGCCAGGGCTGCCGGGATGTCCTGCTTCACGTGGAAGCCGCGGGACAGGAGCAGCGGGGCGAGGACGGCGCGGCCGGGGGCGAGGCCCGCGAGGGTGTCGGTCAGCAGCGGTTCGTTCAGCTCGATGTGGCCGAGGTGGACCGGAAGCCCCGGGCGTTCCTCGCGCACCTTGTCGAGCAGGGCGTGGACCGTGGCGAGCGCCCTCGGGTCGCGGCTGCCGTGTGCCACGACGACCAGGGCGGGCGGGGCGGGTGGGGTCTGCCGGGGTGTGCGGCGGCTGCCGTCGAGCCGTACGTGGCTGAGCTGCGTGCCGAGTTGGCTGGTGATCCTGGTCAGGAGTTGCGCCGTGCTGTCGAGGTGGGCGGTGCCGGTGGGCTCGTCGCGCTGATGTTTCGACGCCGTCATGAACTGATCCTGTCCGGGGGAGGTTGCGGCGCCGTTGCGGGGCGGTGACGGGTCGCTTCCCCGGGGCTCACCAGGTGTTCGGGTGGGTGTGAGGTTGGCCGTTGGCCGTGGGTGGTGGCCATGGGTGTGGCCAGGGTGGTGGGTGAGGGGCTTGTTGGGCGGACCCGCCGGTTGCTGCGCGAACCGGTCGGCCGGAAACGTGCGTCCAGTCGTGCGACGACGTTTTCCAGCAGGGGTGGTCAGTGGTGCGGATCCGGTTGCCGCGTACGCGGCGGGGGTGGCGGCAGTTCGTACAGGGCGCTGTGGCCGTGTGTGTGCTGGCGCTGTTGCCCGCGACCTGGATGTTCGTCGTGACCGGGGACCGGCTGCGTACGGTCGGCGATGCGCCGCGCACCGATGTCGCCGTGGTGTTCGGGGCCGGGCTCTGGGCGGGCGAGCCGTCGCCGTATCTCGCTCACCGGCTCGACGCGGCGGCCCAGCTCTACCGTGACGGGCGGATCCGGGTGGTCCTCGTGACCGGCGACAACAGCCGCCAGGACTATGACGAGCCCGACGCGATGCGGGCCTATCTGACCCGGCACGGGGTGCCGGACAAGGCGGTCGTCAGCGACTACGCCGGGTTCGACACCTGGGACTCGTGTGTGCGGGCCAAGAAGATCTTCGGGGTCGACCGGGCCGTGCTGATCAGCCAGGGGTTCCACATCCGGCGCGCGGTCGCCCTGTGCGAGGCGGCGGGCGTCTCGTCGTACGGCGTCGGCGTCGACGACCGGCACGACGTGACCTGGTACTACGGCGGGGCCCGTGAGGTGTTCGCGGCGGGGAAGGCGCTGGCCGATTCCGTGTTCCGGCCCGATCCCCGGTTTCTCGGGGAACGGGAGTCCGGGGTTCGGGAGGCTCTGAAGGCTCGCGCTCTGGAGGCTCGGGGGGCTCGGGAGGTCGGGCGTCGCTGATGCGGCGGGTGGGCTGATGCGCCGGGTGTGCCGTGGGCCGGGGCCGCGGGGGTGTGTCCGTCCTCGCCATCGCGGCGCCTCCGCCCCTGTGTCCCTTGACCGGCGCTTGCACCTCCGTGCGGCGGGCGGACACCCCCCCCCCGTCCCCTCGCGACCTCTCGCGGCTGATGCGCCGTTGTACTCACCGTCCCGCCGGTGCCGCTGAGAGGGCGTCGTGCCCGTCGTGTAATCGGGCGCGGGCCGGCGTGTAACAGCGTGCGCGCAGTGTGGGCCCATGCGCACTGTTACGCCCACTCACTGCCCCTACTGCTCCCTTCAGTGCGGGATGAATCTCGTCCCGACCGCCTCTGGCGCTGTCGAGGTCTCGGAGCGTGCCGGGTTTCCTGTCAATCGTGGTGCCCTGTGCGGGAAGGGGCGTACGGCCGCTGCCGTTCTGGAGCCGGGGGTGCGGTTGAGTGGACCGCTGGTGCGCAAAGGGGGCGCGCTCGAGGCCGCTTCTTGGGATGAGGCGCTTGATCGTGTCGCCGAGGGGCTCTCCCGTACGCGTACTGCTCATGGCCCCGACGCCTGCGGGGTCTTCGGCGGGGGCGGGCTCACCAACGAGAAGGCGTACGGGCTCGGGAAGTTCGCCCGGGTCGTGCTCGGGACCTCGCAGATCGACTACAACGGGCGGTTCTGCATGTCCTCCGCCGCGGCGGGGCAGCTCGCCGCGTTCGGGCTCGACCGGGGGCTGCCGTTCCCCCTGGAGGACATTCCGCGTACGGGATGTGTGGTTCTGGTGGGATCGAACATGGCCGAGACCATGCCGCCCGCTGTCCGCTATCTGAACGAACTGCGCGAGAACGGCGGCACGTTGGTCGTCATCGACCCCCGCCGCACGCGCACCGCCGAGCTCGCCGACCTCCATCTCGCGCCCCGGCCCGGGACCGATCTCGCCCTGGCTCTCGGGATGCTGCATCTCGTGGTGACCGAGGGGCGGGTCGACGAGGAGTTCGTGCGGGCGCGGACGAGCGGCTGGCAGGACGCGCGGGCCGCCGTGATGGCGCACTGGCCCGAGTACGTGGAGCGGGTGAGCGGGGTCTCCGTGCCTCAACTGCGCGAGGCCGTGCGGATGTTCTGCGAGCCCGAGGCCGCCATGGTGCTCACCGCGCGGGGTCCCGAGCAGCAGTCCAAGGGCACCGACACCGTGGGCGCCTGGATCAACCTGTGCCTCGCGACCGGGCGCGCCGGGCGGCCTCTTTCCGGGTACGGGTGCCTGACCGGGCAGGGCAACGGGCAGGGCGGGCGCGAGCACGGGCAGAAGGCCGACCAGCTGCCCGGGTACCGGAAGCTGACCGACCCGGCGGCGCGTGCGCATGTGGCCGGCGTGTGGGGCGTCGACCCCGACTCCCTTCCGGGGCCGGGCCGTTCCGCGTACGAGCTGCTCGACGCCCTGGGGCGTGACGTACGGGCGCTGCTGGTCATGGGGTCGAATCCGGTGGTGTCCGCACCTCGTGCCGCTCATGTGGAGGGGCGGTTGCGGTCGCTCGACTTTCTGGCCGTGGCCGATGTGGTGCTTTCCGAGACCGCCGCTCTGGCCGATGTGGTCCTTCCCGTTACCCAGTGGGCCGAGGAGACGGGGACCGTGACCAGTCTGGAGGGACGTGTGCTGCTGCGGCGTCGGGCGCTCTCGCCTCCGGACGGGGTGCGCAGCGATCTGGAGGTGCTCCGTGAGCTGGCCGGGCGGCTGGGGGTGGAGAAGGGGTTCCCGGCCGATCCGGAGGAGGTTTTCGAGGAGTTGCGGCTGGCTTCGGAAGGCGGGTCCGCCGACTATGCGGGGATCTCCTATCGGCGGCTCGTCGAGGAGGACGGGGTGTTCTGGCCCTGTCCCGGAGAGGAGCATCCGGGGACGCCCCGGCTCTTTCTGGAACGGTTCGCCACCGAGGACGGGCGGGCCCGGTTCGTCGCCGTCGCGCACCGGGCCGCCGCCGAGGAGCCGGACGCCGAGTTCTCGGTCCATCTGACGACGGGCCGCGTCGTGTCGCAGTACCAGTCGGGTGCGCAGACCCGGCGCGTGGCCGAGCTGAACGCCGCCGCGCCCGGCCCCTTCGTGGAGCTGCACCCGCGGCTCGCCGCGCTGATCGGGGTGTCGGAGGGCGAGCCGGTCGCCGTCGTCTCCCGGCGCGGGCGGGCCGAGGCACCCGCCCGGATCACCTCGGGCATCCGGCCCGACACGGTATTCATGCCGTTCCACTGGCCCGGCGCCGGGCGCGCCAATAACCTGACCAACCCCGCGCTCGATCCGACGTCCCGAATGCCGGAGTTCAAGGTGTGCGCGGTACGCGTCGAGGCCGCCGGCACCGGTGCCGGTGCCGGTGCCGGTGACCGCCGGGGCGGCGCGCTCCACGTTTGAAACATGGCGGGCGGGCGGTTAGCTTGGGTCATAGCTTGAAAGTTCAAGCGTATCGATTCCGAGTCAGGAGAAACCCCACGTGACCTCCCTCGCGAACCAGCTCAGCCCGCTCCGCGCGCCCGGCTCCCCCACCCCCGCCGCGCCCACCCACGCCTATGACCTCGGCCTTCTCGTACTGCGCCTCGGCCTTGGCCTGACCATGGCCGCGCACGGCGCGCAGAAGCTCTTCGGCTGGTTCGGCGGAGGCGGGATCGACGGCACCGGCCAGTTCTTCGCCGCGTCCGGCTACCCGTCGCCGAAGGCGTTCGCCGTGGTCGCCGGGCTCAGCGAGACCCTCGGCGGGCTCGGCCTCGTGCTCGGCCTGCTCACCCCGCTGGCCGCCGCGGCCGTGGCCGGCACGCTGGTGAACGCCATCGCCGTGAAGTGGGGCGGCGGCTTCTTCGCACCGCAGGGCATCGAGTACGAGCTCCTGATCGCACTCGGCGCGGTGGCTCTCGCACTGACCGGCCCCGGCCGGATCGCCGTCGACCGCCTCCTGCCGGGCCTGCGGTCCCACCGCCTCGGCTACGGCGTCGGCGCCGTCGCACTCGGCGTGGTCGTGGCCGGGATCACGCTGCTGTTGCGCAAGTGAGTTGCGCAGGCGAGTTCCGTACGTGAGTACGTGAGTTGGGTACGTGAGTCGGGTTGAGTTCAGTTGAGTTGATCGGCTGGTGAGTTCGTCAGTCGGTGGCGGCCCGGGCGCTCAGGCGCTCGGGCCGTTCTCGCGTTTCCGGCATCCGCGATCTGCACGTGAACACCTATTCACAGCTCTACCACAGAGGCGCTATGGACATGACATGTCATGGACCCTTAAACCTGAGGCGACATCAGTGTGACCCCGCTCAGCGCGCCCGCGCGCCGTCACTAGGAGCCCGATGAGACCTGCCCGGACCACATCGCGACTCACCACCGCCGGCATAGCCACGGCGGCCGCCACCCTGCTGGCCGCCGCCCTCGCCCCCACCGCGGGCGCCGACTCCGGCGACCGCACCCCGCCGACCCGGGCCGACGCCGTCCGTCACGCGACGGCCGCGCTCACCGCCGAGGCCGCCCGCCTCGGGATCACCGGCGCGCAGGGCGCCTCCGTGCGGGACGTCGTCGTCGACTCCGACGGCACCCAGCACGTGCGCTACAACCGCACCTACCGTCAACTGCCTGTTCTCGGCGGTGACTTCGTCGTCCATCTGAACCGCGACGGCGGCTACCGCTCCGCGAACCGCGCGGTCCGCGGCGACCTCGCCGTGCCGAGCGTGACGCCGGATCTCCCCGCCCCGAAGGCCGCCGACATCGCCGCCACAGCCCTGCGCGCCGCCAACCCGGGCGAGCTGCTGCGCAAGGTCGTCGCCAAGCCCGCGCTCGTCGTGGACGCGCTGCACGGCGCGCCGAAGCTGGCGTGGCGCACGGACACCGCGGGCAAGGACTCGCTCGGCAACCCGGTCGCCCGCGTGGTCCTCACCGACGCCACCACCGGCAAGCAGATCGACGCCTGGGACAGCATCGAGACCGCGACCGGCGACGGGAAGTCCCTGTACTCGGGCACGGTACCGCTGGAGACGACCCAGTCCGGGTCGGCGTACCAGCTCAAGGACGCGACGCGGGGCGGCACCTACTCGGGTGACGCGCAGAACAAGACCGACGGCTGCATCCTGACCATCTGCTGGAGCCGGGCTCCCGCGGTGGTGTTCACCGACGCCGACAACCACTGGGGCACCGGCGCGAACGCCGACCGCTCGTCGGCCGCCGTGGACGCCCAGTACGGGACCGACACGACGTGGGACTACTACAAGAACGTCCACGGCCGTAACGGCATCGGCGGCGACGGCAAGGGCTCGTACAACCGCGTCCACTACGGCAGCAACTACAACAACGCCTTCTGGGACGACACCTGCTTCTGCATGACGTACGGCGACGGTGACGGGGCGACGTTCGGGCCGCTCGTGGCGCTCGACGTCGCCGGGCACGAGATGTCGCACGGTGTGACGTCGAAGACGGCCGGGCTCACGTACTCCGGCGAGTCCGGTGGCCTGAACGAGGCCACCTCCGACATCTTCGGCACGCTGGTCGAGTTCTACGCGAACAACGCTTCCGACCCGGGCGACTGGCTCATCGGCGAGAAGATCGTGAAGCCCGGCTTCGGCCAGGCGGCGCTGCGCTTCATGGACCAGCCCAGCAAGGACGGGAACTCCGCCGACTGCTGGAGCTCGTCGGTCGGCAACCTCGACGTGCACTACTCGTCCGGGGTCGCCAACCACTTCGCGTACCTGCTCGCCGAGGGCAGCGGGCCGAAGGTCATCGGCGGCGTCCAGCACAACGGCAAGACGTGCAACGGGTCGACGCTGAGCGGCATCGGCAAGGACAAGCTCGGCAAGATCTGGTACCGGGCCCTGACCGTCTACATGACGTCCTCGACGAACTACGCGGGCGCCCGCACGGCGACGCTGAGCGCGGCGAAGGACCTGTACGGGGCCGGCAGCGCGGAGTACGCCGCCGTGGCCGCGACCTGGTCGGCCGTGTCCGTGGGCTGACATCGCGCATGGACGAGGACCCCCGCAGTCGTCGGCTGCGGGGGTCTTCGGCTGTCCGGCCTCAACTGCCGTACGGGCGCACCTCCTTCGCGTCCCGCAGGGCCTTCGACCACCACGCCAGCTGGTCGAGCATCGACTTCACCGCGGCGGCCGGGGCCTCGGGGTCGCGGTGGGCGCCGGATTCGTCGAAGTGGCTGCCCGCGTTGGTGAAGGAGACGGTGTCCCTGACCGTGACGGCGTGCAGCTCGGCGAAGACGGTGCGCAGGTGCTCGACCGCGCGCAGGCCGCCGGAGATGCCGCCGTACGAGACGAAACCGACGGGCTTGGCCTGCCATTCGGCGTGGTGCCAGTCGATGACGTTCTTGAGGGACGCCGGGTAGGAGTGGTTGTACTCGGGCGTGAGGACGATGAAGGCGTCGGCCGCGGCCAGCTTCGGGGTGACCTTGGCCAGCTCGGCCCGCACCTCGGCGGACGGGTCGTAGGAGAGGGCGGTGGGCAGGTCGGTGGCGGCGACGTCGATCACGTCGACGGCGAAGTCCGGCCGCTCCCCGAGCAGGGACATGAGCCAGTCGGCGACGACGGGGCCGAAGCGGCCCTCGCGGTTGCTGCCGATGACGACGGCGGCCCGGACGGGGGCCTCGGTGGGGACGGAAACGGGGGCTGCGGCCTGTACGGCTGTGGCGTTCATGACGCCACTGTGATACCTGAAGCTTGGTTGAGGTCAAGCGGGCGCCGCGCGGGCCCGGTCACCCGTTCACCGGCGCCCGCCGCCTCTTCGGGCACTTTTCTTCGACACGTCGATGACCTGCTGGAATGCATCTGCCGGGGCGTCAGGTGACGCCCTTTCACCGGTTTTCTGGTGGTGCATCAGGAGGCGTGCCGGGGCGATTGCCCTTTACCTCGGTAGGGCAGGGGCGTGACCGACGCAGCGGCACTTGAGGGTGCCGCGGGCCGTGCCCCCTCGGAGGAGCACGACACGATGCGCACACCCCGCCTGCTGACCGCTGCCGCGCTCACCGCGGCCGCCGTGGCACTGACCGCCGCGCCCGTGTACGCCGGTAAGGGCGGCTCGGGCGGCCTTCAGATGTACCCGTCGAACGCGGCGCCGGGCGCCGCCGTCACCGTCAACACCACCGCGTGCGGCACGGCCCGCGCCGCCGCCGGAGACGCGAGCGCGGTCGGCGCGGGCGTCTTCACGCTCGCCCCGGGCACGGAGGCGAAGGACGCCGTGGGGCGGTTCCAGGTGCCGCCGTCGGCGCAGCCCGGCACGTACGAGATCGTCGCGAAGTGCTCCGGGGGCGGGCAGGTGACGGGCGATCTGATGGTCACGCTCGCCACCTCCCAGCAAGAGGTCCAGCCCAAGGGCCATGTGAAGACGGGGGTCGGCGGCGCACTCGGCACCGACCCGACGATGACCGCGGCGGGTGTGGCAGCGCTTGCCGTCGCCGCCGCGGGCGGTACCTGGCTCCTGCATCGCCGGGCGAGAGGCGAAGGGTTCTGACGGGCGCCGGACGGACGACCTCCGCTGTCCCTCCGGCCCCCTGGTACCGCCTGTCCCCTCCTCCCCCGGCCGCACACCCCCCTCGCGCGGCCGGGGGAGGAAGGCGACCCCCACCCACTTCGATCTGGAGAAGCCGATGCCTCAGGCGCGCCGCCGCACAGTCTCCAACGGGCTCATAGCCGCGCTCACCGCTCTCGCCCTGTGTCTGGGCACCTGGCTGCTGCTCCAGGGCGCCGAGATACACGGACCGCCGCAGCCGTCCACGGCGCAGGCCGGGTCCGAGCTCCCCGGCACCGGCCGCGAGCCGCCCGGCGCGGCCCCCCTCTCCCCCTCGCCCCCCGACCGCATCCGCATCCCCGAGATCCGGGTGAACGCACCACTGACGGGGCTCGGCCTGACCCCGCAGGGCAGCCTGGACGTGCCGCCGCCGAAGGAGAAGAACCTGGCCGGCTGGTACGAGGCCGGGACCGCGCCCGGCGTACGCGGCACGGCGATCGTGGCCGGACACGTCGACAACGCCGAGGGACCCGCCGTCTTCTACGACCTGGGCGCGCTGGCCAAGGGCCACACCATCGAGGTCGACCGCCGCGACGGCTCCGTCGCCGTGTTCACCGTCGACGCCGTCGAGGTCTACGACGCCAACGCCTTTCCCGACAAGAAGGTGTACGGCGCGGCGGACCGCCCCGAGCTGCGTGTCATAACGTGCGGTGGCGGCTACTCGAAGAAGACCGGTTACCGGGGCAACGTCGTGGTGTTCGCCCATCTGACGGGCAGCCGCTGAGCCCTCACACTCCCCCCTCGCGCTCGCTGAGCGCAGCGTTCCCCGCGGGAAACGGGAGGGATGCGGCCGGGTAACACCGGCCCCGCAGGCTGCCGTGCATGACCTTTGTGACGGACCCCGGACGCGTGGTGGTGATCGGCACCGGCCTCGCCGGCACCCGGCTCGCCCGGCACCTGGGCGCTGCCGCCGTACTCATCGGCGAGGAGGCGCACGCCCCGTACAACAGGGTGCTGCTCGCCGAGGTCCTCGCGGGCAGCTACGGCGCCGATGTCATCGCGCTGCCCCGCCACACCGGAACCCACCTGCGGACCCGCGCCGTCCGCATCGACCGCGACGAGCGGGTGGTGCGCTGCGAGGACGGCTCCCGCGTCCCGTACGACACCCTCGTGCTCGCCACCGGATCGAACCCGGTCCTCCCTCCTCTGCGCGGACTGTTCGCGCCGGGCGCGGCGGAGCTGCCGGGCGGCGTGCACGCCTTCCGCACCATGGACGACTGCCTGGCCCTGTCGCGGGCGGTGGCTCCCGGGGTGCGCGCGGTCGTCGTCGGCGGCGGGCTCCTCGGGGTGTCCGCGGCCCGTGCGCTCGCCCGGCGCGGCGCCCAGGTGGTGCTCACGCAGCAGTCCGAGCGCCTGATGGAGCGCCAGCTCGACCCGCGGTCCTCGCGCCTCGTGCACGAGCACCTCACCGCGCTCGGCGTCGAGGTGCACACGCGGTGCCGGGTGCGGGGCGTGGGCGTCGTCGACGGGGCCGTGCGCCGCGTCGAGCTCGCCGACGGCTATGTCCTCGGCACGGATCTGACGGTCCTCGCGTGCGGGGTGCGTCCCCGTACGGGGCTCGCGGCGGCGGCCGGGCTCGATGTGCGCGAGGGGATCGTCGTAGACGACGAGCTGCGCACCTCGGACCCCCGCGTGCGCGCGGTCGGGGACTGCGCCCAGCACGCGGGCCGCGTCTACGGGCTCGCGACCCCGGCCGTCGAACAGGCCGACGCGCTCGCCGAGAACCTGCTCTCCGGGCGCCTGCGCCCGTACACGGGCACCCGCACCCTGACCCGGCTGACCCTGCCGCACGAGGCGGGACCGCTCGACCTCGCGGCGTTCGGGGAACCCGAGGCGCTGCCCGGCGACGACGTCGTGCAGCTCGCCGACGCCACCCGAGGCACGTACCGCAAGGTCGTCGTCCGCGGTGACCGGCTCGTCGGCGGGGTCCTGGTCGGCGAGCTCGGCACGGTCGGGGCGCTCGCCCGCGCCTGGGAGGCCGACGACCCGCTGCCCACCGACGACGCGCCCCTGCTCCACCTGCTCACTCACGACGGAGGCCTCTGAGATGCCCACCATGCCCACACTCGTCCTCGTCGGCCACGGCATGGTCGGCCAGCGCTTCCTGGAGGCCCTGGCCGAGCGCGGGCTCACGGACACGCACCGCGTCGTCGTGCTGTGCGAGGAGCCGCGCCCCGCCTACGACCGGGTCCGGCTCACCTCGTACTTCTCGGGCCGCACCCCGGACGAACTCTCGCTCACGGACGCCGGGTTCATCGCCCGGCACGGTATCGAGCTGCACCTCGGGGACCCGGCCGAGCACATCGACCGTGCGACGCGGACGGTCACGGCGCGCTCCGGTCTCCAGGTCACGTACGACACGCTCGTCCTCGCGACCGGCTCCTACCCGTTCGTGCCGCCCGTGCCCGGCAAGGACGCGACGGGCTGCTTCGTGTACCGCACGATCGAGGACCTCCTCGCGATCGAGGAGTACGCGAAGGAGCACGCCGCGACCGGGGCCGTGGTGGGCGGCGGGCTGCTCGGCCTGGAGGCGGCCGGCGCCCTGCGCGGCCTCGGCCTCGACACGCACGTCGTCGAGTTCGCGCCGCGCCTGATGCCGGTGCAGGTCGACGAGGGAGGCGGCGCGGCCCTGCTGCGCACCATCACGGGCCTGGGCCTGAGCGTCCACACCGGCGTCGGCACACAGGAGATCGTGGCGGACGGCGAGGGTGGCGCGGTGCGCGCCATGAAGCTGTCCGACGGCTCGGAGCTGGCGACGGACCTGGTGGTGTTCTCGGCGGGCGTACGGCCGCGCGACCAGCTCGCCCGCGACATGGGGCTCACGGTCGGCGAGCGCGGCGGCATCACCGTCGACGGGCGCTGCCGCACCAGCGACCCGGCGGTGTACGCGATCGGCGAGTGCGCGCAGGCCGTGGACGGCCGCGTGTACGGCCTGGTCGCGCCGGGCTACGAGATGGCGCAGACGGTGGCCGCCGCGCTCGCGTCGGAGGACGGCCAGTTCACCGGTGCCGACCTGTCGACGAAGCTGAAGCTGCTCGGCGTGGACGTGGCGTCGTTCGGCGACGCGCACGGCGCGGCCGACGGCTGCCTCGATGTCGTCTACTCGGACTCGCGCTCGGGCACGTACAAGAAGCTCGTCGTGGGCCCGGAGGGGGAGCTGCTCGGCGGGATCCTGGTCGGGGACGCGGACGCGTACGCGACGCTGCGCGCGCTGACCGGTTCGGTGCCGCCCGTGGCGCCCGAACAGCTGGTGCTGCCCGCGGGTGCGGGGGCACCGGTGGCGCTGGGCCCGGAGGCGCTGCCCGGCGACGCGGTGATCTGCTCCTGTCACAACGTCACCAAGGACGCGGTCCAGGCGCACGCCACGCTGCCCGAGGTGAAGAAGTGCACCAAGGCCGGTACGGGCTGCGGCAGCTGCGTGAAGCTGATCGGCCGGCTCTTGCCACAGAGCGGCGAGACGGGCCTGTGCGGCTGCTTCCCGCACAGCCGCGCCGAGCTGTACGAGATCGTCCGGGTCAGGCGGATCGCGTCGTACGCGGATCTGCTCGACGCGCACGGCCGTGACGGCGCGCGCGGCGGCGAGGGCTGCGAGGTGTGCAAGCCGGCCGTCGGCTCGATCATCGCCTCGCTCGCGCCGACGATCGGCGCCGACGGCCATGTCCTCGACGGCGAGCAGGCGGCGCTCCAGGACACGAACGACCACTTCCTCGCCAACCTCCAGAAGAACGGCTCCTACTCGGTCGTGCCCCGCATCCCGGGCGGCGAGGTCACCCCGGAGAAGCTGATCGTGATCGGTGAGGTGGCGCGCGACTTCGGCCTCTACACGAAGATCACCGGAGGGCAGCGGATCGACCTGTTCGGCGCTCGGGTCGAGCAACTTCCGTTGATCTGGGCGCGGTTGGTGGACGCCGGTTTCGAGTCGGGCCACGCGTACGGCAAGGCGCTGCGGACGGTGAAGTCGTGCGTGGGGCAGACGTGGTGCCGTTACGGCGTGCAGGACTCGGTGCGCATGGCGATCGGCCTGGAGCTGCGCTACCGGGGGCTGCGCGCGCCGCACAAGCTGAAGTCGGCCGTGTCGGGCTGCGGGCGCGAGTGCGCGGAGGCCCAGTCGAAGGACTTCGGGGTGATCGCCACGGCCAACGGCTGGAACCTGTACGTGGGCGGCAACGGGGGCGCGACCCCGCGCCACGCGGACCTCCTCGCGCAGGACCTCTCCGACGCGGAACTGGTCCGGCTGATCGACCGGTTCCTGATGTTCTACATCCGCACGGCCGACCGCCTGGAGCGTACGGCGAGCTGGCTGGAGCGGATCGAGGGCGGCCTGGGCCACGTACGGGACGTCGTCGTGCACGACTCCCTCGGCCTCTGCGACGAGCTGGAGGCCCTGATGGCCGACCACGTCGCGCACTACCGCGACGAGTGGGCCGACACCCTCGACGACCCGGAGCGCCTGGAGCGCTTCGTGTCCTTCGTGAACGCGCCCGACGCGCCGGACCCGCTGGTGCGGTTCGTCCCGGAGCGCGACCAGATCAAGCCCGACCTGCCGCTGCTGTCCATCGGCTCCCGCCCCCTGGAAGGATCGCTGACGTCATGACCGTCACCATGCCCGCCGCTCCCGAGAAGACCGCCGTGCTGGTGCAACTCCGCCTGGCGGACGCCTGGTTCACGGTGTGCGAACTGGCCCGGCTGACCCCGGGACGCGGGGTCGCGGCACTGCTCCCCGACGGTCGGCAGGCCGCCGTGTTCCTGGACCGCACGGGCCGCCTGTACGCGGTGGGCAACCGTGACCCGTTCACGGGCGCCGCGGTCCTCTCGCGCGGCCTGACCGGTTCGGCCGGGGGCCGTCCGTTCGTCGCGTCGCCGCTGCTCAAGCAGCGCTTCGACCTGGAGAGCGGCGCGTGCCTCGACGACGAGGCGTACGCGGTCGACACGTACGCCGTGCGGACCACGTCCCATATTTCTTGACCGATCATTCTGCTCACATCTAGTCTCCCTTTCGTGGCCAGGACCAAGGAATTCGATCCGGACGCCGCGCTCCAGTCGGCCCTAGAGCTGTTCTGGCGGCGCGGCTACGAGGCGACGTCGATGGCGGATCTCGTCGACCGTCTCGGCATCGGCCGCGCCAGCATCTACGCGACCTTCGGCAACAAGCACGAGCTGTACCTGAAGGCGATGGACCGGTACACCGAGTACGCCGACGCGGCCATCCTCGCGGACCTGTCGGCCGGCGGCCCCGCACTGCCGGCCGTCCGTGCCCTCGTCCGCCGCTTCGCCGGCGAGGCGACGACCGAGGAGCGGCGCCTGACCGGCTGTTTCGTCACCAATACGGCGACAGAGCTGGCCCCGCACGACACGGCGGCGGCCCGCCGCGTGGAGCGCAGCTGGGACCACATCGAGACGCTGCTGCACGCCTCGCTCGCGCGGGCCCGCGCCCAGGGCGAGCTGCCCGCCGGCCGCGACCCGCGGGCACTCGCCCGCCTGCTGCTCGTCCTGATGCAGGGCATGCGCGTCGCCGGGAAGGCGTCGTCGGACCCGGCGCGCATACGCGACGCGGCCGAGCAGGCACTCGGCCTTCTGGACTGAGGGGCCGAACTCACGGGACCGAGGGGCCACTCCCCTGCCCCACTCCCCTGACCCACCCACCCGTCGAGCCCTTTCCGCACGCCCGAATACTGAACCGATCGTTCTGGAAACACTCGATCGTTCCGGAAACACCCGATTCGCCAGCTGAGCCACCACCCAAGGAGCCATCCATGTCCCGCAGTCGCTTCGCCGGCCGGAACGTCCTCGTCACCGGTGCCGGAACCGGCCTCGGGCGGGCCATCGCGCTCGCCTTCGCCGCCGAGGGCGCGCGCGTCGTCGTCGCCGGACGGACCCGCGCCACCCTCGACGGGACCGTGGACCTCATCGAGGCGGCGGGCGGCACCGCCGTCGCGCGCACCGCCGACGTGCGCCGGGCCGGGGATCTTCAGGAGTTGGTGCGCGCCACCGTCGAGCGGTTCGGGTCACTCGATGTCGCCGTGAACAACGCGGGCGTCTTCCGCGGCGCGGGCCCCGTCGCCGAACTCGCCGCCGACGACTGGCAGGCGCTGCTCGACATCAACGTCACCGGCGTACTCCTCGCCCTCCAGGCCGAGGTCGCGCAGATGCGGACGCAAGCGCGCGGCGGCGCCATCGTCAACATCTCCTCCAACCTCGGCCCCCACAAGACCCGGGCGGGCGTGACCGGTTACGCCGTGTCGAAGGCGGCCGTCTCCGCCCTGACCAGGGGCGCGGCCCTCGACCACATCGGTGACGGGGTCCGGATCAACGCGGTGAGCCCCGGCCCCTCCGCGACCGCCATGTCCCTGCTCCCCGGCGAGACCGAGGCCGAGCGGGCCATCCGTATGAAGGAGCAGTCTCCGCTCGGCCGGGTCGCGGCCCCGGACGAGGTAGCCGCCGCCGTGCTGTACCTGGCATCCGAGGACGCCGCCTCCGTGGTCGGCGCCGACCTGGTGATCGACGGCGGCGCGGCGGCATAGCCCGTGGAGAGAGGGGTGGAGTCAGTCGTCGATGCCCGAGCGCTCCACCCCCGCCACGATCCACCGCTGGAAGAACAGGAACACCACGAGCAGCGGCACGATCGACACGGCCGCCGCGACGAACAGCTCGTGGAGCCGGACCACTTGGGACGTGGTGAAGGACGACAGAGCCACCTGGACGGTCCACGCGCTGCGGTCCTGGCCGATGACCAGGGGCCACAGGAAGGAGTTCCACGCGCCGATGAAGACGATCGTGCCGACGGCCGCGAAGACGGGCCGGGAGTTGGGCACGACCACCCGCCAGTACGTACGCCAGTACCCGAGCCCGTCGACGCGCGCCGCGTCCTCCAGCTCCCCCGGGAACCCGAGGAAGGACTGGCGGAAGACGAAGCACGCGAACGCGGAGAACAGGGTCGGGACGATCAGGCCGCGCAGCGTCGAGATCCAGCCCAGCGACGAGACGAGCACGAAGCTCGGCACGAACGTGACCGCGGCCGGGACCATCAGGGTGCCCAGGATCGCGTAGAAGACCTTGTTCGCGTGCCGGTAGGGGATGCGGGCCAGGCCATAGCCGGCGAGCGAGGCCAGGAGCAGGGTGCCGAGCGTCGTCGCGACGGCGATGAGCGCGGAGTTGAGCAGGGAGCGTGCGTAGGGGACGGACGTGTCGTCGAAGAGTTCCGTCACGTTGCCCCAGTGCAGCGAGGACGGGAAGAACGTCCACTCGGGCGAGGTGATGTCGCTCTCGGCCGCGAGCCCGTTGCGTACCAGGAGGTAGAACGGGATCAGGAACACGAGCGCGAGCGCGATCAGCAGGGCGAGGCGCAGGGCGCGGCCCGCCCTGACGCGGGAGTCGTCCCTCACTTTGTCTCCTTCACTGTGCCGCCTTCACTGCGCCTCCTTGCGGCCGAGGCCGAACCACTTGGCCTGCCCCACCGTCACGACCGCGATGATCAGGGCGAGCAGCACCGCGCCCGCGCTGCCGAGCCCGAGGTTCTGCCCCTGGCCGAGGGCCGTGTAGTAGAGGTAGACGAGCGGTGGCCTGGCGTAGGGCGGATAGCCCCGGGCGTCCGAGAGCAGGTTGTAGAACTCGTCGAAGGCCTGGAAGGCGTTGATGACGAGGAGCAGGACGACAGCCACGGAGGTGGCCCGCAGCTGCGGGAACGTGATGTGCCGGAAGACCTGCCAGCCGGGCCGCGCCCCGTCGACGGCCGCCGCCTCGTAGAGGGTGGGGCTGATGCGCTGGAGCCCCGCGAGGAACAGCACCATGTAGAAGCCGGCCTGCAGCCACAGCCGTACGGTGACGATGACGGCCCAGTACCAGGGCGGGTCGGTCGTCGACAGCCAGGCGATCTGGTCGCCGCCGAACCAGCCGAGGACGGTGTTGGCGAGCCCGAACCGCACCCCGTTGAAGATCGACATCTTCCAGATCAGCGCGGCCACCACGTAGGAGCAGGCGGCGGGCAGGAAGAAGACGGAGCGGAAGAACGCCTGGGCGCGGCGCTGCCGGTTCACCATGAGGGCGAGGGCGAGCGAGAGGGCGTAGGTCGCGGGGACGATGAAGAGCGAGAACACGAGGAACGTCCACAGGCTGTCGGTGAATGCCTCGTTCTTCAGCATCGCCGTGTAGTTGCCGAGGCCGACGAAGTCGCTCGGGGTGACGGTGTTGTGCGCGTCGAAGAAGCTGAGGTAGACGCTCCAGCCGAGCGGGATGTACGTGAAGACGCCGAGACCGAGGAGAAAGGGCCCGACGAAGATCCAGAACCACAGGGTGCGGTTCTGGACGCCGGCCCACTTGCGTGCCGTGCCGCCCTGCCCGCGGCTTCTCTGCCGAGGGATCGCCCGGCGGCGCCCCTCCTGCCGCAGGCTCACTTCTTCTTCACGCGGTCGAGCTCGGCCGACACCGTCCGTACGACCTTCTTCAGCTCGCCCTCCGGGCTCGCGCCGTCCTTGATGATGCGGCTCAGGGCGTCCTGGTACGCGGTCTGGCCGGCGGGCGTCCAGCGAAGGGGCTGGGCGTAGCCGTGGTCGGTCGTGAAACGGACCGCGTCGGCCGCCGCGCCCTTCCTGAGCTTCGCGGCCTTCTTCGCCAGCGAGATACGGGCCGGGATGTGGAAGCCGTACGAGAGGGCGAAGTCCTCCTGGTGGTCGGTGCGGTCGATCCACAGCCACTTGAGGTAGTCCTTCGCGGCCTGCTGGTGCCTGGAGCGGGTGGAGACCGCCGCGCCGTACGCGCCGACCGGCACCGACGGCTCGCCCGCGCCGTCCTTCGGGAAGGGCAGGACACCGAAGTCGTCGCCGAGTTCCTTCTGTACGGTGGGCAGCGCCCACAGGCCCGACCACTGCATGGCGGTCAGACCCTGGACGAACGCCGACGGGTCGGACCAGTCGGAGGGCGCGCCCAGGAGCAGTGACTTGTCGGCGTACAGCTGGTGGATCTTGCCGAGGGCGCGGGCGGCGGCCGGGTCGTCGAAGCCGACCTTGCCGTCCTCGGTGACGAGTTCGAGGCCCGCCGCGTACAGAGGCGTGCCGCCGAGGACGCCCGCGCCGCCGTCGTTGCCGAGGAAGAGACCCTTCGTCTTCTTCGAGGTGAGCTTCTTCGCGGCGTCCACGAGCTCGTCGAGCGTCTTCGGCGGCTCGACGCCCGCGTCGGCGAGCAGGCTCTTGCGGTAGTAGAGCATCTGCATGTCGATGACCTGCGGGATCGCCCAGATCCTGCCGTCGTACGTCTTCGGGGCGAGGACCGCCGGGTTGAAGTCGTCCTTGACCCCCTCGAACAGGGCGGTGAGGTCGGCGACCTGCTTGCCCTGGATCTGATCGAGGCTGGGCCCGTTGACCTCGAAGACGTCGGGCCCCGAGTCGGTGAGGAGCGCGGCGGCGGTCTGCTCGTCGTAGTTGCCGGGCCGCCACTGCACGGTGACGCGCGCCTTCCCGTACCCCTCGGCGTACTTCTTCACGGCCTGCTCGGTGCCCTGCTCGCCGTACTGGTGGTACCACTGCGCCAGCTCCGGCCCACCGCCCGAGCCGCCG
Source organism: Streptomyces sp. NPDC090032 (assembly GCF_044748025.1). Lineage (NCBI taxonomy): Bacteria > Bacillati > Actinomycetota > Actinomycetes > Kitasatosporales > Streptomycetaceae > Streptomyces > Streptomyces sp. NPDC090032. Next base: position 19,957 of record NZ_JBIVFF010000003.1, on the reverse strand, counting down.
TCGTCCCGGCCGGTGTTGGAGCCGCACGCGGTGAGCAGCCCCAGCGCGGCACCGGTCCCGAGCAGTCCTCTGCGGCTGATGGTCATTGATCGTCCCCCTGCTTCTCGCTGCTCTTGAACACCGGCTTCCTTCGGCGTCCACGGATTCCGACGGCCCAACGATCAACCATGCGGCCGGATTACGACAGAGGGACTACGGCCGTATGTCGGCTCTCCCGTCAGCACGGCGTCAACGTGCGCGGCCGCCGGATCAGCGACGCGTCAAGAGTGCTGACCTGGGGCGCCGTACGGGCTTACGGTGCGCTGCATGGGACGAGACACGAGGGCGGGATCCCGCGGGCGGGCTGCGGCGGCGCCGGCTTCGCAGGACGCGGTGGTGCGGGACCGCCGGTGGGCCGCCGATCTGCGGGCGGCGGTGTTCTGCGCGCTCACGCTGTTCGGCCTGATCCTGGTGATCGACACGGCCAACGGCACACTGAGCCCGGCGCGCGTCGGACTGTGGGCGGGGCTCTCGGTCCTGCTGCACGCCGTGCTGCACCCGCCGCTGGTCAGCGCGGGTCCCGGCTGGCTCGCCGTGCGCGGCATCCGGGGGACGCAGCGGGTCTGCACGGATCTGCTCACGTCGGTGCGCCACAGCGACGGAGTGACGCCGCGGCTCGTACTGCGGGACGCGCTCGGCGGACGCGTGGAGCTGGACCCGAAGGTGTTCACCGACAACCCGGTGCTGTGGCACCGTCTGGAGACGGGCGCGCGCCGGGCCCGCACGAGCGGTCTGCTCCGCTGCGGCACCCCGGTCATCGACCGCCTCGCGGCCCGCATCGACGGCGAGGCGGCCCGCGCGGTGTTCGAGGCGTCGGAGCTGGACTAGGGCCTCTCGGCCTAGAACGTCACGCCCGTCAGCTGTTCCGACGCCGCCCACAGCCGCTCCCCCGACACGTCGTCGAGGGTCCGCCCGGCCCGCCACGACTTCGCGGGCGCCCCGCGCCACATCATCAGGGACGGCCCGGTGAACGAGTCCGGGCGCACTCCGGGAGCCGTCGCCGCGTACAGCGTGGGCAGCGCGCCGGCCTCGGCGGACTGGGCCATGGCCCGGTTGCCGAGCTCGACGACGCGCTCGACCGCCTTGCGGCCCTCCATGCGCACGCCCTGCGTCGCGAGGTTCGTGGACGCGTACCCGGGGTGCGCGGACGCCGCGACGACGTCGGACCCGCGCGCCGCGAGCTTGCGCGCCAGCTCGTGGATGAACAGCAGATTCGCCGTCTTGGAACGGCCGTACGCGACCCAGCGCCGGTAGCGGCGCTCGCTGTTGAGGTCGGCGATGTCGATGTCGGCAAGGGCGTGGAGCATGCTGGAGACGCTGACGACGCGGGCGCCGGGTGTGCCGAGGAGCCGGGGCAGGAGCAGGCCGGTCAGTGCGAAGTGGCCCAGGTGGTTGACGCCGAACTGCGTCTCGAAGCCGTCGGCGGTCCGCCCGAGGGGCAGCGCCATCACGCCCGCGTTGTTGATCAGCAGATCGAGTCGCTCGCCGCTGCCGTACGATCCGGCGAACTTCCGCACGGACGACAGATCACCCAGGTCGAGCTGCTCGAACTCGGCCTGTGCGCCCTGCACTTCGGAACGCAGCCGCTCCAGAGCGGCAGTGCCCCGTGTCTCGCTGCGGCAGGCGAGGACGACGCGGGCGCCCTTGCGGGCCAGCTCGCGGGCCGTGATGTAGCCGATGCCGCTGTTGGCGCCGGTGACCACGGCGGTGCGGCCGCTCTGGTCGGGGATGTCGCTAGCGTTCCAGCCGGTCATGGCTGTGCTCCCTGGGCGAGGGGATACGGGGGTGCCCGACTGTACTTACCGGCCAGTAGATGCGGAACCCCGCACCCCAGTTTCCCCTCGCCTCCCCTCGCCCCCTTGGCTCAGCCCCGCACTTCGAACCGGTAGAGCGAGTACCCGTACGTCGTCTGCCGCTTCACCCCGAGCATCCGCACCCGCCGCGCCTGCACGGCGTCGAGGTCGACCGTGTCCACCCCGGCCGTGGTCCGGTCGCGGCGTGCGGCGACGGTGCGCCAGGACGAGCCGGTGGCGTCCGCGGACACCTGGAGGTCGTAGTCCCGCCCCGCGGCCGTCTCCCAGTCGAGGACGATCCGCCGCACGGTCCGGGTCTGCTCCAGGTCGACCTCGATCCACTCGCCGTCCGTGTACTTGGACGCCCAGCGGGTGCCCGGGTCACCGTCGGTGGCGTTGGGTGCGGTGAGCGTGGCCGTCTCGGCGGAGGACGCGGTGGTGGGGCGGCCGAGCGCCAGGTCGGGGATGTCGTACACCTGGAGACTCCACACCGAATAGCGCGTGCTCACGCGTTCCTGGCCGCGCAGGCGTACATGGCGCGCGGAGGCCGCCGGGAAGGCGAGCTCGTCCCAGCCCGCGCGATCGCGGCCGGTGCGCTCGGCGACGGTGCGCCACGCGACGCCGTCGTCGGACACCTCGACGGCGTACGCGGTGCCGTGGTCCTGCCCCCATTCGACGCGTACCCGCTGCACGGGCCGGCTGTCCCCGAGGCCGACGGCCAGCCAGGGAGCGCGCTCGCGGCCGCTGGTCCAACGGGTGACCGGGCTGCCGTCGGTGGCGTACGCGGGGCGGGATCCCGCGGCCGTGGACGAGGCGGTGGCGGCCGCGTCCAGAGAGATCTGGTCGGGTTCGGAGAGGGTGGGCGTGAGGGTGGTGAGCCCGGGTCCGGCGATACCGCGCCGCAGCTCGGCCGTGAAGTCGCGGTAGCTCAGGCCCGCTCCGGACCCGCTCCACATCTTCTGAGCGAGCGTCCCGAAGGTCTTCTCGACCAGACCGTGAACGGCCTGCTGGGTGTACGTGGCGTGCACGAGGTCGTTCCACACGGCGGACATGGCGCCGCGCAGCTTCGGGTCGTGCGGCTGGAGGCTCTCGTTGCCGGGGAAGACGTGCGGGGCCCAGCTCTCGTACAGATAGGGGCCGTCGAGGCCGAGCGGGTGGTAGTAGGTGGCGAACGGGACGATGTAGAGGAGCCCGTCGTTCGTGTTGACGATCTCGTACCCGTCGGCGGTGGCGGCCTTGGGCCCGTACCAGCCGTTGTTCCAGCTGTGGATGGTGACGTCGCGGTCGTAGCCGGTGGTGCCGGAGGGCGCCATCTCGGTGAGGCTGCCCCAGGCGCGCGGGTGTTTGCCGAGGGTGCGGATGTGGGCGGCCATGGCGTTGAAGTAGCCGCGGTACTGCTCCTCGGGGCCGGTGTACTCGTCGGCGCCGTAGTGGATCTCGGGGCTGCGGAACCAGGGCGCGAACTCGTCGAAGACCTTCTTCATGAAGGCCGTCGTCTCCGGCTCGGCGAGGTCGAGGTGGTCGGAGTTGCCGCCCTTCAGGCCGAGTTCGGGGCGGAAGCGCACGAAGGAGCGGGCATGCGCGGGCGCGTCGATCTCGGGGGTGAGCTGGACGGCGTGGGCTGCCGCGGTGTCCTCGAAGGAGTCCCAGTCCGCACGCGAGTACGAGCCGTCGGGTGCGGCGAGCCCGGCCCATTCGGGCTTTTCGCTGCGCAGCCGGAACGCGTCGTAGGCCTTGGACCAGTCGCCGCCGGCCGGGCTGATCTCGTTGTCGTTCAGATGCAGTTGCAGGTCGTTGAGCTTGAACCAGCCCATCAGGCGCAGCTGGTCGCGGATGAAGCCCGGGGTGAAGTAGCGGCGGCCCGCGTCCAGCATGAAGCCGCGCAGCCGGTAGTCGGGCCAGTCGTGCGCGGTGCCGGTGGGCAGTTCGCGGCGCCCGTCGGAGCGCAGGAGGATCTGCAGGACCGAACGCGTGCCGTAGTAGAGGCCGGTGCGGGTGGGTGCGGTGACGGTGACGGCTGCCGCGGTGACGGTGAGGGTGTAGCCCTCCTCGGCGTACCGGTCACCGCCGGGCGCGTGCCGGTCGGCCGGGTCGAGGACGAGCCGCAGGCCGCCCCGTACTCCGCGGCCGGCGCGGGGAGCGCCGGGCCTGATGCCGGTGACCTCTTCGACCTCGTCGGCGAACTGCCGGGCGAGCGGCAGGAGTTCACTCGCTTTCGCGGCCTGTACGACGACCGGGGCGCCCGCTTCGAGGCGGTACCGGCCCGTGGATCCGGCCCAGTCCTGGAGGGCGGGGATGACGACGGGGCGTTCGTTGACCGCGTTCTTGCCCGCGGCCCGGGCGGCGGCGGACCCGGGCCCGATCGGCAGGGCGGTGGCTGCCGAGGTCACCGCGAGCGCGGTGACGAACGAGCGGCGTGACAGACGCGGTGAAGTCGTTCCGTTACTCGGAGGCATGAAGTGGACTACACCACTTGCCTCCCGGGCCTCACAAGGGAGCGGACATCACAGAACCCCCAAGACCGCCCACCCCCGCGCGCTTTCACACGCACCCGCACACGAAAGGGCGGCACCCCCCGCACAAGGGGTACCGCCCTCTCCTTCGGTGCACCGGAGCCGCTGCCTTTCGTGAGGGTCGGGCACCCAGACAACGGCTCCGGAGTTTCGCGGACCGGTTCCTACCGGTGGTCGCTACCGGTGGTCCCTACCGGTGGTCGCTGCCAGTCGACGTCGACGCGGCACGGCCGGCCTCCAGGCGGGCGACCGGGATACGGAACGGGGAGCAGGAGACGTAGTCCAGGCCGACCTCGTGGAAGAAGTGGACCGACTCCGGGTCGCCGCCGTGCTCGCCGCAGACGCCGAGCTTGAGGTCGGGCCGGGTGGCGCGGCCGGCCTCCACGGCGTTGCGTACGAGGCTGCCGACACCGTCCTTGTCGATGGTCTCGAACGGCGAGACCCCGAAGATGCCCTTCTCCAGGTACGCCGTGAAGAACGAGGCCTCCACGTCGTCGCGGGAGAAGCCCCAGACGGTCTGCGTCAGGTCGTTCGTGCCGAAGGAGAAGAACTCCGCGGCCTCGGCGATCTGCCCGGCCGTCAGCGCGGCACGCGGCAGCTCGATCATCGTGCCGAGCGCCAGCTTCAGCTCGACGCCGGTCTGCTCCTGCACCTCGGCGATGACCTGCTCGGCCTCCTCGCGGACGATCTCCAGCTCCTGGACCGTGCCGACGAGCGGAATCATGATCTCGGCGCGCGGGTCACCCTTGGCGTTCTTGCGCTCGGCCGCGGCCTCGGCGATGGCCCGTACCTGCATGGCGAACAGGCCCGGGATCACGAGCCCGAGGCGGACACCGCGCAGGCCCAGCATCGGGTTCTGCTCGTGCAGGCGGTGCACGGCCTGGAGGAGGCGCAGGTCGTTCTCGTTCGCGTCCTGGCGGGACTCGGCGAGCGCGACGCGCACCGACAGCTCGGTGATGTCGGGCAGGAACTCGTGCAGCGGCGGGTCGAGCAGGCGCACCGTCACCGGGAGCCCGTCCATCGCCTCGAACAGCTCGACGAAGTCCTTCTTCTGGAGCGGCAGGAGCTCCTTGAGGGCCTCCTCGCGCTCCGCGTCCGTGTCGGCGAGGATCAGGTGCTCGACCATCTCGCGGCGCTCACCGAGGAACATGTGCTCGGTGCGGCACAGGCCGATGCCCTGCGCGCCGAAGCGGCGGGCGCGCAGCGCGTCCTCGGCGTTGTCGGCGTTGGCGCGCACCCGCAGCCGGCGGACACGGTCCGCGTACGCCATGATCCGGTGCACGGCGCCGACGAGTTCGTCGGCGTCGTCGGCGCCGGCGTGCATGCGGCCCTCGAAGTACTCGACGACCGGGGACGGGACGACCGGCACCTCACCGAGGTAGACCTTGCCGGTGGAGCCGTCGATGGAGACGACGTCGCCCTCCTCGATGACCTGCCCGCCGACCGTCATCCGGCGGCGCTTGGTGTCGACCTCGAGGTCCTCGGCGCCGCAGACACAGGTCTTGCCCATGCCGCGGGCGACGACGGCGGCGTGCGAGGTCTTGCCGCCGCGCGAGGTGAGGATGCCCTCGGCGGCGATCATGCCGTCGAGGTCGTCGGGGTTGGTCTCGCGGCGGATCAGGATGACCTTCTCGCCCGAGCGCGACCACTTGACGGCTGTGTACGAGTCGAAGACGGCCTTGCCGACCGCGGCGCCCGGCGAGGCGGCGATACCGCGGCCGATCTTCTCGACCTTCGCGCTCTCGTCGAAGCGCGGGAACATCAGCTGCGCGAGCTGGGCGCCCGTGACGCGCTGGAGCGCCTCGGCCTCGTCGATGAGGCCCTGGTCGACGAGCTGCGTCGCGATGCGGAAGGCGGCACCGGCGGTGCGCTTGCCGACGCGGGTCTGCAGCATCCACAGCTGGCCGCGCTCGATCGTGAACTCGATGTCGCAGAGGTCCCTGTAGTGGGTCTCGAGCGTCTCCATGATCTGCATGAGCTGGTCGTACGACTTCTTGTCGATCGACTCGAGCTCGGCGAGCGGCACGGTGTTGCGGATACCCGCTACGACGTCCTCGCCCTGCGCGTTCTGGAGGTAGTCGCCGTACACGCCCTGGTGGCCGGAGGCGGGGTCGCGGGTGAAGGCGACGCCGGTGCCGGAGTCGGGGCCGAGGTTGCCGAAGACCATGGAACAGATGTTGACCGCGGTGCCGAGGTTGCCGGGGATGCGCTCCTGGCGGCGGTAGAGCTTGGCGCGGTCGGTGTTCCAGGAGTCGAAGACCGCGTGGATGGCGAGGTCCATCTGCTCGCGCGGGTCCTGCGGGAAGTCCCGGCCGGCCTCGGTCTTCACGATCTTCTTGAAGCGGGTGACCAGCTTCTTGAGGTCGGAGGCGTCGAGGTCGGTGTCGACCGTGACCTTCTTGGCCGCCTTGGCCTTGTCGAGGGCGTCCTCGAAGAGCTCTCCGTCGACGTCCAGGACGGTCTTGCCGAACATCTGGATGAGGCGGCGGTAGGAGTCCCACGCGAACCGCTCGTCGCCGGACTGCTTGACCAGGCCGAGGACGGACTTGTCGGAGAGTCCGATGTTGAGGACGGTGTCCATCATGCCGGGCATGGAGAACTTCGCGCCCGAACGGACCGACACCAGAAGGGGGTTGTCGGCCTGGCCGAGCTTCTTGCCCATCTTCTGCTCGAGGGCGTCGAGGTGCGCACTCACCTCGTCACGCAGTGCCACCGGCTCGTCGCCACTGTCGAGGTAGACCTTGCAGGCCTCGGTGGTGATGACGAAACCGGGGGGAACCGGCAGACCGAGGTTGGTCATCTCCGCGAGGTTCGCCCCCTTCCCGCCGAGGAGGTCCTTGAGGTCCTTGTTCCCCTCGGTGAAGTCGTAAACGAACTTCACTACGTGGGGATCTTTGTTTTCCGACACGGGTCTCGACTCCTCGATGACTCGGTGGCTGCCCTGACGGCGAGGAACATACCCAGATCGAAGGCATCTGGGTACGTCCACTTGCGCGTCATGCGGCCGTAACCACCCGTCCGCCGCTAGATCGAAAGTAACTAATGGGTAGCGGCGCCCTCGACTTCGCCTTCATTTCTTGAACGCACAACCCCCGTAGACCCCGGATTTCGCTCGGATGAGCGCGATCCTTACTCATGTGAGTTCAAGTCGTAAATGATCGAACGGTGGCACTCAGTGCCATGCCTTAGAAACGTACAGCCGCATCCAAAGTGCTCATCTGAGCGCCACCCCTATCAGGGGTGGCGAGAATCACGCCGTTTCCGGACCCCGCGATGTCAGCATCCGGACGGAATGCGGGCCTTCACAGGCCGAGCGCCACGAGCCGTTCCTCCGCCCGGTCCGGCGCGTACAGGTGCTCCACGACCAGCGCACCCGCCCCCACCAGCGCGGACCTCTCGCCAAGCTGCGCGGTGACCACGTCCAGATGAGCGGTGGAGCGCGGCAGGGCCCGCTGATAGAGCAGTTCGCGTACGCCCGTGAGGAAGGGGGTTCCGGCCAGATCCCCCGCGATCATCAGGACCCCCGGGTTCAGCAGGGTCACCACCGTCGCCAGGACCTCGCCCACGCTGCGCCCGGCCTCCCGTGCCAGGCGCACCGCCTCCGGGTGCCCCTCGGCGAGCAGCTCGCGCACATCTGAGCCCGACTCCGCAGGCACCCCGGCCTCGGTGAGCCGCCGAGCGAGCGCGCGCCCGCTGGCGACGGCGGCCAGGCACCCGTACGAGCCGCACCGGCACAGCGTGCCCGCGCCCTCGGGCACCCGTATATGCCCTATGTCGCCCGCTCCCCCGTCGATGCCCCGGTAGATCCGGCCGCCGATGACGACGCCCGCGCCGATGCCGGTGGACACCTTGACGAGGGCGAAGGCCGTGCAGTCCGGGTGGCCGGTGCGCTGCTCGCCGTAGGCCATCAGATTGGCGTCGTTCTCGACGAGAACAGGGACGTCAGCCGCGCCGGCCGCGCCGGCCGCGCCGCCCGTCCCCTCGGCGAAGGCGCGGCCCAGGCGGCCCCTGATGTCGTAGCCGTCCCAGCCCGGCATGATCGGCGGCTGCACGGCGCGGCCCGTGGCGGTGTCGACGGGCCCTGGCACGCCGACACCGATGCCGCACACCGCGTCCGCGGGCCGCGCCGCCTCCTTCAGCAGTCCGGCGAACCAGCCGCCGAGCGCGCCGAGCACCCGCTCCGGACCCTCGTCCACGGAGAGGGCGCCGGAGCGTTCGGCGAGCAGCTCGCCGGTGAGCGTGAGCACGGCGGCGCGCGCGTGCCGGGTGTCCAGGGAGACGGCGAGCACGACCGCGTGGCCGTCGTCGAACTCCAGGCGCAGGGAGGGCCGCCCGCCCGCGGGCGACGCGCCCGTGACCCCCGCGCCCTCGCGCAGCCAGCCCGCCCGGAAGAGCCGGTCGAGGCGCTGGCCGACCGTTGCCCTGGAGAGCCCGGTGGCCTCCTGGAGCGCGCCGCGCGTGGTCGCCCGGCCGCTGCGCACGAGGTGCAGCAGATCCCCGGCGCGCGCCTGGCCCCTCGGCCGCTCTCTCGTCCGGTCCCCGGCCATTCGCACCCCTTGCGTTCATCAACTGCGCGTTACATATTGGGTTTTGCTGGTTAAGTAGACGTAACTCTATGCTGGATACGGCTCAACTGACAGACCGTGGGAGTTCGCGTGGACCGCACAACCCGGCGGACCGGTGCGGCCGGGCGCCGCGCTTCCGAAGCCGCCGCCACGCCCTCGGGCGCGCGGGCCGCGCTGCGCGAGCGGGCGGTGCGGGTCCTGGAGACGAACTGGACGGGCACGTCCACGGTCCCCTCCCGCACCCTCTATCCGCACCAGTGGTCATGGGACTCCGCGTTCGTCGCCATCGGATCGCGTCATGTGTCGCCGCTGCGCGCCCAGTTGGAGCTGGAGACGCTGTTCGCCGCGCAGTGGGGCGACGGCCGCGTTCCGCACATCGTGTTCAACCCCACCGTCCCCCTCGACGCCTACTTTCCCAGCCCCGACTTCTGGCGCTCCTCCACCCGGGGCCGGGCGGCCGGCGCGCCGCGCTCCGTGCAGACCTCCGGCATCGTGCAGCCGCCGGTGCACGCGCTGGCCGCGTGGCTCGTGCACCGCGCCGACCCCGGCCTGTCCCGCTCCCGCTCGTTCCTGGCCCGCATCTACCCGAAGCTCGCCGCCTGGCACCGCTACCTCCTGCACCGCAGGGACCTGGGCGGCGGCGGTCTCGCCTCGGTGGTGCACCCCTGGGAACAGGGCATGGACAACAGCCCCTGCTGGGACGCCCCGCTGAGCCGGATCGCCCCGGCCCCCGCGCGCGCGTTCCACCGCGCCGACCTGGATCACGGCGCGGCCGACGACCGGCCCACCGACCTCGACTACGGCCGGTACGTGCGCCTGGCGACGGACTACCGGGACGGACAGTACGCCGACCGCGCCGCCGGGCAGGGCGGCTTCGCCGTCGAGGACCCCTCCTTCAACGCCCTCCTGATCGCCTCCGAACACGCCCTCGCCCGCATCGCCTGCGAACTCGGCGCCGCGGGCACGGCCCGCCACGCCCGCGCCGAACGCCTCACGGCAGCGCTGGTCGAGCGCCTGTGGGACCCGGCCACCGGCATGTTCTTCTGCCGCGACCTGCGCGGCGAGACCGACGGGCACCCCACCTCCCGCGCACCGGGACACGGCACACCCCGCGCCACCGGCCGGCTCTCGCCCCCCGCCCTGATCCCCGAGTACGGCGTCGGCGGCCTGATCCCCCTCATCCTGCCGACGCTCCCCCGGCACGTGAGCGCCCAACTGCTGCGCACCGCCCGCGGCCCCCGCTTCGGCCTCGGCACCACCGTGCGGCTCGTGCCGAGTTACGACCTGACGGGACCGGCCTTCGACCCGCAGCGCTACTGGCGCGGACCGGCCTGGTTCAACACGAACTGGCTGATCGAGCGCGGCCTGCGGCTGCACGGCGAGCAGGCGGAGGCGGAGCGCCTGCGCGCCGCGCTGCTCCGCACGGCGCTCGACACGGCCTTCGCCGAATACGTGGATCCGTACACGGGGCGCGGCTGCGGCGCGCGCGGCTTCGCCTGGAGCGCCGCGCTCGCCCTCGATCTGCTGCAGGAGCCGCGGGAGCGGCACGAGGAAGGAACCTGGGGATGACGGACCGACAGCATCAACTGCTCGTGCGGGGCGCCACGTTCGCGGCGATCGGCCCGGGCGGTGACATCAGCGGCGTACGCGGGTCCGGCTCGCCCGACGGCCTCTTCGTGCGCGACGGCCGGCACCTCAGCCGCTGGCAGCTCACGGCGGACGGCGCCGCCCCCGAGGTGCTCACGCCCGCCGGGCCACCGGGCGGGGACGCGGCCGGGCGGACCAGCGCCGGTGAGGGTGTGGCGCGCTGCGTACTGGTGCCGCGTGGCGGACGCCTGGAGCCGCCCGCGTACACGCTCTTCCGTGAACAGGCCGTGGCGGACGGCGCGTTCGTCGAGGCTCTGCGCGTCGTCTCCAACCGTGCGGCGCCGACGACGGTACGGCTCGCGCTGACCGTCGACGCGGACTTCACCGACCAGTTCGAGCTGCGCGCCGACCACCGCACGTACGCGAAGACCGGCGCGGTCCGCTCCCGGTCACCTCTGGAGGACGGCGTCCGGTTCGGCTACCGGCGCGGCGAGTGGCTCTCGTCGACGACGGTGACCGCGGAGCCCGCGCCCGACGCCGTCGAGGAGACCGGCACCGGCGCCCGCCGTCTCGTCTGGTCCCTCGAACTGGCCGGTCACGGCACCGCCGACCTGAACCTGCGCGTCGCGGCCCGCCCGCACGGCGCCCCCGGCACCCCGGTGCCCGCGTCCCCCGCCGACGCGACGGCCGAACTCGCCGCGCGCACCGAGGAGTTCACCCGGGACATCAAACTGCCCGCCGCCTGGCCCGGACTCGCGGCAGCATGCACGAAGGGCCTGGCCGACCTGGCCGTGCTCCAGATCCCGGCCACCGGCCCGGACGGCGAGCGGCTGAGCGTGCCGGGCGCGGGCGTCCCCTGGTTCCTCACGCTCCTCGGCCGTGATGCGCTCCTGACCTCCCTGTTCGCCCTCCCGTACCGGCCGGGGCTGGCCGCCGCGACGCTCCCGGTGCTCGCCGCGACGCAGGCCACGGAGTCCACCGAGGGCGCCGTGGCCCAGCCCGGCAAGATCGTCCACGAGGTGCGGCACGGCGAGCTGGCGCACTTCGGACAGGTCCCGTTCGCCCGCTACTACGGCTCGGTCGACGCGACGCCCCTGTTCCTCGTCCTGCTCGGCGCGTACACGGACCGGACCGGCGACCTGGCCACGGCCCGCCGCCTCGAACCGCACGCGCGGGCCGCCGTCACCTGGATGCTCGACCACGGCGGCCTCACCTCACGCGGCTATCTCGTCTACCGCGCCGACCGGGGCGGCCTCGCCAACCAGAACTGGAAGGACTCGCCGGGCGCCATCTGCTCGGCCGACGGCAGCCGCCCCACGGGACCCGTGACGGCGGCGGGCGCCCAGGGCTACGCGTACGACGCGCTGCGCCGCACCGCCTCCCTCGCGCGCACGGCCTGGGACGACCCGGTGTACGCGGACCTCCTGGAGCAGGCGGCGAGCGATCTGCGGGACCGTTTCCAGCGGGACTTCTGGATGGCGGACCGCGCGTTCCCCGCGCTCGCCCTGGACGGCGACGGGCGGCACGTCGACGCGCTGGCGTCCGACGCGGGCCACCTCCTGTGGTCGGGCCTGCTCGACAAGGAGTACGGGGAGGTGGTCGGCCGGCGTCTCCTGGAGCCGGACTTCTTCTCCGGCTGGGGGGTGCGCACGCTCGCGGCGGGGCAGGCCGCGTACCACCCGCTCTCCTACCACCGGGGCTCGGTGTGGCCGCACGACAACGCGCTGATCGCCCTCGGGCTCGCCCGCTACGGGCTGCACGACGAGGCGCGGACGGTGGCGCACGCGCTGGTGGAGGCCGCCACGGCGTCCGGCCACCGGCTGCCCGAGGTGCTCGCCGGGTACGCGCGGGAGTCGCACCCGGCGCCCGTGCCGTATCCGCACGCGTGCGAGCGCGAGTCACGCTCGGCGGCGGCTCCGCTCGCGCTGCTCACGGCCGTCTTTTAGGACTCTCGGCCGGTCGCGGCGTTCGAGCGACCGGGGTCCTAGGGGCAGGGCCCCCGGTTTCGGGAAGGGGCGGGGTGTGGGAAGACAGCTCCCGCAACCCGTCACCCGCCGGACGTGTCCAGCTCGGCGTCCTCGCTGACACCGGCGCAGTCCCACGGGTCCTTGAGCCAGCCGTCCGGCAGCACCACCCGGTTGTTGCCGGACGTACGGCCGCGGGGTCCGTCCGCGCCCACGGGCCAGGACTGGTCGAGGTCCAGCTCGTCGAGCCCGGCGCGCAGCTCGGCGAGCGAGGACGTGACGGCGAGGCGCTTGCGCATCTCGGAGCCGACCGAGAAGCCCTTCAGGTACCAGGCCACGTGCTTACGGAAGTCGATGACACCGCGCGCCTCGTCGCCGATCCACTCACCGAGCAGCCCGGCGTGCCGCACCATCGTCTCGGCGACCTTGCGCAGGTCGGGCGCGGCGGGCGAGCCCGTGCCCTCGAACGCGGCGACGAGATCCCCGAACAGCCACGGCCGCCCCAGGCAGCCGCGCCCCACCACGACACCGTCGCAGCCGGTCTCGCGCATCATGCGCACCGCGTCGTCGGCGCACCAGATGTCGCCGTTGCCGAGGACGGGGATCTCCGGGACGTGCTCCTTCAGGCGGGCGATGGCGTCCCAGTCGGCCGTGCCGCCGTAGTGCTGTGCCGCGGTGCGCCCGTGCAGGGCGATCGCCGTGACGCCCTCCTCCACGGCGATCCGGCCCGCGTCGAGGAACGTGATGTGGTCGTCGTCGATGCCCTTGCGCATCTTCATCGTGACCGGCAGGTCCCCGGCCCCGCTGACGGCCTCCTTCAGGATGGCCCGCAGCAGATTCCGCTTGTACGGCAGCGCGGAGCCGCCGCCCTTGCGCGTCACCTTCGGGACCGGGCAGCCGAAGTTCAGGTCGATGTGATCCGCGAGATCCTCTTCGGCGATCATCCGGACGGCCTTGCCGACCGTCGCGGGGTCGACGCCGTACAACTGGATCGACCGGGGCTGCTCGCTCGCGTCGAAGCGGATGAGCTGCATGGTCTTCTCGTTGCGCTCGACCAGCGCCCGCGTCGTGATCATCTCGCTCACGAAGAGACCCTTGCCGCCGGAGTGCTCCCGGCACAGGGTGCGGAAGGGCGCGTTCGTGATCCCGGCCATGGGCGCGAGGACCACGGGTGGCTGCACGAGGTGCGGACCGATGGTGAGCTGCTGGGACATCGGGCGGGCTCTCCGAAAAGTGGGCGGGCGGGCAGGGGCAGTTCTCCATTGTCCCCCACCTGGCGGACACCCCCGTCCCCCACCTGCCGGGCGCCCCCTCCCGCGGTCGGGCTACCGTCGGATACATGCCCCCTCCACTGACGCAGCGCCGGCGAATGCTCGTCCTCGCGATCTGCTGCATGAGCCTGCTGATCGTCAGCCTCGACAACACCGTCCTGAACGTCGCCCTGCCGAGCATGCAGAAGGAATTCGGCGCGAGCGTCTCCGGCATGCAGTGGACCATCGACGCGTACACGCTGGTCCTCGCCTCACTCCTGATGCTCGCGGGCTCGACGGCCGACCGGATCGGGCGCCGGAGGATCTTCAAGGCAGGCCTGGTGATCTTCACCGTGGGCTCGCTGCTGTGCTCCGTGGCGCCGAACCTGGAGTCCCTCGTCGTGTTCCGCATGATCCAGGCGGTCGGCGGCTCGATGCTCAACCCCGTCGCCATGTCGATCATCACCAACACGTTCACCGAGCCCCGCGAACGCGCCCGGGCCATCGGAGTCTGGGGCGGCGTCGTCGGCATCTCCATGGCCGCGGGCCCCATCGTGGGCGGCGTCCTCGTCGACTCGGTCGGCTGGCGCTCCATCTTCTGGATCAACCTGCCGGTGGGCCTCGCCGCCCTCCTGCTGACCATGCGCTACGTCCCCGAGTCCCGCGCCCCCAAGCCGCGCCGGCCCGACCCGGTCGGCCAGCTCCTCGTCATGGCACTCCTCGGCTCACTCACCTACGCGATCATCGAGGTCCCCGAAGCGGGCTGGACGTCCCCCGTCATCGTGACGTTCGCCCTGCTCGCCCTCGCGGCCCTCATCGGCCTGATCGCCTACGAGCCGCGCCGCACCGAACCCCTCATCGACCTGCGCTTCTTCCGTTCTGCGCCCTTCAGCGGCGCCACCGTCATAGCGATCAGCGCCTTCGCCTCGCTCGGCGGCTTCCTGTTCCTGTCGACGCTCTACCTGCAGAACGTACGCGGCCTAGACGCCCTGGACGCCGGCCTGTGGATGCTGCCGATGGCGGCCATGACCCTCGTGTGCGCCCCGCTCTCCGGACGCCTCGTCGGCAGCCGCGGACCCAGGATCCCGCTGCTCGTCGCGGGCATCTCGATGACCGCGAGCGGCATCCTGTTCGCCGCGTTCGAGGCGGAGACGTCGAACGTGACCCGGTTCATCGGCTACGTCCTGTTCGGCCTCGGCTTCGGCTTCGTCAACTCCCCCATCACCAACACCGCCGTCTCCGGCATGCCCCGCGCCCAGGCCGGCGTCGCCGCCGCGGTCGCCTCCACGAGCCGGCAGATCGGCCAGACCCTCGGCGTCGCCGTCATCGGCGCGGTCCTCGCGTCGGGCGTCGCGTCGGCCGTCGGCACACCCTCGTACGCGACCGCGTTCGTCGACGCGAGCCGCGGCGGCTGGTGGGTCATCGTGGGCTGCGGCGTCGCCGTCCTCCTGGTCGGCCTCCTCACCAGCGGCCGCTGGGCGCGCGGCACCGCACAGCGCACCGCCCGCTGCCTGCAGGAGCCGGAGATTCAGGAGGCCACGGCGGGCGCCAGCTCCTGAAGCCGGTCGAGCCGCTCCCGGGACTCCTCGTCGGCGGGCGTGTACGTCACCAGCCGGGCCCCCTGGTCCGGGCCGAGCCACAGATCGGTGTGGACCAGGGACAGCGGCCCGACGTACGCGTTGCGGAAGTGCTTCGTCTTGCTGCGCGTGCCCACCACCTCGTGCAGCTGCCACGCCTCACGGAACTCCGGTGACTCGTCCTCCAGCCGCTTGAGCAGCAACTCCCAGGCGGGCTCGCCGAGATGACCGGCCATCGACCCACGGAACTTGGCCGCCATCAGCCGGATCGTGTCCTCCAGGAACACGAACGACTTCCGCCACTGCTCGTTCGTGCAGATCAGCACCATGCAGTTGCGGTCCTCGGGCGCGACCGTGTCCAGGTCGCACAGCAGCCGACCGTACGTGCGGTTGTACGCGAGGATGTCGTAGCGGCTGTTCTGGATGCACGCGGGCAGCGGCTCCAGTTTCTCCAGCATCAGACGCAGCGCGGGCGTGACCGTCTGGCAGCTCGCCGCGGGGGACGGGTCGACGGCCCCGGCGAGCTGGAAGAGATGCGCGCGCTCACTCGCGTCGAGGAGCAGCGTGCGGGCCAGCGCGTCCAGGACCTGCACCGACACCTGGATGTCCCGCGCCTGTTCGAGCCACGTGTACCAGGTGACACCGACCGCGGACAGCTGCGCGATCTCCTCACGCCGCAGCCCGGGGGTACGCCGGCGCCGGCCGCGCGGCAGTCCGACCTGCTCGGGGGTGATGCGGGCGCGACGGCTGCGCAGAAAGTCGGCGAGCTCATGCCGCCGGATCTCGGACTCCCGCTTGGGCGACGCCTGAGCAGGCGGTTCCTGTGCGGGCGACGCCTTTGTGGGCTCCGAGGCCTGCCCTTGCACATGTGTCTGCGCCTGCGTCTGTGTCTGCGCCACTGTCGTCGTAGTCCGCACCATCGTGGTCATGCCTCCAGCGTGCCGCGCCACGGAGCCTGTTGCCAGGTAGCCCTTCTACCAGGATAAGAACACTCTGGTACCAGTCTGAGAGCCCGACGACGCTGGTACCCATGACCGGCACCGGGACCCGTTCCCTCTCCGTCCCCACCACAGCCCGCTCCGCCACCGCCCCACCGGCACTCGGCGGACTGGGGCTCTTCACCGTCCTCGTCGGCGCGGCGCTCCCCCTCATCGACTTCTTCATCGTGAACGTCGCCCTGCCCACCATCGGCCACGACCTGGCCGCGGGCGAGGCACTCCTCGAACTCGTCGTCGCCGGCTACGGACTCGCGTACGCCGTCCTGCTCGTACTCGGCGGCCGGCTCGGCGACCTCTTCGGCCGCCGCAGGCTCTTCCTCGGCGGCATGATCGCCTTCGGCCTCACCTCGCTGGCCTGCGGCCTCGCCCCCGACGCCTGGTCACTCGTGGCCGCGCGCGTCGCCCAGGGCGCCGCGTCAGCCGCGATGCTCCCGCAGGTCCTCGCCACCATCCAGGCCACGACGACGGGCGGGCGCCGGGCGAAGGCCATGGGCCTGTACGGGGCCACGGCGGGCCTGTCCATGGTCGTCGGCCAGATCCTGGGCGGCGTCCTCGTCGCCGCGGACGTCTTCGGGACCGGCTGGCGGTCGGTGTTCCTGGTGAACGTGCCCGTCGTCCTCGTCGGTCTCTTCCTGGCGGCCCGCGCCGTCCCCGAAACCCGCTCCCCGCACCCCGAGCCCGTCGACGGCCCCGGCACGGTGCTCCTCGCCGCGTCCCTGCTCACCCTTCTCGCGCCCCTGACCGAGGGCAGGGCTGCCGGCTGGCCTCTGTGGACCTGGCTCTCACTCACCGCCTTCCCCTTCCTCGCGTACGCCTTCTACCAGGTGGAACGCCGAGCGGACCGGCACGGCCGCACCCCGCTGGTCCCGCCCAGCCTGTTCGCGCTCGTCTCGCTGCGCCGCGGCCTGATCATGATCGTGCCGTTCTCCATCGGGTTCAGCGGCTTCATGTTCGTGATCGCGGTGGCACTCCAGCAGGGCGAACACCTCGGCCCCGTACCGGCGGGCCTGGCCCTCGCGCCGATGGCTGCCGTCTTCTTCGCGGTGTCCCTCGCGGGCCCGCGCCTCATCGCCCGGTACGGCACCCGGATCGTCACGGCGGGCGGCATCATCCAGGGCGCCGGCGTCGCCCTCATCGCCCTCGCGGCCTGGCGGACCTGGCCCGACCTGGGCGTCCTCGAACTGATGCCGGGCGCCGCACTCGCGGGCGCGGGCCAGGCGCTCCAACTCCCGATCCTCTTCCGGATCATCCTGTCCGAGGTCCCGACGGCGCGGGCGGGCGTGGGCAGCGGCGTCATGATCACCGCCCAGCAGTCGGCACTGGCCCTGGGCGTCGCCACACTCGGCTCCCTCTTCCTCGCCCTGACCCCGAACCTCGGCATGCGAGACGCACTGGTGACGACCCTGCTGGCGCAACTGGCGGGCATCGCCCTGACGACAGCACTGAGCGTGCGACTGCCACGGGTGGTGGGGTGAGGCCGGGTGAAGCCCCGCGACACCAGACAACGGGCGACACACGACAGCTGACAGATGACAAATATTGAAATCTGTCAGCTGTCATGCCATCGTGGATAGGGAGGCACCGAATCCTCGAACCGGCGACCCCCATCCAAGGAGCCCCTGATGTCCCCCACCACTCCCACCTCCCCCACTCTCCACCCCCGCTCCCTAGGCTCCACCGGCCCCGAGGTCTCCGCCATCGGGCTCGGCTGCATGGGGATGTCCGCGCTCTACGGCGAGGCCGACCGGGGCGAGTCCATCGCCACCATCCACGCGGCACTCGACGCCGGCGTCACCCTGCTCGACACCGGCGATTTCTACGCGATGGGGCACAACGAGATGCTCATCGGGGAGGCCCTGCGGACCGCCCCCGCCGCATCCCGCGAGAAGGCGTTGACCAGCGTGAAGTTCGGCGCCCTGCGGGACCCGGACGGCGGATGGTCCGGCTACGACGGGCGCCCGGCCGCCGTGAAGACCTTCGCGGCGTACTCGCTCCAGCGTCTCGGCGTCGACCACATCGACGTCTACCGGATCGCCCGTATCGACCCCGACGTACCGGTCGAAGAGACCATCGGTGCCATCGCCGAGCTCGTCGAGAAGGGACACGTCAGGCACATCGGCCTGAGCGAGGTCGGCGCCGACACGATCCGGCGGGCCGCGGCCACCGCCCCCATCTCCGATCTGCAGATCGAGTACTCCCTGATCTCCCGCGGTATCGAGGACGCGATCCTGCCGGTCACCCGCGAGCTCGGCATCGGCATCACGGCGTACGGGGTGCTGTCGCGCGGCCTCATCTCCGGGCACTTCGGCCGCGACCGCAAGCTCGCCGCGAACGACTTCCGCGGGATGAGCCCACGCTTCCAGGGCGAGAACCTCCAGCACAATCTCGACCTCGTCGAGTCGCTGCGCAAGATCGCCGAGCAGAAGGGCGCCAGTGTCGCGCAGGTCGCCATCGCCTGGGTGCTCAGCCGCGGCGAGGACATCGTGCCGCTGGTCGGGGCCCGTCGCAGGGACCGGCTGACGGAGGCGCTCGGCGCCCTCGACGTCAGCCTGGACGCCGCGGACCTCGCCGCGATCGAGGAGGCCGTTCCTGCCGGCGCCGCCGCCGGCGACCGCTACCCGGAGGCACAGATGGCACACCTCGACAGCGAGCACTGATCACCGCCCGGTACGGTCGGCATCATGGCAACCGAGACCCTGACCACCGAGCGCATCCTCGAGGTGACCGAGGAAGTCCTGCGCCGCCACGGTCCCGCGAAGGCGACCGTCGTCGACGTGGCACGCGCGCTCGGCGTCAGCCATGGCAGTGTCTACCGGCACTTCGGCACCAAGGCGCAGTTGCGTGAGGCGGTCACGAAGCGCTGGCTCGACCGCACCACGGACGAACTGCAACTGCTGATGGCAGATGACTCACTGTCGTCGCCCGCCCTGTTGCGGCAATGGTTCTCGACACTGTTCGCGGCCAAGCGCCGCAAGGCGGGCGACGATCCGCAGCTCTTCGCCACCTACCAAGTTCTGATCAGCGAGAACAGCCGGGTGGTCGAACTCCACGTCGGTGAGCTGATCACGCAGCTGCACCACATCATTCAAGACGGCGTCACCAAGGGACAATTCAGCCTTCCGCACGCCGACCCCGCTCTGACCGCCCGCGCGGTATTCGACGCGACCAACCGCTTCCACGATCCGGCGTACGCGGGTGAGTGGCAGAAGGCCGGCATCGACGCGGAGTTCAAGGCCCTCACGGATCTCGTCCTCCGCGGCCTGGACGCCTGACAGTTACCCCGCACAGTATTCGGCCGGTCCCTTTTCAGGGACCGGCCGGGAATTCGCGCACAACGCAGAAAACCCCCGTAACAGGATTCTCATCCGTTACGGGGGTTTTCTTCAAAATTAGTTCGGCGGCGTCCTACTCTCCCACAGGGTCCCCCCTGCAGTACCATCGGCGCTGTGAGGCTTAGCTTCCGGGTTCGGAATGTAACCGGGCGTTTCCCTCACGCTATGACCACCGAAACACTATGAAACTGTCAACCGCACCACGCTCTGTGACAAACGTGGGGTTGTTCGTGGTTTCAGAACCAACACAGTGGACGCGAGCAACTGAGGACAAGCCCTCGGCCTATTAGTACCAGTCACCTCCACCCGTTACCGGGCTTCCAGATCTGGCCTATCAAC